>NZ_JBFALF010000001.1:0-1050630 GCF_040656115.1 Nonomuraea sp. NPDC050202 | reverse complement strand
ACATCGGGACAAGCCACCAGCGCCTGGCTGGGGCAGCGAAAAAACGAGCGAACCCGCCGGGGATGTCATCGATGGTATTTACGCGAAGAAAGCCGCGGCCTTGCGCAAGATCTCCTTCTCCTCGCGCAGGATCTTCACCTCCCGCCGCAGCCGGGCAAGCTCGTCCTTCTCAGCGCTGGTCAGGCCGTCTTGGCGACGGCCGTCATCCAGGTCAGCCTGGCGCACCCAGGTACGGATCGATTGCGCGGAGGGCTGGAACTCCTTGGCCAACTCCTCAGGTGTGCGCCCCGCGCGCACCAGCTCCACCATCTGCCGGCGAAACTCCGGCGGATAGTTGTTCGGCACAGCAGACTCCTTCTTCCGGGAACCAGGGTTCCCCAGAGATCAGGTATCCACCAAACCGGGCCAACTCCAATTTCTCCTCTTCGATGGCGTCGGTGAGGCTGTTGATGAGCCCCATGACCTCTTCGAGAGTGATCCTTTCGAGGCTGCCTTCGACGGTGCGACTGCCGGGCAGGGCAGCGATCTCGATGTGGTTGCCGCCATCTGCGCGGAGGACAGCGACGGGCGAGCCTGCGCAGGTGTACTCGCGCGGCTCGGGGAGCGAGGGCAGGAGGACCCAGCCTTGGGCGTCGAGCTCCTTGAAGTGGGACGCCAGGTACGCGGGCAGCGGTCCGTCGAGCTCGGGGATGTAGCAGGCGTCGCCGACCCACAGCGCGTCAACGTCGTCGTAGGCGTCATAGTCGTCGCCGTGGGCGAAGAAGTCGGCCGGGGCCTCGACACCGTAGAAGTGGGTCAACCAGACAGGGCCGGGCTCGTTGGGCTTCACATCGGCGTCGATTTCGTAATGCCGGATTTCGATCTGCCCGGTGTTGGGCTTGGTGCGGGTGTAGAGCCTGGTTTCCATGGGCTCCCTTCCGGGTGGTGTGGTGTGGTGTCGTCCGCCTGGGCGTGCTGATAGCGGTTTCGCTATCAGATGGCGAGATCGAAAGATGATCTTGATCGACCGCGATCACCTCTGATAATACCAGACGGTAGACCGATGTACACTATTGAGAGGCCAGTAATTAATAGTGGTGAACCGATCGTCTATGCTGACGTCCGACGCGACAAGACGACGGAAACGCCGTACCGTTGGACCCACGCCAGGCCACCACAGGAGCGACCGCCATGCCACGCAAATCAGATCCGCCGCAAGCTCAGCAGCCGACAGCGGAACCGCAATCAGGCCGCACGAAACCGCGCGGCATCCGCAAGCGGAAATGGACTGAACTCCAGCCCACCATCGCCCACCTGTACGAAGACATCAACGAACGCCTCACCCACGCCCTCGAAGTCACCGAAATGGGCCTACAGGAGACGTTCGAGCTGGCCATCAACACCTACTGCGATGCACTCAAGCCGCTCATCCCGGCCGAGATGCCAGAGAACGCCGACCTCAAGATGCCGCGCGACCCCTTCCAACCGCCGCCTGGCACACCTCGCGATCGCCCCACCGCGCCGCCGGCCGTCGTACGACTCCGACGTAACACCCGGGCACGGCTCGTCGCCGCGTGCCACCAGGAGAACATGGGCGGCAAGGCCGTCATCAACGACGCCATCGAGGCGTACCTGGACGAACTGGGCCTGGAGCATTAGGTAGCGCTCGGAGTTCTTATGCGCCGCCCTTGGATCGCCGCGCCAGCATCCCTTGAACTGCCTCTTGATTACCTTCCGCTAACACTGGCGCCCAGCAGATAAATGATGCTGTTCTCAGGGTCATGGGAATCCGAGCTGATCAGGATGGACATCGTCTCAGGCAGGGCGTCTTCTTCGACACGATAGACGCAGTGCCAGGTCTTCGCGAGCCATGGGAAGCGTGCTGGGTAGAAGCCTTCCAGCGCGCGATAGTCACCCTTGACGGTGACTGCTCGTGCGTTCATGAGTTCAAGGGCACGGGGTTCTTCAATATCGAACTTCAGGCAGATCGCTGCTCTTCCGGCCTCGACGGCTTCATCCTTACGAAGGCGATGCCGCAAGGACCGCCCTCCGCTCCAGCGATTCCGCACGGAGCTGAGCGTTGACTTGAGCAGGTCGTATGCGGCGTTGCCCGCAACTCCTGCTGCTACGGCGCCTGCCAAGAACGCTGCTAGCTCACCCCATGGGTGGATGCCACCACCGGCAACGTGAAGGCACCTGATCCTAAGGTGGTCACCGTCTTGGATGCCTTCTTCTTCTAGCGTCTTGTCATAGGACAACCGCCGTCGCTCGTGGTCGTTCCCCGGCCAGTACTGATCGATAACCGTGAAACCGTGAAGACCGCTCACGTCCCGCAACGATGGGAACGACTGCCCAGGGTAATACTGCCGAAGCAACTGATGACCGAGGTCCCGAACGCGGGTGTCGCTGCGGATACCGCCGACCTCGATCGTCTGGGATGAAAAGAAGTTGACGGTCAACCGCAACCTCGTTGGCTGCGGTACAGACTCGGGAGTGGTTGGCATGTATCGCCATTCGGTCGGGAACAGCAGGGGGCACGGAGCTAACCTCGCAGGCGATTGAACTCGAATTATTTGGCCACCGTCCACCCCATCCCGGCCAGAGATGCCAAATCCTTTCCTGCAACAGCTCTCTAACCCGGCCGAACAGTATGAAAAGCTACCGTCACGGCAGATGGCTACTGCAGTGTGGTACTGACGGTGACGGGGCGCGAGCCGTCCCCTGAGCAGCTCGCGCCCCGCCGTCTCATCCGCGCCGGCGGCGTGGCTTCTTCTTGGGCGCGGCCGGCCGGTTGTTCTTCACGTGGTTCTGGACGGTGCGCCGGAACTGCGGGTCGTCGAACCGCTTCTTGAGACGGCCCAACTCCTCCAGGCTCAGCGTGTCCGGCTTGCCGACGTCGAGCGACTGCGCCAGCAGCGCATGCCCCTCCGAGTCCGTCAGCAGGGCGCCCTCGGGCGGGCTGCATCCGTACTCGCACGGCATCGTCTCGGTGGCGCCCCACAACCTGCACAGCATCGGGCGCGCCTCGTACACGCTGCACCGGTTGTCGGAGTCGAGCGCTGGGCAGGTGTAGTCGCCCGTCTCGACGAGTTCGGCCAGGGCGTCCTTGTGATGCGGGATCTTCACCCCCAGCTCGCGGATGCGCTGGTGCTCGCGCGGGTTCATCCCGATCGGCCCGCACGCCTGGTGGCACAGGCCCTTGCAGCCCACCTCGGGCACTTGGGCGTACAGCTCTTCGAGGGCGGCGTCCATCTGAGATCGCTTCATGTGGTGTCCTTCGCAAATGGAAACGTCGGCGGCCCGCGCCCCCGCAGCGGACCGCCGACGAGCTGGTGTTACTTGTTGACGGCGTCCTTGGCCCGCTTGCCCGGCCGGAACCGCATGACCCACTTGCCGGGGACGTCGACCGCCTCCCCGGTGTTCGGGTCCTGGGCGACCCGGGCCTTGCGGTAGACGCGGTCGAAGACGCCGAGCCCGCCGATGCGGACCTCCTCGCCGGTGGCGACGCTGCTGACGATGATGTCGATGAACGCCTGGACGGCCCGCTCGGCGGCCGCCTCGCTCGGCACGCCGGTCCGCGTGAAGAACTCCTGGACGAGATCTCTCTTGTTCATGCCCTATCCCCCGATATGACGGTTTCGCTGATACAGAACGGCAGAGCACGCGACAGACGCAAATGACACGTCTTACGCGTCAGATGGCCGCCTCCGGGCCTTGGATAGTCACACGGCCTCCCATAGGGTCCGCGGGATGCCTTCGCTGCTGTGGACGTCTCGGGGGCGTGACGGGCTGTTCCAGCCGTGCCGAGGGGAGTTGATGTTCCCTTAGCCGTCGCTTGCTAGGGCAGAAGGCGCTCAGGCAGTCGCTTCCGCACGCCCACGCAAGCGGACGTCAAGCACCGTGCAATCAGCCGCACATAGAAACGCTCCTGACAAGAAACGGAACTACACCCCAGGAGCCCCAATGCTCGGCCTCATCATCAGCGTCGCCGTCACCGCCATCGTCTTAGTCGTGATGGGCGTCGTCTTCCTGCCTGTCCTCAAGAACATGCAGGCGGGCAAGCGCATCCTGCAAACCGGAGTGCCCGCCCAGGCCATGATCGAGCACCTGGGCGAGACCGGCATCACGGTCAACGGCCAGCCCATGGTCGAGTTCGGCCTCCGCGTCCGGCACGCGGACGGCCGCGAGTACGGCGTCACCCACCGGCAGATCCTGCCGCGCCTGATGATGGGCATGGTCTCCATCGGCGCCGTGGTTCCCGTCAAGGTGGACGTGGCCCAGCCGGAGAAGGTCGTCATCGACTGGTCGGCCGCGCGCCCCGCCCACTCTCCCGTCTGGCCGAAGGGCTGATCGGTCCCGCGGCCAGCGCAGGTACGCCTCGTCGCCGACGTACGAGCTGCCGAAGATGCCGCTGTCGGCCGCCCATTGCCCCCTCTTCCGGGACGCGGTTCCCAGAGGAGGGCGTAACGATGGCGCCAAGCCGGCCCGCGTGGACGTGGTCGCGGATCCGGTCGGTGCTGGGCGGCGCCAGGTACAGCGGGGCGTGCATCAGCAGCCGACCGCCGCCGTGTCGAACAGCGCAGGCTGGGCCTTCTTCCGGCGGCGAGTGATGAGGCCGGCCCCGTGCCTACGGCGGAGCTCGGCGAGGGTAAGCGGCCGTTTCTCCCCGCGCAAGGTCTCGGTGAGGATCGACACATCCTTGCCGAAGTGGTCGCGAAACTCCTGCTCCTGGCGTTCAGCTTCGGCGTACCGGTCGGGGAACACCTCAAGGGTGTGCAGCCACTGCTCTCGACCAGCCCGGACGCACACCCCGCCGCAGTTATGTGTGAGCAGGTTGTCTTCGAGGGTAAACACGCGACCGTCCGGGACGACCGCGCACATCACCTCCTCGACGCGGCCGGTGGGGACGACCTCGACCACAGTCCAGTCGGCGGGTCGCCGCTCCGTTGATTCGCGGGCGAGGAACCTCTCCCGGTGCTGCGGAATCAGGAAGAAGTCCTCCCGCAGCGTGCTCATAGTGAGGGCGACGCTGTGCAACGGTGTCGGCTCCGTGCCGTATCCGGTACGCGTCTCCGTCCGGATGCGACCCGCGGCGATGCCGAGCCGGCCCGCGACCTCCTTCACCAACTCCAGGTGCTCGATGGTCGCCGAGCTGATCCGGGCTGTCCCCTTGCTCACGCTTCCATCGGCGGCGAAGTATCCGGCGAGCCAGCCGTACAGGTACGACTGTGACTCGTCCAACGGTGGCGGTTGCTTCCACGCTCTGGGCAGGTCCAGGACTCGGATCACGCCGTTGTGCTCCTTGGTCCGGCAGCCAGCGAAGTATGGCAGCAGGGCCTTGTCCTTGTCCCCGCAGATGTACGCGCGGGCTGGCTGGACCTGGCCGTTCGGCGTCGGCGCGGTGCCGTCGCCGAAGGTAAACCCGGCCATGATGCCGACCGTTGACGGGCGAACGTTGCCGCTGAGTCGTCCGTACATCCCGGCAATGCGGTCTCCGGGCTGCAACTGGGCGGTGGACCCGAAGCTGTGGTCGCTGCGGCCGGGGCGCAGGCGGATCGGCCACAGATGGTCAGCCGTGGCTACGACGGTCTTCTCGTCGTCGTAGCGCCTCAGCCGCAGCTCGTACGTCGGCTGCTCGCCGAACGACTTGATGGTGGCCTCACGCCAGGCGCCGCCACGGCCTAGGACACGGACGGTCTGCCCGCAGGTCTCTCGCAGGGTCTTGATGCCCTGGTCCGTGATAAACCGCGTGTCCGGGTGCAGGCAGTTGTTGTGTTCGTAACCGAGGTCGTACAGGCGGGGCATGGCGATGCCGAGCGCCCTGCACTCGTCGAGCATCCGGTCCTTGTCCCAGTGCGGCTCCGAGCACATCGGGAACTCGACTCGCCACGGCGACCAGCCGTTCACGGTGCCGGGCAGACGCCGAGTCTCTGCATGGTCGAACCCGACGTAGGCGATGGTGTCGGCCGGGTCGCAGTGTTCGGTCATCCATTTCCGGCAGGGCACCTGCTTGAGGTGCTTGCTGCAGGGGGCGAGCCGGGAGTTGCCGAGCCATTTGACGTCGAAGAACACCTCGAACGGCGTGCGGCCGTCCTGAACGATGGTCGGCGCGACGCCCAGGTGAGCGCTGGCGTCGTCCATGAACCGGTAGAGGTCTTCGTCCTCGGTCAGGGTGTCGGCGAACAGCAGCACCAGGTTGTCGGTGCCGTGCTGGGCGGCGACGCGTTTGGCGGCCCAGAACGAGCCGATGCCGCCGCTCATCTGGACGACGTGGCGGGTTGCCATGACGGTCTCCTTCGGTGGGTAGGAGCCCCGTCGAAGTACGACGGGGCCGATTGCGGAACCGCTATCAGAACGGCGCGACGAACCGCTCCAGTTCAACGCCGGTGATCGCCTCGATCACGGCGCACGCAAGAATCTCTGCCATCGGCGGCGGGACGGCGTTGCCGATCTGTCGCGCGATGGTTCGCTTGTCCTTCGGGCCGAAGCGGTACCCGTCAGGGAAGCTCTGCGCCCGACGTAGTTCGTCCGTGCCGAGCATCCGGAACCGGACCCGGTCGATGTCGATCTGCCCGTCTGAGGTGAGCAGCGCCCACCGGTCACGAGTCGGGAGCGTACCGATCGGCTCGGACGCACCGAGGACGCCGCCGCGGCCGTAGTACGACATCAGCAGCGGCTCAGGCAGTGTGACCAGCGACTGGTGACCAGTGGTGGTGACCGTGCGCACCGGCTCGTCGAACGGCGTGCAGTGCTCGCTGCCGTCGCCATGCGAGCCGTTGTTCCGCATGACGAACCCCGGCGGGATGATCAGCCCGTGGTGGAAGCCGCCCGCGGTGACCGAGTGGACCGGAGTGGTGTCGGCGCGGCGGGCCTGCAGCTTGTCGCCGCCACCGCGCATCGGCGTGACCAGCGGCGGCGGTCCGTCCGGCGGGACGACGAGGCCGTGGTTGCTGCCGTCCGCGACGATCGTTGCCACCGGGTCCGTGATGGGGTCCATGTTCCGGGCGCGGGCGCTGCGGAACAGGGTCACGAACGGCTCGGGCAGCTCGGGGAACGCCACCCCGGTTTCCCGCCTGGTGGTCATCGTCCGCATCGGCTCGTCCGTGTAGGACGCCACCTTGCCCGGCCGGCCCTCCATCGGCACGACAAGCCCGGTGTTCTCCCGCGTCACCACGGTCTTGACCGGCTCGTCCACGCCATACGGCTCGCTGTTCCACGTGCCGCCGGTCGGGGTGAGGAACGCGCCCCACCGCTTGCGAATCCCCGCCTCGATCCGTTCGAGCGTGGTCTCCTCCAGTCTACGCGGCTTCTTCGCGGTCTTCGGCCGGTCTCCGATCGGAGTGCCAAGGTCGGACCAGTCGATGCACGCGGCTGCTGCCAGCACCGGCGGTTCGACGATCTGCCCGCGGCAGTCGTGTCGGGGGCAGACGTACACGTACTGGCCGTTCTTGATGCCGTAGGCGCCCATGTCCTGACCGGGCTTCTTCCAGGACTGCAGTGCCTGTGTCCAGCCATCATGCTTGGGGCAGTAGGCGTACGGTCGCAGCCATTTGTCCCAGTCGGGGACGCGGCCCACGGACTCGTGGATTCCGGCGACGAGGAGCCGGTTACGCGACTGCGGGGTGGGCAGGGTGGCGCGCGGCTGGATGTGCATGGCGTTGATCGCGATGACGCGGATGATGTAGCCGAGTTTGCGCAGTTCGTGGATCCACCGGTCCCAGTGGGCCCACAGGCGTGCTTCCTTGACGTTCTCGATGCCGAAGCCGAGCACGGGCCGGCCGTACGCCTCCTGGCAGTGCCGCAGGTAGGTGACGACTTCCTCCATCAGGGCGCGGCTGCGAATCCCGGCCTTCTGGTCCTCGGTCAGTTCCTCGGCCCATAGCGCCATCTGGTTCTCCTTGTCGAAGAACCGCTTGTCGCCGCGCGCCGTGGTGAAGCGGGGACAGGCTGGGCTCGACCAGAAGAACGGGGCGTAGGGGAACTTCCAGATGGCGTCTTCGGCCTGGACATCGCCCAGCCAATACTCCTTGACCTCGTGGTTGGCGATGTATGTGTCCTTGCACTTGGCGTCGTGGTTGGCGGCGAAGTCCACTCGGACACCGGCGGCGGCCAGGCCGGTGCCGGAGCCGCCCGCGCCTGCGAACTGCTCGGTTGCCCAGATGTCATCGACGCCGACGAATCGGTTCAGCATGTGTGGCGATTCCTTTGTGGTGATGGGTTAGATGAGCGAGAGCTGGGCGGGACCGTTGAGGCCGGCCAGCCATGCCTTCTCGAATGACTTGAGGGTCTTGTCGTGCGCCAACGCGGGCGCGACGACCAGGGCGTGCTCGACGCACGGGTAGTACAGGTTCCGGGTGCGCAGCCACACCCGGTGGTGGCGGCCGTCCGTCTCGACCTCGCGGCCGAGCAGGTACGCGGCCCGGTAGAGGTGGGCGAACACTTCGGCGCGCGTGCCCTCGACCAGCCGCTTCAGCGACCGGCGGGTGTCGCCGCGCGCCATCTGGTCGCCGGGCTTGGCCGCCATCGCGCGCCGGACGTCGTAGACGGCCCACGGCAGGTTGCTGAGATGCCGCTCGAACATGTCCAGCAGCTGCTCGCTTCCGGGTGTCGAGGCGAACAGGTCGTACACCTGCCGCCCGGCCAGGAGCCCTTGGCGCGGGTTCACCGCGACGGACAGGTACTCCATCGTTAGCGCCAGCAGCGCTTCGCCGGGGTTGTCGAGATACCGGGGAATGGTCCGGTCACGGCCTTCTGCCAGCGAAAACGCGTATGGGCACGTTATTGCGGATATGAGGTAACGATCTCCGGATGATCCTGCAGAGGTAGGTGATCGTCCGCCGTCCTAGCAGAGGTAGATACGCGAGGGCCTGGCGAGACCTGCCTCCAGCGGAGTGGGAAATAACCTCAGACAAGCCAACTGCCTCGGGGTAGCGCGGACCCGAGTGGTCGGTCTACATGCCCAGGCCGGACTCCAGGTGCGCCAGCGCCGTGTCGATCTCGGCGGGCCCATCCATATCGGGATCTTGTGCCCATTGGAGCCAGACCATGGCCACGACCCCGACGACAGCACCGATGGCGTTGCGTATCCGCGGGTCGTCCACGGCACATCCGGCCTTGTCCGCCACGACTTCGCCGACCTCGCGGATCACGCCCGGACTCTTGCGCAGGTTGGCCACCAGCAGTTCGGGCACAGTGGCTGCGAACACCTCCCGTGCGTGTCCCGCGGCGATCTCTTCGGCGGACAGGGCGGCGAACGCCGCACGGAATGCCCCGCGCAGCACTGCGACCGGTGGGCCCGGCGGCTGAGCGGCCAGGGCCTCCACGAGAGGCGGAAAGCGATCGAGCGCGACCAGGTGCTCCTTCGTCGGAAAGTAACGGAAGAAGGTCGCGGGGGAGATCTCCGCGGCCGCGGCGATCTGCTCGACGGTCGTGGCGTTGTAGCCGTGCTCGCGGAAGAGCCTGAACGCTTCGCGCAGGATCGCCTCCCGGGTCCTGGCCTTCTTACGTTCGCGTAGCCCACTGTCACTCACGCACCAAATTCTAGCGCACACACACATGATGGTGTACTTTCATAAGAAAGTCATCTCTCAATTTCTATGAGGGGGGAAGCTATGACGGTTCACAATGCCCGGAAGTGGTGGGCACTGGGAGCTCTGAACCTCGCGGTCCTCGCCGTCGGCCTTCCGGTCACCATGCTGAACGTGGCGCTGCCGACCCTGGCTGGCGCTCTGCGCGCCTCAGCCTCGGACCTGCAATGGTTCGTCGCGGCCTTCCTGCTCGCGCTGGCCGCGGGCCTGCTGCCGGCGGGGGCGCTGGGCGATCTTGTCGGCCGCAAGAGGATGCTGGTGGCCGCCCTGACGGTGTACGGCGCGGGCTCGGTAGCGGCCGCATTCGCGCCGTCACCTACGGTGTTCGTTGCCGCCCAGGCGCTGTTGGGGCTGGCGGCGGGTTTCGTGATCCCACTCGTGCTGTCCACTTTGGCCGTGCTGTTCACCGCCGCCGAGCGGCCGCGGGCGGTTGGGATCTGGGCGGCCGCCAACTTCGTCGCCATGCCGCTGGGGCCGATCGTCGGTGGCTGGATCCTCAGCCAGTACTGGTGGGGATGGATCTTCTTGGTCAACCTGCCGGTGGTCGCCCTGGCGGTGATCGCTGCGATCACTTTGCTGCCGGAGTCTCGTAGCACCGAACGCCCCGGGCTGGATCCGCTGGGTGTCATGTCCTCCAGCGGAGGCCTGGTGCTGTTGACCTATGGCACGATCCGCGCAGGACAGGACGGGTGGACTACCACTGGTGCCATACTGGCGATGGCCGCAGGCTTGCTCTTGCTGATCGCTTTCGTGCTCTGGCAGCTGCGCCTCACCCGGCACCCCTTAGGTCGGCCCCTGCTCGACCTCGGCTTGTTCCTGTCACGTCCCTTCACCGGGGGCGCGCTCTTGCAGGGCTTGGCCGGGTTCGTGTTCTTCGGACTGCTGTTCGCCGCACCGCAGTACTTCCAGGTGGTCCTGGGTACCGACGCGATGGGCAGCGGCGTACGACTGCTTTCCCTGCTCGTGGCCGTCGTCGCCGGTTCGGTTCTGGCCGACCGCATCGCTGCCCGGATCGGCGCCAGGCTCACTCTCGCTGCCGGATTCGCTCTCCTGGCCGGATCGTTAGCGTCCGGCGCTGCCACCACCAGCGCCGCCAGCGGCTACGGCCCGGTCGCGGCGTGGATGGTTTGCGCCGGCATCGCCGCAGGACTGGCCTTCGCCACCTCCTCCGCTACGGCGCTGGCAGCGGTGTCGGCCGAACGTGCCGGGACGGGGTCGGCGACCATCCAAGCGATCCAGAAGATCAGCGCTCCGCTGTCGGCGGCGATCCTGGGCAGCGCGCTCAACGCTGGATATCGTAACGCGCTGCCCTCCTCGGAGGCCGATGCGATCCGCGAGAGCGTTTTCGCAGGCTTGGCCGTGGCCGAGGGCAAGGCGCCGCTTCTGGCCACGATACGGGCCGCGTTCATCCAGGGACTGGACAGCCTGCTGTGGATCGCCGCGGGAGCGGCGGCGGCGGGAGTGATCCTGGCCCTCATCGTCCTGCCCCGCCGCGTCATCGCCGACCCCGGCGCCTTCACATCGCCGACCTCGCCGCAAAAGATCCCCAACGGCTGACGTCACCTCTCCAGCCATCACGATCCGTACCAGCAAAGCCCCACCAGACCTGATCGGCAGATGCCCCTCACAGGGCCGCCGTACACGACACACGATCTCTATCCGGTCTCTTCACCTAAGACAACGGAGGTGGCCCGTTATGGGCGACGACATCAACGGCCTGCATCACGTCGGCCACATCGTGCGGGACATGAACCAGGCGATGGAGCGGTACCGCCAGCTCGGCTTCACCGTGCCGGCACCCGCCTATCCCGTCCTCCCGCGCGTCGCGGGAGGCCCCGCCGAACCGTTCGGCGTGGCCAACACCCATGTGTATTTCCCCCGCAACTTCATCGAACTGGTAGCCGTCATCGACGACACCGGCCGCATGCCCGGCGAAGCCCGACCCATCCCGTTGCAGGTGCCCGACGACAAGCTGCCGGGGCTGATAGCGGCCATCCAGGCCACCGCCGCCAACATCACGTCCTTGCTCCAGCGTTTCCAGGGCATTCACATCATGATCGCCGATACGCCAGACATCGACAGCGTCGCCGCGCGGCTGACCGCCGCTGACGTCAGCCACGGCGGCGTGCACGCCATCCAGCGACCCGTCGAGACCAGCACCGGGACCAAGATGGAGCCCGCCCGCTACCTGGAGATCTCCCATCCCCATCTGCCTGCCGGGCGGGTGCCGGAAGGCAGGATCGGATTCGCCGAGAACACTTCGGTCGAGGCACTGGAGGACGAGCAGCACACCGACCATCCCAACGGCGCCATCGGGCTGGTCGAATGCGTGCTGTGCGTCGCCGACTCGGCGTTGCCCGAGCTTGAGCACCGCTACGGCACCTACTTCGGCCAGGCTCACGACGACCAGGTGACGCGTTTCGACCGGGCGAACATCACCATCGTGGCCGCATCGGCGCTCGCCGGACTGCTGCCAGGTGAACGCCCGGCGGCCCTGCCGGCGTTCGTCGCCTACACGGTGTCCGTACGCGACATCGCCGCCACCGAGCGGCTCCTGCGCGACAACGGCATCCCGGTCACCCACACCGGTACCGGAGAGATGTTCGTGCCCGCCAACGCCGCCCTGGGCGCCGCGATCATCTTTCGCCAGGATGACTGAGGCAACCTCCGCACGACGGGGCTCATGACGATCCTCCGGGGAGACTGTCGCGTAGAGTCGTCAGCGGGATGAAAGCCACCCCGGTGCCGAGTTCCTTGGGGGTGGGTCCACCCGGCGTCGGGGTATCGGCCAGGCGTGCGGCCAGCGCGGCGACGGCGTCGCGGTCGCCCTCAAGGGCTTGGCGTTCGTCGTCGGTGAGGTCGAGCTGTTCCAGCATCTGCTCGATGCCTTCCTTGACCGCCAGCAACTGCCCGGCGTGGGATTGCCTGGGCAGGTAGAAGGGACAACGGGCGCAGGCCAGGCGGTGCGGGCATTTGGCGAAGAAGTCGTAGGTGCAGTAGCCGTCGCCCAGGTCGTAGTACTTCCAGGGCTGTCCGTCGGCGCGGCGCCGGACAGGATGCTCTCGCGGTCGATGAGGACTTCGATAGTCCGGACATTGCGGGCGAAGTAGTCGGCCTTCTTGTAGGCGGCGGCCAGGGTGCGCTGCAGGATCGCGGCGTAGTGGCGGGTGCTGGCGGGGTGTTTGTGCCCGAGCCACTGCTGCAGGTCGGCTAGAGACAGCGGTTCGCGTGCGTTGAGCAGTTGGGTGGCGATGGTGGTTCGCGCCCGGTGGCTGGTGAGGGCTCCGCGGGAGTCTTGTTCCGGGATTCCGGCCTTGCGGCACAGCGCGGGAATGATCTTTTCGTTGAGGTAGGAAGGGCCGATCAGCTGGCCGCGGTAGGTGAACAGGTGCTGGCGGCGCCGCCGGGTCTTGCGGTCCTCGATGTCGGGCTGGGGTGGGCGGACGAGCTTCCATGCCTCGATGAGCTGGCCGACTACGGGATCGACGGGCTTGTTGAACGGCCCGGAGGTCTTGTTCTGCGGGACGCGTAACAGGCAGATCGGGTATGTCTCGCCGGTCTGCTGGTCTTGGCCTTCGTCCGAGATGATGCAGTCGAGTTCGAGTCGGCGGATCTCGTCGATGCGGCAGCCGCCGAACAGCCACACTCCGACCAGGGCGCGCAGCATCTCGATCGGGTAGTAGTTGGCCTGCCAGCCGGCCGCCTTGGCCGCCGGGGTGCCATACGGCGTGATGTCCTCGGTGTTGAGGGTTAGTCCGGCGGCCATGAGCTTGGCCCACACGACGTCGTCGATGATCCGCGGGTTGGGGCCGAGCTGGGCCCGCCGCGACAGCGGCAGGCTGAGCACCCGGCGCGGGTCGAACTTCGGCTTGATCCACTCCCATTCGATCAGATCGCAGAAGAAGCTCCGGAGGCTGTCGATGCGGTTGGCCATGCCGCCGGCGCTGATCGGCTCGCCAAGACGAACCTGGTTGCGGTTGTGCCCGGCCCACTGCCCGACGGTGGCCTGCAGGGTATCGGCGACGTACTCGGCGGCCATGTCCCTGGTCCAGGTATCCGGTGCGATCGATTCGGGGTGTTTCTCGGCGGCCCACCGCCCGGCGATGAGGATGACCGAGAACATCGTCCGCAGCGTGCCCGGTTCGCAGGTGGCCAGCTTGCGCCAGCGTTGCGCCCACTCCAGCCATTCGGGTGAGACGCTGGCCAGCGTCTCCGGTTTGGGTCCGCGGTGGTGTCCGTTACTCGTCAGCGGCGCCGTGATGATCCCCTTGTCCGCCAGCACGCGGGAGACCTTGAACAGCCCTTGCCGGCGCGAGGGGTGGTCGGCCCGGTAGTCCTCGACCAGAGCGTGCAACTGTTCCTCGCCGATGTGCTCCAGTCGCGGGCTGCCGCAGCTGAGCAGCAGGTCAATTGTCGCGTTGGTGACCTGCCACGACATGAGACTCTCGCTCGACTGCCAGGCGGTGAGGGTCGAACGGATCTCTTCCAGGGCAGGGTCCACAGCAGTGGGTCTGAACACCATGTCGGCGAGTTTGCGGACCTGAACGATTCCGGCGTGGTGATGCAGTCGGTGGTGACCGCCGAACAGGTAGCCCAAGGCGACCAACTGGAACCGCGACCTCCTGGTAGTGGCCCGGTCCCCGTCGGCGAGCGCGATCCAGGCGTCTTCATCCCAGGACCAGTAAGCGCTGCCTCGGCGGTGCATTTCGCCGAGCAGGATGTTGCGGGCGGCCGTCGTCTTGGCTGGCGCCCACGCGGCGGTGACGACGTGTTCGATGGGGTCGATAAGTCGGCTGAGCGCATCCCGGTTGGCGAACTGGACGCTGATGTGCGCGAAGTCGCTGATGTGAGCCAGAATGGCACGTTCGGCAGGAGTGAGAGCGGGGTCCTGGCTGCGCACGTTCTGGCACAGCGCCGCGAGCGGCAACGGCTCTTGCTGGTCGTCGGCGAAGCTGATGGCGTTCATCGCCCCTCCACCAGGGTTGCCAGTAGACGCTCCCGGTCGGCCTGGGCTGCAGCGGTGGCCCGGTGCAGCTTGGCGGCCAGTTCACGACCGCTGAGATGGATGTAACGAAGCGTCGTGGACAGGTCTTTGTGGCCGGCATACTGAGCGATCTGATCGATCGTCCACTCCGCCCGCGCCAGATCGGTCAACCGCAGATGCCTGAAGGTGTGCGTGGACAGGCGCGGGACACCGGCCCGGTCGGCGATGCCCGACACGATCTTCGACCAGCTCGCCGCCCCCAGCGGTGCGCCACGGTTGCGTCGCGACACGCTGATCAGCAGCCGCCCGGCCATACGGCCGACCAACCGGCGACGCTCGGCCAGGTAGGCCATGAACAGCCGGGAGGTGGCGGTGCCGAAACCGACCTCCCGGGCGCGCTTGGATTTGGTGGTCTCCGCCCGCAGGTGGATGCTGAATCGTGGCATTGGCCAACCCCGTACCCGAATCGAGGTGCACGAGCTTGGCGGTACGAGGGTTCGGCCGTTCGTGCAAGTCGCCGATCCACGCGGCGATCACATCGGCCCGTATCGTCAGCGGATCGGCACCGATCAAGGCGCAGAACCGCAGAAGATCCTCAAGGGCCCGGCCGTACGCCGTGACCGTGTTCGCTGCGCGTCCGATGTTGGCCGTGAACTGCAGCCACCGCCGTGCCTGCTCCTGCCCGGCGACCAGGGGGAACTTGTCCCAGATAATCTCCACCATGGAGGACCAAGGTAGATCGTCTAGAATCCAAATAAGACACTGCACACAGGCCGACTTCGGCCATTTCACGCCGATCTTGTCGAGGACGTACCGCTCGCACTGCGCGCGGTCCCAGCCCCACTCGATCAGCGGGTACGACGGGATCCGCGTGCCGGGGCCGAGCGGCATATCCTTCAACATGCGGCTGACTTCGTTGGCCTCGAACCCCACGACGTGGACGAACTCCTCGTCGCCGACGATCTGCGCGATGATCTGGTCCAGGACCCAGCCCTTAAATTTCAGGCTGCATTTCCGCACGCCTCCGGACTGGGGGACGGTCGCCACCGACAGCAGCTCATCCGACAGCCGGTACGCGCCCGGCGCCGACGACAGGCACAGGATCGGGTGGGTGGTGTCGTCGAGGATCACGATGCCGTCCGCCTGGCGGCGGCCGCCCCGGGCAACCTGCACGGTTCGGACGCCGTGGCGCGCGAGCAGCGGGTAGATGTGCTGCTCGACGAGGTGGGCGGTTTCGACCCATTCGTCTCCGGTCTGCGCCGTGACCACCACGAGATCACGCAGGTCGAACCAGCGTGACCCGGGGTCGGTGAGCCAGCGCAGCAGGATCGCCGTGGAGTCGAGGCCCATCCCGTACGAGAAGATGACCTTCACGGAGTCTCCGGGGAAGGCCCCGCCCGCATGGGGCGGGGCGCGTACGATCGGCGGCTACTCGGCGGCCGGGATGACCACGACGACCGTGTTGGCGTCCGTGGCTGGGGCGAACGAGCCGGCGGGCAGCGGCTCGAACTCGCCGCCGCGCTCCTCGACCAGGGCGCGGAACTTCTCGGCCGCCTTGGACTGGTGCCAGATCACCCCGGCGGCCATCACCGCGACGAGGCGGCCGCCGGGCTTGAGGAACCGCAGCGCGTGGGTGATGTGGAGGATGTCCTTGCCGCCGGAGAACGGCGGGTTCATCACCACCCGGTTGTAGGGGTCGCGCTCGGCCGGATCTACGTCCAGGAAGTCACGGACAGAGGTGGCGTTCGCGCCGGGGACGCGGGAGGTCAGGACAGTCGCCAGGTTGTAATCGATCTCGACGCAGTCCACGACCGCTCCGGCCTCGACGGCGGCCGCCGCGATGTTCCCCGTCCCAGCGGACGGCTCGAGCACCGCCATGCCGGGCTGGATGTCGGCGAGCTCCATGAGCTTGTCCACCACCTTGGGCGGGACACGAACGCCTCCCGGCCCCGGCCCACGGTCACGTTGCTGACGGTCTGCGCGGCCGCCTTCAGTTGCTCGGTGTCGATCTTCGGCACCTCAACCTTGGGCCGGGCAGGGGCCTTCTTGGCGGGCCGGTTCGGCGCGATGACGGCCGGCCCATCCTCGCCGTGCGGGCATTCGACGGCGCGGATGTCCGTGTACTTCACCTTGTCGGGCCAGGAGTAGCCGGACTCGACGCCCACGGTGGACTTGTTGACCTTCACCACAGTGCGCGCCCGGATCCCCCAGTAGTGCACGACGTCGCCGATGTGCACGTTGTGCTTGCCCCACACGACGTACTCGCCCGCCTCGACCGCCGCGGCAAGCTGCGCCTGGTCGTACTCAAGCTGGTCTTCGAGTTGGGCCTTGCGGGCGAGCAGCATTTCGCGGTGGTCGCCGGTGGCCGCCCCGTGGTTCTCGATGTAGTACGGCTGGCCCTCGTAGTCGAGGTGCCTGCGGATGTGGCCGTCCAGCGACTTCTGGATCTTGCGCAGCTCGGCTTCGGCCGTCTTGATCCGGCGCGCGGTCACGGCTGGAGTCGCAGAGCGACGCATCTGGCTACCAACCGCGTTCGCGCGCTGGGCGGCGTCCTGCGCAGCGTCGTTCTCCGCGATGCTGGTCCGCATCGCCTGGTGCATCCGCTTCTGGTCGCGCCGCGCGCCCCGCTCGGAGTGGTGGCCGACCAGGATGGGCTGGCCGCCCGCGAACCGCTCGCCGATCTGGTTCGCGCGCTCGTGCGCGGCCGCCGCGGCGCCGGCGTGCCGGTCGGCCTTCCGCTCCAGCGCGTCGCGCCGGTCTTCGAGCCGGTCGGCCTTGTCCTCCAGAACCTGGGCTCGGTCCCGGAAGGTGTCGTCGATCTCGACTTCGACCTCGAACCCCGCCTCGCGGAGGGCCTTCGCCGCGGCGTTGATCGCCCACCGGTCGGCGACCCGGTCACGGGAGTTACGCAGGCCGATCATGCGGAGTGAGGGGAAGAACTTGAAGTTGCCGTTCTCCCACTTGCGGATGATGTCGTACACACCGTCGCCCTTGCGGGTGCCGTACACGAGGGTGCCGTCCTCGTGGGTGTACTTGATCGTGATCAATGTTCCTCGCTCAGAAAGGAGCGCAGGGCAGCAGCCACCCGCCGCCCTGCGCGGGGGGGGTTACTGCTGGGGGCCGTGCTCGCAGTCGTGGAGCAGGTGGGCGTCCATCGCGGCGTCGAGGAGCGCGATGCGGGTCTTGCCGCTCTCCCACGCGGTGCTGACCCGCTCGCGGCACAGCGGGCAGTCCACTCGGTACTGCCGACACTGGCCGGGGCTGGCCGGGACGTCGTAGTAGCCGTACCGGCGGGCGTTGCGGGCGATCTGGCGGCGGCCGCTCACGGTCGCCGGGTCCTGGTTCACTCCTCGCCGCCCTCGTCGTCGGCGTCCAGGAGCTGGGCCTGCATCAGCTCGACGACGAGCTCCCGGGGCGGCTTGCCGCCGGGCCTGGGCGCGAACACGGCACACGTCGGCGGGCACTGCGTGGTGCGGTCGTCCTCGCCGGTCGGGGTGGTGACGCAGTGCGGGCACTTCACGACGGGCCTGGTCTGGGCGACGTCGAATGTGCCCTTCTTGACGTAGTAGCGGGGCCCGCGCCGGGTGGACTGCCAGCCCTCCTCGGCCTCCTTCTTCTCCTTGGCCTTCTCCTCGTCGGTCTTCTCCCGGCCGATGTGCCGGAAGGTGCCGAGCGACTTCTCTCCCTCGGCCACGGCACGGCCCTAGCTGAGCCAGTAGTCGAAGCCGCCGCAGTGGGTGAGCGGTCGGCGCTGCGCCGCCAGGAGCAACGCGTTCTGCAGCGAGTAGCCGGGCTCGTCGCTGGCGGGGTCGAGCTTCCAGCCGATGCTCGCCGCGATGTCGCGGAACCGCTCCAGTTCGGCCGGGTCGTTCAGGCACAGCACGGCATAGGCGTGCAGCGCCTCTCGCGCCGCCGTACGGCTGGCGGCGCTGCGGTCCTTCATGGCCTGCGTGACGGGGCGGCGCCGGCCCCTCTTCATGGTCGCTATGGTGGCGTTCCCCCTGTTCAGTTGGCTAATTGCGGTAGCGCTATTGACGTACTGGCCCTGCCATATGGCAGGGCCAGCGTGGATAGATCAGTCCCAGGAGACGATCTCGTAGCCGTCCGGCAGGCTCACCCGGCGGCAGCACACCTCGCACTCGTAGCCGTCGGTCTCGTACGTGCCGTCGCCCGTGCCCGCCGTGATCTCGCCGGGCGCGACGATCCGCAGTTGGTTGGTGCGGGTGGCAACGTCAAGCTCGACGATGCGGTCCGCCGTGCCGCAGTCGGGGTACGGGCAGACCATCACGCCCTCACGCACCAGGGCGTTCGGCTCGTCCGGGCTGAGCAGGACACCTTCGAGTGCGATCGTGTCGGGCTTGACCGCCCGTGACGGGATGGCCAGTTCAGATCCGGGCACAGGCTCCATCCCTCACCTCCAGGTGCCAGATGGTGTTGGTGGCCGAGTGGCGGGCCTTGATGAGGCCGCCGTTTTCGCGGACGCGCAGCACGACGTACGAGCCGTCCCGGCCCTTGACGACGTCCTCGGCCTTGACGGGTGGGGCGGGCGAGGTCACACCGCCACCTCGTCCTCGGCGCGGGCGTGCGTGGTGAGCGGGCTGCCCGTAGTGCCGCCGTCGTAGCGGACGATGAGCCGGACCTTCGTCTCGTTGTCGGGCCGGATGTCCTTCACCGTCCCGGCCTGGACGCCGACGATGACCCGCTGGTCGATGCGGAAGGCGCTCATCTGCTCCCGGTTACCGCGCAGGAAGCGGGCCAACTGCTCGCTCCCGATCAGCTCCGAGGGCTCCGACCGGCCGGGGTACTTCAGGGCGGCCGCCAGCGCGGTGCTCCCCTGGAACGCCACGACGATCTTCCAGTCGTCGCGGGTCAGGATCAGCTCCGTCGTGCCGTCGCCGCTGGTCTCGCCGGGCTCGATGGCCCACCCGCAGACCCGCGCCTTCGTAGTGATGACGCTGTGGCTGGTGTTCGGGTTGGAGGCGGGCCTGGTTCTCCTGCTCATCGCGTTCCTCTCAGTGCAGACACGACGCGCGCCGTGTCGTAGACGGGGTTGGGAAGGTCCGCGGGAGCGCCGCACTGGCACAGGCCGGTGATGATGACGCCGCCGCGGATGTCGAGCCACCACCGGTTGGCGGCGGGCGGGAAGTAGTGGCTGAGCAGCGCCGCGGCGAGCTCGTTGCGGGGCCGGTCGCCGGGGTGCGACAGCCGGCCGACGATGAGGCGGGCGGCGGGGTACTCCTCGACCTCGGAGAGTTCGGTGTCGTTGTCGCCGTCGCCGAGGGTCAGCGCGGCGGTCAGGTGCCGGAGGTCGAAGCAGTCGCCGTCGTCGGCCGTCCGGAGCTGCAGGCGGGTGACCCAGGCTGGTCTCGCGGCGAGCAGCAGCCCGATCAGGGTGCTTGTCACGCTGGCTCGCTCTCGTGCTCCAGGAGGTCGATCACGGCGACCGTCGTGTTGTCGCCGCCGCGGCCCCTCCTGGCCAGGTCGAGCAGCGACGCTGCGACGTACTCGCCGGACAGGTCGGCTGCGGCGAGGCGCGCCAGGTCGTCGAGCATCGCGTTCATGTGGTCGGCCCGGCCTGCGAGGGGAAGGTGCGCGGTCAGGCCGTCCGTCGCGATGATGAGGCGCGTGTAGTCGCCGGTGTGGGTGAGCAGGCGGTGCGGCCAGCGGTCTTCCGCCTCGTGCTTCTCCTCGACGTTGCACGGGGTGCCGCAGGGGTGGCAGGACGGAACGGTCAGGGGGACGACCTTGCCGTCCAGGCGCACCGCCCAGGCGGGTGAGTCGCCGACCCAGGCCATGTCGAGGAAGCCCGGGGTGATCGCAGCTACGACCGCCGTGGTGATGCCCTCCTGTCCGGGTGGGCGTCCTCGTTGCGCTGCTGCAGGTAGGTGCGGGCGGCGTGCAGGCCCTGGACGCCGCTGTTGGTGGAGCCGGTGACCGCCGCGGAGATCTGTGCGCTGATCTGGGCGGCGTCGGCCGCGTCGGAGTCGTCGCCAGCGCCGTCGCACACCGCGACGGCCAGCGCCCAGGAGCCGTCGAGCACGGCTACGTAGTCGGCCTGGGTCTGGCGGCCGTTCTGGATGCTGTCGTAGTGGACGCGGGCGATGCCCGGCACGTACATGAGGGGCATGAGGTTCCCTTTCAGTTGTCCCAGCCGTGCTGGGGCAGGGTGTTGAGTAGGCCGATGATGTGGGTGGCGCCGTCGCGCTTGCGGGTGCTGCGGTTGGGCTGCCAGGTGAGGGAGATCCGCAGGGCGCGGCCCTTGCTCGCGGAGACGTCGAGCGTGCCGAAGTACCAGCCGCGACTGAGCCGGAGCTGGTAGATGCGGCGATACGGCTTGTCGGGGACGTTCACGGTGAACCCGTCGTCGCGCAGCCGCTGGATGATCCCGGAGGCGCTGCGGTTGGGCTGCATGGGCATGAGGCGGTTCCCTTCAGGGCTGGAGCTCGGGCGGAAGCTCGGTGATGGGGATGCGGCGAACGTGGGCACCTGCGCCCCAGTTGCGGACGGTGTTCCAGGCGTGCGCTCGCGCCCACTCGCAGGGCACGGGGTGCCGGTTGTTGGGGTCGGGCTGAGGAGGGGCGCAGGCGACGCAGGGACAGCCGGTGACGTAGACGTTGCCGCCGCCGTTCGGGCTGACGGCCATGTAGGCGTAGCCGCGCTCCTGGTCGAGGTTGTCGTTACGCATGGCGATCTACCGCCAGTTGGTGGAGCAGGAGTAGCTGTGCTGCGCCGGGGGCGCGTCGGCGCGGGCCGGGCAGTCGTTGCACTGGTCGTGGATCTCGACGGGGAAGACGTCGGCGATGCTCACCGGCTCGTGCTCGGTGCTGTCGTCGTGGCCATCGGCAGCGCGGTTCCGGATGGTCCCTTCTGGGCGGTCTGTCTCGGCCGGGCGGGTGCGTTACGCTGAAACGCATCGGGTCTTCGTTGTGGCGACGAGGGTCCGGGGCTTTTTGTGGTGTTGGGATGGCCGGGCCTGTGGCGGGCCCGGCCATCGGCGTTGTCGGGCCTACTCGCGGGACATGACCCGCAGGGCGCAGTGGTTGACCGCCTCGACCCACACGCCCGCGGGCAGCGGGACCGGCTCGTACTCGATCGGCGAATAGTCCGGCTGGCCGCCGTGGGAGACCAGGAACGTCCACTCATCCACGCCGTGCTCCCAGACGATGACGCGGCCGTCGCCGTCGTCCCAATCGGCGTCCATGACCTGCGGCCAGTAGTTGCAGTCGCCGTGGAAGTGCTCTCCGATCGCGTCGGCGATCTGCTGCGCCAGCTCGTTACTGATCTCGGCGATAGACGCGTTTACCGTGCTCGCGCCGTTGATTGCGGTACCGCATTCACCTGCGCGGGTGGCCATCATCGCGTCGAACAGCGTGCAGCCTTCCTGCATGGCGTGCTGGATGGCCTCGCTGGCGTGGGCGGGCCCCCAGTCGGCGGTCTCCAGGATCGCGATGAGCGCGCGCTGGGCGTGCCCGTACGGTCCGGGGTCGCGGGCGAGCTTCTGGTCATCGACCTGGTTGAGGCGGCGCATGAGGAGCAGCAGGTCTTCGGCGATGCCGCGGGTTGTGGTGTCCATGGTGGGCTCCATTCGGGGTGGCGGGAGCGAAGGTCAGATGAGGCCCATGTCGAGGAGGGGCGAGACGTGCCCGTCCGGGCAGGTGCCGTCCACCTCGATCTCGTAGCCGTCCGGGCAGACAGGAGTGTCGCCGTAGATGCTCCACTCCCAGCCCTCGGGCAGCTCGATCAGGTCGCGCAGCATGTTCGTGGTCCTTTCGTCCTGGCTCAGTGGCCGGTGTTGGCGCAGACGGGCTTGCCGTCCGTCGTGCGGGACACGGCGGGGCCGTCGCAGGTGCGGCAGGTGGCGCGCTCCCCGATCACGTCGAGCGCGGTGTCGATCGCCGCGCACGCGGCCATGAGCAGGCGTCGCTTGCAGTCGAGCCCGGCGTTGCCCCGGACGACCTGCTCGAAGTCGAGCCGGTCGTCCACGGCGGCGCGGACGGCGCCGGTCAGCAGCAGCTCGACGCCGGTGTGGTCGAGGCCCCACTTGCCGGGGTCGGTGGCCTGGGCGGCGGTGAACGTGGTCACGAGGAGCGCGTCCACCAGCGAGCCGCGCTCGTCGAGCTTCTTCCGGCCGGCGACGCAGTACGGCATCGGGCGGCCGTCGTGGTACTCGATGGCGGGTGGCGTCGTCGTCGGGTTGGTCGGGGTGACTTCGTGCTCGTCGTTGTCGGGGTAACCGTCGCTCTCGCCGATCAGCTTCCAGCCGTGACGGTCGAGCAGGCCGTCCAGCGCGGGGGCGTCGTTGTCGAGGGGGACGCCGGTGTCGAGGATCGCAACGATCTTCGGCAGGGGGAACAGCGTCGTCTCGCCGTCTTCGGTGTCCTCCTCGGCTTCGGCGATGGCCACCAGGTGGTGCGCGGGGAGGGGAGCGCCGTCGAGGCCGAGCGCGAAGGTGTCGGACTCGTCGATCGCGATGGCCAGGTAGCGAGTGGTCGGGGTGCTCGTTTGGGCCGTGGTGACAGCCGTCTCGGCCGGCTTGTCGCGCTCGCCGAGGTCGAAGATGACGTGCCGGATGACGACCATCTGTCCTTCGGGGGTGAGGTCGTCGTACGTGGCGTCCTCCGGGTACGACGTGGGGCCGGTGTCCTTCTCGTAGGCGAAGTGGTGGGCAGCCGTCGCGGTGACGGTGTGCAGGTTGTCCTCGTACTGCTCGGGGGTGGCCGGGTTGGTCAGCATCCGGGCGATGGTCGCGAGCATCTGGCTGGTGGTTCCGCCCGCGTAGCGGATTGCCTTGACTGTGATGAGCAGTTCGGCGTGCGTTCGGGTGATCATCGTGGTCATGTCGTTTCCCTTGTGACATGCCGCGGCCCCGCGACCGTGGCGGTTGCGGGGCCGGAGCTGTTCGTTGATTGCGGTGCCGCTATCAGCACATGGTGTCGGGTCTGTCCAGCCGGGCGGGGCCGAGTGCGGCGCCCTCTTCGGCGTTTCGGCTGGTCAGGTGCGGTGTTCGTGGTGTTACATCTTCGACGCTAACACATGCAGGGGGATACCTATACATATGGGGGTCCAACGACGAGTCGATGTACCGGCTTCACATCGGCCCGAAGTTCGGGAAACGCAAGGTTGGGTCGATCAAGCCGTCCGAAGTCCAGGAGTTCCTGGCTGAACTCGGCGAGCGGTACGAGGCCTCAACACCGATTACGGCACTCCCTCGTTCTGCAGGGCATCCTCGATCTCGCCGTTGCCGACGAGGAGATTAAGAAGAACCCAGCAAAGGCCGACATCGTCAAGGCACCTGCGCACGCGTACAAGAAGGTGGCCCCGTGGGCGGACTCGGTGGTTCTCGAGATCATCGCCGCCCATCCGGCGCACCTGCGAGCCATGCCCGTTCTCGGGGCTGGATGCGGCATGCGGGCAGGCGAGTGGTTCGGCCTCGCCCTCGAGGACGTGGATTTCGAGGAGATGACCATTCACGTACGGCGCCAGGTCAAGAAGCTGAGGAGTGACTTCGTTTTCGCCCTGCCGAAAAGGGACAAGGAGCGCACGATTCCCATGTCTCGATGGGTTGCAGAGCATCTGCGTGCGCACATCGAGGCCCACACGCCACGGCCGTACACCCTGCCCTGGGAGAAACCCGCTGGGAAGCCGCGTACTCACAACCTGCTGTTCCGGTGGGCGACCGACGATTTACACGTTCGGCATCGCAACTACGACGAGACCGTCTGGAAACCCGCGCTCGTCGCGGCCGGAGTCATTCCAGAGCCGGTCAAGGACACACAAGGCCGGCGACGCTACCTCACCACGCGGCAGCAAGGCACACACCAGCTCCGTCACTACTTCGCCAGCGTGACCCTGGCAGGTGGTGTGACGATCAAGGACCTGTCCGAGTACTTGGGTCACGCCGATCCAGCGCTTACTCTGCGTGTCTACGCCCATATGCTGCCTTCGTCTCACGACCGGGTCCGCGAAGCCATTGATCGGCAGTTCCGGCAACCCGATGGCCGCTGAGACAGAACTGAGACAGAACTGGGGTCCGCGCAGTGGCGAGGGATCAATGAGGGGCGGCGTGGCGCGATGCTGGTTCTGCGGACTGCTGCCCCTCTGACGTGCAGAGTTCTCAGCGAACCGGCAACCCCGTGACGGCGCGGCCGATGATCAGCCGCTGGATCTCGCTCGTCCCCTCGAAGATCGTGTAGATCTTGGCGTCCCGGTGGAAGCGCTCCACCGGGTGCTCCCTGGTGTATCCCGCGCCGCCCAGGATCTGGATCGCCTGCTCCGACACCCAGACCGCCGTCTCCCCCGCCACCAGCTTCGACATCGAGCCCTCCGCCTGCTCGAACTGCCTGCCGTTGCGGGCCATCCACGCGGCTCGCCAGGTCAGCAGCCGGGCCACGTCCACCCGCGTGGCCATCTCGGCGAGCAGGAAGGCGATGGCCTGGTTCTCGCCGATCCGGCGGCCGAACTGCTCGCGCTCGCGGGCGTAGTCCCGGGCGTACTCGAAGGCCGCGCGGGCGATGCCCACCGCCATCGCGGCCACCGACGGGCGGGTGGTCTCGAACGTGCGCATCGCCGCCTGCTCGCCGGCCCGCTCGCCCCTGCGTACGCGCGCCAGCCGGGCCTCCAGCTTCTCCTTGCCCCCGAGCAGGCAGGAGCCGGGCACCCGCACGTCCTCCAGCACCACCTCGGCCGTGTGCGAGGCGCGGATGCCGTGCTTGCGGAACTTCTGGCCCATCGACAGTCCCGGCGTGCCCGGCGGGATCACGAACGACGCCTGGCCCCTGGTGCCCAGCGACGGGTCGACCGAGGCGACGACGACGTGCACGTTCGCGATGCCGCCGTTCGTGGCCCAGGTCTTGACGCCGTTGAGCACCCAGTCGTCGCCGTCGGGGACGGCGCGGGTGCGGATGGCGCCGACGTCGGAGCCGGCGTCCGGCTCGGACGCGCAGAACGCGCCCAGCTTGACGTCGCTCTCCGTGCCGAACATCTGCGGCAGCCACTCCCCCATCTGCTCGGGGGTGCCGTTGGCGGCCAGCGCCGCGGCGGCCAGGCCGGTGCCGGTGATCGACAGCCCGATGCCCGCGTCGCCCCAGAAGATCTCCTCGAACGCCACCGGCAGCGCCAGCCCGCTCTCCTCGAACCACTGGGTGGCGAAGAAGTCGAGGGAGTACAGGCCGACCTTGGCCGCCTCCTGGATGACCGGCCAGGGGGTTTCCTCGCGTTCGTCCCATTCGGCGCCCGCGGGGCGGATCACGTCGCGGGCGAACGCGTGCACCCAGTCGCGCACCTCGACCACGTCGTCGCTCGGCTCCGGGCAGAACCCCGCCATGTCTCCCCCTCACGTTACCGGTGGTAACACCTTACCGGCCGGTAGCGCGCCACCGGAATGCCCATCCACCTGCGAACCGCCGACATCATCCCGGCCCGGCGGCTCACCGCGTACGGGCCGGGCCCGGCGCGCCGGCCGGCAGCGGCCGCTCCGCCGCTCCGGCAGGCCGCTTTCCGGCCGTCCAGGTGGAGGCCAGGACGGACAGGGCGGCCAGCGCCATGCCGATCGCGAGGCCGTACATGAGCGGGGTGAAACCGCCGAACGCGGCGGCCACCTGCGGGCCGACGCTGCCGCCGACCGCCAGCGCGGTGGAGAACAGCGCCAGCGCCGTGCCGCGGGCCCGGCCCGCCTCTGCCGAGATCGACTCGTTCATGCTGGGCAGGCCGCCGGTGATGGCGGCGACGTACAGGGCGAGCAGGAGCACCAGGACGGCGGTGCCGGTGAGGCCGATGACGGCGAGCGCGAGCGCGGCGGCCCCCAGGAACACGACCGCCCTGGTCGTCATGCGGATCCTGGCCAGCCACGGCATGAGGAGCGGCATCAGGACGATCGACGGCAGCCCCGCCGCACGCAGCGCGAGCAGCTCGGCGGGCGAGCTGCCGCCGTAGATCTGCAGGCCGGTGTAGACAGCTACGAAGCCGACCATCAGCATGACCGTGGCCAGGTAACGCAGGCTCAGCACCCGGTGGAACAGCAGGCCGGGCAGCGGCCGGTAGGCGGACAGCAGGGATCCGGCGGACTGGCGCGAACGATGCCGGGCACCGGCGGCATCGGACGCCGGGTGCCGGCGCTCGGTGGTCTCGCGGGGCAGGTCGGGCAGCATGACCGCGCGCACGCCCAGCGCGGCGAGCACGAACCCGGCCGCCGAGAGCCCGAACATGCCACGCCAGCCGATCACGTCCACCAGGAGCTGGGCGGCGACCTGCAGCAACACGGCGGAGGCGAGGAACGCGCCGGTCACCGCCGCGATGGCGACCACGCGGCGGCGCGGCTCCAGCCGCTCCCCCAGGTACGCCATCCCGGCGGGCGGGAACATCGCCACCGCCACGCCCTGCACCGCCCGCAGTCCGAGCGCCACCTCCGGCGACGGGCTCAACGCGACCAGCGCCGTCGTCAGGGCGGCCAGCGGCAATCCGATCATCAGCAGCCTGCGGCGGCCGTACCGGTCAGAAAGCGGGCCGAACACCAGGAACCCGATGCCGTAGCCGATGCCGAACGCGGTCACCAGCCACGTCAGCCCGCCGGCCGAGGACCCCCAGCCGGCGGCCATGTCGTGCAAGAGGGGGATCACGACGTACAGCTGGCCGCTGACCAGGATCGCGGTCAGCGTGAAGGCCGTCAGCGTGCTCGCGAACGGGGCGGCGGCCGGGGATGGGGGCCGCAGCCGCGGGGCCGGGGAAACGGTAAGTGTCATGGGCCGGGACGCTAGCCAACCAACTGGTTGGATGTCAACTAGATGGTTGGTTTGCAACCAACCAGTTGGTGGCTAAGATGTCGCCATGACACCCAAGGTCTCGACCGCCGCCACCCGCGCCGCCCTGCTGGAGGCCGCGCGGGAGGAGTTCGCCGCGTACGGGGTGGCAGGCGCGCGCGTGGATCGCATCGCCGAGCGCGCCGGCGTCAACAAGGAGCGCATCTACGGGCACTTCGGCAGCAAGGAGAAGTTGTTCGATGCGGTCATCACGGAGGCGCTCGACGACCTGACGGCCCAGATCGCCCTGCCCGGGGCCGACCCCGTCGACTACGTGGCCAAGCTGACCGACTACTACCACTCGCATCCCGACCTGGTGCGGCTGCTGATGTGGGAGGCGCTCAACTACCGGGGCCAGGAGCTGCTGGAGGGCCAGGAGGCCAGGGTGGAGCGCTGCGGCCGCAAGACGGCCTCGCTGGCGGAGGGCCGGGGCGAGAAGGAGCCTTCGGCGCAGACGGCTCGGATGTTGTTCATGCTGACGGGGCTGGCGCTGTTCCCGTCGATGATGCCGCAGCTCGCGCGCATCATCCTGCGGGAGGCTGCCGACGACCACGAGGCCATGCGCGACCAGATCGCCGCCTTCGTCACCGCCGCCCTCAAGTAGCCTCTTCGGCAGGCCGGGTCAGCGCCGGCGCGCGATGATCAGCCAGGCGCGGGAGTCGAACCACGCGCCTTCGCCGGTGTCATGGGCGTCCAGCGCGGCCAGCAGCCGATCGAGGGCACGAGCGGTCGCCGCGGCGTCCAGGCCGGCGACCAGATCCTTGACCATCCGCAGATCGAGGAGGGCGTCGCGGGCGCCGGCCGCGTCCGGGCCGTAGTGGATCGGCCCGCGCACTTCGGTGATCTCGACGGCGCCGAAGCCGGCAGCGGTCAGCATGCCGGCCGCGGCGGTCCGATCCGCCAGCGAGAAGGCGCCGTGGTCGAGTCCGGCAGGCACCGTGCGGCCACCGGCCAGCGCGTGCCGGATCGTGCTGAACCACTCCTGGCGGTCGCCGGCCTGCCACACCAGCTGCACCAGGCGCGCCCCCGGCCGCAGCGCCCGCCCGATGTTGGCGAACGCCGCGACCGGGTCGGCGAAGAACATCGTGCCGAACCGGCTGATCCCCAAGGTGAAGCTCTCCGGCGCGAAGGGGTGGACCTGGGCGTCGGCCCGTTCGAAGCTGACGTTGCGGATTCCCGCCTGCTCGCTCAGCCGGCGGGCGCGCTCCACCATCGGGCCGGACACGTCCACGCCGAGCGCGCTTCCCGACGGCGCGGATCGGGCCGCGTCCCGCGTGGTCTGCCCGGTACCGCAGCCGATGTCGAGCACGCGATCAGCGGTCCGGACGTCGGCAGCAGCTCGCAGCCGCTCGTGGTAGCGGCCCCGTTCGGAGTCGTAGTCGAACAACTCAATCGCCTCCCGGGCTCGCCGGGCCGTCGCGCAGTACGCCGCGCACCGTGTCGAGCCGTACACCGGGATCGAACTCCGTCAGCCACCAGGTCGCGGCGGCGGCGGCGTACGGCAGCGGGTCGGCGCCGGCGGGCAGGCTGACGGCGATCTCGTACGGTCCGGCCGGGCCGGCCCGGAGCCCGGTGAGGGTGGCGACGGCCTCGGCGAGCTGGTCCGGGTGCTGCAGATTGACCGGGAAGAAGCCGTCGAGCCGGGCGGCCCGGCGGATCGGCTTGACGTTGCCCGGGAACCCGGCGGCCCACACCGGCACGCCGGGCCGCTGAACCGGCCGGGGCAGGAACGCGATGTCGCCGACGGTGTAGTGCTCGCCGCGATGACGCACCGGCTCGCCGGACCAGGCGGCGGCCAGGATCACCAGGGACTCGTCGAGCATCTGCCCGCGCCGCCGGTCGTCGAGCTGCTCGCCGGTCTTGGACAGCTCGCCGCCGAACCGGTCGCTTCCGAGACCGACGCCGAGGATGAGGCGGCCGTTGCTGAGCCCGTCCAGCGTCGCGGTCTCCCGCGCCACCTTGGCCGGCCGCCGGCGGGCGAGCGCCGACACCATCGGGCCGAGCCGCAGCCGCTCGGTCGCCGTCGCGATCGCCGCCAGCGCGATCCACGGGTCGGCGACCTGCCGGATCGGCGCCCGCCAGCACAGGTGATCCCAGACGAAGCAGCCGTCCCACCCGGCTTCCTCGGCGTCGGCGGCGAGGCGCGCCACCACCCGCGGATCGGCGAGGTCGTCGAAGAGCGGCAGCCAGAGTGCCGACCGCAGCCGGTTCATGGGCGGCCTGCTTCCGCGTGCCGTACCGGGGCCGATGCGGGCCCGGCCGGGATGGTGACGATGGGCCTCAGGGAGGCGACCCGGCCGGGGCGGTGCATGGCCAGGTGCTGGGTGGTGCCGCCGCCCGTGGAGATGAGGTGGCGTCCCGAACTGCGCCACCTGGCGGCGTTGGCCGCCATCGCCGACGAGGGCTCGTTCGGCCGGGCGGCGGCCCGTCTCGGGTACACCCAGTCCACGGTGAGCCAGCAGATCGCGGCGTTGGAGAAGGCCGTCGGCGGTCCGGTGTTCGACCGTCCGGGCGGCCCCAGGCCGGTGCGGATCACTCCGCTCGGCTCCGTGGTCCTGAGCCAGGGGCGCGAGCTGCTGGCGAAGGCGGAGGCCTTGGCCGACGCCGTGGACCGGTTCAAGGCGGGAGACGGCCGGATCGACATCGGCACCTTCCAGAGCGTGTCCAGCGTCATCCTGCCGTCGGTCATACGGCGGCTGCGGGACGAGCACCCCGGCTGCGACATCAGGTTGTCCGAGGAGGAGCCGGAGCAGCCCCGGATCGGCGACCTCGACCTGCTGTTCTACGACGGCCGCGTCGACGGCGACGTCGAGCACGTCAAGCTGCTCGACGATCCGTACCTGCTGGTGGCGGGCGCCGGAACCTTCCCCGCCGGCCCGGTCCCGCTGGAGGGGCTCGACGGCGCACCGATGGTGGCCTGGCCGCTCCTCTGCGACCAGCCCTCGATGGAGCAGGCGGTCGCCCGCAGCGGCGCCCGTCCGCAGATCGTGTTCCGCACCGCGGTCAACGACACCCTGTTGTCGATGGTACGAGCCGGCCTGGGATCGGCGATGCTGCCCTGGCTCGCCATCCGCGGTGCCGACGTCGCGTCCGACGACAGGCTCCGCGTGCACGAGCTCCGGCCGCCCCTGCCGCCACGGGAGATCTACCTGCACTGGCGGGCCGGGCGCACCCACTCACCGCTTGCCCGCCGGGCCATCGAGATCGCCGTCGAGGTCGCGGCCGGGCTCGCGCCACCGCCGCCAGAGCGGGCCGGGGCCCGCTGACGGCCGGTCAGGCGGCCACGGTGACCATCGGGGGTCGTTCGCCGATGCCGACGTCCCTGATCAGGACATCGTGCCCGTCCTGCCCGCGGCGGAACTGGGCCAGCCGCACCGACGGCTCGTGGAACGACCGGATCTTCCCCTGGCGCTCCAGCCGGGACCAGGCGGCGAGCATGATCTGCCCGGCCATCCCGCCGAGCGCCTCCGTGGACTGCGGCGCGTGCTCGCGCGACCCCAGGTCCACCTGCGCGAAGGCATCCAGCCCCGCCAGCTCCAGCAGGTCGATCAGGAGCCCCAGCTCGACCCCGTACCCGGTCACGAAGGGCACCCGTTCCAGGGCCGAGCGCCGCCCCGCGTACTCCCCCGCCAGCGGCTGGACGAAACCCGCCAGCTCGGGCCAGTGCAGGTTGATCAGCGGCCGGGCCACGAGCTCCGTGACGCGCCCACCCCCGTTGCCGGCCGCGTCCAGCGGCCGGTCATAGCACCCCTTGGCGTACGCCACGGTGGGGTCACCCAGCAGCGGCCCCAGCACCCCAAGTACCAAAGAAGCCCGAAAATTCCGGATATCGGCGTCGACGAACACCAGCACGTCCCCCGAGGTGACCGCCAGCGACTTCCACAGCGCCTCCCCCTTGCCGTCGAGCGGCTTGAGCTGCGGCAGGATCTCGTCCTGGGCATGCACCGTGGCCCCCGCCCGAGCCGCCACCAGCGCGGTGTCGTCGGTGGAACGCGAGTCGATGACCACGAGCTCGTCCACGAGCCCGCCCAGCTCCCGCCGGATCACGCCGACGATCTCCCCGACGGTCTCCCGCTCGTCGCGAGCCGGGAGCACCACGCTGACCGTGGTCTCCCCCTTGGCGGCCATCAGGTCACGGAGCGGCCAGTCCGCTGCGGATGAAGTACGGCGCCGCAACCACCCGCGCACTTCTGGAAGCATGCGACACCTCCCCCCGAATCCCCACGTTGCAACCTCAGTACGGTGTCCTACCCTTCCCCCGCTCTCACCTGCTTCTTTGCACCCAACGCCCAGTCCTGCCCACCGATCGCCGCTCCTCACCAACCCAGCTCGTCGCAGCCCCGGTGGTCGGCCGGCTCGACCTGGAGGGTGGCGTGCGCGACGCCGTGCCGGTGGCGGAGGAGGTCGCGGGCCTGGTCCAGGACGGCGTGGTTGTCGCTGTGGTCGCCGGTGACGAGGTGGGCGGTGGCGACGTTCATGCCGGAGGTCAGGGTCCACAGGTGCAGGTCGTGCACGTCGCGTACGCCCTCGATGGCCGCCAGGTCGTTCGCCACGGCGGCGGCGTCGATGCCTTCGGGCACGTGCTGGCCCAGCACCGCGAAGACCTGCCGGCCGAGCGAGATCGCCCGCACGGCGACGAAGACGCCGATGGCCAGCGCGATGACCGTGTCCCAGAGTGCCTGCCCGGTGGCGGCGACCAGCCAGCCGGCCACGATGACGCCGACGGAGCCGGCGGTGTCGGCCACGACCTCCAGGTAGGCGCCCTTGACGTTCAGGCTCTCGCCCGCGCCGGAGCGCAGCATCAGCAGCGCGATCAGGTTGACCACCAGGCCGATGGCGCCCACGACGAGCATCGGCCCGGAGGAGACCTCGGCGGGCCCGCCGAGCCGGCCGATCGCCTCCAGCACGACGTACAGCGCGACGCCGAGCATCAGCACGACGGCCAGCAGCGATGCGAACACCTCCGCCCGGTACGAGCCGTAGCTGCGCCGGCCTGTGGTGTCGGGGCGGACGGCGATCCTCGTGGCGACCAGCGCCGCGCCCAGCGTGACCACGTCGGCGGCCATGTGCCCGGCGTCCGACAGCAGCGACAGCGAGCCCGACAGCAGCCCGAAGACCAGCTCCACCACGAAGAAGGCGCCGATCAGGACGAACGACACCGCCAGCCGCCAGCGGTGACGGCTGCCCGCGTGGCCGTGCCCGTGCCCGGCGCCCATCAGGCGTTCCCGTCGCGTTCGGGGTGCAGCGCCTCGGTGTGCTCGGTGTGGGCGAGCGCGAGGTCGAGCAGCATGCGTACGTGCGGATCCTCCAGCCGGTAGTAGGCCATCCGGCCGGCGCGGCGGGCGGCCACGATGCGGTGGGCGCGCAGCAGGCGCAGCGCGTGGGAGGCGGCCGACTCGCTCTGGCCGGTCACCGCCGCCAGGTCGCACACGCACAGCTCGCCGTCCAGCAGGGCCACCAGCAACCGCAACCGGTTCGGGTCGGACAGCAGCCCGAAGACGTCGGCGGTGTCGGCCAGGTCCTCGGCGAGCGGCATCCGCTCCCGCACGGCGGCGACCCTGTCGGCGTCGACCACCCGGGTGGTACAGCTGTCCATCGCCAAAACGTGGTTATGTGAAGAGGTATTCATATGTACAACGATAGGGCTTCACGATGACGGGGTGTCAAGACTCCACGCCTCTTCGCCGGACTTCCGAGGCCGTCAGGCTCCCTGCTTCGTCAGGTTCCCGGATTCGTCAGGCTTGCGAGGGCACGGTCACGAGGTGCACGCCCCGGGACTTGAAGGGCTCCAGAGCGTCGGGGGTGGCGCTCGCGTCGGTCACCAGGGTCCAGGTGTCGGGCATGCGGGCCCAGGCGTGGAAGGGCCTGCGGCCCAGCTTGGCGGCGTGCACGAGCAGGTAGACGTGCCGGGAGCGCTCCATCATCAGCTCCTTCATGCGGGTCTGCTGCAGGCTGGCCTCGCAGATGCCGTCCTCCGCCGTCACCCCGTCGGCCCCCAGGAAGACCCGGTCGAACGTCATCCGGGTCAGCGCCGCCTCCGCGAGCGGGCCGACGAAGCCCTGGCTCACCTGCCTGAGCGTGCCACCGAGACACTCCACGTGCACGCCCGTGGCGCCCACCAGCTCCTGGAGGGCGTTGAGGCCGGTGGTGGCGATCGTGAGGTCCGCCGCGTGACGCAGCTCGTGGGCCAGGGCGCCGGTGGTCGAGCCCGCGTCGAGCAGGATCGTCTCGCCGGGACGGATCTGCGCGGCGGCCCAGGCGGCGATGGCCCGCTTGGCCTCGAACGCCTCCCCGATGCGCTGCCGCAGCGACGCCTCCGGGTGGGTGACCACGGCCATCGCGCCGCCGTACGTGCGCGCCAGCAGGCCCGCCGCCTTCAGGTGGGCCAGGTCGCGGCGGATCGTGGAGGCGGTCACCCCGAGCTGGGCCGACAGCTCCTCGACACTGGCCAGCCCGGTGGTGGTGGCCAGGCGGACGATCTCGTCACGGCGAACCTGTGCTGCGCGGCCCATCGATGGTCCCTCTCCCCTCACACGCCCTGCGCGGACGACAGCTCGGCCGCCTGGCGGAGGGCCTCGATCATGCTACCCGCGTCGGCCACGCCCTTTCCCGCGATGTCGAACGCGGTGCCGTGGTCGACCGACGTCCTGATCACCGGCAGCCCGACGGTGATGTTGACGCCCGCCTCCAGGCCCAGGATCTTGACGGGGCCGTGGCCCTGGTCGTGGTACATGGCCACGATGAGGTCGTAGTCGCCGCGGCCGGCCAGGAAGAACGCCGTGTCGGCCGGGAGCGGGCCGTGCACGTCCATGCCTTCGGCGCGCAGCCGTTCGAGCGCCGGGACGATCTTCTCCTCCTCCTCGCCGTACCCGAACAGGCCGTTCTCGCCCGCGTGCGGGTTGATGCCGCACACGCCGATCCTGGGGCGGTCGAGGCCGGAGCCGCGCATGGCGGCGTGCCCGCGCCGGATCGTCCGCTCGACCAGGCCGGGCTCGATGCGGGCGACCGCGTCGATGAGGCCGATGTGGGTGGTGACGTGGATGACCTTCACCTTGTGGGTGGAGAGCATCATCGACACCTCCTGCGTGCCGGTCAGGTGCGCGAGCAGCTCGGTGTGGCCGGGGTAGACGTGGCCGGCGGCGTGCAGGGCCTCCTTGTTCAGCGGCGCCGTGCAGATGGCCCGGACCTGGCCGGACATCGCCAGCTCGGCGGCCAGCCGCACGTACTCGTAGGCCGCGCCGCCGGCCACCGCCGACACCTGGCCCCACGGCAGGTCGCCGGGGAGCAGGCCGGGGTCGATGACGTTGACGCGACCCGGCTCGAACACGGCTTCGGCGACGCCGTCCACGGTGACCACCTCCGGCCGTACGCCGAGGCAGCCGGCGGCCTTGCGCAGGCGTCCCGCGTCACCGATGACGACCGGGCGGCAGAAGGTGGCGGTCTCGGGGGCGAGCAGGGCGCCGACGATGACCTCCGGGCCTACGCCGGAGCCGTCCCCCATGGTGAGGGCGATGAGAGGTGTGCTCATGTCAGCCTTTCGGGTGCGAGATGGGCGGCTATGCGCAGGAGGCTGTCGCGGTCGCCGAAGCTGCCCGGTCTGGTGACGACCGAGCGGCCTCGGAGCGTGTGGCAGTGGACGGCGCCGTGGTGGATCTGGCCCACGGGGGTCAGCTCGCGCACCTGGAGCGCGTCGAGGACCCGCCGGGCCGTCTCCCCGCCGGTCAGGACCAGGTCGGGGGCGGGGGCGTCGCCGGTGAGCGCTGCGCCGACGATCCCGGCGAGGGTGGCCGCGGCGGTGGGCGGGGCCTGCCCGCGGACCGTCAGCACGACGACCGCGACAGGCGGGTGAAGGGCTTCGCGCAGGCGCTGCGCGAGGTGCGCGCGGCGGGCGGGCGTGGCGTCGAGGTCCGTGGCGGCGTCGAGGGTGACCGGGTGGGCGCCGTACGAGAGGAGCAGGCGCGCCTGCTCGGCCGCTGCGGGCTCGGCGGTGCCGACGACGACCAGGAGCGGACGGTTCCCGGTGCCGCGTGCGCGGGAGCGGGCCGGGACCTGGGTGTCCATGGTGCCCGCGCGAGGGCTGGACGGAGGGTGGAGGTCCGGAGTGCCCCCGCAAGGGGGGTTTGCGTCCAGAAAGCGGCCGAGGGCGGAGGCGAGGCCGCCTGCGCCGATGAAGCGGGTGCGGTGATCGGCCACGAGGGCCGCGCCGACGATCGCGCCGAGGTCGGCGTCGGTTTCCGCGTCGCACACGGCGATCCGCCCCGCGGTCCGCGACAGCGTCCGTGCGAGGGAGTCACGGCCGGCGCGGACCGCGGCGAGCGGCACGAGCGCGGACGGCACGCCGCCCAGGGCCTCGGTGATGGAGGCCGGTGCGGGGCGGCGCTCCACCTGCCAGGCGCGCGTTTCGCGCAAGGACAGGCCGCCGACGTACGGGACGCCGCCGACGGTCACGCGGCCGGCGGCGGGCAACGCCGGCGCGAGCACGACGAGTGCGGGGGCGGTCAGGTGCGCTGCCCGCGGGGGGCCACCGGCAGGCGCGAGGGAGGCGGAGGCGTCGAGCACCGCAACATCGCGAACCACCGCGTCGCGAACCGCAGCGTCGCGATCCGCAGCATCACAACAGGCTGCATCGCGAACAACGACGTCGTGAGGTGTGGCCGTGTGGAGGGTCGCGGCGGCCGTGGCGGCCAGGTCGCCGCGGAGCAACGAGTCGATCTTGACGAAGACACGCCGGTCGCCCGCGTGCCGCAGCGCCTGCCGTACCAGCTCCCCCGCCTCGTCCCGGTACCGGCAGTCGAGGTCGGCCACCACCACCGGCGCCGTGAACGCGTACGGCGGCCCGGAGAGCGCGATTCGCGCAGGACGCGCGGACGACATCAGCACCGCAGCCACCTCTGCCGCCCCCGAGAGGTCGTCGGCCAGGGCGAACACGGGAGCCGATCCCACGCCCACACCCCCGTCCCACAGAATTGCGCAATACGCGCGGCAAGTATTGCACGAAACGCGCACTTTCTGCCACAGTTGTCGGCGAGTGACCCGGACGCCTCCCCGCACCCCGGGACCGCGAGAGGAGCCCTCGATGAGCGCCGAGCCCGTGCTCGGAACCATGACCTTCGGCGACACCGTGGACGCGGACACGGCAGGGCGGATGCTCGACCTCGCGCTCGACGCGGGCGTCACCGGCGTGGACACCGCCAACGGCTACGCGGGCGGCGCCGCCGAGGAGATCCTGGGCACGCTGCTGCGCGGCCGCAGGGACCGGGTCGTGCTGGCGACCAAGGCGGGCATCCCGCATCCGGACGCCGCCGGGCACGCGCCCCTGTCCCCCGCCGGGCTGCGGCTGTCGCTGGAGGGCAGCCTGCGGCGGCTCGGCACGGAGCATGTGGACCTGTTCTACCTGCACCAGCCCGACCGGGCCACGCCGCTGGAGTCCACGCTGGCCGCCGTCGCCGAGCTGATGGCGGAGGGCAAGATCGGCGCCCTGGGCGTGTCCAACTACGCGGCCTGGCAGATCGCGGGGATGAGCCCGCGCCCGGTGGTCGCCCAGCAGCTCTACAACCTGCTGGCACGGCGGATCGAGGACGAGTACGCCGAGTTCGCCGTCACCTCCGGGCTGCGCACGATGGTCTACAACCCGCTCGGCGGCGGCCTGCTGACCGGCCGGCACCGCTTCGACCGGGCTCCGGAGACCGGCCGGTTCGGCGACTCGCGGCTGGCGGCGATGTACCGGCAGCGGTACTGGGACACCGAGCTGTTCAAGGCGGTCGAGGCGCTCGGCGCGATCGCGCGGGAGGCCGGGCTCCCCCTGGCCGAGCTGTCGCTGCGCTGGCTGCTCGGCAAGCCGGTGGTGAGCGCGGTGCTGCTCGGCGCCTCCGGCCTCGGACACCTGCGCGCGAACCTGGCCGCCCTGGCCGCCGGCCCGCTCCCCGCCGAGGTGGCCGCCGCCTGCGACGCCGTGGGCGGCGCGCTGCGCGGCCCGATGCCCGCCTACAACCGATGAAGCCCCGCAAGCGAGGAGACGAGAGCCGATGACCGCCGCCGAGTTCGCCACCAGGATCCGCAATCGCGAGCAGTGCGTGGGCTACTGGGTGGTGCTCGACGCGCCCGTCGCCACCGAGCGCCTGGCCAGACTGGGGTACGACTACGTCGCGCTGGACGGCCAGCACGGCCTGATCGGCAACGCCGGGCTGCTGAGCAACCTCATGGCCATCGACGCGGGCGGCCGGTCGGTCGGGCTGGTCCGGGTCGAGTCGGCCGAGCCTGCGGCCATCGGCAGGGCGCTCGACTTCGGCGCGGGCGGCGTGATCGTGCCGCTGGTCGACACCCCGGAGGACGCGGCCCGCGCGGTGTCGGCCGCCCACTACCCGGCCGGGGGGCGCCGCTCGTACGGGCCCATGCGGTCCATGCTGCGCATCGGCCCGGCGCCGGCGGAGGCCGACGAGAGCGTGCTGGTCCTGGCCATGATCGAGACGCCTGACGGGCTGGCCAACCTCGACGGCATCTGCGCGGTGCCGGGCCTGGACGGCGTGTACGTCGGCCCCTCGGACCTGTGCCTGGCCGTGGGCGGCAGGTTCCCGAACGATCCCGAGGTGGCGGACACCTTCGAGGCGGCGCTGGAGCGGGTCCGCACGGCCGCCGCGCGGGCGGGCATCGCGGCCGGCATCCACAACCCCACCGGCGAGCAGGCGGCCCGCCGCCTGGCCGAGGGCTTCACGTTCGCCACGGTCGCCTCGGACCTCGTCCACCTGGAGCAGGCCGCCGCCGCGCACTTGAAGGCCGCCAGAGGCGAGTAGGCGAACTACCTGTTGAGCGCCACCGCGGGCAAGGTCTTCTTCATCGGTGCCGACGGACAGCCGCACTGGTGCACGGTGCACCGCCATGCAGTCGCAGTACCGCAACGTCGTGGCCACCGCGGCGCACTGCGTGTACGGCACCCAGAGCAACGGCTACCCGCTCGGCACAATGGGTCTTCGTGCCGGGCTACGCCGCCGCCGCAGCAGCCGCGTGGAGCGGCGCGGTCCTTCCCGGATACGTAATCGGGCCGCCGCAGGCCGTCTCAGCCATCGCCGGGATCCGGCGGTGGCTTCTCCTTTTGCCGCGCACGGCGTTTGTCGCGCACGGCGCGGGATCGTTTTCCCGGAGAAAACTCGCGTGACTCGATTCAGCCTTTCACCCCGTCTTCCGTGAATGCTAAATTGGAGGAGCTCTTGAAGGCAGCCCCAAGGCGTCGATCAATGGCGCGCTAGAAAGGTGCGTGACATGACGTCGGCGCCCATCGGCATTCCCTTGGCGTGGACCCATCGCCTGCAATTCCTCACCTTCGCCTGCTCTTTCGTCTTCGCCGTCTGCGCCATCCTCCAGGGCTGGCTGGTCATCAACGACGAGACGGTAGAGGCGTCGTTACGCCTGGTCGGCAGGACGGCGGCGGAGGCCTCGGCCGAAGCGCCGGGCTTCGTGGGCCGGTTCCGTGCCGTCATCGCGTACTACGTGGCAGGAAACTCGCTGGGCATGCTGGCGCTCCGCGGCGCGGCGTGGACATTCTGGGCCACGCTGCTGATCAATCTCACCCAGATCACCGGCCCGCTGGGGTTGATCCCGGCCCAGGTATATCGAGTGGCATTTCAGACCTACGGGCCGATCGGATTGTTGCCCACGGTCGTCCTCAGCGGCGGAGCGCTCGTGCTGAGTGTCACGCTCATCTCCCGCATCATTCCCTGCAGGGAAATATGGGCCGATCTCAAAGCCGCCGCCAGGACGAATAGATAAATCGCATTTCCCGGGAAAATCTCACGGCGCCAGCGGCTGTGCCGGCTGGTCGCCGCCGCTCGCCGCCGTCGTGAGAGCCTGCGAGCCGGGGCCCTTCCGGGCCGGGACGGCCGGGACGAGCCACGCCGCGACCGCCGCCACCGCCAGGATCGCGGCCCCCACCCACAGCGCCGCGCGCAGGCCGGAGACGAAGAGCGCCGGCGTGCCGTAACCGCCGCCGGCCGCGAACACCCCGGCGAGGACGGCCACGCCCAGCACGATCCCGATCTGCCGCATCGCGTTGTTCACGCCGGCGGCCAGCCCCTCCTCCGCGGGCGCGACGAAGTCGAGCGGCTGGCGGGCCGCCACCGCGTAGAACAGGCCCATGCCGGCCCCCGCCACGACCATGCCGGGCCACAGCAGCGCGTACGGCACCGCCGGCGCCACCACGACGGCGAAGCAGGCCAGCGCCGCCCCCTGCAGGATCGCGCTGGCCACCATCAGCCGCCTGACCCCGAGCCGCTCGCCGAACACGCCGGCGAGCGGGGCGACCACGGCGGGCAGCAGCGTCCACGGCAACGTCCGCACGCCCGCGTCGAGCGGCCCGTAGGCCAGCACGAGCTGCAGGAACTGGGTCAGCAGGAACACCGCGCCCAGCATGCCGCCCTGCACCAGCGTGGAGACGACGTTGGACAGCGTGAACCCGCGGCTGCGGAACAGGCGGGGCGGCAGGACGGGCTCGGGGGCCACGCGCTCCCACCACGCGAACGCCACCAGGACGGCCACCCCGGCCACGATCGGCGGCAGCACCTGGACGTGCGACCAGCCGAGCGTGACGCTGCGGATCAGCCCGAACACCACCCCGAACAGCCCCGCCATCATCAGCAGGATGCCGCGCACGTCGAGGCGCCGCTGCACCCGGCCGCCCTCGGCGAGCAGCAGCGCGGCCAGCGGCACGAGGACCAGCCCCACCGGCACGTTGATCCAGAACACGGCCTGCCACGACCCGTACTGGACCACGGCGCCGCCGATCCAGGGCCCGAGCGCGATGCCGAGCCCCACCATGCCCCCGAGGCCGGCGATCGCGGCGCCGCGCCGCGCCGGCGGGGTGGCGCTCACCAGGAGCGTCAGCGCCAGCGGGATGATCATCGCGGTGCCCAGCCCCTGGATCGCCCGGGCGAGCACGAGCAGGCCGATGGAGCCGGCCAGCGCGGCCGCCGCGGACGACCCGGTGAACAGCACGAGGCCCAGGACGAACACGCGCTTCCTGCCGAACCTGTCACCCAGCGCGGCGGCGGTCAGCAGGAAGACGGCGTAGCAGAGCGTGAAGACGTTGACCGTCCACTCCATGCTCTCCAGCGATGCACCGAACTGCTCCCGGATCGTGGGCAGGGCCGTGGTGACGACGAGAGTGTCGAGCGCCGCCATGAAGCTGGCGGCCCCCGCGATCAGGAACGTGCGCAGTTGCATCGCGGCCTCCCCGAGTGTGGATAGCTAAGCTTACCACTATCTATAGACTCGCGGCAGACCAGGGATAGGTCGCGGATTCGCCGAGCGCCTTGTACTTGTTGACCGCGTCGATCCGCGACACGGCGCCCAGCTTGTGGAAGATGTTGCGCAGATGCCGCTTGACGGTGCCCTCCGTCACCGACAGGTGTGTGGCGATCTGGCGGTTGCTCATGGCGGCCGCCACGAGCGCGATGACCTCCTTCTCCCGCCTGGACAGCGGGCCCGCGTGGTCGGCGTCCAGGTTCGCGATCGTGCCGTGCGGAACCGTCAGCGTCACCTGCTCGCCGGCCCCCGCCACGCTCCGCAGTGATGCCACCAGATCCCGCCGTGTGATGCCCTTGTGCAGGTAGCAGCGGACCCCCGCCCTGATCATCTCCTGCACGATCCGGGCGTCGTCGTACATGCTCAGCACCGCCACGACCGAGCGCGGCGAGGCCTCCCGCAGCCGTCGCACGACCCCGCCCGGGCTGCCGTGCGGCTTGTCGATGTCGATCAGTACGATGTCCGGTCTGGTCCTGGCGATCAGCGCGACGGACGACTCCAGGTCCGCCGAGTCCGCCAGCACGCAGAAGTCGTCCTCCGCCAGCAGCACCTCTCCCAGGACCTCACGCAGCAGCGTGTGCTCGTCCACGATCACGATCCTGATGCCCGCCGGCCTGGGGAACCCCCCGTTCCATCCATGCGCTAACGATGGAGATTTCGTTCCCATTGCCCGTTCAGCCCACCGTTCCACAATTGGCAATTTGACTCAACGCGCCAGCTTCACAATGGAAGAATAGCCAAATCGTCGCCGGTGAAGCAATACTCCGAATGTCATTCCAATATGAAGATGTCGATATCTATATGTCCTCGGTGTTTCCAATCACGAAAGAGCTCGTCCACCTGTGCACCAGGCGGACGAGCTCAATTCAGGTCTAGTTCCGGACAGCCGAATCGGGGACATTGACCGGGGCCGCCACGGGGACGACGCTCTGTTCGGGCTCGGGCATTCCGTGCCGTTCCCACCACCGGGCCAGCGGCCTCGGCGACCACCACGCCCAGCGGCCGAGCAGCTTCATGGACGCCGGGACGAGCAGCCCGCGCACGACGGTGGCGTCGACGACGAGCGCCACCACCACGCCGACGCCGATCATCTTCAGCACGGTGACGTTCGTGATGACGAACGCGCCCACCACCACGCCCAGCAGCAGCGCGGCAGCCGTCACGATGCGCGCGGTGTGCTGCACGCCGACCGCCACGGACTCCACCGGGTCGCGCGAGACCAGGTAGTGCTCGCGGATCCTGGCCAGCATGAAGACCTCGTAGTCCATGGCCAGGCCGAACGCGATCGCCGCGATCATGACGGGCATGTTGGCGTCGATGAACCCGGGCGCGGTGAAGCCGAGCAGCCCCGACAGGAACCCGTCCTGGAAGATCAGCACCATCGCGCCGAACGCGGCCGACAGCGACAGCAGGTTCATCAGCACGGTCTTGATGGGCAGCGTGACCGACCCGAACGCCAGGAACAGCACCACGAACGTGACCACGGAGGTGATGAGCAGCATCCACGGCAGCCCGTTCGCGATCATGGTCAGCATGTCGACGATCGCCGCCGGCCGGTTGGCGAACAGCGCGGTGGCGCCCGGCGGCGGCGGCTCGGCCCGCAGCTTCGTCACCACGTCCCTGATCTCCTGCCCGTAGGGCGACAGGGAGTAGCCCAGGGTGATGCGGGCCAGGTCGCCCTCGGTGCCCGTCACCTTCGCGCGGTCGACGCCCTCGATCCGGTCGAGCCGCTGGGCGAACGCGTCGAGCTGGGCCGTGGCCTCCGGCGTGTCCGCCGGGCCGGGCATGCGGACGACCGTGCTGATCACCTTGGTCGGGTCGTACGGGAACTCCTCGGCGAGCTGCCTGGTCACCACGACGCTGTCGGTGTCGGCGGGCAGCGCCCACTCGGCCGGGCGGGTCCAGACCGCGCCCAGCAGCGGAATGCCGAGCGCGCCCAGCGCGAGGGTGATGCCCAGCACGACGGTGACCGGGCGCCGCATGACGCCGTGCGCCGTGCGGTACCACCTCGTGCCCTCGGACTCCGGACGGCGCCGCCCGAGCAGCGGGATGCGCAGCGAGTCGATGCGGCGGCCGGCCACCCGCAGCAGCGCGGGCAGCACGGTGAGCGCGCTGATCACGGCGAACAGCACGACGCTCACCCCGGCGTAGGCCAGCGAGGTCAGGAACCGGGACGGGAAGACGATCAGGCCGCCGAGCGTGACCGCGACCGTGATGCCGGAGACCGCGACGGTGCGCCCGGCCGTGGCGGTCGCCCGTACGACGGCGTCCTCGACGTCGCGCCCGGCGGCGAGCTCTTCCCGGAACCTGTTGACGATGAGCAGCGCGTAGTCGGTCGCCAGCCCCAGCCCGAGGATCACCACCACGTTGATCGCGGCGGTGGACAGGTCGACCAGCCCGCCCACGATGCGCAGCACCACGAGCGACCCGACCGCCACCAGGACGGCGATGGCCAGCGGCAGCGCCGCGGCGACGAGGCTGCGGAAGACCACCAGGAGCAGGATGATCAGCAGCGGGAACGACAGCAGCTCCGCTCGTGCCAGGTCGCGGTTGCTGATCGCGTTGAACTGCTGGCCCACCGCGGTCAGCCCGCCGAAGCGCTCGGTGAGGCCGGGGGCGTCGAACAGCGGCAGGATCCTGTTGTAGACGACGACCTGTTCCTCCTCGACGGCGCCGGGGAGCTGCAGGGCGAGGTAGGTCTTGTGCCGGTCCGCCGAGACGAAGTCGGCCGAGCGGGTGGAGTAGTAGCTCTCCACCCACTCGTATGAGTCCTTGGGCAGCTTGGCGACGACCGCCTCGACCTGCTGCCTGAACTGCGGGTCGTCCACGGACATGGTCTGGCTCTCGTACATGACCACGACGTCCGCGACGTGCCGGCCGAGCGTACCGGCGAGCAGGCTGTTGGCCTGGGAGGACTCGCCATGGGGGTTGTCGAGCCCGGCGCCGCCGCCGAGGACGCCGCCCGCCCCCGAGCCCCAGACGCCGCCCAGGACGACGAACAGGATCGCGGCCAGGAACACCCATGTTCGGCGCCTTGCTGCGAAGCGGCCGATGGTCGCAAACATCATCTCTCCCTCGACGAGGTGACTCGGATACCGATAGTAGAGCTTTCCACTATCGATGGACAAGAGGACGAGCCGCGAGCCCGCCGAGCAGGCCGCCGAGCAGCACGGTCAGCACGACCGTCCCCGCCCACATCTCCGGCGACCACCGCACCCCCGCCGCCAGGTGCAGCCCCACGAGCTGCCCCGCGCACACCAGCCCGGCGTGGAGCGCGCCCGCCACGGGCAGCCGCAGCGGCGCCCCCGGCCCCCGCACGGTGTCGAGACGCACCAGGAGCCCGTCGGCGAGCAGCGCGGCGGCCACCGCGCCCGCGGCGACGGTGAGATGGGGCTGCGGGAACTCGTTGATCACCATCAGCCTGATCGCCACCCCGAGCACCAACGCAGTGCCGGCGAACATGGTGGCGCGCCGCCGGTGCATCATGAGCAGCGGGATCGTCACCAGCAGCGTGGTGACGAGGTAGCTGAAGACGCCCTGGACCACCAGGAACTCGTCGGGCGTGTCGATGATCCCGCCGTAGTCGCCCAGCACGGGCTCGTACGGCCGGGTCGGCGCGACCGTCATCATCGACGCGCCGTAGTTGAGCAGCACCAGCATGCCCATCACCGCGTACGTCATGGCGGCGACGCCGGCCAGCGCGCGCAGGCCGCCCTCCCCCGAGGCCCACCAGGACCGCAGCGGGCTGGTGCCCAGGATGATGCCGCCGAGCGTGGCGATGATGTGGGTCGGGCTGAAGGACGGCAGCAGGCCGATCTCGATGCCGATCGTCTGGTGCCAGATCATGTCGCCGAACCCGCCGGCGAAGAAGATCAGCGCGCCGATCGCGCCCAGCCGGTAACCCTCGGGCCAGCCGTCGCGCCACCACTGCGGGTGGCGGTCGCGCCGCACGTACGCCAGCCGGAACGTCCAGGCGGCGGTCAGGCCGTAACCGAGGTAGAGGACCGCGTGGTAGGGGGTGAAGAACCCCTCCAGGGTGTCGATGACGTTCTTGTGGGCCCAGCCGTCGATGGCCAGGCCGGAGATCATGACGGCCCCGCAGAGGATGGTGACCAGGTCCTCGCGGACGCTCGCCCGCTCCCCGGTGGTGACGGCCGCGGTCGTCGTCGTCATCGCGGTCACCCTCTGCGCCGCAGGGCGGGATCGAGCAGCTCGGGTGGCCGCCAGCCGGCGTCGGCCGCGTTGATCGTCAGCCCGGGGGGCACGATCTCGTCGACGGCGTCCAGCACGTCGGGCGTCAGCCGGACGTCGAGGGCCAGCAGGTGGCTCTCCAGGTGATCCATCGTGCGCGGGCCGATGATGGCCGACGTCACCGCGGGGTGCTGCATGACGAACTGCAGCGCGAGCTGGACCAGCGACATCCCGGCCTGCTCCGCCAGCAGGGCCAGCCGCTCGGCCGCGGCGAGCTTGCGCCGGTTCTCCTCCAGCGTCATGTCGTAGCGGGCGGGCAGCAGCGCGGCACGCCTGCTCTGCGGGAGCTCGGCGCCCTCGCGGTACCGCCCGGACAGCCAGCCGCCCGCCAGCGGGCTCCACGCCAGGACGCCCATGCCGTACTGCCGGCAGACCGGCAGGAGGTCGGCCTCGACGGCACGGGCCAGGATCGAGTACGGGGGCTGCTCGCTGGCGAACCGCTCGCGGTGCCGCCGCTCGGCGACCCAGTGGGACTCGACGACCCGGTGGGCCGGGAAGGTGGAGCAGCCGATGTAGCGCACCTTGCCGGCACGTACGAGGTCGGTCAGGGCGCCGAGCGTCTCGTCGAGGTCGACGGACGGGTCGGGCCGGTGGATCTGGTAGAGGTCGATCCGGTCGGTACGCAGCCGGCGCAGGCTGTCCTCGACGGCCCGCATGATCCAGGCGCGGCTGTTGCCGCCGCGGTTGGGCCCCTCGCCCATCTGGCCGTGGACCTTGGTGGCCAGCACGATCTCGTCGCGCAGGCCGCTCTCGGCCAGGAACCGGCCGATCAGCTCCTCGGACTCGCCGGCGGCGTAGACGTCGGCGGTGTCGATGAAGTTCACCCCGGCGTCGACGGCCCGCTGGATCATCTTCCCGGTCTCTTCCGGGCCGTTCTCACCCCACCAGCCGAACATCATCCCGCCGAGGCAGATCGGACTTACCATCAGGCCAGTCCGACCAAGTGGTCGGTAGTCCATTACGATCAACTCCCAGGCCGGTCGAAAAATGGATACGAGAACTGTCTACTATCCTTTTCGATGGGTTGGCAAGGGCCAGCTCGTGGGTACGAGTTGGGTGAAAGGGGAGGAACCATGCGCATCGCGGAGCTGAGCCGCAGGGCCGACGTGCCCGTCCCGACGATCAAGTACTACCTGCGCGAAGGTCTCCTGTCCCCCGGCGAGCGCACCAGCTACAACCAGGCCCAATACACCGAGGAACACGTCCGCAGGCTCCGCCTGGTGCGGGCGCTGCTGGAGGTCGGCGGGTTGAGCGTCGCCGCCACCCGCGACGTCCTGGAGAAGATGGACGCCCCCGGGATGAGCCTCATCGACCAGGCGGGCAAGGCCCAGTTCGCCATGACCGTCACCCCGAAGGTGGTCAAGGACGACGCCTGGCACGCGGCCGAGGAGGAGACCCAGGCGCTGATCGAGCGGCTCGGCTGGAAGGTGCGCCAGACCAACCCCGCCCGCCTGACGCTGGCCTCCGCGCTCGCCACGCTGCATCGCCTCGGCAAGACCGACCAGATGAAGCTGCTGGAGATCTACGCCAGGGCGGCCCGCGAGGTCGCCGAGGTCGAGCTGGGCCAGCTCATCCAGGACTCCGAGCCGGAGGCGATCCTCGAGACGGCCGTGGTCTGGACGGCGCTCGGCGACGTCGTCTTCAGCGCGCTGCGCAGGTTCGCCCACGAGGACGTGGCCTACGGCGACGCCGCCCTCGACTGACCCGAGCGGCACCCCCACACCGACGCCGCCCTCGACTGACCCGAGCGGCACCTGCGCCGACGCCGCCCTCGATGCCTTCGATGGGTCCGAGCGGCACTACGGCGAGACCGCCGTCGGCTGGTCCAGCAGCGCGTCGAGTTCCTCCGCCGCCGCGGCGGCTCCGGTGAACTCGATCGCCTGCCAGCCCGCGGCCCTGGCGCCGGCGCAGTTCTTGGCCAGGTCGTCGACCAGCACGCACTGCGCGGCCGGCACGCCGGCGCGGGCGGCCGCCAGCTCGAAGATCTCCGGGTCCGGCTTCCGGCAGCCGACCTGCGCGGAGTTGACCACGTCGTCGAAGACGCCCTCCGGTGGCACCATGCGCCGCCAGTGCTCCTCCCACGCCGGCGGCATGTTCGACAACATCCCGACGAACAGGCCGCGCTCGCGCACCCGGTGGAGCTGGGCCAGCCACTCGACGTTGGTGCGCCTGCCGTCGAACCAGGCGTCGGCGAAGCTGATCATCGGGGCCTCGATCCCCTGGGCGTCCAGCTCGGCGGCGATCTGCCGCAGCCACTCGTCCTCCGTGACCAGCGGGGTGTCCAGCGGCAGCATGAAGTCGTCGGTGCCGTAGCGCGCGGTCACGATCGCGACGGCGGTCAGCAACGGGCCGGGCGGCAGGCCCGTCCTCGTGCAGAAGGCCGAGAACGTCTCGCCGACGGGCGGCGTCAGCACCCCGCCGAAATCCGTCCAGACTGCTTTTATGGAAATCGTCACGCTCCTACCTTGACGCATTTCCCTCAGGCCGCCGTCAGGCCGTCATCAAACCCCGATCACGTCCGGATCAAAGGCATTCTCAGCATTTCCCGGGCTGGTTACATTGCTGCCCATGATTCCCTTTGCAGAGACACTCGGGGAGTTACTCGCTTTCCGGGCCCGGGAGAACGCCGCACAAACTGTCTACCGCTTTCTCCCGGACGGCGAGCGTGAATCCCACTCGCTCACCTTCGCCCGGCTCGATCTGGAGGTCCGCGCGCTGGCCTCCCGGCTCGCCGACCACGCGGCGCCGGGCGAGCGCGCCCTGATCCTCGCACCCGACTCGGGCGATTTCATCCGCGCGTTCCTGGCCTGCCAGTACGCGGGCGTGATCGCCGTCCCGATATATCCGCCGATGCCGTTCGACGCCCGGCGCGGAACGGCGAACCTGCGGGCCATCGCGCAGGACTGCGCACCCCGGGTGGTCCTCTTCGCGGGACCCGACGGATACGAGCGGTTCATCCGCGACAACTCCCCCGAGCTCGCGGCGCTGACGTGGATCGGGGCCGGCGAGGCCGGCGAGGACCGTACCGGCTTCCGGCCGGTGCCCGCCGACCCGGCGGGCATCTCGTTCCTCCAGTACACCTCCGGCTCCACCGCCTCGCCCAAGGGCGTCATGGTCAGCCACCGCGCGCTGCTCGCCCAGGAGCGGCTGCTGCACGAGATCGGCGGCTTCAGCCAGGACTCGATCATCGTCAGCTGGCTGCCGCTCTTCCACGACATGGGACTGATCGGCAACGTGCTGCTCGCGCTCTACGCGGGCTGCCAGGCCGTGCTCATGCCGCCGCTGACGTTCGTGCAGCAGCCGGTCCGCTGGCTGCGGGCGATCTCCACCTACCGGGCGACGGTGTCGGGCGGGCCGAACTTCGCCTACGAGCTGTGCGTGCGGCGCGTGCCCGAACAGGAGCGGCAGGGGCTCGACCTGAGCAGCCTGCGGGTCGCGTTCAACGGCGCCGAGCCGGTGCGGGCGAGCACCCTTGAGGCGTTCACCGCCGCGTACGCGCCGCACGGGCTCGACCCGCGCGCCCTCTACCCCTGCTACGGCCTGGCCGAGGTGACGCTGATGGCCACCGGCTCCCCCGTCGGGGGCGGCCCCGTCATGCTGGACGCGCACCTCGGCGAGCTGCAGGAGGGCCGCCTGGTCACCGGCGGCGGCCACCGCATCGTCGGCTCCGGACGCCCCGGCCCGCGGCGCCGGCTGGAGATCGTGGACCCGGAGACGTGCCTTCCGGTGCGGCCGGGCCACGTGGGCGAGATCTGGGTCGCGGGGCCCGACGTGACCGACGGCTACTGGGGCAGGCCGCAGGAGACCGCGGAGGTCTTCGGCGCCCGCCTGGCCGACACGTTCGAGGGGCCGTTCCTGCGCACCGGCGACCTGGGCGTCGTGCACGACGGCGAGCTGTTCGTCTCCGGCAGGCTGAAGGACCTGATCATCGTCGGCGGGCGCAACCACTACCCGCAGGACCTGGAGGCGACGGCCGAGACGGCGCATCCCATGGTCAGGCGCGGCTGCGTGGTCGCGTTCGGCGACGCGCCGCTGGTCGTGGTGGCCGAGGTCAAGCCCGGCACCACCGAGGAGCAGCTCGCGCAGGTCGGCCCGGCCGTGCGCACCGCCGTCGCCTCGGGGCACGGCGTCCAGGTCGACGAGGTCGTGCTGATCGCCGCCGGCACCATGCCGAAGACGTCCAGCGGCAAGCTGCAGCGGCGGGCCTGCCGCGCGGCCTACGAGAGCGGCACGCTGACGGCCGCCGCGCCCGCACCCCAGCTCGAAGGAGCGTCATGACCACGCACCAGGAGACCGTCGAGTGGCTGCTGCGGCGCACGGCCGAGCTGCTGTCGGCGCCGGCCGCCGACCTGTCGCCCGACACGCCGTTCTCCCAGCTCGGGCTCTCGTCCATGCAGGCGGTCGAGCTCGCGGGCGATCTGGAACGGTGGAGCGGCCGGTCCCTGTCGCCGACGATCGCCTACGACTACCCGACGATCGAGGCGGTGGCGGCCTACCTCACCTCGTCGGCGGAGCGGCAGCAGGCCGGACGCCCGGACGCGGCGCGCGGCGAACCCGTCGCCATCGTCGGCATCGGCTGCCGCCTGCCGGGCGCCGACGGGCCTGAGAGCTTCTGGAACCTGCTGCGCGAGGGTGTGGACGCCATCCGCGAGGTGCCCGCCGACCGGTGGGACGGCCAGGCGCTCTACGACCCCGACCCCGACCGGCCGGGCCGGATGAACACCCGGTGGGGCGGCTTCCTCGACGACGTGGAGAGCTTCGACGCCGACTTCTTCGCGATCTCCGCGCGGGAGGCCGCGCGCATGGACCCGCAGCAGCGCCTGCTGCTCGAGGTCGCCTGGGAGGCGCTGGAGGACGCGGGCGTGCCCGCGTCGAGCCTGTCGGGCGCGCGGGCCGGCGTCTTCGTCGGCGCCTCCACCTACGACCACGGCGCCTCCCTGCTCAGCTCGGGGGCCGAGCCGGAGGCCTACGACGGCACCGGCGCCGCGCTCAGCGTCATCGCCAACCGGCTGTCGTACTGCCTGAACCTGCGCGGGCCCAGCATGGTCGTCGACAGCGCCTGCTCCTCCTCGCTCGTGGCCGTGCACCTGGCCTGCCAGGCGCTGCGCGCCGGCGAGGCGGACCTCGCGCTCGCCGGCGGGGTCAACGTCATCACCAGCCCGCGGATCGCGCTCAGCTTCAGCAAGGGCCGGCTGATGGCGCCCGACGGCCGGTGCAAGCCGTTCGACCACCGGGCCAACGGTTACGTGCGCAGCGAGGGCGCGGGCGTGGTGCTGCTGCGGCCGCTGTCGGCCGCGCTGGCCGCCGGTGACCGGATCTACGCGGTGATCCACGGCAGCGCCGTCAACCAGGACGGGCGCACCAACGGCCTGGCCGCGCCGAACCGGCCTGCCCAGGAGGAGGTGCTGCGCTCGGCCTACGCCGCCGCCGGCATCGACCCCGCGACGGTCGGCTACGTCGAGGCGCACGGCACCGGTACGGCGGTCGGCGACCCGATCGAGGTCGCGGCCCTGGCCACGGTCCTCGGCCCCGGCCGGCCGGAGGAGCGGCCGCTGCGGATCGGCTCCGCCAAGTCGAACGTCGGGCACCTGGAGGCGGCGGCGGGCGTGGCGGGGCTGATCAAGGCGGCGCTGTCGCTGCACCACGGCGAGCTGCCGCCGACCGTCCACTTCACCAAGCCCAACCCGCTGCTCGGCCTCGACCGCCTGCCGGTCGTCGTCCAGGACCGCGCCGAACCGTGGCCGTCGGCCCCCGGCCGGCCGCCACAGGCCGGCACGTCTCCGGCGGACCGGACGGAGCCGACGCACCGGACGGAGCCGACGCACCGGACGGAGCCTGCGGACCGAACGGAGCAGACGCACCGCGCGGAGCCGGCGGGCCGGGCGGAGGCGACGGGCCGGGCGGAGGCGACGGGCCGGGCGGAGGCGACGGGCCGGGCGGAGGCGACGGGCCGGGCGGAGGCGACGGGCCGGGCGGAGGCATGGCCGTCGGGGCATGCGACGGCCGGCGTCAGCTCGTTCGGGTTCGGCGGGACGAACTCCCACGTCGTGCTGTCGTCGGCGCCACCCCAGCCGGGCCCCGCCCGTCCTGCCCGCTCCGGCGGCGAGTCGTCGGCGCTCCAGCCGCGTCCCGACCGCCCTGCCGGCTCCGGCGCCGAACTGCACCTGTTCCCGATCTCCGCCCGCTCCGAGGCGGCCCTGCGGCGCCGGGCGGCAGGGCTGGCCGCCCTGGCGCGCGGCAGGGCGGGCGACACGGCCTGGCTGGCCGAGGCGGCCGCCGCGGCGGCGCTGCGCGGCGACCACGACCGCCACCGCGCCGCCGTCGTCGCCGCCTCCCCCGAGGAACTCGCGGCCGGGATGGCCGCACTGGCGGAAGGCCGCGACGGCGCGAACGCGCGCAGGCGGCGGACCCAGCGGCCCACGCTCGTCTTCCCCGGGCAGGGCGCCCAGTGGGAGGGCATGGGCAAGCAGCTCGCCGCCGCCGTGCCCGCCTTCCGCGCGGCGATCCGCAGGTGCGACGCCGCGATCAGCCGCCAGCTGGGCCAGCCGCTGTGGGACGACGAACGCGGCCTCACCCCTCGCGGCACCGCCCACGTGCAGCCCGCGCTCTTCGCCTACCAGGTGGCGCTGGCCGAGACGTGGCGGGCGTGGGGCGTCGAGCCGACCGCGGTGATCGGGCACAGCATGGGCGAGATCGCCGCCGCGCACGTGGCCGGCGCGCTGTCGCTGGAGGACGCCGCCCGCGTCGTCTGCGAGCGCAGCAGGCTGCTCACCCGGCTCACCGGTCAGGGCGGGCTGGCGCTCGTCGAGCTGGACGCCGAGGAGGCGGACCGCGCCCTGGCGGGCCGCCGCGACCGGCTGTCGGTGGCGGCCGTCAACGGGCCGCGCGCCACGGTGCTGTCCGGCGAGCCGGCGGCGCTGGACGAGGTGATCGGCGAGCTGGAGGCGCGCGGGGTGTTCGCCCGGCGGGTCGCCGTCGACTTCGCCGCGCACAGCCCGCAGGTCGAGCCGCTGCAGGACGAGCTGTCCGCGGCGCTCGACGGGCTCGACCCGAGGCCCGCGACGACCCCGCTGTACTCGACGGTCACGGCGGAGCCCGCGGCCGGCCCCGAGCTCGGCCCCGCCTACTGGCGGCGCAACGTCCGCGAGCCCGTGCTCTTCTCGCCCGCGCTGGAGCAGCTCATCGCCGCGGGACACGAGCTGTTCGTGGAGGTGGCGCCGCACCCGGTGCTCACCCGCTCGGTGGCCGAGCTCGCCGGCCACCTCGACCGGCCCGTCGAGATCATCTCCTCGGTACGCCGCGACGAGCAAGAGGCCCGCGCCCTGCTCGGCGCCCTCGGCGACCTGTACGCCGGCGGCGCCGCCGTCGCCTGGGACGCCCTGTACGCCCGCGCCGCCCACGTCCCCCTGCCGCCCCACGGGTGGGACCGGCGGCGCTTCCCCCTGCTCCGCGCCACGCCCGGCGCGGCCGCCGTACCGTCAGGTCACGGGGGCGCGCTGCTGGGCGCCCGCCTGAACGTGGGCGCCGAGCCCGGCCTGCGGCTGTGGCCGCTGTCGCTCGGCGGCGCGCCGGAGCTCGCCGACCACGTCGCCGACGGCGTGCCGCTGGTGCCGGGCGCCTACTGGCTGGCGACGGCCGCCCAGGCGGCCGCCTCGGCCCGTGACGGCGAGGCCGCCGGTCCCGGGCCCGTGCTGCTGGAGGACGTGGTCTTCGCGCACCCGTGCCCGGCCGACGGCGACCCGGGGCTCCAGCTCGCCCTGCGCCCCTCGGGACCGGGGCGGCTCTCCTTCGTCATCACCTCGGACCGCGGCGGCGGCCCGGTCGTCCACGCCCGTGGCGCCGTCACCGGGGACGCCGCCCCGCCCGCGCCCCCCGCTGCTCCCCTCGACCTGCCGGGCGACGTGCCGGTGGCCGAGCTGTACGAGCGGCTGGCGGCGGCCGGACTGGACTACGGCCCGCGCTTCCGTGGCCTGACCCGGCTCCGTACGGGCAACCGGGAGGCGGTCGGGACGTTCGAGCTTCCCGGCGGGCTCGACACCGATCGTGCGCCCCTGCACCCCGCCCTGCTCGACGCCTGCTTCCACACGGTCGCGGCGGCAGCGGGCGGCGCCCTTCCCGCCGGGGTCCTGCCCCTGCCCGCCGGGGCCGGGCGCGTGTGGTCCCGCAGCGGCGATGCCGTGCGGCGGGGCACGGCTCACGCCGTCATCCGCCTGCTCGCCCCGGACGAGCTGGTCGCCGACGTCACCGTACGGTCGGAGCCCGGCCCAGCGCCAGTCGCGGCAGCCGGCACGGCGGCAGGGCCGGCAACCGGCACGGCGGCGGGCGAGGCGGCAGGCACGGCTGTGGGCGAGGTGATCTGGGCGGTTTCCGGTCTGCGCATCCGCCTGATCCGGCGTCGCCCCGCCGAGGACGGCCGCCTCTACACGCTGCGCTGGCAGCCGCTGACCCCCGGCCCTGCCGTCACGACCGGGGGCGGCTGGCTGGTGCTCGCCGACCCGGCCCCCGCGAGCGGCCCCGCCTCGGTGGGCGAACGCCTGGCGGAACGGCTGGCCGCGGCGGGCGAGCCGTACCTCCTCGCCGGCGGGGACCGGCCGCTCGACGAGCTGTTCGACGAGGCCGTCACCCGGTACGGCGGCCTGCGCGGCGTCCTGGACACCCGCGCCACGACCGGCACCGGCCTGCGCGCCGCCCCGAACGGCCGCACGGGCAACGCCGGAACACCGGCGCACGAGCACGCACCGCAGACCAGCAACGCACCACCGACCACCAACGTGCCGCAGACCAACGGCGCACCGCACACCAACGGCGCGCCACAGACCGGCGACGCACCTCAGGCTGGCGACGCACCTCAGGCCCACGGCGCGCCGCAAGCGCACGTGCGGGCACCGCACGAGCACGTGGGCACGGCCCCACCGCCCCAGCCCGCTGCCGAGGCGGGCGTGGAGGCGCTGCACGACCGCGCGTCCGAGGCGCTCCGGCTGGCGCGGGACCTGCTCCGCCGGGCGTGGCTGGGCCGGCCGCCGCGCCTGTGGCTGCTGACGGCGGGCCCGGCGGGGTCCGTGGTGTGGGGCCTCGGCAGGGTGATCGCCAACGAGCATCCCGAGCTGGCCGCCGCGGTGGCGGACCTGCCCGGCTCGCCCACGCGGGCCGACCTCGACGCCCTGGTGGCGGCGCTGCGGGCACAGGACACCCCGGGACAGGTCCGGGTGCGCGACGACGGCCTGCTGGAGCCGAAGCTCGTGCCGGCCCCGGTGGGGTCCGGCGACCCGGCGCCCATCAGGCCCGACCGCCCGTACCTGATCACCGGCGGGCTCGGGGCACTCGGTCTGCACGTCGCGCGCCGGCTGGTGGAGAAGGGTGCGCGCAGGCTCGTCCTGACCGGCCGCACCGCCCCCGGCCCGCAGGCGCGGGCCGTGCTGGACGAGCTGCGGGAGGCGGGCGCCGAGATCAGGGTCGAGCTCGCCGACCTCGCCGACGCCGGGCAGCTCGCCAGGACGCTCCCCGCGGACCTCGCCGGGGTGTTCCACCTGGCGGGCGTCCTGGAGGACGCGCTGATCGCCACGCTCGACGACGGCCTCCTGCACCGCGCGCTGGAGGGCAAGGCGGCGGGCGCGTGGAACCTGCACACGCTGACGGCGGACCTGCCGGTGGAGCACTTCGTCCTGTTCTCGTCGCTGGCCGGTCTGTTCGGCTCGCCGGGTCAGGGCGCGTACGCGGCGGCGAACACGTTCCTCGACGGCCTGGCCGAGCATCGCGCCACCCTCGGCCTGCCCGCGCAGAGCATCGACTGGGGCACCTGGTCGGGCACCGGCCTGGCGGTGGCGGCCGGCGGCGTCGAGCGGCTGGCGGCGCGCGGCCTGCCGCCGCTGTCCCCCGAGGCCGCGCTGGACCTGCTGGAGGAGGCTCTCGGCAGCGGCCGGCGGCACCTGGTGGCGGCGGCGTTCGACTGGCCGGCGTTCGGCAGGGCCGGTCTGAGCCCGGACCTGGCGCGCATGCTGGAGGGGCAGGTGAGCGCCGACCGGCCGGTCGAGGGCGCGGAGCGCGGCGCCATCAGGAGGGCCGCGCTGGCCGCCACCGGCGCCGCCGGCCGTCTGGACGTCCTGCGCCGCTTCCTGCTGGAGCAGGTGGGCGCCGTCCTCGGCCGGGCCCCCGACAGCGTGGACACCTCCGCCCCGCTGCAGGAGCTCGGCTTCGACTCGCTGATGGCCATGGAGCTGCGTACCCGCCTGGAGACCGGGCTGGACCTGCGGCTGTCGGCCACCGTCGTCTACACCTTCCCGACCGTGGAGGCCCTGGCCGACGGCCTGGCCCAGCGCATCGCCGCCGAACGCCCCGCCGCACAGGACACGACCACCGCCCAGGACAGGACCGCCGGGCAGGACGCCGAGCCGGACATGTCCAGCAAGCGCGGCGTACCCGGCAAACACAGCCTTCTCAACAAGCCCGACGCGCCAGACAAGCCCGACGCGCCAGACGAGCCGGACGTGCCAGACGAGCTGGCCGCGCTCGACGAGCAGGAGCTGGCCGCGCTGCTGGCCGAGGAGCTCGACCTGAAGGGAGGACGGCATGACTGACCAGCGCAAGCTCCTGGAGCGCGCCCTGGTGCGACTCCGCGACACCCGGGCCCGCCTGGCCGCCGCAGAGCGCGCGGCCCGCGAGCCGATCTCGGTGCTCGGCGCGGGCGTGCGCCTGCCGGGCGACGTGGCGGACCTGGAGGCGTTCTGGAACCTGCTGCGTGACGGCGTCGACGCCGTCACGCCGTCGGTCGACACGCTCGACGGCCACCGCCCCAAGCCGGCCGACCGCGCCGAGAACGGCCGCTGGGCCGGGCTGCTGACCGACGTGGACGGCTTCGACGCCGCCTTCTTCGGCATCTCGCCCGCCGAGGCGGCCAAGATGGACCCGCAGCAGCGGCTCGTGCTGGAAGTGGCCTGGGAGGCGATGGAGGACGCGGGCCTGCCGCTGGAGACGCTGCAGCGCGCCGGCACCGGCGTGTTCCTGGGCGTCTACAACAGCGACTACCTCACCCTCCAGTACGGCGAGCCGGGCACGATCAACACCTACACGGCCCCGGGCGGCGCGCACAGCGTGCTGGCCAACCGCCTGTCCTACCTGCTGGACCTGCGCGGCCCCAGCATGGCCGTGGACACCGCCTGCTCCTCCTCCCTGATGGCCGTCCACCTGGCGGTGCGGGCGCTGCGGCAGGGCGAGTGCGACATCGCGCTGGCCGGCGGCGTCAACATCATCCTCAACCCCATCTCCACGCTGGTCACCGAGAAGGTGCTGCCGCTGGCGCCGGGCGGCCGGTGCCGCACGTTCGACGCCGCGGCCGACGGGATCATCCGCGCCGAGGGGTGCGGCGTCCTCGTGCTCACCCGGGAGTCGCTGGCCGCGGGCAGGCGGGTGCGCGCGGTGATCCGCGGCACGGCGGCCAACCACGACGGCCGCACCAACGGCCTGACCGCGCCCAACCCGCGCGCCCAGGCGGACCTGCTGCGCCGCGCCCTCGACGACGCGGGCGTACGGCCGGAGCAGGTCACCTACATCGAGGCGCACGGGACGGGCACGCCGCTGGGCGACCCGATCGAGGTGGAGGCGCTGCGCGAGGTGTACGGCGGCGGCTCCCTGCCGTGCGCGCTCGGCTCGGTGAAGACGAACTTCGGCCACCAGGAGGCCGCGGCAGGCGTCACCGGCCTGATCAAGGCCATGCTGGTGCTGGAGCACGAGCAGGTGCCGCCCAACGTACACCTGCGGCGGCTGAACCCGGAGATCGACCTGGCGGGCAGCCGTCTGTCGGCGCCGGCCACGCTCACCGGCCTGGCCCGCGGCGAGCACGCGCCGCTGGCGGCGGTCAGCTCGTTCGGGTTCGGCGGCGCGAACGCCCACGCGATCGTGCAGGCGCCGCCGCCCCCGCAGGCGGGCGCCGACGACGCCACGCTGGGCAAGCTCGTGCTGCCGCTGTCGGCCCGCGACCCCGCCGCGCTGGCCCCGCTGGCCAGGGCGTACGCCGAGCGGCTGGCCGGATGCGATCCGGTGCGGGCCGCGGCCGTGTGCGCGGCGGCGGGCACGCGGCGCACGCATCTGGCGCACCGGCTGTGCCTGACGGCCGCCGACCCGGCCGAGCTCGTGGCCAGGCTGGGCGAGGTGGAGGGCGGCGGCCCGGCGGTGCCGCCACGCCCACCCCGGGTGGCGTTCGTCTTCAGCGGCCAGGGCTCGCAGTGGGCCGGCATGGGGACCGAGCTGCTGCGGCGCGAGCCGGTGGTCGCGGCGGAGGTGGCGGAGTGCGACGCCGTCGTACGCGAGCTGGCCGGCTGGTCCGTCCTGGAGCAGCTCGCCGACGGCGGCCGGTTGCACGAGACGGAGGTCGCGCAGGTGGCGATCGGCGCGCTGCAGCTCGGGCTGGCCGCGCTGTGGCGGTCCTGGGGGATCGAGCCGTCGGCGGTCACCGGCCACAGCATGGGCGAGGTCACCGCGGCGTACGCGGCCGGGGCGCTGGACCGCGCCCAGGCGTTCGACCTGCTGCTGCGCCGGGCGCGGCGGGCCGAGGAGGGCGCGGCGGGCGGCGCCATGGCCAGCATCTCGCTGCCGCCCGACCGGGTGCGCGAGCTGATCGGCTCCGGCGGCTTCGCGTCCCCCGGGGGCTCCTCCGCGCGGACCGGTGGCCGGGTGGGGATCGGCGCGGTGAACGGGCCGCGCTCCACCGTCATCGCCGGCGAGCGGCCGGCCGTGGTGGCCGTCTGCGACGCCGCGGAACGGCTCGGCGCGAACGTGCGCAGGCTCCCGAGCCGCTACGGCTTCCACAGCCCGATGCTCGACGGGCAGGACGAACGGCTGGCCGCCGAGCTGGCGGACCTGCGGCCCGGCCCCTGCACGGTGCCGATGTACTCCACCGTGACCGGCGCCCTCGTCCAGCCGGGACAGCTCGGCGCGGCGCACTGGGGGCGCAACCTGCGCGACGCGGTGCGCTTCTCGCCCGCCGTCTCCGCGGTCGCGGCCACCGGCGTGACGGTGTTCGTCGAGCTCGGTCCGCATCCGGTGCTGCTGCGCGACCTCGGCGAGACGCTGGAGGAGGCCGGTGTCCGCTACCGGGCCGTGGGCAGCCTGCGGCGCGGCCAGCCGGCGTCCGCCACCCTGGACCGCTCGCTGGCCGACCTCTACCGCGCCGGGCTGGAGGTGGACTGGGAGGCGGTGCTCGGTGCCGCGCCCGCCGACGTTCCGCTGCCCGCCTACCCCTGGCAGCGGCGCCGCCACTGGCTGGGAGAGGCGACGCAGCGGGCCGACCTGGTCACGGCCGTGCCGCAGGCCGAGCGCACCGCGACGATCGCCCTGTTCGTACGGCGGCGCATCGCCGACGCCCTCGGCCTCGACGACGTCGAGCAGGTGCCCGAGGACCGGCCGCTGGCGGACTTCGCCCTCGATTCGCTGGTGATCGTCGAGCTGAAGGGCCAGGCGGAGAGCGAGCTCGGCGTCACGGTGCCGCTGCAGGCGCTGCTCCGCGTCATGCACGGCGGCACGGCACGCGACCTGGCCGCCATGATCGCGAAGGAGAGCTGAGCCCGTGACCGCACTGACCTGCCTCGGCGAGAACCCGGCCGCCGCGCTGCGCCTGATCTGCTTCCCGCACTCCGGCGGGCAGCCGGCGATGTTCCGCCGCTGGGTCGCCGGCCTGGCCCCGGACGTGGAGGTGTGGGGGGCGACGCTGCCCGGCCGCGCCACCCGGGTGAGCGAGCCGTTCGCCCGCCGGTGGAGCCCGCTCGTCGCCGAGATCACCGACGCCGTGCTCGACCAGGTGCCAGGGCCGGTGGCGCTCTTCGGGCACAGCCTGGGCGCGCTGCTGGCCTTCGAGGTGGGGCGCGCGCTGACGCTGGCCGGGCGGGCGCCCGAGCACCTCGTGGTCTCCGCCCGCGCCACGCCCGCCACGCCGTACCCGCTGACGCTGCCGGACGGCGACGAGGAGCTGATCGACGCCGTCGACCGCGTCTACCAGGGCATCCCGGCGGCGCTGCGCGACTCGCCCGAGCTGCTGCGGCTGTTCGCGCCGGTGCTGCGCGCCGATCTGGAGCTGGCCGTCTCCTACGTCTTCCGGCCCGGGCCGCCGCTGTCGTGCCCGATCACGGCGCTCGGCGGCACGGACGACCCGACGGTCCCGGAGGCCGAGCTGTCCGCCTGGCGCCGCCACACCAGCGGCGCGTTCGCCTCCGCGCGCTTCCCCGGCGGCCACTTCTACCTCGACGCCGCCGAACGCCAGGTGCTGGACACGCTCTGGCGCTGCCTGGCGCCCAGCCACGCTCTGACGAGGAGTCCGTCGTGACCTCTGACCTGTACGGAAAGCTGACCTTCGACCAGACGGTGCCGCGCTCCCTGGCCCACAGGCAGGCGGTGGGCGAGGTGTTCGTCACCGACTCCGCTCCCGGGCCGGACGGCGACTTCCTGGTGGCCGTGCAGGTGCCGCGCGCGCACAGCCTCTGGTTCGACCGGCTCGTCCCCTTCCACGACCCGTTCTGCACGGCCGAGGCGGCGCGGCAGGGGTCGTTCGTCGTGCTGCACCGGTACTTCGGCGTGCCGGTCGGGCTGCCGTTCAGCCTGCTGCGCTGGCAGTTCCGCGTCCACGACCTGGCCGCCTACCGCGACGACGAGCGGTCGCCGTTGCAGGGGGTCCTGCGTTACCAGGTGGACAACAAGTCCAGGGGCGGCGAGCTGGGCGACCTGACGCTGTCCGGGGAGCTGACGGTCGGCTCGTCCACCGCCATGAGCTTCCATGGGGACGTGGTCTTCTTCGGCAAGGCGGACTACGCGGCGCTGCGCGAGTTCCAGCAGGCGAGCAAGCCGCCGCCGGACCCGGCCGCGAGCGCCGTCACGCCGCTGGACCCGGCGCTCGTCGGGCGGCGCGATCGGCGCAACGTGGTCATCGGTGACGGGGAGCGCTTCCCGTACGTGATCGACACCACCCATCCGTCCTACTTCGACCACGCCTACGACCACGTGCCCGGTCCGTTCATCGTCGAGGGGTTCCGGCAGGCGGCGGTGGTCGCGGCGGTGCGGGCCGGGGAGCTGGCCTCGCCGGTCGCCGCCGTGCTCGGCTGCTCGACGACCTTCGGGTCCTTCGGCGAGTTCGGGGCGCTGCTGGAGTGCTCGGCCGAGGTGACGGGGGCGGCCGGCGGGCGCGTCACCGTCGCGCTGGAGCTGCACCAGTACGGCAAGCGGCTCGCGACGGCGGGCATCGAGCTCGGGCCGTACCCGGCATGAGCCGCCTGCGTTCCCCGGTCGTGGCCGCCGGGCTGATCGCCTTCGCCCTGACGCTCACCCTGAGCGCCGGGAACGTCGTCCTGCCCGCGATCGAACGCGACCTCGGCGTCACCTTCGCGGTCAGCCGCTGGGTCGTCCTCGGCTACGCGCTGGTCTCCGTCCTGCTCATCCCCGTCGTCGGGCGCCTCCAGCGGCGGCTGGGCCTGCGGCGGGCGCTGCTCGCGGGCTCGGCGGGGTTCGCGGCGGCGGCGCTGCTGTGCGCGCTGGCTCCCGAGATCGTCACGCTCCTCGCCGGCCGCCTCCTGCTCGCCGCCTTCGCCGCCCTCCTCACGATCCTGACCACCGTCCTGGCCGTGCCGGGCCCAGGACCGAAGCCCGAGGGCATCGGACCGACGGCGCCCCGGCCGGAACCGGAGCTTGCGAGCGCCGGGTCGGCGAGGCGTGGTACGGCGGAGTCCGGCGCAACGCGCGCGTCCGAGGAGGCGGGTGGGCGGCGGGACAGCAGCGTCGGAGGGCTGGCCGTCGCGGCCGTCTGCGCCACGCTCGGCGGGTTCGTCGGGGCGGCGGCGGGCGGTGGGCTGGTGAGCCCGCTCGGCTGGCGACTGCTGCTCCTGCTGCCTGTCCCGCTCTGCCTCCTCGCCCTCACCGCCCGCATCCCCGGCGCACCGGCAGCGATCCCTGCCACCTCCCCTGCCACCTCACTGGCCACCTCCCCAACCACCCTTCCGGCCACCTCCCCAGCCGCCCTTCCGGCCACCTCCCCAACCGGCTCCCCGGCCGCCCTTCCGGCCACGTCCCCGACCGGCTCCCCGGCCGCCCTTCCGGCCACGTCCCCCGTCACGTCCCCAGCCATGTCCCCGACCCCGTCCCCAGGCGCACCCGCGCCGGCCCTGCTCGCCGTCACCATGCTCGCCGCCCTGGACGCGCTGGTCGTCGTCCTGTGCCCGTTCTTCCTCTTCCAGGGCCAGACCATGCAGTCCGCCCTCCCCCTGGTGGGCCTGACCGTGATCGGCCTTCCCGCGGCGCTCGTCGCGGGCGCCGTGACGGGCACCCGCCTGGCCCGCCGGATCGGCCCCCGCGCCGTCACCCTGGCCGGCGCCGCGCTGGCCGCCGCCGGGCTGGCGCTCCTGCTGCCCCTCTCCCCCGCGTGGTCCGCCGCCGAGGTGGCGTTCCGGCTCGCCGTGGTGGGCGCCGGGATGGGCCTGTACGGCGGCCCCGCCCACTCCCTGATCCTGACCGGTGGCGCACTCGACCGTGCGGCAAGCCACCTCCAGCTGGCCCGCGGCCTCGGCTACGTCCTGGGCCCGGCCCTGGCGGCCACCCTCTGGGCGGCCGAGGGCTTCGCGCGAGCCGGGGTGGGCACCGCGCTCCTGCCCGGGCTCGGCGCCGCCGCCGTGGCGGCGCTCGCCCTGACCCCCTTCCGCTCCATGACCACCCGACGACCTTCACTCCAACGACCGGGAGCACCATGGACACCCACGCGATCAAGAGTCTGATGACCGAGGCCGTCACCCAGCTCACGGCCCCCGCCCGCCCGATCGAGGTCCGGCACACGCCCAGGCGGCACATCTACCACCGCCAGGTGCGCTTCTCCGACATCGACGCCCACGGCCACGTCAACAACGTGCGCTTCCTGGAGTACCTGGAGGACGCCCGGATCGCCCTCTTCCTCGACTACGCGGGCACGCCGCCGGAGGACCGCAGCGGACTGCCCGCCGTGGGGGTCGCGATCGTGCGGCACGAGGTCGACTACCGCAGGCCGCTCAGGTTCCGCCACGGCTCGGTGCGGATCGAGTCGTGGGTGACCAAGGTGAACCGGGTCAGCTGCGAGCTGGCCGCGGAGATCTGCTCGGACGAGGGGGTGTTCGCCGAGGCCCGCTCGACGATCATGGCCTTCGACCCGCACACCGCCAAGCCGCGGCGCTTCACCATCCCCGAGCGCACCTTCCTCAAGCGCTACCTGCACTGATGGGGATCCTGTCCCTGAAGTCGCAGCGGCTGCCCCGCCGGCCGCTGCTGCTTCCCCCACCGCCGCGGCCTCTGCTCCTCCTGCCGCTGCTGCTCCTTGTCCTCGCGCTGTGGCCGGCGCCGGCCGGCGCGCACGTGGTCGCCCTCGGGGCGGACCTGCGGCTCGCCCAGACGATCGCCGGCGCCGAGCTGACGATCACGGTGCGGGGCGTCAGCAGGACGCCCGCGCCCGCCGTCGTGGAGATCGAGGCGTTCCACCCGGTCCCCGACCTGCCGGTCGAGCTGACGATGCGCTCCACCGAGACCGGGCGGGCGACCCGCGCGTCGGTGCGGCTGGCGGCGGGCCGGGCGGGCCCGTACCGGGCGAGCGTGCAGGTCTTCAAGGCGGGCCCGCACGAGCTGGAGGTGCGCACGCCGGCGGAGCGCTCGGTCCTGCCGGTCCGCGTGCTGGTCCCGGCGACGTCGCCGTGGGAGCTGGTCATCCACGGCGGCTTCTACGCGGCCGGGATCCTGGTGGTGGGCGGGCTCCTGACAGGGGGGACGTCGCGCCGCGGCCCCGCCGTGGCCGTCCGCGCGGGCGCGCTGGTGGGAGTGGTGGCGCTCACCGTGGCGGTGCTCTCCCCGCAGCTTCCCGAACCCGTCCCTGACGGCGCCGCCCCAGTGGCCGAACCCGTCACCGGTGGCGCCGCCCCGATGGCCGAGCCCGTCACCGGCGGCGCCGCCCCCGTGACCGGTCCCGTCTCCGGCGGCGCCTCCGTGGCCGGACCAGGAGGCGGCGGGCGGCCGTACCTGGTGGGGAGGTTCAGCACGCAGCCGGCGCGGCCGGCGGCAGGGGCGGAGTTCACGCTGCTGGTCGACCTGGTGGACGGGTCCACGGGGCGGCCGGTCGACGACCTCGTCCCGCATCACGAGGCCCTGGCCCATCTGGTGGTGACCAGCGCCGACGGCACGTACTTCCGCCACCTCCACCCCGTCAGGCTGGGCCCGGGCAGGCTGGCGGTGCGCCTGCGCGCCGGCCGGCCCGGCCGCTACCTCACCCACGCCGAGCTGGAACGGACCGGCTCCGGCGGCCAGCTCGTCACCGGCACGTTCGAGGTCACCGGCACGCTCGACGCCACCAGCACACTCGACGCCACCGGCACACTCGACGCCACCGGCACACTCGACGCCACCAGCACGCTCGACGCCACCGGCACCCTCGACGCCACCAGCACGTCAGGCGTCACCGGCATCCCTGCGGGCCCGGCGACGCCTCCAGCGTCACGCGCGGCACCGGTGATCGTCCCGGCGCGGCCGGTGGCGGGCCGCCCCACCACCATGCGGATCGGCACGGCGGGCCGGCTCCAGCCGTGGCTCGGCATGCCCGGCCACCTGATCGTGCGCGACAGGGCGGGCGGCTTCCTCGGCCACGTGCACGCCGCGCCCGCGCCCGCCCGCGCGACCGCGCTGACCTTCACCTTCAGCTTCCCCGCCCCGGGCACCTACCTCGCCTGGGCGCAGTACGTCAGGGACTCCTCCATCGAGACCGTGCCCTTCACCGTCACGGTCGGACCGGAGGGCGGCACGTGACGAGACGGATCGGAGGGCGGCACGTGACGAGACGTCTCCTGGCCGGCGCCTGCCTGGCCGCGGCGGCCATGACCGTCGCCGTCGGCTGCCTGTCGCGGCCCGGCCCGGTGACGGCGCAGGGCGCGGGCGCGCGTTACGCCGTCACCCTGACGATCGGCGGGGGCGACACGGCCGACATCGTCGTGGACCGGGGCGAGGCCGAGTCGGTCGTGGTGACGGCCACGATGCCGCAGATGGGGCACATCACCCCGGAGGCGGCGGCGCGGCGCCTGTCACCCGGCCGGTTCCGCGCGGCAGGCGGGCTGTTCACGATGGACGGGGTGTGGGAGGTCTCGGTACGCGTGTCCGGGGCCGCGGGTGAGGAGGTCATCCCGCTGACCGTCCTGGTCACCTCATGACGGTGCCGGGGGACGAAGGCGAGGGCCCGGCGGGCCCTCGCCTTACAGCAGTGCCAGGGCCCTGACCGGCGCGCCGAACCCGCCGCGCAGCTTCGCCGCGCCCACGACCAGTTGCGCGCCCCGCTCGGGCACGGTGTCGAGCGCGGCCAGGTTCTCCAGCCCGTACCTGCCCGTGGTCAGCAACATCCGGTGGACGAGCGGCTCGCGCCTGGTGCCGACGTCGAGGCTGCTGGTGTCGGTGCCGAAGCCGACGATGGAGCGCTGGTTGATCAGGAAGTCGGCGGCCTCCGGGCTGATCCCGGGGAAGCGCATCACCTGGGCGAGCGCGTCGAACTGCAGGAACGCCGCGGCGTCGCCGACCCTCCTGTACCAGCCGCTGTCGAGGGCGACGAAGGCGCGCTCGGGGATGGGGCCGTTCCTGCGCTCCCATTCGCGCAGGTCCTTGACGGTGAGCTCGGTGATGTTGTCGCGGGCGGCGCGCTCGGCGATGCGGACGACGCACAGCGGGGCGACGAGGTCCTCGGGCCGCACCTGGTCGGCGGTGGGCAGGCCCTTCCTGGAGTGGGCGGGCACGTCCATGTGCGTCCCGGTGTGCTCGTTGAGCGTCCACTCGGCGGTGTTGAAGCCGATCACGTCCTCGAACATGACCTGGCGGCGCGCGGGCTTGCGCACGTACATCTCGAACACCGGGAAGTCGGGGCTGAGCGGGTGCGTCAGGTCCAGGACGCGGGAGGCGCGCACCCCGCTCGCGGCCTGCGCCCGCCGGGGCAGCACGGCGAGCGCGCCGGCGCCGAGCAGGCCGGCCAGCGCCCCGCGCAACACCTGCCGCCTGCCAGACGGCTGATGCCCACCCTCCAGCGCGTGCCGCCTGCCGGACGGCTGCTGCTCACCCTCCAGCGCGTGCCACCCGCCGCAGGACGGCTGCTGCTCGCCCTCCAGCGCGGCCATGATCGTCTCAGGCGCGCACACGGGGCGACCTCCCCCGGCCGGCCAGCGGCGCGAACAGGGCGGCGACGTCCTCGCCGGTGGTGGCGTCGGCGACGTAACCGTCCGGGCGGACCAGGACGAGCTTCGCGCCCCGCAGCGGGCCCTGCGCCGCGAAGCCGCCCGGCACCCGGTACGGCTCGCCGTACGCGCTGCCCTTGGACACCAGCACGCGCGGCACGACCCGGTCGGCCAGCGGCTCCAGGTCCGGCAGCACCTTGAGCGGGTCCACGCCCGGCATGACGAGCAGGGTGTGCCGCGGGTCGGACAGCAGGTCGCTGAGCCGCACCGGGGCGCCGTCGCCGCGCAGCGGGGTCACGGTGACGTCGGGCAGGCCGCGGGCGCCGATCGCGCGGCGGCCGCCGCGCGGGCCGACCACGGGGCTCCTGCGGTAGTCGAGGTCGTCCTGCGCCAGGTTGGGGATGAACCGGCGTTCCAGCGCCCCGGCGGAGCCGAGCAGGCCGAGCAGCGCGTCGCGCAGGAAGCGGCCGATCGGGGAGCGCACGGTCCACAGCCGGGTCTGCTGGTGGGCGCCGCGCAGCACCTGCGCGGCCACGGGCGAGCGCTCGGCCTGGTAGCTGTCCAGCAGCCGGTCGGCGTCGCCGTGCCCGTTCAGGACAAGGGCGAGCTTCCAGCCGAGGTTGGCGGCGTCCTGGATGCCGGTGTTGAGCCCCTGGCCGCCCGCCGGGCTGTGCACGTGGGCGGCGTCGCCCGCCAGCAGGCAGCGGCCGGCCCGGTAGGCGGCGGCCTGGCGCATGTGCACGGGGAAGCGGGTGCTCCACCGCAGCTCCTTGATCTGCACCGGGTAGGGGGCGCGCTCGTCGGCGAGCCGCTGCAGTTCCTCGGCGCTGGGCGCGGAGTCGAGCCTGCCGGCCGTGCTGGCGTCGGCGAAGACGCGCAGGCCGCCGCCCGGCAGCGACACCAGCACGAGCACGCCGTCGGGGTGCAGGTGGTAGTGCGCCTCACCGCGCGGGACGGCGCTGGAGACGGTTCCGTCGCCGAGGATGAAGCTCTGCGTGTAGGTGGTGCCCGCGAAGGGGATGCCGGACAGCTCGCGGACGGCGCTGTGCGCGCCGTCGCAGCCGACCACGTAGGCGGCGGTGAACTCCTCGAGCCCGTCGGGGCCGTCGAGCCGCACGCCGACGTGGTCGCCGTGGTCGGTGAGCCCGACGAGTTCCGTACGCCACTCCACCGCCACCCCCAGCTCGCGCAGCCTGGCGACCATGACGGCCTCGACAGCGGGCTGCGTGATGCCCAGCATGGTGGGGCCGCCGTTGCGCCAGTCGCCGAGGCGCACGGTCGCCACGTTCCTGGCGCCCGACCAGTAGCGGGCGGCGCTCATCCGCAGGCCGGCGGCGATCACGCCGTCGGCCGTGCCGTGCCGGGCCAGGACGTCCAGCGCGCCCGGCCACATCGCCACGGCTCTGGCCTGGTGGGCGGGCCTGTCGAGGGAACGGTCGATGATCCGGCAGGTGATGCCCTGCCTGCGGAGCTCTGTCGCGAGAGCCAGTCCGGTGGGGCCGGCGCCCACGACCAGGACGGGCAGGGAGATCTTCTCGGTGTCCACCGCGTCACCGTAGGCCGGGGGTGGTCCTGGCCGATTCCAGCGAAGGGTGACAGCGGCTGAATCTAACGGGTCAGCCCATGTATCGAAGGAGACATGCCCCTTCCGCTTTGGGGCAGCGTGCGCCGCCGTGCGGCCGGGTGGAACGCGACGGCCGTCGTACCATCCGACAGAACGGCTCTCTCTCGAGAGTACGCAAATGACGGGGAATAGAGCACTTGATGATCAAATTCAATGTTCTCGGTCCACTGGAAGTGCGCACGCAAGCCGATTCATCCCTGCCCAAGGGCCGCAAGGCACGCCAGGTCCTGGCGCTGCTGCTGCTTCGCGCCAACGAGGTCGTCGACGTGGAGACGTTCGCCGAGGAGCTGTGGGAGGGTCGCGGCGGGGGGGTCGGCGCGATCCGCACGCACGTCTACAACCTGCGCTCGGCGCTGGCCGCCCAGCCTGCCACCCGCGCGGTGGCCGACATGCTGGTCACCGAGCCGACCGGGTACCTGCTGCGGGTCGAGCCGGGGCAGCTCGACGCGGAGGCGTTCGCCGACTCCGTCGCCGAGGGCCGGCAGCTCATGAGCTCGGGCGCCGCGGAGAAGGCGTCCCGGCGGCTGCGTGACGGGCTGAGCCTGTGGCGGGGGCGCGCGCTGGCCAACGTCACGCCCGGGCCTGTCGTGGCCCGGCATCTCACCTACCTGGAGGAGATCCGCAACCGCGCCGTCGAGCTGCGGCTGGAGGCGGACCTGCGGCTCGGCCACCACCGGGAGCTGGTGGCGGAGCTGCGCACGCTGATCGCCAGGAACCCGCTCAACGAGTGGTACCACCTGCGCCTCATCGAGTGCCTGTGCAGGTGCGGGCGGCGGGGCGAGGCCCTGCTCGCCTACCACGACCTGCGCAGGATCCTGGACGAGGAGCTCGGTCTGGAGCCGTCGGCGGAGGCCAGGCGGCTCCAGCACGGGATCCTGGCAGACGCCGGGCAGGCACCGGCCGATCAGCAGTCGAACCGCTCGGTGTACAACTGGTCCCTGCGCGCGCCGCTCGCCCGCAGGCCCGCGGCCGTCGTCTCGACGAAGCGGGGGCTGCCGCAGATGAAGTAGCGGGCGCGCGGCGTGACCGGGATGGCGGGCCGGTCGGGCCGCACCACCTCCTGGTAGCGCTCGCCGAGGCGGTGGCGCAGCTCCGCGGCGAACACCGCCTCCTGCGGCGAGGCCACCACGTGGACGAGCAACAGCGGCAGGTCGTCGCCCTGCCGCACCAGCTCCACGAAGGGGGTCACGCCGATGCCGCCCGCGATCAGCACCGCCGGCCGGCGGGGCCCGGCCAGGGCTTGGCGGGTGAAGGCGCCGTAGGGGCCGTCGAGGTGGACGACCGCACCCGGCGCGAGAGCGCGCAGCCGCTCGGTGAACGAGCCGGCGTCCTTGACGGCGAAGGTCAGCTCCGTGCCGCCGCGTACGACGCTGAAGGGGTGGGCGCGGCTGGCCAAGCTGGTCCGCAGGTAGCAGAACTGCCCCGGCAGGGGGTCGAGCGCGCGGCCCAGCGGCCTGAACGTGTAGGCGGAAACGGTCGGTGACAGCCGCTCGACCCTGACCAGCCGGTACGGCACGGCCCAGCGCGACACCGACAGCCGCCGGACCACCACCCCGGCGAACACCACGGCCAGCACCAGCCAGTACGCCTGCAGCCACGGCGTCTCCGCGAGGAAGCTCCCCAGCCCCCAGGAGTGCACGAACACCAGCGCCAGCAGCGGGTACGACAGGTAGTGCGCGTACCGCCAGACCCGGTGCCTGATCAGGTAGCGCGCCAGCGTGCTGGTCAGCCAGAGCACCAGGAACATGATGAAGGCCAGGCGCCCCAGCGAGGCGTACGCCGACTCGGCCCACGTGAAGTCGGGCACCAGCACGTAGGCCCAGTCCTGCCGGTCGACGACGGTCTCCAGCAGCGGGTGGAGCAGCACGAGGAACGCGCCGCACCCGCCCAGCCACCGGTGCAGCGACACGGCGGCCAGCCGGTCGTCCCCCAGCCGGTGGGAGATCTGGCGCACGCCGAGCAGCACCTGCCACCACATGACGAGCGTGCCGGCCAGGCCGATCAGGTTGGCCACGTCGCCGAGGTCGGACGCCCGCAGGGCGAGGGGAAGCAGCGGGAGGAACGAGACGGCTCCCGCGATCGCGGCGCGGGTCATGCCGTCGCCACCGAGGAGCGCACCCGGCCGTCGCGGTCGACGGTGATCCAGCGCGCGTCCGGGTCCTGCCCGGCCAGCCACTGCGGCCCTTCCCGGGTGCCGAGCAGGACGAGGCAGGTGGCGTACACCTCGGCGGCGGCCAGGTCCCCGGTCATGACGGTGGCCTGCGCGCAGTCGGAGCCGGCCGGCGCGCCGGTGCGCGGGTCGACGATGTGGTGCAGCACGGTGCCGGCCCGGTCGCGCCAGCTGCGCCGCACGACGCTGCTCGTGGCCACCGCCACCGTGCCGGCGGGCAGCTCCAGCACGCCGACCGGCCGCTCGCGCAGCGGGTGCTCGACGCCGATCCGCCAGGGCCTGCCGCCCTCCGGCCGCCAGGCGACCAGGTCGCCGCCCGCGTCGATCATCCCGTACGGCACCCGCCCGGCCTCGCGCTGCGTCTGCGCGGCCCGCTGCACGCTCCATCCCTTGACGAACCCGCCGAGGTCGACCGCGAGGCCGGGCGAGAGCGTCACGGTGCGGTGGTCGTGATCGATGTGCACGGCGGGAGCTTGCGCGGGGAGCGGCGCGGGGGCCACCTCGGGCGTGCCCACCAGCGCGAAGTCGGTGTCGTAGCCGAGCCGGGCGAGCTCGGCGCCGAGGAAGGGGCTGAACAGGCCGCCGGTCGCGTCGAGGTAGCGGCAGGCCTCGTCGAGCGCCGCCAGGAACAGCTCCGAGACGGCGACCGGGCCGCCCGCGTTCACGCGGCTGGTGTCGCTGCCGGGGTCGAAGCGGCTGAAGGTGCGCTCCACGGTGCGCAGCCACTCCAGCACCGCGGCGTGCTGCCGCGCCGGCAGGGCGAGCATGAGGTCGGTGCCCATCACCCGGTCGCGCAGGACCTTCATCTCACGACCCCCTCGTGAACGTCGTGACGGCGCCGGCGGGCAGCCGCTGGCCCGGGGAGTAGCCGGCGCGGACGTCGGCGACGAGCGCGGGCTCCTGCCCGGTGTCCGCCGGCAGGAACTCCACCCGCGGCCGGGAGGCGTGCGGCGCGTCCCCGACCTCGATGGAGCCGGTGAACAGCACCCGTTTCTCCCACACCACATTGCCCTCCACACGATAGGTGTACGAACCCGGCGGAACCGGCTTGCCGCTGCGGTCGGTGGTGTCCCAGTAGACGCTCTGCCTGCCGCTCTCCTGGGCGGGGCGGCTGGCCGCCTTGACCTCGCTGTCGGTGGCCGACTCCCACCCGGACGCCCTGCGCCACAGGGGCAGCGACATGGGCCTGCGCTCGAAGCCGCCGTTGGCGGTGAAGCTGGTGGCGAACAGGGTGCGCACGTAACGCCCCTGCGCGTCCTCGATCCAGATGGCGAGCTGGTTGCTGGCCAGCCGGGGTAACCGGTTGAGCTGGTAGTCGATGCGCACCAGGCCCAGGCGTCCGGTGACCGGCACCGACCAGGTGAGGCCCGCGGGCGAGGCGGGCGGCGGCTCGGGGCGGTAGGCGAGGTGGGCGGCGGTCGTGGTCGTGGCCACTCCGGTGATGACGACGATCGGCACGATCAGTCGGCTCGTCCGCTCCGACATGGTTGCCCTTTCCTTATGGATAGTGTGCATCAACACTACCCATTTTCGCGATGGGATGGATCTCGCCACAGGGATATCCGCGCGCGCCGAGGGTAGTGCCGAGCCCATGCCCCCCATCGTGGCCGTCGTGGCACACCGCAAGAAGACGCTGGGCGCAGGCCTGGACGCGCTCCGCGTGCTCATCAGCGAGCAGGACGTCGGCGACGTCCTCTGGCACGAGGTGTCGAAGAGCAGGAAAGCCGGCAAGAAGGTGCGCAAGGCGCTCGACGAGGGCGCCGAGCTGGTGTTCGTCTGGGGCGGCGACGGCATGGTGCAGCGCTGCGCCGACGCGCTGGCGGGCTCGGGCGTGCCGATGGCCATCCTCCCGGCCGGCACCGCGAACCTGTTCGCCGCCAACCTCGGCATCCCCGCCGACCTGGCGCGAGCCGTGCGCATCGGCTTCCACGGGCGGCGCGAGAAGCTGGACCTGGGCGTGCTGAACGGCGAGCACTTCGCGGTGATGGCGGGGGCCGGGTTCGAGGCCGAGATGATCGCCGACGTGGACGGGCGGGCCAAGCAGCGCTTCGGCAAGCTGAGCTACTTCAGGGCGGCCGTGCGGCACGTCGGCGGGCCGCGGGTGCCGATGAAGATCAAGCTGGACGGGACGACCTGGTTCGAGGGCCGGGCGAGCTGCCTGCTGCTGGGCAACGTGAGCACGATCGCCGCCGGCGTCGAGGCCTTCGACGACGCCCGGCCGGACGACGGCTGGCTGGAGGTGGGCATCACCACCGCCAAGGGCCCGGTGCAGTGGGCGCGGGTGCTCGCCAGGATGGCCGCGGGCCGCTCCGACGGCTCGCCGCTCGTGCGGGTCTCGCGCGCCAGGAAGGTCTCGGCCCGCTTCGGCCGCCCGCTGCGGTTCGAGCTCGACGGCGGCGAGCGCGGGCTCACCACCCGGTTCAAGGCCGAGGTCGCCGCGGGCGCGCTGACCGTCTGCCTGCCCGAGGACTGAGCTCAGGTGGCGGCCGCGTGCCGCTCCAGGAAGGTGTAGACGTCGGCCTCGTCCACGCCGGGGAACGAGCCGGGCGGCAGCGCGGCCAGCACGTGGGAGTTGGCGCGGGCCGACGGCCAGGCGTACCCCTCCCAGCGCTCGGCCAGCTCGGCGGGCGGCCGGCGGCAGCAGTCGCCGTTCGGGCAGCTGGACTTGGTGCGGTGGGTGGTCTCGCGGCCCCTGAACCAGCGCGACTCCTTGTACGGCACCCCCAGCGTGATCGCGAAGTCCCGCTCGCGCGACGGATCGACGTGCGCCACGCAGAAGTACGTGCCGGTGGGCGAGTCGGAGTACTGGTAGTACACCGAGAACCGGTCGGGCGAGGCGAACACCTGCCGCCCCGACCACTGCAGGCACATCCGCTGCCCCTCGATCGCGCCCTGCTCGTCGGCGGGGAAGACGATGCCGTCGTTCTCGTAGGCCTTGTAGATGGTGCCGCCGGCGTCGTTGCGCACGAAGTGGCAGACCAGGCCGAGGTGGTGGGTGGCGAGGTTGGTGAAGCGGTGGGCGGCCATCTCGTACGACACCGCGAACACGTCGCGCAGGTCCTCCACCGACAGCGCCCGGTCGGACTTGGCCTCCTGGAGGTAGAGCGCGGCGGCCTTCTCGGGGACGAGCACGGCGGCGGCGAAGTAGTTGGCCTCGGTGCGCTGGCGCAGGAAGTCGGCGAAGTCGCGGGGCTTGTCGTGGCCGAGCGCGAGGTGCCCGAGCGTCTGGAGCAGGATCGTGCGCGGGGTGTGCATGCCGAGCTGCTCGTGCTTGACGTAGATGCGGCGGTTGCGCAGGTCGGTGATGGAGCGCACGGAGCGCGGCAGGTCCTGCGCGGTGTGCACGGTGTAACCGAAGTGCGTGACCAGGCCCTGGATGGTGCTCTGCGACAGGGCGCCCGTGCGGTAGCCGACCGCCTCCAGCGCCTGGGCGGCGGCCTTCTCGATGTCGGGGAAGTAGTTGCCCACCTCCCGCTGCCTGCGCCGCAGCTCGGCGTTGGCGGCCCTGGCCTCCTCGGGGGTGGCGGTGCCGCGGGCCTGGCGGGCGCGCAGCTCGCCGTACAGGCCGAGGAGGTGCTCCAGCACGTCGTTCGGCACGCGGGCGGAGACCTTCAGCCGGGGCAGGCCGAGCCCGGCGTAGACGGGGTCGCGCTGGGCCTCCTCCAGCGCGATCTCCAGTTGCGCGCGGCGGTTGGGCGGCTGGCGGCGCAGCAGCTCCTCGACCGGGACGCCCAGGGCGGTCGCCAGCGACTTGAGCAGGGAGAGCTTGGGCTCGCGCTTGCCGTTCTCGAGCAGGGAGAGCTGGCTGGGCGCCCTGCCGACGCGCGAGCCGAGGTCGGACAGCGTCAGGCCGCGCTGTTTGCGCAGGTGGCGCAGGCGCTGGCCAAACGCGATCAGATCAAGCTCCTGCGTCAAAGACAGCGGTTCTTCGCCCAGCAAGGAGGCCATGCCGGAATCTTAGACAGAAATTCGGCCCATTTTCTAGCCTTCCCGGCGCCACGGTTGCCGGCGTCGCGCCGAGCTGTTCCCGGCACTCGATTGGTCTAGGCCAACGGTAAAACTTGCGATTTCTTCACCACTGAATACGCACGAGTAATGCACACAAGCAGAAGATTCGTGATTCTTCTCTGCTCTCCGGGCTGTTTGGCGTGCTCGCCAGGGCAGAGACTCGGCGTGAGCCCCAGGGGACGACAAAGGAGTGAACAATGATCGATCGCCTCAAGGGAGCTGCCGAGCAGCTGCAGGACGAATGGGACAACGACCCTCGCTGGGCGGGCATCGAGCGCACGTACAGCGCCGAAGACGTGATCAGGTTGCGCGGCAGCGTCCAGGAGGAGCACACGCTGGCCCGGCTCGGCGCCGAGCGGCTGTGGCAGCTCCTGCACACCGAGGACTACGTCAACAGCCTCGGCGCGCTCACCGGCAACCAGGCGGTGCAGCAGGTGAAGGCTGGCCTGAAGGCCATCTACCTGTCCGGCTGGCAGGTGGCCGCGGACGCGAACCTGGGCGGGCAGACGTACCCGGACCAGAGCCTGTACCCGGCCAACTCCGTGCCTGCCGTCGTGCGCCGCATCAACAACGCGCTGCTGCGCGCCGACCAGATCACCTGGTCGGAGGGCGACGACGACGCCCCGTACTGGCTGGCGCCCATCGTGGCGGACGCCGAGGCCGGCTTCGGCGGCGTTCTCAACGCGTTCGAGCTGATGAAGGGCATGATCGCGGCCGGCGCCGCCGGCGTGCACTGGGAGGACCAGCTCGCCTCCGAGAAGAAGTGCGGCCACCTGGGCGGCAAGGTGCTGATCCCGACCGGCCAGCACATCAAGACGCTCAACGCCGCCCGCCTCGCCGCGGACGTCGCCGGCGTCCCCTCGCTGATCGTCGCGCGGACCGACGCCCAGGCCGCGACGCTCCTGACCAGCGACGTGGACCCGCGCGACCAGGTCTTCACCACCGGCGACCGCACCTCCGAGGGCTTCTACCGGGTCAGGAACGGGCTGGAGGCGTGCGTGGCGCGCGGCCTGGCGTACGCGCCGTACTCCGACCTGCTCTGGATGGAGACCGGCACGCCCGACCTGGACGTGGCCCGCGCGTTCGCCGAGGCGATCAAGGCCGAGTACCCGGACCAGATGCTGGCCTACAACTGCTCGCCGTCGTTCAACTGGAAGAAGCACCTGGACGACTCCACCATCGCCAAGTTCCAGCGGGAGCTGGGGCACATGGGGTACAAGTTCCAGTTCATCACCCTCGCCGGGTTCCACTCGCTGAACTACGGCATGTTCGATCTGGCCCAGGGGTACGCGGCGGACGGCATGACGGCCTACGTCGAGCTGCAGGAGGCCGAGTTCGCCGCGGAGTCGCGGGGTTACACCGCGACGAGGCACCAGCGCGAGGTCGGCACCGGCTACTTCGACCTGGTCAGCACCGCCGTCGCGCCCGACTCCTCGACGACCGCGCTGCGGGGGTCGACCGAGGAGGAGCAGTTCGGCCACTGATGCCTCGCTGATCCGCACCGATTCCGCACTGAGCTCGCCGGCCACCTCCAGGGCATGGGATGGTTCCCCCGGCGAACGCGGGCCGCGCCGGTCCCCCCAGCACCGGCGCGGCCCGCCCTTTTCGTGCGCGGGGTGTCACCGGCGGCACAGCGCGGCTGTCATTGAGGGCACAGCGGTGCTGTGACCAGCGGCACAGCCACGCGCGTGCCGTCTCACCACACTGGCACCAGCACCACCGTGAGTGTCAGGAGGCACCTTGCGACACCTCGCTCGGCACCCTGTTCGGCGCCTGGCCAGGCACCCTGGCCACCAGCGCGTCCGGCGCCTTGGCCACCACCTCGCCCGGCACCGGCCTGCCCGTGTCGCCACCCGGCCCGCCGCCGGCGCGAGACCGCTCGTGTGCCCCGGCGGTTCCTTAGACTCCGGCTGAACGGCTCGGCGGGCCGGCGCCGCCTCCTCCGAGAAGTCTCAGGGGGTGGCGGTGCCGGTCGTCGCCGGGGTGTCGGAGGGCGAGCCGGACGGGTCCGGCGATTCGCCCGGGCCGTCCTGCGGGATCGTGCTGATCGAGCCCGACGGTTGCGGGCAGTCCCGCCTGGCCGCCGCGTTGCCGCGCCTGCGGGCCGCCGGAGTCGCGCACGCCTCCCCGTCGTCCCCGCCCTGATCGCCGGGGCCGCTGGTCTGCGTGGGGCGGAACGTGCCGCGCCGCTCGCCGGAGGGCGTCAGCACGACGACGGGCCCCTTCGTCCTGGTCTGCGTGACGAACACCGTGGGCGTCGCCGGCGCCGACGTCCGCGTCGCGAGCTGGACCGGAGGCGGGTTCCTGCTGGTGACGGCCGTGGGACGGACGGTCGAGCCGGCGCTGCCCGAGGATCGTACGGCGGGCGGGTTGCCCGGCAGCAGCGAGCCGCCGCCCACGCTCAGGCCGTCCCCGCCCGAGGCGGCGATGACCGTGATGGCCGCGATCGAGACCGTGGCCAGCGCCGCGAAGCTGGCTTGCGAGAGCTGAGCCCGCGACCTCGCCCGTGACCCGGCCCGGGACCCAGCCCGGGACCCGGCCTGGGACCCAGCCTGGGACTTCGTGCGGCCGCGCCGCCTCCGCGTCCCGGAACGCTCCACGTCCTCTGCGGAGTGCTCCTGCACGAGGTGTACCAGCCCTCCTCCCGGCGGGTAGGGGACAGGCGTCCAGATCTTCCCCAGCACCCCCTCCACGGCCTGGCGCAACTCCCACGGGTCCCCCACTCCCCCGGCGGCCAGCAGCGCCCGCAGCAGGCCGGCGGCCTTGGGCCGGTCGGCGGGATCCTTGGCCAGGGCGGCCGAGACGGCGGCCCTGAGCAGGGCCGGCACGCGCTCGACGCGCGGCGGGTCGAACAGGATGCGCCGGGTCAGCACGTCGGGCTCCCCGCCCCCGAACGGGTGGTGCCCCGTGGCGGCGAAGGCCACCAGGCAGCCCCAGGCGAAGACGTCGGACGCGGGCAGGGCGGCCCCGCCGGTCAGCCGCTCGGGCGCCACCCATCCGGGGCTGCCCATGACCTGCCCGGCCTGGGTGTGCGCGGCGAGCGTGTCCACGTCGCGGGCGATGCCGAAGTCGATGACGCGCGGTCCCTTCGCGGACAGCAGCACGTTGCCCGGCTTGAGGTCGCGGTGCACCAGCCCGGCCTCGTGCACCGCGACCAGCGCCGCCGCGACGCCGAGCGCGACCCCGTAGGCGAGGTCGGGTGCGAGCGGCCCGCCGGCCCTGACGACCTGGGAGAGGGCGGGGCCGGGGATGTACTCGGTGACGAGGTACGGGCGGTCCCTGTCGGTGCCGTCCTCGACGACGGCCGCCGTGCAGAAGGGCACCAATCTTCGCGAGAAAGCCACTTCCTCGGCGAAGCGGGCCCGTAACGTGGCATCGTGGAGATGCACCGCATGCGGCGTCTTCAGCGCGACGAGGCCCCCCTGAGGGTGCTCCGCCAGATACACCACTCCCATCCCGCCCGTTCCGAGGCGGCCGAGGAGCAGGTATCGGCCGATGATGACCGGGTCCCCCACCGTAAGCGGTCGCACGCCAGGAGGCAGCTCGCTCGCACCACGCGCCATCCGGTTTCGCCTCTCCTGATCAGTGTCATGGCAAGGCACACTGTGGCGGCATCCGGGGCGGGCTTTCCGCATGTCTTACACAAGGGGTATCGCAGGGAAGGCGATCATTCCTTCGAGGTAAGTAAGGGGTGGGGAAGCAGGCGATTCGTGCGTCAGGAGGCGATTGCGGCGGCCTCCTCGGCCTCGACCTGACGGTTCCAGTCGCGCTTGACCTGGCGCCAGGCCTCGTCGTCCACGCCGAGCCGCCAGTAGCCGGAGATGGACAGCCGGTCGAGGGGGATCCCCCGCTCCAGGCGCAGGTGGTGGCGGAGCTCCTTGACGAATCCGGCCTCGCCGTGCACGAACGCGTGCACGGCGCCGTCGGGGAAGTCCAGCTCGCGCACGGCGGCCACGAGCCGCTCGCCGACCGGGCGGTCGCCCCGGTACAGCCACCTGATCCGCGCGTCGGCCGCGGTCTCCAGCTTCAGCTCGTCCTCCGGCGCGTCCACCTCGATGAACACGCGGGCGGGGGTGGCGTCGGGGAGCGCCTCCAGCGAGGCCGCGATGGCCGGCAGCGCGCTCTCGTCCCCCACGAAGAGGTGCCAGTCCGCCTCGGAGTCGGGCGCGTAGCCGCCGCCGGGGCCCAGGATGAGCAGTTCGTCGCCCGGCCGCGCGTGGTCCGCCCACGGGCCGGCCAGGCCCTCGTCGCCGTGCACGACGAAGTCGAGGGTGAGCTCCCGGGTGTAGGGGTCCCAGGCGCGTACGGTGTAGGTGCGCAGCTTCGGCCAGACCTCGGGCGGCAGGCTCTCGCGGCAGGCCTTCACGCTGAACGGCTGCGGGTACTCGACGCCCTCGCAGGGGAAGACCAGCTTGACGTAGTGGTCGGTGAGTCCCCGGGTGGCGAATTCCGCCAGCCCGTCCCCGCCCAGGACCACGCGGACCATGTTGCGCGAGAGGCGCTCGGTTCGCTGGACGACCCCCCGGTGGTGTTCCGTACGCTTGTCAGCCATGGGACAGCCCCCCTGAGTTAGGCATACCTAACCTTATACTGCCCGCAGGACCGGCCGCAGACCTATCGCCCCGAACGGGGCCGGCGAACAATCAGGCGGCCGCCGAGTCCCCCATCGGCTCCGGCATCTCCGCCACCGCCTGGAGGAACTGCGACATGTGCCGGAACGCCAGCCGCGCCTCGGGCAGCACGTCGGCCAGGATCGGGAAGACGTGCGGCATGCGCGGCCACTCCTCGTACCTGACCGGCACCCCCGCCAGCCGCGCCCGCTGCGCCACCCGCCTGGCCTCGTCCCGCAGCACCTCCGTCGAGCCCGTCACGATCATCAGCGGCGGCAGCCCCGCGAAGTCGCCGTGCACCGGCGAGACGAGCGGGTCCCAGGGGTCCAGGCCCGAGGTCCACCGGCGGGCCAGCCAGCGCACCCGGCTCGCCGGGAGCATGGGGTCCTGCCAGCGGTTCGCGCGGCGCGGGAAGTCGGTGAGGTCGGCCCACGGCGACAGGCAGATGGCCGCCGCGGGCAGCGGCAGGCCCCTGTCGCGCAGCGCCAGCAGGGTCGCGAGGGTGAGATGACCGCCCGCCGAGTCGCCCGCCAGGATCACGTCCTCGGGCGCGTGCCCGCGCCGGAGCAGGCAGTCGTAGGCGTCCAGCGCGTCGGCCAGGGAGTCGGCCAGCCTGTGCACCGGGCCCTGGCGGTAGTCCAGCGCGAGGACCGGCCGCCTGGTCACCGCCGACAGCCGCCACGTGATGGGCCGGTGGGTGCGCGGCGAGCAGGAGAAGTAGCCCCCGCCGTGGAAGTAGAGCACCACCTTGCGCTCGTCGAGCCCCTGCCCGCCGCGCACCCACTCCCCGCCGCACGCGGAGAAGGCCGCCGGGACGACCGCGACGTGCTCGGGGTGCGGCACGTGGACCACCCGGGCCAGCTCGCCGAGCCGGGCGGCCCCGGACAGGGCCAGCGGATGGCGCATCAGCAGGCTGGAGGCCGGTTTCACGGTGCCGCGCAGGAGCCCGGTGAGCGCCCGGGCCTGCCAGCTCAAGGGATACTCCGGGATCACATCCCTGTCGACTCGCATACCGCCGCCCCCTCTCAGGAGATTTCTTCCCCCTCCCGCGAAATCCCTACCGGCCAGTAAGTAACTCATCTCTTACGCGGATATTTCGGCACGATGATCCGCAGGTGCTCGGACCAGCCCCGTTTATCCCGTTGCGGGCCGCCGATCCTGCGACGGATAATCCGTGTTTCCCATCGCCAGACCCGTGCGCGGGTCCGGGCACGGTGCGTAACCGTGCCATCACCCCTGGAGGTGCAAAACCTTTCCGCTCTATGCCCGGCTCGTCCGGTACGGCTTCCGCAAACACGCCACCTACGTCTGGGCCGCGCTCGCCGGAGCGTTCACCAACAGCGTCTTCGGCATCCTGCGCGCGTACACGCTGATCGCGCTCTGGCAGGCCCGCCCCGGCCTGGCCGGCTACGACATCACCGACGCCATCACCTTCTGCTTCGTCACCCAGGCCTTCATCGGGCCGATGCAGCTCTTCGGCGGCGGGCTGGCCATCCCCGAGCGCATCCGCAGCGGCGACATCGCGCTCGACCTGGTCCGCCCCGCATCGCTGCAGCTGTGGACGCTCGCCGAGGACCTCGGCAGGGCCGCCTACCTCTTCCTGGTGCGCGGCATCCCGCCCATGCTGCTCGGCGCCGCCGTCTTCGGCATCCACGTGCCGGCGGGCCCGGGCCAGTGGCTGGCGTTCCTGATCGGCTTCGCGATCGCGGTCGTCGTCAGCTTCGGCTGGCGTTACCTGGTCGCGCTGTCGGTCTGCTGGCTGCTCGACGACCGCGGTGTCGCGGTCCTGTCGCTGGTCCTGAGTACGTTCTTCAGCGGCATGATGGTGCCGCTGCACCTGTTCCCCGGCTGGTTCGGCGACCTGGTCATGGTGCTGCCCTGGGCCGCCATGGTGCAACTGCCCACCGACCTCTACCTCGGCAACGCCCCGGTGCTGGAGACGCTCGCCCTGCAGGCGCTCTGGGCCGTGGTCCTGCTCGGATTGGGCGCGCTCGGCACCCGGGCGATCCGCCACAAGGTGGTGATCCAGGGTGGTTAGGACGTACTTCCTGCTGGTGTGGACCTGGACGCGCGCCGCGGCGGCGTACCCGCTCTCGTTCGCGATGATGACCGTGCTCGGCTTCGCCATCGCCGCGATCGACGTCGGCGTGATCCTGGTCGTCTTCGCCAACACCACCACCCTGGCCGGCTTCTCCCGCGAGGAGGTGCTGTTCCTGTACGGGTCGGCCGCCCTGGCCTTCTCCATCTGTGACACGTTCGTCAGCAACCTCGACCGGGTCAGCGGGCACATCAAGGCCGGCACCCTCGACACGTTCCTGATCAGGCCGGTCAGCGCGTGGGTCCAGCTCGCCGCCGACCGGTTCATGGCCAACCGCGTGGGGCGCATCCTTCAGGCCGGGCTCGTGCTCGGCTACGCCGCCACCGCGCTCGGCATCGACGGGCGGCGCGCCTGGATGATCCCCGTCATGGTGGTGACGGGCATCGTCATCTTCGCCTCGCTGTGGACGATCGCCGGCGCGCTGCAGTTCGTGCTGACCGACGCCCCCGAGGTGGTCAACACCCTGACCTACGGCAGCAGCCAGCTCACCCAGTACCCGCTCAGCGTCTACGCCCGCGACCTGGTCAGGGGCGTGACGTACGTGCTGCCGCTGGCGTTCGTCAACTGGCAGCCCGGCCTGTACGTGCTGGGCAGGGCCGACCCCTTCGGCACGCCCGAGTTCATGCGGTTCGTCGGACCGGCCGCCGCGCTGGTCCTGGCCCTGCTGGCCGCGCTGGTCTGGCGGCAGGGCATCCGGCACTACCGATCCACGGGGAGTTGACGCGAATGATCGAGCTTGACCGGGCCGGACGCTCGTTCAAGGTGAAGAGGAACGTCGTGCACGCCGTGCGCGAGCTGTCGTTCACGGTGTCGGCGGGCGAGTTCGTCGGCTACCTCGGCCCCAACGGCGCGGGCAAGTCCACCACGATCAAGATGTTGTGCGGCATCCTGACCCCCACCTCGGGCAGCGTCAGGGTGGCGGGGCTGGACCCCTCGCGCCGCCGCACGACGCTGGCGCGGCGTATCGGGGTGGTGTTCGGGCAGCGTACGACGCTGTGGTGGGACCTGCCGCTGCGTGACAGCTTCGAGCTGATCAGGCACCTCTACCGGGTCGACCGCGCCGACTTCGCCGCCCGGCTCGACGAGCTGACGCAGACCCTGGACCTGGGCGGGTTCCTGCGCACGCCGGTGCGGCAGCTCAGCCTCGGCCAGCGCATGCGCGGCGACCTGGCGGCGGCGCTGCTGCACGCGCCCGACGTGCTGGTGCTCGACGAGCCGACGATCGGGCTCGACGTGGTCAGCAAGGCCAGCATCCGCGACTTCCTGCTGCGGCTGAACGCGGAGCGGGGCACGACCGTGCTGCTGACCACGCACGACCTCGGCGACATCGAGCGCCTGTGCCGCCGGGTCATGCTGATCGACCACGGGCGGCTGGCGTTCGACGGCACCCTCGACGACCTGATGGCCACGGCCCCCGGCCAGTCGTCGCTGGAGGAGGTGGTCACCCGCCTCTACACGGGCACCGCCCGCTGACGGCTCCGGGCCGCCGCCGGATCAGCCCCGCTCGCCAGGGCGGTCCACGATGACCGAGGTCAGCAGGGCGGTGGCCCACACCGCACCCTCACGGACGGCGGGCACGCTGTCGTCGCCGAAGTACTCGTCACGCAGCCAGACGTTCCGTTCGCCCAGGTAGCGGTAGGTCTGCGGGTCCAGGATGGTGTAGTTGCGCAGGGCGATGTCGGCCTTGCCGGTCTCGCGCCAGATGCCCAGGCCGCTGCGCCCGGCCGCGTCGGTGACGCCCTGCTCGATCCGGACGCCGGGGATCAGCGCCAGGGCCTCGAACAGGGCCGCCTCGAACTTGGGCGGCATGACGCCGTACCGCTCGAGGTAGAGCATGATCACCCGGTAGGCGCGGTCCGCGTCCGGTTCGGCGGTCACCGGGACACCCTCCTCCCTCGGGTAGTCGATCCAGTGCCGGTCCCTGGTCACCTTGGCGAGCAGCCGCTTCGGGTCGGTGGGCAGCGCGCGCAGCTTGCGGTCGTACTGCTGCGGCGACAGGTCGTCGTCGCCGGGGTCGGGCGGGACGTCCCGGATGGACAGCCTGCCGTCCTGGCCGAAGCCGGCGGTCTGCTTGCCGTCGTAGCGAATCCAGTGCTCCCTGGTGTCGATCGTGTCGCCGGTCGGCTGCTTGTCCAGCACCTTGGTGTACTGCCACTGCGTCGGCAGCGGCACCCCGGCGGCCTTGCGCCTGCCCACCGTGTCGGCGGCCCGCGCCAGCACCGTGCCCGGGTCGAGCTGGACGGTCCGCGGCTGACTCGACGGAGCGGGCTGGGCAGGGGTCTGCGGCCGGACGACGACCAGGGCGACCGCGGCCGCGGTTCCCAGCGCGCCGGCCAGCAGGAGCGCGCGGCCGAATCCGCGCCGGCGGGCGCGCATCCGGCGCAGCAACCGGCGGCGGCCCTGGGCCGTCCACTCCTCGCCCGGCTCCGGCACCACGGCACGCAGCTCGCGCAGGGATCGCAGGTCATCCACCGAAGGACTCCTCTCGTGCCGTGGTGGGGTCGCTTCCGCCGAGCGCCCTGCGGGTTCTGACCCTGGCGCGGTGCAGGCGGGATCGGACGGTTCCGATGGGGATGTTCAGGGCGAGGGCCACGTCCTCGTACGTCATGTCCGCCCAGGCCACGAGTAACAGCACCTCGCGGTCGGCGGCCGGCAGATCCGCCAGCGCCGCGGCCAGGCCCGCCTGCTGCGCCGCGACGCGGTCGTCGATCCTGTCGGCGTACGGCTCGGTGATCTCGTCCACCCCGGTGCGGGCCAGGGCCCGGTAGAGCCTGACCTCGACCCGGCGGTGACGCTTGATGAGCCTGGCGGCGATGCCGTACAGCCAGGGGCGGGCGTCGGGATGGCTCGTGTCGTAGTGGCGGCGCCGGCGGAACGCGGCCAGGAACGCGTCGGAGACGACGTCGTCGGCCAACGATTCCCCGAGCCGCCTGGCGACGTAGCGCCGCAGCGCGGCCGCGTGCCGGTCGAAGAGCTCGGCGAAGATCTCGGGGACCCGCTCGGACCGCCGGATCAGCTCGGAGTCGGCCGGCCTGCCGGGCACTTCGTCGATCACATGTCGCTCCCGTCCGTACGGTGTGTTCGCTGGCTTTCGCCCGCACGGCCGCGAGGAGTTCGCGCTTTCCGATGTGACCTGCATCACACAGGTACGGCCGCCTCCCCGCGGGGAGACGGCCGCACCGAGGTCTTCGTGAAGGTCAGTAGTAGCTGCCCTCGGGGGTGGTCTCGTAGTCCTCGTCGAGCTCGTCGTCGCGGCGCGACCACCGCGAGGGCATCAGCACGGGGATGAACAGAGCCACGCCGAGCAGCGCGAACACGCCCGTCGTGAGGAGGGTCCTGGCGCCGAACCCGGCGTCGCGGATGATCTGGTTGACCGAGGGCTCGGTCGGGATGAAGGAGAGCGCCCGGTTCATGTCGAGCGCGTACACGACCGTCCAGGCCAGCAGCACCATGGACGGGACGAAGGTCGCCAGCGGGGAGATCCGGCCGGCCGTAACCAGGCCCGCGACGAGTCCTACCGCGGCCATCGCGCCGAGCGCGATCCACATCTGCTGGCTGTCCGGTGGGTTCGCCGCGGCATTGCCGACGGCCTGCTGCACCGCCCATCCGCCGCCCCCGAGCACGGCCGCCGTCACCACCAGGCCGACCAGCAAACCACCTAAGTGCCGCAACGTTCTCACCTCTATGTCAGCGCGATCGGCACGACCCTAGCGACAAATGCCATTTTCGGACCAGGCATTGACCAGCTTGGGACTCGAGGTCTCATCCTCCCTTGCCCCGTGAGAGCATGGAGCACACCCATGCGTGCGCGACTTCCCCTCCGGCTGGCGCGGACGGCCGCCTTCGCCGCTGTCTGCGTGACCCTGGCCGCGCTCGCCCACGTCCTCGGCGGCGGCGCCTCTCCCGCGCCATGGGCCGCCGCGCTCGGGCTCGCGGGCGTGTCCGCGCTGGGGCTGGCGCTGAGCGGCAGGGAGCGCTCGGCGGGCACGATCAACCTGATGCTGGTCGGCGCGCAGCTCGGGCTGCACGAGCTGTTCGCGGGCGAGGGCACCTTCTACGTCTCGGTGCACGGGCACGCCCAGGGCGGCCTGGCCGTCAACGCCGGCATGCTGCTCACGCACCTCACCGCCACGGTGATCACCGGCCTGTGGCTGTCGCGCGGCGAGGCCGCGCTCTGGTCGCTGCTGCGCCGCATCGGCCGCCGTCTCGTCGTCCTGCTCCGCCCGGCCGCCGCGCCCGTGTCGCGGCCCGGCGCGCCCGTCGTCCGCACCAGAGTGGTGCCGCCGCAGCCGGGTTTCCGGCACAGCGTGGCCAGGCGTGGTCCTCCACTTCCCGCCTGACCGTCTGACACCCCTTTTCATCCCCCATCACCCAAGTGGAGCCTTCGACATGTCCTCTGCACGCCGCGCGGCGACCGTGCTCGCCGCCGCCACCGCGCTCACCGCCGGCCTGGCCCTGCCCGCGTTCGCCCACGTCACCATCCAGCCGGGCACCGCCGAGCAGGGCGGGTTCACCAAGGTCGCGTTCCGGGTGCCGAACGAGCGCGACGACGCCTCGACCACCAAGATCGAGGTCTCCTTCCCCACCGACCACCCGCTGGCCTTCGTGTCCGTCAAGCCCGTGCCCGGGTGGAAGGTCAAGGTCACGGAGGGCAAGCTGCCCGCGCCGGTCAAGACCGAGTACGGCGACCTGGAAGAGGCCGTCACCAAGGTCGTCTGGGAGGGCGGCAAGATCAATCCTGGGGAGTTCCAGGAGTTCGAGGTGTCCATGGGGCAGCTGCCCGAGGTGGACTCGCTGATGTTCCCGACCAAGCAGACCTACTCCGGGGGCGAGGTCGTGGACTGGTCGCAGGCCCCGAAGGCCGACGGCACGGAGCCCGAGCATCCGGCGCCGCTGCTCAAGCTGGTGCCCGCCGCCGAGGACGGCGGCACGGCCACCATGTCGGCCACCGCACCCGCCTCCGCCTCGGCCGCCCCGTCGGTGACGCCGGTGGCGGCCGCCTCGTCGTCGGACGGCACCGCCCGCCTGCTCGGCGGGGCCGGGCTGGTGGTGGGCGTCATCGGCGTCGTGATCGGCTTCCTGGGCCTGCGCCGTCGCCCGTCCGCCTGACGGCTTCCCCTCGCGCGCCCCGCCGGCCGTGCCTCGATCCCGGGCACGGGCGGCGGCGTGGCGGGGATCAGGACGTGATGTCCTTGCCGGAGAACCGTGCCCAGGCGATCGAGCCGAACAGCACGATGTACGCCCCGAACGTCAGCAGCCCGTCCCGCAGGGCCGCCACGTCGATCGGGCTGCGCAGCACCGCGTCGAAGTTCGTGAACCTGGTCGGCAGCAGGTACGGCGTGATCGAGCCCAGCTCCGGGATGGCCCGCAGCACCTGGCAGACGATGACCAGCACCACGGTCCCCGCGATGGCCCCGATGGACACCTCGGTGAACACCGACAGCGCCAGCGCGACCGCGGCCAGCGCCGCCATGCCGGCTCCGACGTACCCGACCGAGATGGCGATGCGCAGCAGCCCGTCGGCCAGCGGCACCGTGGTGCCGGAGAGCAGCGTCACGTCCCCCGCCGGGAACAGCACCAACCCCGTCACCAGCGCCGACAGCGCGACCACCGCCGTCACCGCGTAGGCGTAGACGACCGCGTTGAGGTACTTGATCATCAGCAGCCTGGTACGGCCGGCCGGCGCGGCCAGCAGGTAGCGCAGCGTGCCGCCCCCGGCCTCCCCCGCGATCGAGTCGCCCGCCACCACGCTCACGGCCACCGGCATCAGCAGCAGCACCAGGAACGAGAACGAGACGAACGTCAGCATGAGGCTGTTGCCCGCCACGTCCTGGACGAGCCCGCTCATGTCGTCGTCGGACGAGCCGAACATGCGCAGCGCGACCCCGACCACGACCGGCACGACACCCAGCACGGCCAGCATGACCAGGTTGCGCGGCCGGCGGAAGGTCAGGCCCAGCTCCGAGCCGAGCAGCCGCCAGAACGCCCACGTCGCCCTCGCCACCGGCTCGGACGGGGCCGCGGGCGAGGGCTCCGGCTCGTGGCGTTCGGTGGTGCGCATGGTCTCCGTCACCGGGACCAGCCCCGGCGTGCGCCGCGGCCCGAGCGTGGCAGTCCGCGCACCGCCCGCCCCCGGATCCTCATCCGTCGACATCGAAGCCCTCCCCTGTCAGTCCCACGAACACGTCCTCCAGGCTCGGCCGCACCACGGCCAGCCCGCGTACGGCCACGCCCTCCCCCACGAGCGCGGCGTTGACCTGCTCGGGCGCGTGCCCGCCCAGCTCCGCCGTGACCTCGCGGCCCTCGGCGCGCACGTCGGCCAGGCCGAGCCCGGCCAGCACCCGCGCGGCGTCGTCAGGGTCGGCCGTCTCCACCCTGATGCGGGTGATCAGGCCGCCGGTGAGCGAGGCGATCGTGCCCTGGGCGACGAGCCTGCCGGTACGCATGATCGCGGCGTGCGTGCACATCTGCTCGACCTCGGCCAGCAGGTGCGAGGAGACGAACACCGTGGTGCCCTCGGCGGCGATCTCCTTGACCAGCGTGCGGACCTCGCGGGTGCCCTGCGGGTCGAGCCCGTTGGTCGGCTCGTCGAGCACGAGCAGCTCGCGCGGCCCCAGCAGCGCGGCCGCGATGGCCAGCCGCTGGCGCATGCCGAGCGAGTAGTTGCGGTAACGCTTGCCCGCGGCGGCCGACAGGCCCACCCGGTCGAGCGCGTCGGCGATCCGCCGCTTGGCGGTGCCTCGGTGCGCGGTCGGGTCGGCCGCGTCGAAGCGCATCAGGTTGGCCGTGCCCGACAGGTACGGGTAGAAGGCCGGCCCCTCGACCAGCGCCCCCACCTTGGGCAGGGCCTGCGCCTGCGGCAGCCCGAGCACGGAGTACGCGCCCTCCGTGGGCGCGACCAGGCCGAGCAGCATGCGGATGGTGGTGGTCTTGCCGGAGCCGTTGGGCCCGAGGAAGCCGAACACCGAGCCGCGCGGCACGGTCAGGTCGAGCGCGTCCACGGCGACCTGGCCGCCCTTGAATCGCTTGGTCAGGCCCCGGGTGAGGATGGCGGCGTCCTCCCCTGTCTCCCCGGAGGGCGGGGCCGCCCCGAAGGGCGCCCCCGCTTCCTGCGTGACGGTGGTCACCTGACGCCCGCCGCCTTGGTGATCTCCTCCGGCGTGACGGCGCCGACCAGCAGCCGGCCGTCGTCGGTGAGCAGGGCCGTGACAAGCTTGGTCCTGATCAGCTTGCCGGAGCCCCACGTGCCGCTCACCGGGGTGGCGGACTTGAGCACGGTGTCGACCAGCGCGCTCGGGTCGCCGCCCTGGCCATCGCCGAACCGCCCTTCGCCGCCCTCGGGTGTCTCGGCCTGCTGGGCCTTCGCCAGGTCCGACAGGGAGAACGGCACGACCGCGACGGCCGACCAGCCCTCGCCGACGACCTTCAGGTCGTCCGCGACCTCCTTGGCGTGCTCGGCGCGCTTCTCCGCGGTGGCGGTCTCGTCGGCGTTCAGGCCGAGCGTCCGCTCCTCCACCTTGGCGCCCGCGGGCGGGGTGAAGGTGAAGTTCTCCGCCGCCGGCGGGGTGAACGTCACCTGGGTGAACCCGATCTGGTACGCCGGCTCGGCCGAGCCCTTGGCGTACACCTGGACCTGGAGCGGGACGTACGTCTCGCCGTCGAGGGCGATCCGGATCTCCTGCACCAGGGAGCTCTCGTCCTTGGGCGCCAGGACGAGCTGGTAGACCGGGCGGCCCGCCACCTCCGCCGTGTTGATCACCCGGACCGCGGTGTGCTCGTCGGCGCCGGCCAGCAGCCGCTCGGCGAGCTGCTGCGGCGTCAGCTCGGTCTCCCGGGGCAGCGGCGTGGCGTGCGCCGCCGGGCCGCCGCTGCCCTGCTTGATGGTCAGCTTGGTGGCGGTGTTGGTCGCGCTGTCCCAGTACCAGGCCTGGCCGCCGTTCACGATCAGGTTGGTCTCGTTCAGCTGGGTCGGCATGGCCACGCGAAGCTTGTCCGTCGCGCCGTACCAGACCTTCACCTCGTGCGAGCCGGACAGCAGGCTGAGCGGCGAGACCGAGCCGGTCTGCGGCAGCGCCGGCAGGCCGAGCGAGGCCGTCTGCTGCACGGTGCCGGACATCGGCGGGATGCCGCCCTCCTTGCTGGTGGCCGCCACGGCGTCGGCGAGCAGTTGCTCGGCCGAACGCTCGGGCAGCACGGGGTCGCCGCTGACCGCGGCTATGACGGGGCCGGCGCCGATCGCGGCTCCGATCACGGCCGCTGCCGCGATCGGCACTCCCCACCTCACGAACGTGCCTCTGCGCATCTCACTCCTTAACGGTATGTCGATGCCCAGAGCCTGCGTCATCCTTCCTGTGGCAACCCTGAGACAATCTGAGACGGCTCTCAGCCCGGCCGCGTTCTCCCTGGTGGAGAGGCGATCGCCGGAGGGGCTGCGTCGGGGGTGACGAGCGGCGCCGTGGTGCCGTCTGAGATGGCTCTCAGGCTTCTCAGCGTTGTCTCAGCGCGGGGACGGGAGAATTGCCGTATGAGAGTACTTGTCGTCGAGGACGAGCGGCGGATGGCGGCCGCGCTGCAGCGCGGGCTGCAGGCGGAGGGGTTCGCCGTGGATCTCGCGCACGACGGCGAGGAGGGGCTGCATGCCGCCAGGCAGGGCGACTACGACGTCGTGGTGCTCGACATCATGCTGCCCAGGCTGTCCGGCTACAACGTGTGCAAGCAGCTGCGGGCCGAGGAGAACTGGGTGCCGATCCTGATGCTCTCGGCCAAGGACGGCGAGTACGACATGGCCGACGGGCTCGACCTTGGGGCCGACGACTACCTGACCAAGCCGTTCTCGTACGTGGTGCTGGTCGCCAGGCTGCGGGCGCTGATGCGGCGCGACGCGGGGCGGCGGCCGTCGGTGCTGGTGGCCGGCGACCTGTCGCTGGACCCGGCCAGGCGCAGGGTGGAGCGCGGGCAGAGCCCGGTCGAGCTGACGCCCCGGGAGTTCGCGCTGCTGGAGTACCTGATGCGGCGGCGGGACGAGGTGGTGTCGAAGTCGGAGATCCTGGAGCACGTGTGGGACACCTTCGACACCGACCCGAACGTGGTCGAGGTGTACGTCGGCTACCTGCGCCGCAAGATCGACGCCCCGTTCGGCAGGAACGCCCTGCAGACCGTGCGCGGCGCCGGCTACCGGCTGGCGGGCGACGGTGGCTGACTCGCCGGCGGTCTGGTGGCGGCGGCAGGGCCTGCGTTTCCGGCTCACGGTGGCGGCCGCCGCGGTGCTCGCGCTGGCGCTGGCCCTGTCGGCCACGGTGCTGGTGACCGTGCTGGAGCGGGCCCTGATGGACACCGTGGACGACTCCACCAGGGCGCAGGCCCAGGCGGTGCGGGTGGCGGCCGACGCGGGCACGCTGACCAGCCCGATCACCACGCACGACGGCACGATCGTGCAGGTCATCGACGCGCAGGGGCGGATCACGCACGTCACCTACGGCGCCGACCGGCTGGTGCCGATGCTGGACGCCCGGGCCAGGGCGCGGGTGCTGGAGAGCGGGCAGGCGACGCTGCTGGACGGGCGGCCGTACGCGATCCCGGGGTTCCTGCGGGTCGTCGTCCTCAGCGCGGACCACGGGCAGACGGTGGTGGCGGCCCGCCCCATCAGCGAGATCCAGACCAGCCTGGTCACGGCCGGGCGGGTGCTGCTGGTCGGCACGCCGGCGCTGGTGGTGCTGCTGGCGGTGGCGAGCTGGCTGATGATCGGCCGTACGCTGCGGCCCATCGCGGCGCTGCGCAGGGGCGCGGCGGACATCACGCACACCGCCAGGTCGCGGCGGCTGCCGGTGCCGCAGTCGCGGGACGAGGTGCACTCCCTGGCCACCACGCTCAACGACATGCTGGCCCGGCTGGAGGAGGCCGAGCAGCGCCAGCGCGCGCTCGTCTCCGACGCCGCGCACGAGCTGCGCAGCCCGCTGGCCAGCATCCGGCTGCAGCTGGAGGTGGCGCTCGGGCATCCCGACGGGCAGGACTGGCAGGAGACGGCCGAGGGCGTGCTGGAGGACACGATGCGGCTGTCCCGGCTGGCCGAGGACCTGCTCGCGCTGGCCAGGCTGGACGAGCGCGGCGGCGTGCCCGCCCGGCGCGAGCCGGTCGACCTCGACGAGGTGGTGCGGCAGACGGTGGACCGCTACGCCGAGGCACGGCTGACCGTGTGCGACCCGGTCGTGGTCCGGGGCGACGCGCTCGACCTGAGCCGGGTGCTGACGAACCTGATGGACAACGCGGTCCGCCACACGGCCTCCAAGGTCGAGGTGGCGCTGACCGCCGACGGCGTGCTGACCGTCACCGACGACGGGCCCGGCATTCCCCCGCAGGATCGCGAGCGCGTCTTCAACCGCTTCACCCGGCTCGACTCCGGCCGCAGCCGGGACGAGGGCGGCGCGGGGCTGGGGCTGGCCATCGTGCGCGAGACCGTGCGGGCGCACGGGGGCACGGTGGTCCTGGAGGGCGCGGACCCGGGCCTGCGCGCCGTCGTCCGGCTCCCCGTGACCGGCTGACCCCCGTCCGCGCCCCCCGGGCGGCGCGTCAGACCATTCCTGTCATGTGGCGGCCAGGGGCCCTGGTCACCGGGTGCCTGCCGTGTTACGCACGGGGCATGCGTACAGCACGCGGGCGGCGCGGTGCCGCCCGATGGCGGGCCGCACGGCACCGGGGCGCTGGTCGTGGACGCGGGCCGGCTCACCGGCTTCCCCTTCCCCGTGGGGAGCCAGTGTGTGGCGGCCCCCGTGGGGGAGCCAGTGTGGGGCGGCCGGTACCGGGCGAGCCGCCGGGCAGGGCCGGTTCGCACCCACAGGTGTGGCGGCCGGGCCGGACGGCGCGTGCTGCGTGTCCAGCGGGGGCACGCCGGCGGGGGTCCGGGGAGGTGCTGCCGATCACGGGCTGACGGTGGGGTTCTCCGGCGGCCGCCGGTCACTTCGCGGCCATCGGTCCCGGAGGCCGTCCGATTCGTGGTGGCCGTTCGGGTTCCCGGAGGCCATCAGGGGCGCGGCACCGATGCCGGGCCCCACGTGGCTGCTGCTGTCGCGTGCCCCGTCAGGTCACGCGAGACGGGAAATGGATCGTTCCCAAAGGAGTCGTCAGGCGGCGGTTCCCTTCTCCGCGGTGGCCAGGAAGTCCTGGGCGATCAGCGGCAGGCGGCGGCGGGCGTGCACGACGGCGATGACGCGACGCACCGCGGGTTCGAGCGAGCGCACCACCAGGCCCGCGCGCCCGGCCTGCTCGGCCATGCCGCGGTACCACAGCAGCGACGCCTGCCCCGCGCGGACGGCGTTGAGCCAGCCGTTGCGCTCGTCGGTCTCGAGCACGACCACCGGGGTGACCGCGTACTTGCCGAACATCGCGTCGAGCTCCCTGCGCCGCATGCTGCCGCGGGCGGGCAGCGCCAGGCGCATGCCGTGCAGCTTGCCCATCGGCACCGGGTTGGGCAGGTCGAGCCCGGGCGGGGAGATCAGGACGATCTCCTGGCGTTCGAGGGGGTGGGTGATGAGGTCCGTGGGCACGGGCAGGTCCGTGAGGCCGAGGTCGGCCCGCTGGTCCCTGATGGCGCTGACGACGCCGTCTCTGCCGTCGCAGCGCACGATGTGCACGCGTACGCCTGGATGCTCGGCCGTGTAGGCGGGCAGCAGCCGCCCCGCGAGGCCGGGTTCGAGGCTGGGGGTGGACGCGATGCGGAGCTCCGCGTCGGTGGGGATGGTCTGGTTGGCCAGGCCCTCGATCTCGCGAACCGCGTCGAGTGCCTCCCTCGCCAGCTTGACCACCCGGCGTCCCTGCGCGGTGACGACCACCCCGCGCCCGGAACGGGCGAACAACGTCATGCCGAGCTCGCGCTCGAGATCGCGGATCGCGCGGGACAGCGCAGGCTGCGCGATGTAGAGCGACCTGGCCGCGTCGGTCATGGTGCGGTGCTCCGCAGTCGCGACCACATAGCGGAGCTGCTGGAGATTCATGCATCAGAAGCTAGGACAACGCCCGCCGCCCGGACCGGGAGATAGCGGAGATCACCTCGAATGATTTCGGACTGTGACCGAGCACTGCTACATCCGTGACGGGTGATAAATCAGTATGCTTTTGCCCCAAATTTGGCAAGGGTCCGACAAGTCGCACGGCAAATGCCTGCATTCCGGACGACGGGGCAAACGGGGAGACACGGTGACAGGGAACGGGCAATATCCACCCCCGCCACAAGGGCCAGGGCAGCCCCAGCGGCCCCCCTCGTTGCCGTGGCCGCCGCCCGGATACCGCCAGCCGCAGCCGCAGGGGGGCGCGTACCCGCAGCCGCCCCAGCCGCCGCCCCCGCCTCCTACGCCGCCTCCTACGCCGCCTCCTCCGCCACCGCCGCAGGGAAACCCTTACCAGCAGCAGCCGACGCTCCCGCAGGGGCAGCCTTACCCGCAACAGCCGTACGGGCAGCCGCCGTACGGACAGCCGCCCTATGGACAGCCGCCGTACGGACAGCAGCAACCGTACCGGCAGCAGCCACCCCCTCCGCCGCCACCACCGCCGCCGCCCATGCCTCCGCAGCAGTGGCACCGGCCGCCGCAGCGCAGGAAGTCGGGGATGGGGGTCCTCGGGGTGCTCGGCGCCGTCTTCGGCTCGCTGGCGGCGCTGTTCGTGCTGATCGTCATCGGGGCGGTGATGCTGTCCGCCTCGTCCAGCTCGGACACCTCGACGCCGGTGGCGATCCCGACGTACGAGCCGTCCGCCGAGCCGTCCTTCAGGGCCACCGAGGACGACGACCCGGACCCCGCCCCGTCGCGCAGCGAGCAGCCCACGCCGGCCCGGAGCCAGGACGACGAGCCGTCGACCACCGTCACGCCGCCCGCCCAGGTGACGGTCAACACGAGCCTGAAGAACAACAGCGTCTACCGGGCGGGCGTCCTGCCCAGGCTGAGCTGCCCGGCCGGCAACGCCAGCATCTTCAGCCACAGCCAGCTCAAGTCGCTGATCATCAAGACCGGCAGGTGCATGGACCGGGCCTGGAAGCCGGTGCTGGAGAAGCAGGGCTTCAGGTTCAGCCCGCCCAGGTACGCCATCGCGGCCGGGAGCGGCCGGGGCGCCTGCGGCGACTACCCGTCGCCGGGCAGCACGGTGCCGTACTACTGCCCGCAGAACAACACCATCTACGCGTCCACCTCGGCCATGGCCAGGGGCCGCGGCAACGCCGCCGGCTACGGCCAGATCATCACCTGGCACGGCGGCATCATCGGCATGATGGCCCACGAGTACGGCCACCACGTCCAGAACCTCACGGGCCTGATGAACTCCTGGTGGTCCGCGACGCTCGACTCCACCAGCCAGAGCGGCAAGCTGGCGCTCAGCCGGCGGCTGGAGTTGCAGGCCAACTGCTTCGGCGCCATGTGGATGCGGTCGGTCGCGGCGACGTACCCGGTGAACACGGCCAACCGCAGCCGGCTGTTCTGGTTCTTCAGCCAGGTGGGCGACCATCCGGGTTACCCGCGCGACCACGGCAAGCCGGTGAACAGCGGCAGGTGGTTCCGGCAGGGGTGGGAGAGGAACCAGGCGTACCAGTGCAACACGTGGCTGGCGCCGTCCTCGACGGTCTCCTGATGGACCCGTGGCGTTCATCTCAGCTTGGGCACATGTCTCTGATGTCCAGGTATGGGGACTAGAATCCTGGCAATCTTGTGCCGATCGGGGGGCAAAACGAGGGTTTTGCCTGGTAGGCGTGTAAGGAGCCAGGTGTGAGCAATCGCGATGGGGTAGACACCACGCCGGAAGGCAGGAAACGGCGCCCCACGCGACGATCGCGCCCGAATTCGGGCACGAACGGCAAGCCCGCCTCGGACGCGAACGGCGCTGCGGCGACCGGGGCGACCGGCAAGCCGGCTCCTAACGCGGCGGGCGCCCCCGCCCCGAAGGCGCCCTCCGGATCCGCCCCCGGAAAGCTCGTCGCCGGGTCCGCCCGCCGCCCGTCCGGCCCCGGCACGGCCGACAAGCCCGGCAAGCCCTCCACGCCCTCCACGTCCGGTAAGTCCGGCAAGTCCCCCACCGCCTCCCGCCCCGGCAAGCCGGGCAAGCCGGGCAAGCCGTCCGCCACCTCCCGCACGGGCACATCCCGTTCCGGCTCGGGCGCGCCGCGCTTCGCCAGACCGCTGACCCCCGCCTCCGTGCTCGGCTGGACGGCCCTGTCCGCCATCGTGCCCGGCGCCGCTCACCTGCGGGCCGGGCACCGCCGTACCGGGCTGGCGCTGATCAGCGTGTACGCGGTGCTGCTGCTCATCGTGCTGGCCATGGGCCTGAGCGTGGCGGGGGACCTGGCGAACGCGTCCTGGCTGGCCAACAGCAGCAACATGATGCTGGTGGTCGTCATCGCCTCGGTGCTCGCGCTGGCGTGGTTCGCGGTACTGACGACCTCGTACGTGGCGCTCGGCCCGAACAGGCTCAACCAGCAGGGCCAGATCATCACCGGCATCGTGGTGGGCGTGCTGTGCGTGGCGGTCATGTCGCCGTTCGCCCTCACCGCCAACTACGTCGTGACCGCCCGCGACGCGATCAAGTCGATCTTCCCCTCCGCCCCCGACCCCGACAATCCACAGGCGACCACCAACCCCGAAGACCCGTGGAACGGCAAGGACCGCGTCAACTTCCTGCTGATCGGCGGCGACGCGGCCGGCAACAGGACCGGCGTGCGCACCGACAGCATGAACGTGGCCAGCGTGGACCTCAAGACCGGCGCCACCGTGCTGTTCAGCCTGCCGCGCAACATGCAGCACGTGCGCTTCCCCGCCTCCTCACCGCTGCACAAGCAGTTCCCGAACGGGTTCATGGCCGAGCTGCCCAACGGCGGCCTGCTCAACGAGGTCTGGCAGTACGCCAACGACAACCCGCAGCTCATGGGCGGCAAGAACAGGGGCCCGCGAGCCCTGATGGACGCCATCGGCCACACGCTCGGCTTGAAGATCGACTACTACATGCTGATGAACATGTACGGCTTCGCCGACCTCGTGGACGCCATCGGCGGTCTCAAGATCAAGGTGGAGCAGGACGTCAAGTGGGGCGGCCTCTACGGCACCGCCGGCACCATCAAGGCGGGTTACCGGAAGCTGACCGGCGAGCAGGCCCTGTGGTACGGCCGCTCCCGCGTCGGCAGCGACGACTTCTCCCGCATGTCCCGCCAGCGCTGCGTCATCGGCGCCTTCGCCCAGCAGGCGACCCCTACCGTGATTCTCAGCAGGTTCGAGAAGATCGCCGGCGCGGCCAAGCGGCTGGCGCAGACCAACATCCCCGAGAGCCTGCTGCAGCCGCTGGTGGAGCTGGCGGTCAAGGTCAAGGACGCCAAGATCACCAGCCTGCAGTTCGTGCCGCCGGAGTTCTACTCGGGCCGCCCCGACTGGGCGAAGATCCGCGTGGCGACGAGGAAGGCGATCAACGACTCGCTCCGGCCCGCCCGCCGCGCCCAGACGGCCAACGTGAGCGCCTCCCCCAGCGTCACCGGCTCCACCCCCGCCAAGCCCCGCACGGCCACGCCCACGCAGACGCCCACCCGCAACACCCAGAAGGCGGGGGCCCAGTCCCTGGACGAGCTCTGCGGCCTCTGATTCCGCCCATCCGCCCCTCCGCCGTCCGCCCGTCCGGCTGAACCGCCGTCCGGCCGGACGGGCGGGCGGCCGGACAGCCGGGCGGCCGGCCGAACGTCGGGCGGCTAGCCGAACGTCACGGGCAGCTCGCGCGGCCCCCGCACCGTGAGGCTGGCGCGCCACCGCAACCGCTCGACCGGCACGGCCAGTGCGAGCCCCGGCAACCGGACGACCTCCGCCAGGGCCGCGCGCCCGACGAGGCGCGCCAGCAGCGCCCCCAGGCAGTAGTGCGGCCCGTGACCGAAGCTCAGGTGGGCGTTGTCCTGCCGGGTGAGGTCGGGCAGGTCGGGGTCGGAGAAGCGGAGGGGATCGCGGTTGGCCGCGGCCAGCGCCACCAGGAGAGGCTGCCCGGCCGGCAGCACGACCCCGCCGATCTCCACCGGCTCCAGGGTGAACCGCCACGTGGCCAGCTCCACCGGGCTGTCGTGGCGCAGCAGCTCCTCCACGGCCGACTCGATCAGCTCGGGCCGGTCGCGCAGCAGCTCCAGCGCGCCGGGGTGCCGCAGCAGCGTGTACGTGCCCAGCCCCACGAGCCCCACCGTCGTCTCGTACCCGGCCACGAGCAGCAGGAAGATCATCGAAAGCAGCTCGTCCCCGCCCAGCCGGTCCCCGTCCTCGGCCGCCGCGATCATGGCGCTGATCACGTCGTCCCCCGGCGCCCGCCGCTTGGCCTCGACCAGCCCGCCCACGTACGCGCCCAGCGCCCGCAGCGCGGCGGGCCTGGCGTCCGGCTCCCCCGGCTCCGACGACACCACGGCCGCCGTCCAGCGCTGGAAGTCCGTACGGTCGGCCGCGGGCACCCCGAGCACGTCGCAGATCACCCCGGACTGCAGCGGCGAGGCGAAGTCGCCCACCAGGTCGGCCCCGGACGACAGCCCGGCGGCGAGCGCGTGGGCGGCGGACTCGATCCCCGGCCGCAGCCGCGCCAGCCTGCGCGGCGTGAAGAACCCCGACACCACGCGGCGCAGCCGGGTGTGCTCGGGCGGGTCGGTGGTGAGCAGGTGCGTGCCCAGCCCCGACCGGTCCTCCAGCGGCCGCCCGCGCCCCGCCTCCTGCCAGTCGGCGGGCGCGTGGCGCGGGTCCTTGCTCAGCCGCGGGTCGGCGAGCGCGGCGCGGGCGTCGTCGTAGCGGGTCACGAGCCAGCCGTACAGGCCGCTGCGCATGGTCACCAGGCGGGGGGCGCCGCAGGCCCGCAGGTCGGCGTAGGCCGGGTACGGGTCGGCCACCAGCCCGTCGTAACCGGGCAACATCTCGTTCAGCATGCGTGAAGGCTCCAGGGAGGACGGGCGGCGGGCGGCGGGCCCGCCGCGCCGCTCCTACTTGCCGAGTTGTCCCAGGATCCAGTCGGCGAGCACGCCTGTCACCTCGCCGTGCTCGGAGTTGTGCGAGTCGCACTGGTAGTCGTCGAGCTGGCTCTGCTCGGGCGACAGGGACGTGATGTCGGTGTAGAGGTCGACCGGCCACTCCAGCGGGTCGTACTGGAGGGCGACGGCGCTCACCGTGGGCACGAAGCAGGTGGATCTGTACCGGTTCGCGATCGGCGCGCCCAGCTTGTCGGCGAGCACGCCGTACAGGGGCAGCGTGCCGCCCGGCACGCCGTCGAACGCGCCGACGTCGCTGGTGTAGCTCTTGCTGGCCCACATCGGCACCGCGCGCATGCCGCCGACGTGCCGGTTGACGCCGCGCTCCGGCTGGGTGCGCACGGTGGCGCCGACGAGGCCGCCCAGCGCGCTCCACTCGAACACGAGGTGGTCGGGTGGCACGTTCCTGCCGGTGCCGTCGGCGGCCCCGTTGGCCACGCCGAGCTTGCGCGGCCGGACCGGGAACCAGCCGACGCGGCGCAGGTCCGCCAGGAACTCGGTACGCAGCGGGCTGGAGGTCGCCACAGGCCCCGAGTAGCGGCCGCTCTCGACCCACGCCCACAGGAGCTGCTGGGCGGCGGGGCTGGCGATCAGGGCCGCCTGGCCGGGTTCCGTCGGGGAGAGGCTCTGGGCGAAGTACGCGAACTGCTGGAGTATCAGCGGGATCCAGGCGCCGTTGTGCGGCGAGTCGTAGGACAGGTAGGTCGCGGTCTGGTGGTCCTCGCCGCGGTTCTCCATCTCGGCCAGCGCGTAGCGGGTGACGAGCCCGCCCATGCCGAGGCCGCCGACGATCAGCGGCGCGTTGCCGGCCCGCTCGCTGATGGCGCGGCGGATGCAGGTGGCGGCCACGCCGGCGTTGGCCTGGATGTGCGTGTGCCGGGCGCCGAAGCCGAGCAGGACGACGTCGATACCCTGGGCGAGGAGCTGGTCCAGGAGGCGTTGCTGGTGGGGCGGGTAGGGCGTGTTGAGATGGTGCCACAGGCCCCGCACGTCGCTGGGCCCGTAGCCGAAGCCGTCGGCCAGGATCATCGGCCGGACGAGGCGCTCGTGACCGGCCGCGTAGTGGACGGCGGCGCTGCCGGTGGCGGTGCGGCCCTGGTAGGGCCAGGCGGAGGTGAGGGTCCACTCCATCTGCGGCACCCGCACCTGCTCTGCGGGCGGCGGCGCCGAGGCCGCGAACAGGACTCCCTTCGGGAGCACCGCGGCGATCTGCTCGGCACGACCGGCGGGCACCGGGTCGGACTCCTGCCGCAGGGCGAGCTCGACGTCTATCCTTGCTGCCCCTTGTGTCGCCATGATTACACCTTTGCTCGTGGGTTTACCGGACGTCACCCCCGATCTCTTGCCTCCGTTTCGAGAAGATGAATTTTCGCTTTTCACGGATGAACGATCATCGCGATCAAGGCATGGCTGGTATCTCTAGCTCACCTCGCGGTCTCCGACAAATCAACCCGTGCCGGAAACCGTTCACCTGACCATCGGTCAAGGTAATAACGAGACTATTTCGGAAATGCCCATCGGCATTTCCGGAGTGGTCACACCAGCGCGGAGTTCCTCCTGGGCAGCAGGGCCAGGGCACCGACGTACAGCAGGGCCGCCACGATGAGCAGGCCCTGGTAGCCGATCACCAGGGCGACGTACTCCAGGCAGCCGCCCACCATGGCGCCCAGCAGGTTCGCGCCGAAGGAAGTGGTCGCGTCGGCCGTCTCGGCGAAACGTTTGGCGAACACCACGTTCGCGGCGAAGATCGGCAGGAATGCCACCGTCACGGCGGCCACCGCGCGCAGCGGGACCGGGAGCGACAGCAACCATTCGTTCGGCACGAGCCAGGCCAGCAGCAGGCCCGCGAAAAGCACGCCGTACATGACCGGCAGCGGCGGGGTGCGGAAACGGCGGGTCACCTCGACGGCGGCGAGCACCGCGACGAGCACGCCGGCGAAGACGATCGCGTTGACCACCCACGTGGTGCCGAACAGCAGCGCGAACCCGGTCACGCTCTTGGTCTCCAGCAGCATGAAGCCCACGCCCAGCAGGAACAGGTCCGCGTACGGGCGCATCCGCCGGTACGGGCCCGCCACGACGCGCACGGCCAGCAGGCTCACGATGAGGATCAGGCCGAGCGTGATGACGTAGATCGGCGGGATCGTGCCCTCCTTCAGGTAGAGGAAGGGCCGGTCGTCGCCGGCGGGCTCGGGGGTGCCGGGGGCGGCGCCGGGCCATTCGGCGGCGCAGCGCTGGTCGGCGGCGGCCAGGCCGGCGGTGATGACGGCCTGCTGCCCGGCGGTGCTGACCACGTCCACGCAGGGCTTGTGGCCGAAGGCGCGCTGCATGGTGAGGGCCAGGCGGTCGACCAGCCAGCTCTCGCGGTAGTAGTTGTACATCGAGAACGTGCCGCCCGGCTTGAGGTGGGCGCGGGCCGCCCGCATGGCCTCCTCGGTGAACAGGTAGCTCTCCAGGCGCAGCGAGCTGGCGCCGGAGACGAGGGTGAGCGAGTCGGGCAGGGCGAACAGGATCAGGTCGTACTTCTGGCCGGTGCGCTCCAGGAAGGCGCGGCCGTCGGTGACGTGGGTGGTGACGCGCGGGTCGGCGTAGGGCCTGTCGGGGTGGACCGAGCCGCCGAGCTCGCGCAGCTTGGGGTCGATCTCGACGGCGTCGACGCGGGTGGCGCCCTTGGACAGCGCGATCGCCACGTCGGTGCCGCTGCCGGCGCCGACGATGAGCACGTCCTGGGGCTGCTTGCTCGCGCGCTCGTACGGCAGGCCGTACTGGGCCTCCCACTGCAGGCGGGCGTAGGCGGGCACGGCCTGCTGGTGCGGGATGCCGTTGACCGCGATGTCGGTGACGGGCACGCCGACCTGCACGAGCTGCTTGGTGGTGACCTTGTAGTACGGCGACCAGATCGCCCCGGCCGTGAGCGTCTCGGCCAGCAGCAGCCCCACCACGACCAGGGACGGCACGGTCACGAGCCCGACGTAGAGCACGCGCGGCCTGGGCACGAGCAGCGCGCCGTAGCAGATGGCCGCGATGAGCCCCCAGAACACCGGCGGCGCGCTGAGGAACGACAGCGCCGTGAACGCGGCGATGCCGGTCAGGCTGCCGATCAGGTCGTACCGGTAGGCCTCCAGGCGCGGCAGCTCGGGGAAGCAGCGCCCGACCAGCTCGGCGGGCCCCATGAGCACGACCGCGGCGGCACAGAAGATCACCGGCAGGATCGCCCACGCGGGCGGCCCGCTGGTGGACAGGCTCGTCCAGTACAGGACGCCCTCGGTGTCGCGGTCGACGGTGACGGGGAAGGTCAGCACGACGATGGTCAGGACGGCCAGGACGATGGGCGAGTAGTACGGCTGCCGTCGCGAGCGCCCCACGCGCAGGAAACCGAGCCCGATGCCGAGGAAGGAGCCGAGCAGCACGAAATTGGTGAAATAGCTGAGATGGACGATGTTGGACCCGGTCCACCGGATCAGCGCCAGCTCGAGGAAGAGCATGAAGGCACTGGCGAGGACCAGCCTCGGCCGCACCGCCAACCAGTGGGCTTTTTCGCCGTCGTCGACCGGCTTTTGCGCCTGGAGCGTCATAACGCCTCACCGTAGTGAACAGACCGAAAACAAGGAAGTCTGACGACCCAGAACAAATGTCGTCCGCTTCGCCCCACTTAGGGAGTTTCCGCAGGTCAAAACACCTCAGATCCGCTGGACGCGGCCCGTGCGAATGAAGGAATGTTGGGAGGTTCGTTTCCCTCCACAAACGTCTCGGTGGTGACACATGCGGATCCTGATCCAGCTCCGTCCCTCCCCTGATCTGGTCGCGGCGGTCGTCGACCCCGGCCAGACCGCCACCACGGCCGACGTCGCCGACGGCCTGCCGGGCGTCGAGCTCGACCCCGCGTTCACGCCCGTGGCCGTGCCGCGCCCGGTGCCCGCGGCGGGCGGCGATCCGCTCTCGCTCAGCCAGCCGCTGGACTACTCACTCGCCGCGGAGGACGCCTCGGTGCTGGTGCGGGGCACGATCTCGGACGACGAGCTGACCGCCAGGCTCGCGCTGCTGCCCGCGCTCAGGCCGGACGTGGTGGGCGTCTTCGCCGATCCCGTCATCGAGTCCACCCCGGTGTGCGGGGGCGACCCGCCGTCCGGCGACTGGCACGACGTCGAGCGGCTGCTGAACGTTCCGGGGCTGCACGCCGAAGGGCTCGACGGCGACGGCGTGACGGTGGCCGTGCTGGACACCGGGATCAACGCGGCGCACGCGGCCAGGCAGCTCGGCAGGGGTGTCACGGTGGACGCCGAGCGGTGCTGGAGCCCTTCGGGGGTGGCCGGCAGGCCGGGTGAGTTCGAGATCGACCACGGCACGATGTGCGCGTTCGACGCCCTCATCGCCGCCCCGCAGGCCACGCTGATCGACCTGCCGGTGCTGCTGTCCACCCGGCCCGGTGGCTCGGCGCTGGACGGGCTGCTGTCGGACGCGGTGGCCGCCTTCGCGCACCTGCGCACCGTGCTCGACGCCCAGCCCGCCGGGTCGCGGACGCTGGTGGTGAACAACTCGTGGGGGTCGTTCTCGCCCGAGTGGGACTTTCCCGTGGGGCATCCGGGCAACTACTCCGACAACGCGGCGCACCCGTTCAACCTGATGGTCGCCGCGCTCGACAAGGCCGGCGCCGACGTGCTGTTCGCGGCCGGCAACTGCGGGCGCGACTGCCCGGACGGCCGCTGCGCCTACTCCGGGAGGCCCATCGTGGGCGCCAACTCCCATCCCAAGGTCCTGACGGTGGGCGGCATCGACGTCAACGGCGAGCGGGTGGGCTACTCCTCGCAGGGGCCGGGACGGCTGACCGCGCGCAAGCCGGACGTCTGCGCGTACACGCACTTCCTGGGCTCCAAGGCGTTCGGCGCCGGCCGGCCCGACTCGGGCACCTCGGCGGCGGCGCCGGTCGCGGCGGGGCTCGTGGCGGCGGTGCGCACCCGCTGGCCCGCGAGCAGGCTGTCGCCGGCCCAGCTCCGCGCCCTGCTGCGCAGGACGGCGGAGGACCGCAGCGAGGTCGGATTCGACTACGACTACGGCTACGGCACCGTGGACCCGGCGGGGATCATCGCCGCGCTCCAGAAGCGGTCCAAGAACGGGGTCTGACACTCTCTCCCGGGGGCCGGGCCTGGCCCCCTAGGAGTTCTCCGTCATGGCGCCGATGATGCCCAGGGTCACGCCGAGGGCCACGAAGCAGAAGGTGATGATCAGCAGCACGGTGCCGATGATGCCGCAGATGCGCCCCGCCTGGACCATGCCGCGGTTCTCGTAGTAGTAGCCGCTCTCGTCGATCTCGCGCAGCGCCTTGTTCCCCATCGACCAGGCGAAGGGGCCGGTGAACATGCAGGCCACCAGGCTCACGATGCCCAGGACGAGGATGACCGTGCCGTTGGGATGGCTCTGCGGCGGCGGCCCGTAGTTGCCGGGACCGTAATCGGGATAGGACATGGTCGCGGCCTCACCTTCGAAAACGACAGGTGCGCTTTATACCACAGTCTCCCCCTTGATCATCATGCGTCATCATGGTAGGGCCCATGATCCACCCCCGAGGAGCCCTGCCCCCGTGCGTGAACGCACCCACGCCCTGCTCGCCCACCGCCTCTTCCAGCGGTTCATCATCGGCGTCATCCTGATCAACGCGGCCACCCTCGGCCTGGAGACCTTCCCCGCCGTCGTCGAGGAGTACGGCACGATCCTTGCCGTGGTCGACCACGTGGCGCTCTACATCTTCACCGCCGAGCTGGTCGCCAAGCTCTACGTCGAGCGGGCTTCCTTCGTCCGCGACCCGTGGAACCTCTTCGACACCCTCATCGTCGCCATCGCCTTCGCCTCCACGAACGGCGGGCTGTCGGTGCTGCGCGCCCTGCGCATCCTGCGCGTGCTGCGGCTGCTGTCGGTGGTGCCCAGCCTGCGCCGCGTGGTGTCGGCGCTGCTGCGCGCGATGCCGGGGATGAGCTCGATCGTGGTGCTGCTGTCGCTGGTGCTGTACGTGGCCGCCGTCATGGCCACGAAGCTGTACGGGCAGACCGCGCCCGACCGCTTCGGCAGCCTGCCGACCTCGCTGTTCACGCTCTACCAGACGATGACGGGCGACGACTGGGGCAACATCGCCAGGGAGGTGATGAGCCGGCACCCGACGGCGTGGATCTTCTTCACCATCTTCATCCTCGTGTGCACGTTCGTCGTGCTCAACCTCTTCCTGGCGGTCGTGGTGAGCGCGATGGACGAGGAGAACGCCGAGGAGCGGGCGGCGCTGGAGGACACCTCCGCGCACATCATGGAGGACACCAGGGCCCACACCCAGCAGATCCTGGACGAGCTGTCCGAGCTGCGCAAGGAGGTCGCCGAGCTGCGCGCCCTGCGCGAGACGGCACCCCAGGCGCCGGCGGGCATGAAGAAGGCCCGGGGGAAGCGGTCACGGTCCGCGTGATCGCTGCCCCCGGGCCCGCCCCGGCCGGGGCCGGCGCCTCGCCGGCCGGTTCCGGCCGGCCGCTCCCAGGCCGGCGGGAGCGGACCCGGCCCGGTCAGCGGGAGTAGAACTCCACGACGAGCTGCTCGTCCACCGGGACCGCGATCTGCTCGCGCTGCGGCCGGTCGACCAGCGTGAACCGCAGCTCCTGCAGCTCGACCGACAGGTACGCGGCCGTGCGCTCGTCGGCGTACACGCCCTCCGCGGCGGCCACGAACGGCTGCATCCGGCGCGAGCGCTCCCGCACCGAGATGACCTGCCCCGGCCTGACCAGGTAGCTCGGGATGTCCACCTTGCGGCCGTCCACGGCGATGTGCCCGTGGCTGATGTACTGCCGGGCCGCGTAGATCGACGGCGCCAGGCCGGCCCGCAGCACGAGCGAGGCCAGGCGGCTCTCGAGGATGGTGACCAGCTCGGCGCCGGAGGCGCCCGACTTGCGCACGGCGAGGTCCCAGTAGCGGCGCAGCTGCCGCTCCGACACGTCGTAGTACCAGCGCAGCTTCTGCTTCTCCATCAGGCGCAGGCCGTAGTCGCCGGTGTTGCGACGGTTCGTCTTGCGGCCGTGCTCGCCCGGCGGGTAGGGGCGCTGTTCGAAGTAGCGGACGGCTTTCCTGGTCAGCGGGACGCCCGCGCGACGCGACAGTCGCACCTTCGGGCCGGTGTAGCGCACGTTCACCTCGATGTGATTAGGTAATCCTTACTTAGGTAAGGCTAACCTACCACTATTGATGCTCTCAAGGAGGCCGCCATGCTGCCGATCCCCGAACGGGTCCGCACCCTCGCCGCGACGGCCAACGTCGCCAAGCTCTCCGTTGACGGCGCCCCCTCCCCCGCGCGCGGCGGGGTGGACGAGCGCGGGCGCCCCGTCCTGCTCGTCCGGCCCGGCGAGAGCCTGCACGGGCTGCGCGGGGACGCGGTCGTGGCGGTGAACCTGACGGCGATGCGGCAACTGGGCACCGTCACCCACCCGCGCGGGCTGATCGAGGTGCAGGGCTGGGCGGAGGCCGTACCGGAGGCCGAGGCGCGCCCGGCGGCCGTGGCGGTGGCTGCGCACACCGCGGACGAGACCCTGTTCGACGCGCTGGAGCGCTTCGGGCAGCCGGACGCGCCCCGGTTGCTGCGGCTGGACGTGGGACAGGTGGTCTACCTGACCGGGCAGGAGTCGGGCGTGCTGGACGCCGACGACTACCTGGGGGCGGCACCCGATCCGCTCACCGAGACGGCGGAGCGGGTGCTCGCCCACGTCAACTCCTCCCACCGGACCCAGCTCGCGGCCGGCGTCACCCAGCAGCTCGGGGAGCCCGCCGCGGAGGTGTGGCTGTGGGAGCTGGACCGGTTCGGGGCCACGGTGCGGGTGGACGAGTCGCTGGTGCGCTTCCCCTGGCCCACGCCCGCCCGTTCCGGCCTGTGCCTGGAGACGGCGCTGCGCGGGCTGCTGTGTACCTGCTGACACGCCGTTGTCAGAAGGAGCCGACAGCGGCGGTTGATCACATTTCGTCCGGCAAATTCCGTCTTCGGCCGGATGCGGGGGCCGCAGTCCCTACGATCTCTGACCGTGAGTGAGGCACGAAGGAGAACCGGCACGGCGGAAACCGCCGACCAGAGCGGGCGGCGCAGGCGGATGCTGACGATCGTCGGCGTGCTGTGCGGCACGTTGCTGCTCGCCTGCACCGCGGTCTTCATCGGCGGCGCGTTCAACGGCACCCGGGACGACGCCGGCGGCCCCGGCGCCGCCGGTTCCCGTTCCGAACCCGGCTCCGATGCCGACGCCGTGCCCGAACCCGGGCCCGGCTCCACCGGCGTGCAGTCACCCGGGCCGATGAGCGCCCGCCCCCTCGTCACCACCGCGCCGGCGGTGCGCAGCTCCGCGCCCGCGCCCGCCCGCACCAGGACCAGGACGGCCGCCCCGTCGCCGGCGAGCAGCGTCACCCGCTCCCGCACCCCGGCCCCGAGCCGGCCCGCGACGCCCACCGCGACGCGCCCGCCGACCACCGCGCCCGCCACCCCGACGGTCTCCACGTCCGGCCGCACGCCTCCCGGCCACACCAGGAATCCCCAGGGGAACGGCAAGACCCGGGGCCCGAAGGGGTGAGCCGGGAACCGCGCGGCCAGGCCGGGGGCCGGCTGGTCAGTGCGACAGGTGCGGGGTGGCGATCGTCCGGGACACCTGGCTCTCGGTGCCGGGCTCGACGATCACGAACTGGCCCATCATGCCGGAGTCCTCGTGCCGGAGGATGTGGCAGTGGTACATGTACGGCGTGGCCGGGTCCGTGAAGCCGCCGAACCGGACCGCGAGCCGGACGGTGCTCTTCGGCGGCACGTAGACGGTGTCCTTGTGGCCGCTCGCGTACGCCGCCGGCTTGTCCCCGTCCACGTCGAGCACCTGGAACGCCACCTCGTGGATGTGGAAGTTGTGGGCGTAGACGGTGTTCTCGATCTCCCAGATCTCGGTGGCGCCGGCCGGGACCACCTCGTCGATCCGGGACATGTCCATCTCCTTGCCGTTGATGGCGTCGTGGCCGTTGAGCCGGAACCGGCGGACCCTGGCGTTCGCGGGCGCCACGATCGGGCCGGGAGCGGCGGCCAAGCGGGCCGGCAGGCGCGGTGAGGGGGCGAGCTGCCGCGCCGCGACCAGTTTCAGCAGGTCGAAGTCGCCCTCGTCGATGTCGTCGCCGCCCGTGACCGTGCGCAGGAACACCTGCTCGCCGGGCGCGAACGCCACGACGACCTCGGCGCGCTCGCCCGGCGAGAGCGAGACCTGCTCCACCTCGACCGGGGCCGGCAGCAGGCCGGCGTCGTTGCCGACGACGTGGAACTTCCGGCCTTCGCCGAACACGAGGTGGTACCTGCGGGCGTTCGACCCGTTGAGGATCCGGAAGCGCACCCGCTCGGCGCGCACGTTCATGAACGGCGCGTGGACGCCGTTGACCAGCATGTGATCGCCCAGGAGGCCGAAGGTGCCGCTCAGCACGTCGCCGGTCGGCGAGCCGTCCTCGGCGAGCTCCTTGTCCTGAAGGATCAGGGGCACGTCGTCGACCCCGTACTTCGAGGGGAGCTCCGGCGTGTCCCCGTCGTCGACGATGAACATGCCGGCCAGGCCGCGGTAGACGTGCCTGGCGGTCCCGCCGTGCGGGTGCGGGTGGTACCAGGACGTGGCGGCGGGCTGGTCGATCGTCCAGTGCGGGCTCCACGTGCCGCCCGGCTCGATCATCTGGTGCGGGCCGCCGTCCATCTTCGCGGGCAGCCGCATGCCGTGCCAGTGCACGGTGCTCGCCTCGGCCAGACGGTTGGTGACCGTCATCCGCACCTGGTCGCCGCGGGCCGCCCGGATCGTGGGGCCGAGGTGCGGGCCGTTGAACCCCCAGGTCTCGACCGGCTTGCCCGGCAGGAGCTCGCTGCGGCCCCGCTGCATCGTCAGGGCGAAGTGCCGCGTCCCGTCCCGGTCCACCTCGGGCTCCAGCAGCGGTGGCACCCGCAGCTCCGTACGGAAGGCGGCCGGATCGGCCGTTGCGGGCCGCTCGCCGGAGCCGCAGGCGGAGGCCAGGCCGGAGAGAGCGGCGATGGCGAGGAACTGTCGACGGTTCATGGTCCCCGGATGATCTTTCGTGTGGGTGTGGCGGACCCACTGTGCGGCACCGGCGGCTGCCCGGCACAGTCGCCGGGCTCACCTCGTGAGCGTGAGATCCTCATGATCGACTGGGGCGCGGGCGACCAGCTCGAAGCGGTCGCCGGTCCGGGTGGTGGTGAGCACGCCGCCGATGGCGGTCACGCGGGCGCGCAGGTTGCGCAGGCCCGAGCCGTGCGCCGGCTCCTGGTCGCGTGCCGCCCCGTCGTTGGTCACGCGGAGCCGTACCTGGCCGTCCTGGACGGCGATCTCGATCGCGCACTCGTCCGGGGTGCCGTGCTTGAGCACGTTGGTGACCGCCTCGCGCAACACCACCGCGAGCACGGACCCGGCAGGCCCGCTCAGCCTTTCGGCGGTCCCGGCCGCACGGGCGTCCGCCTCGACCGCCGGTGCGCCCGTCCCTCCCGGCACCGCCGTCCCGGTCACGGGCGTGGCGTCGATGCGTGCCCTCACACCCGCCGACTCCAGCACGGCCCTGGCGGAGTCGAGCTCCGCGGCCAGCGACAGGGGCAGGCCGGGAGCGCTCAGCCTCACGCTGTCCGAGAGCGCGGCGCGCACCGCCGCGGCCAGGCGGTCGAGCTGCGCGTCCGCCCGGTCCGGACCGGCGCCGAGCAGCCGCAGCGCCAGCTCCGCGTGCAGGACGATCGTGGTGAGGCCGCGGCCGAGCAGGTCGTGGACGTCCCTGCCCACCGCGAGCCGCTCGCGCAGGGCCGCCACCTCGACGAGCTCGGCCCGGGTGCGGCTGAGCTCGCCGACGAGATCCACCAGCCGGGTGAGGCCGTAAACCGCCATGGCGGTGTTCAGGACGCTGAGGAACGGGTAGACGCCGGCGATCGGGCCCAGGGTGAGCGCCTCCTCGACCGCGGCGACGCCGCTCATCGCCACACAGAGCGGCCACGCCACCCGCCACGGCAGGTAGAGCAGGAGAACCCCCGCGAAGAACCCCGAGGCCAGCAACCCGGAGCCCTCACCGTGGGCCAGCGGCGCGTAGATGGCGAGCGCGTGCGCGGTCAGGGTCCAGGCCAGCGTTCCGGGCCGGGGGCTGGACCGCAGCGCGGCCAGGTGCCAGAACTGCAGGGCGAACGTCAGGGGAAAGAGCACGAGGTAGGCGGCGTGCGTGAAAACCGGACCGCGCTCCGCGCCGCCGGCGTAGTAGAACAGCGCCTGCCCGATGAACAGCACGTGGGTGGTGACGAGGATCGGCGTGGCCAGGCGCAGGATGCGGTTGTCGTCGTCGCGGGGCGGGACGGGGATCGCCTCGTCGGCCGGCGGCAGGGACCGTACCCGCTCCAGCGCCTCCCGCGCCAGGGTCACCGCGGTCTCCACCGCCGTTCGCACCGCCGCCGCGTCACCCCGGCTCCCGGCCTCCCGCGCCTGCCGGGTCAGCCGCTCGACGGCGGCGACGTTCCGTACGACCAGGCCGTGTATCCGCCCCCACAGCCGCAGCCGCTCGACCGCCCCCGCCCTGGCGGCCAGCTCGGACCGTTCCCGTCCCACCTGGTGCAGCAGGACGGCGAGGCTGCTGATGCCGTACAGCATCAGACCGACGTTGATCGGGGCGATGATCGCGTAGTAGACCATGTAGGCGAGGCGGTCATGGGCCAGCGCGACGGCGCCCTCGACGGCCGCGATCAGGCCGAGGATCACCCACGCGGGAGGGCCGCTCACCACGAGCAGGGCCGAGGCCGCGACGAACCCCGAGCCGCCCACCTCCCAGCTCCCGGGCTCGGCGAGCAGCGGCAGGTAGTTCACCACCGCCTGGACGGGGAAGAGCGCGGCGGACAGCCGCCGCCGGCCCGGCAGCGAGATCGGCACCTGGAGCGCGGCGACCAGCGCGACGCAGACCACGGTCAGCAGGTCGAACTCCTGCACGACGAAGTAGAAGCTCACCCGCAGCAGACCCGTCACGCCGATGAACACCACGACCAGGCGAACGGGGTTCAGCGCCGCCAGGCGTGTCGAGCCGGATAGGTTGAGCGCACCCGGCCGGACCGAGGCTGCCGGGTTCAGCAGCCTCAGGCGGGCCGAGCCGTCCGGGTTCGGCACCCTCGGCCGGGCCGGGCCGTCCGGGCTCAGAGCCACCCGGCGTCCTGGGCGATCCGTACGGCGTGCAGCCGGTTGCGCGCGTGCAGCGTGGTGACGATCTGGGTGAGGTAGTTGCGGATGGTGCCCGCCGACAGGAACAGCGCCTGCGCGATCTGCTCCACGTCCTCGCCGTCGGCGAACCGCCGGAGCACCTCCAGCTCGCGCGGCTTGAGCGGGCTCTCGACCGCCTCCAGCGCCGCCACGGCGAGCTGCGGATCGACCACCCGTTCGCCCGCCGCGACCCTCCTGATCGCGTCGGCGAGCTGGCCGGGCGGGGCGTCCTTCACCATGAACCCGGCCGCCTGCGCGGCGAACGCCCTGCGGACGTTGCCCGGGCGGCCGTAACTCGTCACGATCAGCACCCGGCAGCCCGGCACCCGCCTGCGCAGCTCGGCCGCGGCGGTGAGCCCGTCGACGCCGGGCAGCTCGACGTCGAGCACCGCCACGTCGGGGTCGTGCTCCAGCGCCTTGGGGACGATCTCGTCACCGGTCGCCGCCTCCGCGACGACCTTGATGTCGGGTTCGAGGCCGAGCAGCGCGACCAGCGCGCCGCGGACCAGGTGCATGTCCTCGGCGAGCAGAACGCGGATCATTGCTTGCTCCTAGCCTCAAGGCCCTACTTTCGCCCCATTTCTACCATCTCGTGAGATCTTCATTGTGGATCATGAAAGATTCACGCGACCTGGGGGGGAACGGGCCGCCTCAGGCGCGGGAGCGGGCCATGCCCTCCAGGAGGTAGCCGAGCCCCTCGTCGAACGTGGCGTCCCAGTCGTGCTCCAGCCCGTGCTCGGCCAGCGCCGGGTAGCGGTCGGCACGCTCGCGCAGGAAGGCACTGGTGTCGGTGTCGCCGCCGCGGTCCCAGGTCACCTGCATGATCACGGAGCCCATCACGTAGTTCGACAGGCTGTAGGCGGCCGGCTTCGGCGCGGCGAACCCTGCGGCGGTCAGCGTCTCGTACAGGAACTCGGTGCGCCGCAGCGCGTTGGGGCCCATCAGCGGGCGGTCGAGGAGCGTCGCCGACCACGGATGCCGCAGCAACGCCGCCCGCCAGCGCCGCATCAACCCCCGCACCGGCGCCCGCCAATCACCGCCCGTTCGCGGACCGCCACCACCCGCTGGACCGCCACCACCCGCTGGATCGCCACCACCCGCTGGACCGCCACCACCCGCTGGATCGCCACTTCGCGCTGGATCGCCACCTCCCGCTGCGGCGCCCCCTGCATCCCGCCCTGGAAGCCCGCCGGCCGGATCGCCCCGGACGGCCAGTCCGACCCGCTCGACCAGTTCGACCAGGTCGTCCAGCCTGACCTCGCCGAACACCTCGTCCATGGCCAGGTCCAGCACGTCGTCCTTGGTCTTGACGTGCCAGTAGAGGGTGGTCGAGCCGGTGTCGAGGCGCTCGGCGAGGCGGCGCATGGTCAGCCGCCCCACGCCCTCCTCGTCCAGCAGCGCCACCGCCTCCGCCACGATCCGCTCCAGCGTCAGCGTCTGCCTGGGGGCCTTCTGACTGCGCGACCACACGTTGTCCACCCCGGGATAATACGTTGTACGAGGACCGGATCAATGGTCTAGTTAATAGAACGACGATCCGGAAGCGATCGAATACCGGTCCGGCACGGCGGAACGCCGGTCGAGGAGGAGGGGTCAGGGTGGGGCATGTCGACGTGAGCGGGGTGACGTACCTGCTGCCCGATGGACGGCCCTTGCTGCTGGAGGTGTCGTTCAAGGTCGGCGACGGCGCCAAGGCGGCGCTCGTCGGGCCGAACGGGGCGGGCAAGAGCACGTTGCTGCGGCTCATCGCGGGCGAGGTGACACCGGCCGAGGGTCGGGTCGCCGCCACGGGCGGGGTCGGCGTCATGCGGCAGTTCCTCGGCGAGGGCACCGTACGGGATCTGCTGCTGAGTGTGGCGCCGCGTCAGATCAGGCAGGCATGGACGGCGCTGGAGCGGGCGGAGGCGGCGATCGCGGCGCGCGACGACGAGGAGCGGCAGCTCGGCTACGCCCAGGCCATCGCCGACTACGCCGACGCCGGCGGTTACGAGCTGGAGCTGGTGTGGGACGTGTGCGCCACCGAGGCGCTCGGGCTCCCGTACGAGGAGATCAAGGGCCGGAGCCTGACCACGCTGTCCGGCGGGGAGCAGAAGCGGCTCATGCTGGAGGCGCTGCTGCGCGGGCCCGACGAGGTGCTGCTGCTCGACGAGCCCGACAACTACCTGGACGTACGGGGCAAGCAGTGGCTGGAGCGGGCGATCAGGAGCTCGGGCAAGACGGTGCTGCTCGTCTCGCACGACCGGCGGCTGCTGGCCGAGGCCGCCGACCGCATCATCACGGTCGAGGGGCGGGGCGTGTGGGTGCACGGCGGCGGGTTCGCCGGTTACGCCGAGGCGCGCAGACGGCGCAAGGAGCGGCTGGAGGAGCTGCGGCAGCGCTGGGAGGAGGAGCGGGCCCGGCTGCGGCGGCTCGTGCACGTCCTGCGGCAGCGCTCGGCCGGCAACGACGCGCTGGCGGGGGCGTACCAGTCGGCGGTGACACGACTGGACCGGTTCGAGCGGGCGGGGCCACCCCAGCGCACGCCGAAGGAGCAGAACGTCCGCATGCGGCTGCGCGGCGGCCGCACCGGCAAGCGGGCGGTCGTCTGCGAGGAGCTGGAGCTGAGCGGGCTGCTGCGGCCGTTCTCCACCGAGATCTGGTACGGCGAACGCGTCGGTGTGCTCGGCATGAACGGCACCGGCAAGTCCCACTTCCTGCGCCTGCTGGCCGGCGAGCCGATCGCGCACACCGGCGTCGCCCGCCTGGGCGCCCGGGTCTCCCCCGGCCACTTCGCCCAGACCCATCTACGCCCGGACCTGCGCGGTCGTCCCGCGGCCGAGGTGGTCATGCACGAGCACGCGATGACCCGCAACGAGGCGATGGCGGCGCTGGCCCGCTACGAGCTGGCGCCGGCGGGCGGCCAGCCGTTCGAGACGCTGTCGGGCGGGCAGCAGGCGCGGCTGCAGATCCTGCTGCTGGAGCTGTCGGGCGCGACGCTGCTGCTGCTCGACGAGCCGACGGACAACCTGGACCTGGCCAGCGCGGAAGCCTTGCAGGCCGGGCTGGGCGGCTTCGAGGGCACGGTGCTGGCCGTGACCCACGACCGCTGGTTCGCCGACGATCTGGACCGGTACCTGGTCTTCGGCGCGGACGGGCTGGTCCGGGAGAGCGACACGCCGCGCTGGGACCTCTGACGCCGAGTGGCCGCACGCCTGCGCTCCTCGCAGGCCACCGCGCTTGTCATGACGAACCGACCAGGATCCATCGCTCGACGACTCAAGGCTCGAGTGGGCCGCACTCTGGAAGGCGCTCCCCAAGGTGGTGTTCTCCACCACGCTGACGGCCGTGCAGGGCAACGCCCGCCCGCCCTCCGGCGACCGGCTGGAGGAGATCGAGGTCGTCCACCTCCGCCACCGCGTGGCGCGCCAGCGGTCCGAGGGCGAGGTGTCCGAAGGGAACACGGCGCAGGCGCGCTCGGCCAGGCGGTGGGGCGTACGGCGACGCGGTCAGTGCGATTGCGGGGGCATGACACAGAACTCGTGGCCGTCAGGATCGGTCATCACGACCCAGTCGGCCGCGTCGCCCTGGCCGATGTCGACGGGCGTCGCCCCGAGGGAGATGAGCCGGTCGACCTCCGCTCGCTGATCACCGCCGGTGGCGGGAGCGAGGTCGAAGTGCAGGCGGTACTTGCCGGTCTTCGGGTCCAGCGGCGGACCGCCCCAGGTGATCTTCGGGCCGCCGTGCGGTGATCGGATGGCGGTCTCCTGGTTCTGGTCCCAGACCAGGGGCCAGCCGAGCGCCGCGCTCCAGAAGTAGCCCGTCTCCTGCGAGCCGTCGCACGCGAGCGCTCCGATGAACCCGCAGTCGGCGAGGAACTTGTTGTCCGGCTCGATGACGCAGAACTCGTTGCCCTCGGGATCGGCGAGCACGACGTGCGCCTCTTCCGGGCCCTGCCCGATGTCGATGTGGCGGGCGCCGAGTTCGAGCGCCCTGGCCACCGTCCGCTGCTGGTTCTCGAGGGACGTGCTCGTCAGGTCGAAGTGCATCTGGTTCTGGCCGGCCTTCTTCTCCTGCGAGGCGAGGAACCGGATCCGGAACCCGGTGTCATCGCCCGGCAGGAGCGTGAAGCCGCCCCGGGGGTCGTCGGCCGTCTCCCAGCCCAGGATGCCGGCCCAGAAGCGTGCGAGACGGAGCGGGTCGTGCGCGTCGAAGCAGAGCGCGATGAGGCGGCAGGTCACTTCGCTCCGCACCTCCGATCTGTTGGAGCGATCAATGCCGGGAAGGCAGGGCATGTCACCTCACGCCGTGAAAAGGTGACGCCGATCACCCGCTGGGCAGAGGCGGCACCGGCCATGCTGGCACGCTCCCCGATGATCCTCTACAGGTTTTCCGCTCCCGCCTCCGCGAGCCGGGCCGCGCTCAGCCCGCTTCCGTGGCGGGCAGGCGATCCCGCCGCAGCGCCGTCAGCGTCATGGTCTCGTCCACGGCCTCGGGTGACAGCACGTGGTCCAGCACCATCACCGCACACCCGCTGATCCCGGCCCCCGCGCCGAGCCGGCTGGGCTCGATGCGCAGCCGCCGGGTGGCCAGGGCGGTGGAGCGGCGGTAGACGACCTCGCGGATGCTCGACACCAGCGGCCCGAACGCCTCCGCCACGTCACCTCCGAGCACCACCACGGACGGGTTGAGGATGTTGACGGCCCCGGCCAGCACCTCGCCGATCCGCCGGCCGGCCTCGCGGACCGTGGCCATGGTCTCGGCGTCGCCCGCCCGTACGAGCGCGGTCACGTCGGCGATCGTCTTGACGTCCTTGCCGCTCGCCCGCAGCTCGCGCAGCAGCGCGGTGCCGCTCGCGACGGAGTCGACGCAGTCGTAGTTGCCACAGCGGCACAGCACGCCGCCCCCGTCCAGCACGGGGATGTGCCCGATCTCGCCCGCCGCGCCCAGCGCGCCGCGCAGGATGCCGCCGCCGGCGATCACGCCGGCGCCGATGCGGGTGGAGATCTTCACGAACATCAGGTCGTCGAGGTCGGGGTACGCGCCGCGGTGCTCGCCGATGGCCAGCACGTTCACGTCGTTGTCGACGAGCACGGGCACGGGGAAGCGCTCGCGGATGATCGGCGGGATGACGACGCCGGTCCAGGAGGCCATGACGCGGGCACTCTCCGTACGGCCCTGCGCGAACTCGACCGTGGCGGGCACGCCCATCCCGACGCCCTGGATCATCGAGCGCGGCCGGTCGCCGAGCAGCTCGTCCCAGGTGTCCATGAGCAGCGGCAGCACGATGTCGGGCCCCTGCTCCACGTCCATCGCGAACTCGCGCCCGGCCAGCTCGGCCCCGGCGAGGTCGCAGACCGACACCCGGGTCCGGGAGGCGCCGAGCGCCGCCACCAGCACCACGCCGCCCGACGCGTTGAACTCCAGCCGGACCGGCGGCCGCCCGCCGGTGGACGGGGCGTCGGTGCGCTCCACGACCAGGCCGCGTTCGAGCAGCTCGCCGACGCGCAACTGCACCGCGGGGCGCGAAAGGCCGGTCACCCGGCCGAGGTCGGCCCGCGTCACGGCCTCACCGGTGCGGATGAGGCGGAGCACCTCGCCACTGGTGGCGAGGGCGGCAGCGGTACGTCGAGGCATCGGCTAAGTGAACCACATGCGGTTGTGTCATGAAAAGTCGCGACTTTTTTATCTCAAATACCAAAACTCCGCTTGTGTGAGACCCAAACTCTGGTTAGTGTCCGTTCTGTCCCTGCTTGGTAGATCATCGGAGCCCCTCACCGTGTCCACCGCCGAAACCTCCACCGGCCCCGTCGCCCACACCGCCGATCTCGTCGTGTTCGGCGGCACCGGCGACCTGTCCATGCGCAAGCTGATCCCGGCGCTGTACCACAGCGACAGGGAGGGCAGGCTCTCCCCGCAGACCCGCGTCATCGCGATGTCCAGGGGCGGGCTGACCGACGCCGACTTCCGCGGCAAGGTGGACGCCGAGGTACGCAGCCGGCTCCCCGTGGAGGACGAGAGCCAGTGGCAGCGGTTCCTGTCCCGCCTGCACCACGTGTCGGTGGACGTCGGCCGCGACGACACCTCCGGCTGGAGCGCGCTGGCCGAGCTGCTGGCCGGTCACGAGGCCCGCGACCGGGTGTTCTACCTGGCCAGCCCGCCGAGGACGTTCGGCCCGTTCTGCCGCGAGCTGGAGCAGGCCGGCCTGGTGACGCCGCGCTCGCGCGTGGTGCTGGAGAAGCCGCTGGGCCACGACCTGACGAGCGCGCAGCGCATCAACGACGAGGTCGGCGCCATCTTCGACGAGCGCCAGATCTTCCGCATCGACCACTACCTGGGCAAGGAGACGGTGCAGAACCTGCTGGTCCTGCGCTTCGCCAACGCCTTCCTGGAGCCGATCTGGAACTCGCTGTGGATCGACCACGTCCAGATCACGGCCGCCGAGACGGTCGGCACGCCGGGCAGGCGCGGCTACTACGACCACGCGGGCGCGCTGCGCGACATGGTGCAGAACCATCTGCTGCAGCTCCTGACGCTGACCGCGATGGAGCCGCCGGCCCGCAACGACCGCGAGGCCATCCGCGACGAGAAGGTCAAGGTGCTGCAGGCGCTGCGGCCGATCGCGGGCGGCGAGGTGGAACGTTTCACCGTGCGCGGCCAGTACACCGAGGCCGGCGACATGGTGGGCTACCTCGACGAGCCCGCCTCCACCCCGCCGAACGAGGCCTCGCGGCGGGTGGAGACGTTCACCGCGATCCGGGCCGAGATCAAGAACTGGCGGTGGGCGGGGGTGCCGTTCTACCTGCGCACCGGCAAGCGCATGCCGTACCGGCGCTCGGAGATCGTGGTGCAGTTCAAGGACGTGCCGCACTCCATCTTCCCCGGCGGCGCCCCGAACCGTCTCGTGCTGCGGCTCCAGCCGGAGGAGGGCATCGAGCTGCACATCATGGCCAAGGAGCCGGGCGCGGGCGAGACGACGCTCAAGCCGGTGCCGCTGTCGCTGAGCTTCGGCAAGACGTTCACGGCGCGCGTGCCCGAGGCGTACGAGCGGCTGCTGATGGACGTGCTGGCCGGTAACCCGACGCTGTTCATGCGCCGCGACGAGGTCGAGGCGGCCTGGCGGTGGATCGACCCGATCCTCGACGCCTGGGCGGCCGACCCCGCGCTGCCCGAGCCCTACCCCGCAGGAACCACCGGCCCCGCCGGAGCCCACGAGCTGCTCGGACGCAGCGGTCGTGCCTGGCACGAGGAGGAAATGTGATGAACCACGTCATCCAGGAAATCACCGACCGGATCATCGAGCGCAGCGCCGCCAGCCGTACCGCGTACCTGGAGCGGATCCGCCGCGAGGGCGAGGCCGCCAGGGCGAAGGGCCCGGCGCGGGCGCACCTCGGCTGCGCGAACCTCGCGCACGGCTTCGCGGGCGCCCCGGCCGAGGACAAGCCGGTGCTGCGCGGCTCGGCCAAGCCCGGCGTGGCCATCGTGACCAGCTACAACGACATGCTGTCCGCGCACCAACCGTACGAGACGTACCCTCCGGAGCTGAAGCAGGCCGTGCGCAAGGCGGGCGGCGTGGCGCAGGTGGCGGGCGGCGTGCCGGCCATGTGCGACGGCATCACGCAGGGCCGGGCCGGCATGGAGCTGTCGCTCTACAGCCGCGACGTGATCGCCATGTCCACCGCGATCGCGCTGTCGCACGACATGTTCGACTCCACGCTGCTGCTGGGCGTGTGCGACAAGATCGTGCCCGGGCTGTTCATCGGGGCGCTGCACTTCGGGCACCTGCCCGCGATCTTCGTGCCCGCGGGCCCGATGACCTCGGGCCTGCCGAACAAGGTCAAGGCCCGCACCCGGCAGCTCTTCGCCGAGGGCAAGGTCGGCAGGGACGAGCTGCTCGACGCCGAGGCCAAGTCGTACCACTCCCCCGGCACCTGCACCTTCTACGGCACCGCGAACTCCAACCAGGCGCTGATGGAGGTCATGGGCCTGCACCTGCCGGGCTCGACGTTCGTCAACCCGCACACCGAGCTGCGCCACGCGCTCACGCAGGCCGCCGGGCGCAGGGCGGTGGAGATCACCGCGCACGGCGCCGAGTACACGCCGATCGGCGAGCTGGTGGACGAGAAGGCGATCGTGAACGCCTGCGTCGCGCTGCTGGCCACCGGCGGCTCCACGAACCACACGCTGCACCTGGTCGCCATGGCCGCCGCCGCGGGCATCGTGCTGACCTGGGACGACCTGGCCTGCCTGTCCGAGGTCGTGCCGTCGCTGACCAAGATCTACCCGAACGGCCAGGCGGACGTGAACCACTTCCGCGACGCCGGCGGCATGCAGGTCCTCATCGGCGACCTGCTGGACGAGGGGCTGCTGCACGGGGACGTCATGACCGTGGCGGGCCCCGGCCTCGACCGTTACCGCGAGGCGCCGGAGCTGGTGGACGGCGAGCTGGTCTGGGCGCCGGTCACCGGCGGCAGCAAGGACCTGGACGTGCTGCGCCCGGCCGCCGACCCGTTCTCGGCCGACGGCGGCATCCACATGGTCGAGGGCAACCTGGGCCGCGCCGTCAGCAAGGTCTCGGCGGTCAAGCCGGAGCACCTGGTGATCGAGGCGCCGGCCAAGGTCTTCCACGACCAGCTCGACCTGCTGAAGGCGTTCGAGGCGGGCGAGCTGGACGGGCAGGACTTCGTGGCGGTCATCCGCTACCAGGGCCCGAGCGCGAACGGCATGCCCGAGCTGCACAAGCTCACCTCGCCGCTGGCCGTGCTGCTCGACCGGGGTCAGCGGGTGGCCATCGTCACCGACGGCCGCATGTCGGGCGCGTCGGGCAAGGTGCCGGCGGCCATCCACCTGTCGCCCGAGGCGGCCGACGGCGGGCCGATCGCGCTGGTGCGCGACGGCGACGTGATCAGGCTGGACTCGGTGGCGGGCACGCTGGAGCTGCTGGTGCCGGCCGAGGAGCTGGCCCGGCGCACGCCCGAGGGCCGGCCGCTGAGCGACGCGCAGTGGGTCGGCACGGGGCGCGAGCTGTTCGCCGCCTTCCGCCGGATGGCGGGTCACGCCGAGCAGGGCGCGGGCATCTTCGGGGTGAGCGGTGCCGAGTCGCCGCACCACGGCCCCGGGCTGGGCTTCCCCGCCGAGGCGGGCTCGTCCCACCTCGAGACGGGCGCGCCGGTCGGCGCGCTGGTTCGGTGACGGGGTATTTGCCGGTACGGTGCTTTGTGTCCGTTTGGCGCGCGCTGAACGCTCCTGAGCCCGTACGTCCGCACCACCCCGCATGGGGAGACGTGAACGATCGTGGGATCCTTCGGTGTATGGCGAGCGATCTTGACGCCGCCCCGAATGCCGGAGGTATCCGTGAATGCCTTTGACCTTCCGTGGCTCGTCGCCGACATCGGGGGGACCAACGCCCGGTTCGGCCTGGTCACCTCGCTGGGGGCGCGCCCGTCGAACGTCGCGGTCCTGCCCGGTGCCGACTACCCCACCCTCCCCGAAGCCGTAGCCGCCTATCTCGCGGAGCACGCGGGCGGAGTGCGACCGGGGGCGGCCTGTCTGGCGCTGGCGGGCCCGATCGACGGCGACCGCTACCGGCTCACGAACTCCCACTGGGCCGGCTCCATCCGCGACCTCGGCGTGCCGTACGCCCGGCTGCTCAACGACTTCGAGGCGCTGGCCGTGTCGCTGCCCCACCTGGCGGGCGACGAGCTGGTGTCCCTGGGCGGGCCCGCGCCCGAGCACGGCGTCAAGGCGGTGCTGGGCCCGGGGACCGGCCTCGGCGTGGGCGGGCTGGTGCCCACCGAGCACGGCTGGACGGCGATCCCCGGTGAGGGCGGGCACGCCACGGTGCCGGTGTTCGAGCCGCGCGAGATCGAGATCGTCCGCGCGATGCAGTCGCAGGGCCTGCCGCACGTGGTGGCCGAACACCTGCTGTCGGGCCCGGGGCTGGTGCGCCTGCACCGGGCGCTGGCCCTGGTGAACGGCGTCAGCGCGCCCGGCCTGACCGCCTCCGACATCGTGGCCAGGGTGGACGACTCGCTGTGCGCGGAGACGGTCGAGGTGTTCTGCGGCATGCTCGGCACCTTCGCCGGCAACGTGGCCCTGACGCTCGGCGCCCGGGGAGGGGTGTACCTGGCCGGCGGGGTGCTGCCCCGGATCGTGGAGCGCGTGCGTGCCAGCAGCTTCCGTACGCGCTTCGAGGACAACCCCGACATGGCCGCCTACCTGTCGGAGATCGGCACCGTGCTGATCGTCGCGGCCCAGCCCGGGATGACGGGCGCGGCCGCCTGGCTGAGCCAGCACGCCCGCACGGAGCTGGTGGGCTGACTGAAGCCCACCAGGTGGGCAGGTGACCATGTTGTACAGGACAAGACGACGGCCGTGAGGCCGGCGAGGAGAGAAACCCCATGAGCCTGCTCGATCTCGCTCCAGTGATCCCCGTCGTGGTGATCGAGGACGCCGGGACCGCCGTCCCGATGGCCCGCGCCCTGGTGGCCGGCGGCCTGCCGGTCATCGAGGTGACCCTGCGCACGCCCGCCGCCCGCGAGGCCATCGCCAGGATCGCCGAGGAGGTGCCCGAGGCGACGGTGGGCGCGGGGACGATCCGGACCACCGACGACATCGCGGCCTCCGTGTCGGCGGGGGCGAAGTTCCTCGTCTCGCCGGGCACGACCCTGTCGCTGGTCGAGGCGCTGGACTCCAGCGGCGTGCCGTACCTGCCGGGTGCGGCCACCGTGTCGGAGATCATGGCGCTGGCGGAGCGGGGGCTCAAGGAGCTGAAGTTCTTCCCCGCCGAGGCCGCGGGCGGCATCCCGTACCTCAAGTCGCTGTCCGGGCCGCTGCCCGACGTGCGCTTCTGCCCGACGGGCGGCATCAAGCCGGAGACCGCCCGCGACTACCTCGCGCTGCCGAACGTGGGCTGCGTCGGGGGTAGCTGGCTGACCCCGGCCGACGCGCTGGCCGCCGGCGACTGGGGCCGCGTGGAGAAGCTCGCCGCCGAAGCGGCGGCTCTCAGGTAGCCCGCGAGAGCTGAGCCGGGGCGGTCACCGCGCCCCGGCTTTTTCGCACGCGGGCTACCTGAGAGCGGAGGACACCCACACTCGGTGATGACAGAATGCAGTCATGCGGCCACCCGGAGCGAAGTACTTCAACACCACCGGCCCCTGCGGCCCGCGGCACCACTACATGCTGCCCCCCGCGCAGCGGCTTCCCCAGGCGCGGGTGCTCATCGAGATGGATCGCTACTTCGTGCTGCACGCGCCCCGGCAGACCGGCAAGACGACCACGCTGCGCACCCTGGCCTCCGAGCTGACCGCTGAGGGCGACATCGCCGCCCTGATGCTCTCCTGCGAGCGCGCCAAGTCGGCCGGCGACGACTACGGCGCCGCGGAGTCACTGCTGCTGGACTCTCTCCGCGAGGCCGCGGAACGGTCGGGATGGCCGAAGAAGCTGCTGCCGCCGGATTCCTGGCCGGAGGTCACGCCGGGCAGCCGGTTCGGTTCCGCGCTGAGCGCGTGGTGCCGCCGCTGCCCGCGCCGGGTGGTGCTGTTCATGGACGAGATCGACGCCCTGCAGGGCAACAGCCTGGTCAGCATCCTCAGCCAGCTCCGTGACGGCCACAACGCCCGGCACGAGGGCCATCCGTTTCCCGCGTCCGTGGTGCTGTGCGGATTGCGTGACCTGCGCGACTACAAGGTCGCCTCGGGCGGCGCCCCCGACCGGTACAACGCGGCCAGCCCGTTCAACATCGTCGCCGAGTCGCTGCGCCTGGGAGACTTCACCACCGACGAGATCACCGCACTGTACGACCAGCACACGCAGGCGACCGGCCAGGAGTTCGCCAAGGACGCCGTGGACCGGGTCTTCGAGCTGACCCAGGGACAACCCTGGCTGGTCAACGCGCTCGCCCATGAGATCACCTTCAAGATGGGAGTGACCGGCGCCATCACCGCCGGGCAAGTGGAGGAGGCCAAGGAGCGGCTGATCCGGGCGCGCGCCACCCACCTGGACGCCCTGGCGGCCCGGCTGCACGAGCCCCGGGTCAAGCGGGTGATCGAGCCCATCGTGGCCGGCACGCTGCCGAGCATGGACAGCAGCATCGACGACGACGTCTCCTACGTCCACGACCTGGGCCTCATTCGCGGACCCATGGATCTGGAGATCGCCAACCCCATCTATCGCGAAGTCCTGCTCCGGGTGCTGGGCGATCGCGCGGCGCGGCTGGTCAAGGCCGATCCGCACAGCTTCGTGCTGCCGGACGGCCGCTTCGACCTGCCGCGCCTGCTGCAGGAGTTCGTCGTGTTCTGGCGCGAGCACGGCGAGATGCTCATCCAGCAGGAGGGCTACCACGAGGCCGCCTGCCAGATCATCCTGATGGCCTTCCTGCACCGCCTGGTCAACGGCGGCGGCCAGCTCGACCGCGAGTACGCCGCGGGCACCAAACGCCTGGACGTCCTGGTCCGCTGGCCCTACCCCGGCCCCGGAGGCGACCGCCTCGTGCAGCGCGAGGCCATGGAGCTGAAGGTCTGGCGGGCAGGCGACAACGACCCCCTGCCGGACGGCCTCGCCCAGCTCGACCGCTACCTGGACCGCCTCACCCTCTCCACCGGCGTGCTGGTGATCTTCGACCGGCGCCCCGAGGCCCCACCGTGGAAGGAACGCGGCGCCTTCGAGGAGGCGGTCACCCCGTCCGGCCGCCAGGTCACCGTCCTGCGGGTGTGACCAGGGCTTGCCCGCCGAGCGCTGAGCCATTGCGAAGGCCGCCGAGCGAGGCAGGAGTGAGCGCGGCGGACGGCAGCGGAATGCCGGGATAATGATCCGGTGGCCCTGGAAACAGCCGCCCTGAAGGTGGGCACGGCGGTCGGCGAACGCGCCATGCGCACGTGGCTGACCGCCCGATCGGCCGGCGAGAGCAGCCGCCTGCCGCTCGTCGAGCTCATGCGCACGCGCTTCCCCGACCATCTGGTGCGCCGCAAGGCCCAGCGGCAGCTCGAGGACATCGCGGACGCCGTGACGACGCGGGTCATGAAGCTGTGCGGGCACGAGTTCCCCGGGCTCGGCGACGAGGACCGCGAGGTCGTGCTCGCCGAGATACAGCACACGCTGGACCGCGCGGACCTGTCCGACCGCGCCCTGCTGGCCGCCGACGCCGACCCGGTGCGGCTCGCGCGCGAGCTGCGCCGGGCCCTGCCCGCGCCCAAGAACCTGGACGAGAGGCAGTCGCGGCTGTACGAGGTCGTGCTCGACGAGTGCTGCGACTGCCTGGTCAGGGTCGTCCGGCACCTGCCCGAGTTCCAGCCGCGCGCCGCGGCCGAGACGCTCTCGCGGCTGTCGGGGCTCGGCGAGCAACTCGCCGCGATGCTGGCGCGGCTGCCGGTGCGCACGCTGGAGGCGCCCGACGGCACCGACAGGGACGCCGAGTTCCGCCGCCGCTACCTGGAGCACGTCTCGCGCACGCTCGACAACCTCGAGCTCCTCGGCGTGCGCACCGAGCGCTACCGGCCACGCCCCTCCCTGAGCGTGGCCTACATCAGCCTGTCCGTCACCGCCAACCCCAGGCCGGTCCCCGGCTCGTGGCACGACCACGAGCCCGCCACCATGCGGGTGGAGAGCGCGCTCGGCGGGGGACGGCGCATGCTGCTGCGCGGCGAGGCCGGCAGCGGTAAGAGCACGCTGCTGCGCTGGCTGGCGATCACGGCCGCGCGGGGCGCGTTCGAGGGCGAGCTGTCCGAGTGGAACGGCTGCGTGCCGTTCCTGGTGAAGCTGCGCAGCCACGCCGACCGTGATCTGCCGAGACCCGAACAGCTCCTCGACCTGACGGCCGGGGCGCTGGCCGGGCTCATGCCCTCCGGCTGGGCGCACCGGCAGCTCGCGTCCGGGCGGGCGCTGCTCATGATCGACGGCGTGGACGAGCTGACCGGCGCCCAGCGCAAGGCCATCAAGCCGTGGCTGCGCGGGCTGCTTGCCGAGTTCCCCGAGATCCGGGTCGTCGTGACGAGCCGCCCGCCGGCCGCCGGGGCGTCGTGGCTGGACGAGGAGGGGTTCGCACCCGCGTTCCTGGAGCGGATGACGCCGTCGGATGTGCGCGCGCTGATCGCGCACTGGCACGAGGCGATCAGGAACAGCCCCGATCTCCCCTGCCCGCCCGAGCACCTGCCCGTCGTGGAGGCGCGGCTCCTGGCCCACCTCGACAGCGCGCCGCACCTGCGCGCGCTCGCGGCCACGCCGCTGCTGGCCTCCATGTTGTGCGCGCTCAACCTCGACCGCGCCTCCCAGCTCCCGCCCGATCGCATGGGCCTGTACGCGGCGGCGCTGGAGATGCTGCTGGAACGCAGGGACGCCGAGCGGGTCATCCCGAGCTACGACGAGGTCCGGCTCAACCGCTCGCAGAAGCTGCAGGTGTTGCAGGAGCTGGCCTGGCAGCTCTCGGTGACCAACCGGGTGGAGCTGGCCAAGCCGGCCGCGCTGGCGTGGGTGGACAGGGTCGTCGCCACCATGCCCAGGGTTCAGGCCACGGGCGCGCAGGTGCTCGACTACCTGCTCGACCGCAGCGGCGTGATCCGGGAGCCGGTGGAGGGGCGGATCGACTTCGTGCACCGGAGCGTGCAGGAGTACCTGACGGCGCGGGCCGCGGCCGAGGTGGGAGACGTCGAGCCGCTGGTCCTCAACGCACACCGCGACCAGTGGCGCGACGTCGTGGTCATGGCCGCCGGCCACGCGAACGGACCCGTGCGGGAGGAACTGCTCGGCGGGCTGCTGTCCCGCATGTCGGCGGAACCCCGGCACGCGCGCCGGGTCAAGATCGTGGTGGCCGCCTGCCTGGAGACGCTGCCCTCGGTGCCCGGGCGGGTGCGGGAGGCCGTGGACAAGTGCCTCCACGACCTCATCCCACCCCGGGACACCGCCGCGGCGCGATCGCTGGCGCTGGCCGGACAGGTCGTGCTCGACCGCTTGCCCAAGGACCTGCGGGGGCTCTCCCCCGCCGCGGCCCGAGCCTGTGTGCGGACGGCCTGGCTGGTCAACGGCCCGGAGGCGCTCGCCCTGCTGGCGGGCTACGCGGTCTGCGACCGGCCTGAGGCCAGGAACGAGCTGGCCAGGGGGTGGGCGTACTTCGAGCCGAACCTGTACGCCGAGCGAGTCCTCTCCGCCATGCCGACACAGCCGGAACACCTCTTCGTGAACACGCCCGGGCAACTGAACGCCGTGCGTGAGCTTCCACCGCAGCGGTGCATCACCGTCAACCCGGCGACCGAGGTGCTGGATCTCAGCCCGCTGCTCCGCCATCGCGACTCTCTGGCCGAGCTCGTGCTGGGCGAGGAGGTCCGCCGGGCGGATCTGCGCATCGTGGGCCACCTGCGCGAGTTGCGGCGCTTCGGCGCCATCGGGTGCGGGGAGCTCACCTTTCTCTCCGAACTGCACCACCTCACCAAGGTGAAGCTCATCCAAGTTCCGATATCGGATTTCTCCTGCCTGGGGAACCTTCCCGAGCTGCGGTACCTCCAGATCGCGGGAGCCGGTTCCCGGACGACGTGGGACCTCATGCCGCCGCTTGACGGCCTGCACGTGCTCCTGCTCTCCGGGCTGCCGATGGTGAGCTCCGTGAGCGAGGTCGTCGATCGGGCGCCGCATCTGCGGACCTTGTGGCTGGCGGAGTACGACAGCCTGACGGATCTGGACGCGCTCGAACGTCTCGACCTCGAGAGGCTGCACCTGACAGGCATCGGGAACCTCGATGACCTCTCCCCCCTCACGGGGTGCCGCGCTCTCGCCTGGCTGACCCTGGACGAGACACCGGTGCACGATCTGCGGCCTCTGCAGAACCTCGACCGGCTGCAGCTCCTCGACCTGCGCGGCTGCCGCGAGCTGCGGGACCTCTCGCCTCTGGCCGGGCTGAGCGCGCTGGAGGTGCTCGATCTCCACGACGCCTCCCCCGGCCTCGATCTGGCGCCACTCGCCGAGAACCCGAAGCTCCAGGTGCGGATCAAGCACGGGCAGGAGGTGCGCAACGGTCACCTGCTCGGCAAGCGGCTCAAGCGCACCACGTACTAACTCCAGATCGACACGTGCACCGGCGGACGGAAGCGGCTGCGCGGTATCCCCTCGTCCGGCGTGCGCATGATCTGCGTGGCCGCCGGGGCGGTGAGGAAGTCGAGGAAGGTGCCCGCGGCGGCCGATCGGGTGGCGGGCTCCAGGGTGGTGGCGTACCAGTAGGCGGGCAGCGGGGTGGCGGGCGTCTCGATGGGGACGAGCTCGCCCCGGCGTAACTGCGACGACACCAGGTGCGCGGTGGCGGGCGCGACGCCCGCGCCCTCGGCCGCCGCCTTCCAGGCCGCCGTCTGGTTGGCGAAGACGCGTACCTGGGACTCCTGGACGCGCAGGAGGCGCAGCAGGCGGCTGGTGTCGCTGTCCGGGTCGGTGCCGGACGGGCCGACGAGCCACTGGTCGCGCCGCCCGCGCGGGGAGCCGACGACGATGAGGCGGCAGCGCAGGACCGGGCGGCTCACCAGGCCCTCACTGGTGGCCTGAGCCCCGAGCGCGACATCGGCCAGGCGGCTGGACAGCAGGAGCGGGACCTCGGCCGTGGCGGCCACCCCCGTGGTGGCGTCCACGGACTTGCGCTGGGTGAACAGGCAGAGCAGCGGGCCCGCCACGTACTCCGCCAGTCCGGCGTCCATGACGACGTGCAGGCGCGAAGGGCGGCCCTGCTGGACGGCGGCGACGGCCTCCGCGCCGAGGGCGACCATCTGGGAGGCGATCCCGAGCAGGCGCCTGCCGCCCTCCGTGAGCACCATGCGGTCGCCGGAGCGGGCGACCAGCGGGTCGCCGAGGTGCCGGCGGAGCTGGGCCAGCGACTGGGAGACGGCGGGCTCGCTGACGCCGAGCGCCCGCGCGGCGGCCTTGACCGAGCCGAGGCGGGCGACGAAAACGAAGGCGCCGAGCTGGCTGAGAGTCACGTCTCCCTTCTTAGTTCTCCGGACCGCATTAAGGAAAGCCTTATTTGCGGATTGTCGCGACAAATCGGTAACCGCTTATGTGCTCTCATGCAGGTTCCCGCGACGTTCGAATACGAGAGAGCGAACAGCGTCCCGCACGCGCTGGAGCTCCTGGAGCGCTACGGGCCCGAGGCGAGGGTCGTCGCAGGTGGGCACAGTCTCATCCCGATGATGAAGCTCCGCCTGGCCCAGCCGGAGGCGCTGATCGACATCAATGACCTGGCCGATGAGCTGGGCGGCATCGCCGTGGAGGGCGAGGAGCTGGCGATCGGGGCGATGGTGCGGCACACGGAGTTGCTGGAGAGCGCCACCGCCACCGACCTTTTCCCGATATTTCGGGATGCGGAGCGCGTTATTGCTGACCCAATAGTGCGAAATCGGGGGACCGTTGGCGGTTCTCTCTGCCAAGGGGATCCCTCGGAGGATTTGTCGGCCGTGTTCGCGGCATTGCGGGCGACCGCGGTCATCCAGGGGCCGGGCGGAACGCGTACCGTGCCTGTCAGGGAGTTCCACGAGGGTCCTTACGAGACCGCCGTCCAGCCGAACGAGCTGCTGATCCAGCTCCGCGTGCCCGTCGCGCCCGGCACGGGCAGCGCGTACGAGAAGGTCGAGCGGCGCGTCGGCGACTGGCCCGTGGCGGCGGCCGGCGCGGTGCTGCGGATCGAGGGCGGCACGATCGCGCAGGCCGGCATCGGGCTGACGGCGGTCGGCGCCGGGCACTTCTGCGCCCCCGAGGCCGAGGCCTTCCTGTCCGGCCGGGCGCCGGACGAGGAGGCGTTCACGCAGGCGGGCCGGATCGCCGCCGAGCACTGCGAGCCGCACGCCGACCAGCGCGGCCCCGCCGACTACAAGCGCCACCTGGCCGCCGAGCTGACCCGGCGCGCGCTGGCCAGGGCCGCAGGGAGGATCTGAGATGCGGATCACGGTCTCCGTGAACGGGCAGTCGTACACCAGGGACGTCGAGCCGCGGCTGCTGCTCGTGCACTTCCTGCGCGACGAGCTGAGTCTGACCGGCACCCACTGGGGCTGCGACACCTCCAACTGCGGGGTGTGCACGGTGCAGCTCGACGGCGTGCCGGTCAAGTCGTGCACGGTGCTGGCCGTCATGGCCGACGGGCACGAGGTCACCACCGTGGAGGGGCTGGAGCGCGACGGCGAGCTGGACGCTGTGCAGAAGGGGTTCGTGGAGTGTCACGGGCTGCAGTGCGGGTTCTGCACGCCGGGCATGCTGCTGACCGCGCAGGCCCTGCTCGACCGCCACCCCGATCCCGACGAGGCGCAGATCCGCGAGGCGATCTCGGGCCAGCTGTGCCGGTGCACGGGTTACGAGAACATCGTCCGTTCGATCCGTTGGGCAGCGGAGGCGAAATCATGAGTTATGGGCGTATGCACCGCAAAGAGGATGCCCGCTTCATCCGCGGGCGCGGCAACTACACCGACGACGTACGCCTGCCCGGCATGCTGTACGGCGCCATCCTGCGCAGCCCCCACGCCCACGCGCGCATCGTCTCCATCGACACCAGCGCGGCCGAGGCGCATCCGAAGGTCAAGGCGGTCATCACCGGCCAGACCCTGGCCGGGCTGAACCTGGCCTGGATGCCCACCCTGTCGAACGACACCCAGGCGGTGCTGGCCACCGACAAGGTGCGCTTCCAGGGCCAGGAGGTCGCGTTCGTGGTGGCCGAGGACGCGTACTCGGCGCGCGACGCGCTGGAGCTGATCGACGTCGAGTACGAGCCGCTCGACGCGGTCATCGACGCCAGGAAGGCCCTCGACCCCGGCGCCCCGGTCATCCGCGACGACCTCGAAGGGCGTACCGGCAACCACATCTTCGACTGGGAGGCCGGCGACAGGGCGCGCACCGAAGCCGTGTTCGAGCAGGCCGAGGTGACGGTCGCGCAGGACATGATCTATCCGCGCGTGCACCCGGCGCCGCTGGAGACCTGCGGCGCGCTGGCCGACTTCGACAAGGTCACGGGCAAGCTGACCGTCTGGTGCCCGACGCAGGCGCCGCACGCCCACCGCACGCTGTACGCGATGGTGGCCGGGCTGCCCGAGCACAAGATCCGGGTGATCTCGCCGGACATCGGCGGCGGCTTCGGCGGCAAGGTCGGGATCTATCCGGGGTACATCTGCGCGATCGTCGGCTCGATCGTCACCGGCAGGCCGGTCAAGTGGATGGAGGACCGCTCCGAGAACCTCATGAGCACGGCCTTCGCCCGCGACTACCACATGCGCGGCGAGATCGCCGCCACCCGCGACGGGAAGATCCAGGGCATCCGGGTCAAGGTGCTGGCCGACCACGGGGCGTTCAACGGCACCGCGCAGCCGACCAAGTTCCCCGCCGGGTTCTTCCACGTCTTCTCCGGCTCCTACGACATCGAGACCGCCCACTGCGAGGTCACCGGCGTCTACACGAACAAGGCCCCCGGCGGCGTCGCCTACGCCTGCTCCTTCCGCGTCACCGAGGCCGTCTACCTGGTCGAGCGCATGGTGGACGTGCTGGCCGCCGAGCTCGGCATGGACCCGGCCGAGCTGCGCATGCGCAACCTGCTCAAGCCGGAGCAGTTCCCGTACACCTCGCCCACCGGCTGGGAGTACGACTCGGGCGACTACCCGAAGGCGCTGCGCCTGGCCCTGGACATGGCCGGCTACGACAAGCTCCGCGCCGAGCAGGCCGACAAGCGGGCCAGGGGCGAGCTGATGGGCATCGGCGTCAGCTTCTTCACCGAGGCGGTCGGCGCCGGCCCGCGCAAGCACATGGACATCCTCGGCCTCGGCATGGCCGACGGCGCCGAGCTGCGGGTGCACCCGACGGGCAAGGCGGTGCTGCGGGTGTCGTGCCAGTCGCAGGGCCAGGGGCACGAGACCACGTTCGCCCAGATCGTCGGGCACGAGCTGGGCATCCCGGCCGACGACGTGGAGGTGGTGCACGGCGACACCGACCAGACGCCGTTCGGCCTCGGCACGTACGGCTCGCGCTCCACGCCCGTCTCCGGGGCCGCCGCGGCCATCGTGGCCAGGAAGGTCCGGGACCGGGCCAAGATCGTCGCAGCGGCCATGCTGGAGGCCTCCGCGGACGATCTGGAGTGGGCCGACGGCAGGTGGTCGGTGGTGGGCGACCCGTCCACCGGCAAGTCGCTGGCGGAGATCGCGCTGGGCGCCCACTCGAACCTGGAGCTGCCCGACGGCGTCGAGGGCCACCTGGACGCGGTCACCGTCTACAACCCGCCGAACCTCACCTACCCGTTCGGCGCCTACATCTGCGTCGTGGACGTGGACCCCGGCACCGGGCAGGTGAAGGTGCGCAGGTTCGTGGCGGTGGACGACTGCGGGGTGCGGATCAACCCGATGATCGTCGAGGGGCAGATCCACGGCGGCCTGGCCGACGGGGTCGGCATGGCGCTCATGCAGGTGATGGCGTTCGACGAGGACGGCAACCACCTGGGGGCCTCGTTCATGGACTACCTGCTGCCGACCTCGATGGAGTGCCCGTCGTGGGAGCTGGGCGAGACCGTGACGCCCTCGCCGACGCACCCGATCGGCGCCAAGGGCGTCGGCGAGTCGGCCACGGTCGGCTCGCCCGCCGCCGTGGTCAACGCCGTGGTGGACGCGCTCGGGCCGTACGGGGTGCGGCACGCCGACATGCCGCTGACGCCGGCGAACGTGTGGCGCGTCGTCCACGGCGACCCGTTCCGGACGGACCTGGCGATCCCATGACCGAGTTCCTGGGCATGCCGGCGTCCCGGCCGCGGCCTGCCGCCGACCTCGACACGAGGGTGGCGCGGCTGCGGTCGGGGCGGGAGCCGTACGTGATGGCCACCGTCGTGCGCGCACAGCGGCCGACCAGCGCCAAGGCGGGCGATCGCGCGCTGGTGCTGGCCGACGGGACGATCGAGGGGTTCGTCGGCGGCGTGTGCGCGACCGACACCGTACGCGCGCAGGGCCTGCGCCTGATGGGCACCGGCGCGGCCACGCTGCTGCGGATCACCCCCGAGGAGGACGCGCCGCGCGAGGAGGAGGGCCTGGTGGCCGTGGGCCAGCCGTGCCTGTCGGGCGGCACGCTGGAGATCTTCCTGGAGTCCGTCTCGCCGCCCAGGCTGGTGCGCGTGCACGGCGACAGCCCCATCGCGCGGGCCTTCGCCGAGGTGGGCCGGGCGATGGGGTACACGGTCGAGCAGGGGGCGGGCCCCGTCGCCGCCGGCACCGCCGCCGTGCTGGTGGCCTCGCACGGCGTGGGCGAGGAGCCGGTGCTGCGCGAGGCGCTGGCGGCGGGGGTGCCGTACGTCGGGCTGATCGCCAGCCGCAAGCGGGGCGCGGCGGTGCTGGCGCGGGTGGAGGGAGGCGAACGCGTCCACGTCCCCGCAGGCCTGGACATTGGGGCCAGAACGCCTGGTGAGGTGGCTGTTTCGGTGTACGCGGAGATCATCCGGCTCCGCTGAACGGCGGGTGTATCAGCGCGCGGCGACCGGGTACGCCAGGAAGTGTAAAGCCGAGCCCCGGGAAGCCCCTTCCGCTATCCGGAGAGCGAAAGGGATGTCGATGCCGACGGAAACGGTCAGCCAAGCGCAGGCGATGACGGACGAGCGCCCCGCGTCCCAGCCGGGCAGCCTCGAGCGCGGGATCGACATCCTGCTCGCGCTCGGCGCCGCCTCGCGTCCCGTCACGCTGTCGCAGCTCTGCCGCAGCACGGGCCTGCCCAAGTCGACCGCGCACCGGATCCTGGGCGTGCTCTGCTCGCGCGAGCTGGCCCGCCGGGTGGGCAACGCGTACCTGCCCGGCGAGCTGCTGGAGTCGATGGCGGGCATCACCCGCGCGCGCGTGCCCGGCACGCGCCGGGTGGTGCTCCCCTACCTGCTGTACCTGTTCGAGACCACCAGGCACACGGTGAACCTGGCCGTGCCGTCGGGCCTGGAGGCCCGCTACGTCGAGCGCCTGTACGGCCACAACCGCGTCGGCTCGCGCTCCGACGGCCTCGACCGCGCGCCGCTGCACTGCACGGCGACCGGCAAGGCGCTGCTGGCCTTCGACCCGAAGCTGCGCCAGGAGCTGATGGCGCGGGGCGCGTTCGAGCGGCTGACCCGCCGCACGATCACCAACCTGGCCGGGCTCGAACGGGAGCTGGCACAGGTCCGCCGGCACGGCATCGCCTACTCGCAGGAGGAGTTCACCGAGGGCGTGGCCTGCGTGGCGGCCCCGGTGTTCGGGCCCGGCGGGCGGGTGTGCATGTCGGTCGGCGTGGCCGCGCCCGCCCACCTGGCTCCGCTGGCCAAGCTGGGCATCTCCGTACGGGGTGCCGCCCAGGCCATCTCCGCCGCGCTCCTCCCCGCGTGACCCCGTTCCGGTCACCGGAACACTCACAGATCTTGAGACCGAAAGTGTTCCACTGACCGAAACCCCTCATTGCGAACGCGTGCCCCCGAGCGATCACATCGACGCATGAGAGCGCGGAAGGTCACACGTGCCTAGGGGGCTGCCCAGGGCCACCCTGCTGGAGAGCCTGCGCCTGGCGGCCACGCTCGTCCCGCCGGGCACGCCGCACCTGACGCGGGGCCGCGACCCGCTGCGGGCCCGCGCGCTGCTGGCCACCCTGGAGTCCCGCTACGGCGGCCGGCCCGTGCTCGTCCGCGGCCTGCGCGGCCGGGCGCTGCTGGTCTTGTCCAAGCGCGACGCCCTGCGCGTGCTGACCGAGGACGACGACGCCTACGCCCCCACCCTCCACGAGCGCCCGTTCGGCCTGCCCACGGACGTGCTGCGCCCGCGCTTCATCGAGATCGCCAGGCAGGAGGCCGCCGGGCTGACCGAGGGCGTGGTGGACCACGCGCGGCTCAACGCCTGCTGGCAGCGCGTGGCCAGGCGCTGCGTCTACGGAGACGGCGCGGCCCGCGACGAGGAGCTCACCCGGCTGCTGGAAGGCGTCACGCGGGCCGGCCGGTGGCGGGCCAGGCGCCGCCAGGAGATCCTCTCCGGGCGCTACGACGCCCGCATCATCGACCACCTGCGCCGCGCCGAGCCCGGCAGCCTGGCCGGCCTGATCGCCGAGACGCCGGAGAACGAGTCGCGCGCGCTGATGCACGCGGCGTTCTGGCTGATGGGGCTGGGCTCCACCGCGGCGGGCCTGACGCAGACCCTGGCGCTGCTCGCCGCCCACCCCGCCCACCGCAAGGCGGCCCGCAAGGACCCGGAACACCTGCGGGCGTGCCTGCGCGAGGGGCTGCGCCTGTGGCCGCCGGTGCCCGCCCTGGCACGGGTCACGACCGCCGAGACCGAGTGGTACGGCAGCGTCCTGCCCGCCGGCACCACCGTGCTCGTGCCCATCGCGGCGCACCAGCGCAGCCCGCGCCTGCCGTACGCGAACACGTTCGCGCCCGAGATCTGGCTGGACGGCACGGCCGCGGACGAGTGGTGGGCGCGGCCCGGCTGCGGCGGCGTGCACCTGACGCTCGCCGTCGGCACGGCCTTCCTCGGGGCGGTCCTGAGCGCGGCCCGCCCCAAGCCGGTCGGACGGCTGATCTCACAGCACCGGCCGCTCCCCCACACGATCGATCTCGCGCGGCTGCGGGTGGCCATGCGGCCCCTCCGGCGGGACGCTCCTGGGGGCTAGTGTCCTACGGACAGGCCCTTCCTCCGTTAGAGTCTGGGGTACAAACGGGATGCCGGGCGGCGGAACGGTTCGGGTTGCCAGAGGGTTGCCAGAGGAACGAACCGGCGGGAGGAACGGTTCGGGTTGAGACGGGATGACGACGGCGAGAGGACGGCGACGTTGGGGCGCTCCGCAGGCACTCCTCTTCAGCCGGAAGATCCGCCGGCGATCGGCCCCTACGAGCTGATCAGCCGTCTCGGCTCCGGCGGCATGGGCGTGGTCTACCTCGCCAAGGCCGCCGACGGCTCGCGCGTGGCGCTCAAGGCCATCCGGCGTGACTACACCGCCGACCCGGTCTACCGGGCGCGCTTCCACGAAGAGGTGTCCAACGCGCGCAAGGTGGCCTCGTTCTGCACGGCGCGCGTGCTCGACCACGGCGAGGACCGGGGCGTGCTCTACCTCGTCACCGAGTACATCGACGGCATCTCGCTGGAGGACCACCTCATCGAGCACGGCGCGCTGTCGCCGTCGGTGCTGCACGCCGCCGCCGTGGGCGTGGCCGCCGCGCTGACCGCGATCCACGCCGCCGGGCTGGTGCACCGCGACCTCAAGCCGGCCAACGTGATGCTGACGCTGGCCGGGCCGCGGGTGATCGACTTCGGCCTGGCGCGCTCGACGCACGTGCACTCCCGGCACACCAACGCCGGCATGGTGATGGGCACGCCCGGATGGATCGCTCCCGAGCAGGTCTTCGAGGGGGTGTCGAGCCCGGCTGGCGACGTGTTCGCGTGGGGGTCGCTGATCGCGTACGCGGGGCTGGGCGGGCATCCGTTCGGCGAGGGGGACGCGTACGTGATGGCGGCCAGGGCCCGCCAGGCGCCGCCGGACCTGCGGGGGCTGCCCGCGCCGCTGGACCGGCTGGTCGCGGCGGCCATCCACCCCGACCCGGCGCGCCGGCCCGCGGCCCGGCAGCTGCTGCTGGAGCTGGTGGAGGCCTCCGACGAGCCGGCCGCGCAGCTCGCCGCCACCAAGCACCTGACCAACGCGTGGAACCCGTCGGAGTTCGGCCCGCTGATGCCGCCGCCCGACCGCACGGGCCACGCCCCCAGGCCGTCCCACCACCCGGAGCAGCACCGGGCGCCCCAGCCGCCGCCCGCCGAGCGCACCGGTCCCACGCCGGGCGCCTCCCGCGCCCCGCAACCGCCGCCTCCGGCCGAGCGCACGGGCCCCACGCCCGGGATGAGCCACGCGCCGTCCCCCGCCGAGCGCACCGGCCCCACTCAGGGGGCGGCCCGGGGGCCGCAGCCCGCGCCCGGAGCGCCGCACGTGCCGCAGCAGCCGCCGCCCGCCGAGCGGACGGGGCCGACGCCCATGCCCGGCCGCGGGCCGTCGCCAGCCGAGCGGACCGGTCCGACGCCCGGCTCCTCGCGCGGGCCCCGGCCGCGGGGTGCCGGACGGGTGCCCTTACCGCCCCAGACCGGCCAGATGCCGCTGCCGCACCCGACCGGCCAGGCGCCGCTGCACCACTCGGCCACCGGTCAGGGTCCGCTGCCCGACCCTTCGGCCACCGGCCAGGGGCGGCTGCCCGGTTACCGGCCGGCCCGGCCGAAGCGGGGCGTGTTCGCGGGCTGCCTGACCGCGCTGGTGATCGCCGTGGTGCTCGTGGTGGTGCTGCTGGCGGTGCTGGCCTGGGTGTTCCGCTCGCCCGCCGTCGGTGAGGACGGGCCGGTACAGGACGGCAAGCTGCGCTTCGCCGTGACGAGCGCCAAGTGCCCCAAGCCGGCCAAGGCCGCGGCCGAGCGTACGTGCCAGATCGGCGTGCAGGTCAGGAACGTCGGCGAGGAGGCCCGGGTGCTCTACCCCGGCCAGCAGAAGCTCATCGACGAGGACGACGAGCTGCACGGCGGCACCAAGCTGCTCGACAAGGGCGGCAAGGAGATCACGCCGATCCGCATCGAGGCGGGCGCGTCGTTCACCGGCGCGCTGGTGTTCGAGCTGCCCAAGGAGCTCGAACCCGTCGGGATCGAGGTGCACGACTCGGGGCTGAGCTCGGGAGCCCGGCTCAACCTCCCCAGGGGCTAGAAGCCGCGTGCCGGCGACACGACCCCTTCCAGGGGCTCACCGTCGCCGAAGCGGCGCACGTTCGAGGTGACGCGCTCGGCCAGGCCGCGCCAGTAGGCGGCGCGCGGGTTCGCGGAGTGCGGCGTGATCAGGACGTTCTCCAGCGACCAGAGCGGATGGCCGTCCGGCAGCGGCTCGGGGTCGGTGACGTCGAGCGCCGCCCCGCCGATGCGGCCCGCGCGCAGCGCCTCGACCAGCTCGCCGGTGACGACGAGGCCGCCTCTGGCCACGTTCACCAGCCACGCGTCCTGCCGCATGAGCCCGAACTCGTGCGTCCCGAACATGCCCCTGGTGCCCGGCGTGGCGGGCGCGGCGACGACTACGTAGTCGGCCTCGGGCAGCGCCTCGCGGTAACGGGCGCGCGGCAGCACCTCGGCGGCTCCCGGCACCTCGCCGCTGTCGCTGACCGCGACCACCCGGCACCCGAACGGCTCCAGCATCCCGATCAGCGCCCGCCCGATGCCGCCGGCGCCGACGACCGCGACCGTGGACCCGCTCAGTTCCCTGGACGTGTTCGGCCCCCACGTCGTGGCCCTGGCCAGCCGGTGCAGCCCGCGCGCCGCGGCCAGCATCAGGGCCAGCGCGTGCTCGGCCACGGGCCGCCCGTACGAGCCGGTGGCGGCGGTGAAGACGGGGTGGTCGGTGATGACGCCGGCATCGGCCCACCGCTCGACGCCCGCGTGCGGGAGCTGCACCCAGCGGATGCCCTCGTGCAGCATGGAGCGCACCTCGCCGGGGTCGTCGCTGCCGTAGTAGACGATCGCCTCGGCCTCCGCCAGGGGCACGACGCGGGCGCCGGCGCGGCGTACGGCGTCGATGAGCGCGGGCACGGGCTCGGGGCCGACGTGGACGGCGACGGTCATCGGGCAGCCTCCCGGTCATAGCGCGTTGATCACGAGTGAGCATATATCGCACGCGATGTCCGGATCGACCGAGCCTCCCCTCCTGCTGATCGCCGGCACGGCCCTGCAGATGGTCGCCTGGGCGGACGGGCCCCGCGCCGAGCTGGCGGCCCGGCGGTTCACTGCGCCACCCGCGCCGGGTCGGCGTGAGGGGTGAGGCGCCGGCCGGTCAGTATGCGCACGCTCGGGCTCGCCGCCTCGTACGCGGGATGGCGGCTCGGCAGGATGCGCCCCGGCGCGATCCTGCGCATGCCGGCCAAGGGGCTGCGGCGGCCGCGCGGGCTCGGCCGCGTGACGGGGGTGCGGCCGCGCTCGCGCCATCAGGTGGCGAGAGGGCAGGCGGTGCCGTCGAGGATGCTCTCCACCTCGTCGCGTGCCGCCGCCACGATCGAGCCGGCCGCCCGCGCCGCGTCCTCGCCGCGGCCCTCGGCGACGGCCGCGGCCACGTCGAGGTGGCGGCGGACGGCGGGATTGTCGAGCCGCTCGGGCAGGAGCAGCAGGTCGCGCCGGGCCACGAGCAGCTCCTCCGTCACCTCGGCGAGCTGGGCGAACATGCCGTTGCCCGACGCGCCGAGCAGCACCCGGTGGAAGGCGGCGTCGGCGCTCACGAAGCCCTCCTTGTCGCCGGCCCTGGCGGCGGCGGTCAGGGCGCGCGCGTGGTCCATGAGCTCCTGCCGCACCGCGGGCCCGGCGTGCTGGGCGGCCAGCGCGGCGGCGGCCGGCTCGACGGCGGCTCGCAGCTCGGCCAGCTCGCGCAGTTGCCCCTCGCGCCCCGGCGAGGTGAGCCGCCAGCGGATCACCTGGGGGTCGTAGAGGTTCCAGGCGCTCATCGGGCGCACGGTGACGCCGACGCGCGGGCGGCTGCTGACCAGCCGCTTGGACTCCAGCACGCGTACGGCCTCGCGGGCGACCGTGCGGGAGACGCCGAACCGTTCCTGGACGTCCTCCAGCCGCAGCACCTCGCCGGCGCGCAGCTCGCCGCCGGCGAGCGAGCGGCCGAGGCCGTCGACCACCTGTCCGTGCAGGCCCTGGAGCTTCACGCCCGTCAGCCCGCCTGCGCGAGGCGGGTGAGCAGCGCCGCGACCCGCTCCCCCGCCGCCCGCGCGCCGCCCGAGGTCAGCGCGGAGCCCATGCCGCAGGCCACGGCGCCGGCGGCGATCCAGCCGGGCGCGTTGTCGATGGTCACACCACCCGTGGGGATGGCGGGGGCCTGTGGCAGCGCGGCCCGCACGTCACGCAGCCAGGACGGCGTCACTGCCGAGGCCGGGAAGATCTTCACCGCGTCCGCGCCCTCCTCCAGGGCCCGTACGATCTCCGTCGGCGTGGCGACGCCCGGGAAGACCGGCACGCCGTAGCGGTGCCCGGTGCGGATCACCCCGGGGTGCAGGTTGGGCGAGACCAGGAAGCGCGCCCCGGCCTCGACGGCGGCCCGGGCGGCGGCCTCGTCGAGCACGGTGCCGGCGCCGACCAGCGCCTCGGGCCGCTGCTCGGTGAGCCGCGCGACGGCGGTGAGCGCCCGGGGCGTGGTGAGCGCCACCTCCACGGCCCGCAGCCCGGCGTCGAGCACGGCCTCGGCGGCGGCCACCGCCTCCTGCGGGCCGGCGCTCCTGACGATCCCGAACACCCGTTGTGCGGTGACCGCCTGAACGATCTCCCAGCGGTACATGGGACTCCTTTTCTCGGATGTCAACAGCGTCCGACTCCCCGCCGTCAAGCGCGAGCCCCTGACGGTGAACGGTTTTATCGCACGATCTCCCGAATCGTACTATCAAATCACCTTATTTACGACATGCCTACGCAAACACGCTCCCTTGACCACAAGCCGCCCATGAGAAACGCTGACAATCGGAATCGTTGCCCGGGGGCAAACCGCGTGAGGCGTGCATTCATCACCTTGCTGGCCGCCAACGCCCTTTCCGTCACCGGAACCATGCTCTGTCTCCTCGCCGTCCCGTGGTTCGTCCTGGAGACCACCGGCAGCCCCGTGCTCACGGGGCTGGCCTCGTTCGCCACGACGCTGCCCATCGTCATCTCCGCCGCCTTCGGCAGCACGATGGTGGACCGGCTCGGGTTCCGCCCGGTGAGCGTGCTGTCCGACCTGGTCAGCGGGCTGATCGTGCTGGCCGTGCCGGTGCTCTTCCTGACGACCGGGCTGAGTTACCCGCTGCTGCTGGCGCTGCTGTTCCTGCGCTGGCTGGCGGCCACCCCGGGCGAGACCGCGCGCAAGGCCATGCTGCCCGACCTGGCCACGGCGGCGGGCGTGCGGATCGAGCGGGCGACGTCCGCCTACGACGGTGTCCACCGCGGGGCCGCGATGGTGGGAGCGCCGCTGGCCGGGGTGCTCATCCTGTGGCTCGGCCCGAGCATGCTGCTGCTGGTGGACGGGGTGACGTTCCTGCTGTCCGCGGCGCTGGTCGCCGCAGGCGTGCCGCGGGTGAAGCGGGGGCGGCGCGACTCCGGCGGGTACGCGAGCAAGCTGCGGGCCGGGCTGGCCTTCCTGTGGCGGGACCGGCTGCAGCTCAGCGCCACCGCGATGATCGTGGTCGTGAACCTGCTGGACACCGGCGTGACCCAGGTGCTGCTGGCGCTGTACGCGCGCGAGGTGACCGGCGACCCGCGGGCGTTCGGGCTGCTCACCGGCGTGCTGGGAGCGGGCGCGGTGGCCGGGACCATCGTGTACGGGACGGCCGGCGACCGGTTGCCCATGCGGCTGACGTACGGATGGTGCTTCCTCCTGGCCGGGGTGCCGCGCGTGCTGGTGCTGGCCATGGGCGCGCCGTTCCCCGCCGCGCTCGCCGTCACGGCGGTATCCGGGTTCGCCGCGGGCGCGATCAACCCCATCCTGGGCATCCTCCAGTACGGCCGGATCCCCGTCCCGCTGCGGGCCCGCGTGATCGGCGCCATGACGGCCGCCGCGTACGCGGGGATGCCGCTCGGCGGGCTGCTGGCCGGCTCGCTCACCGCGGTCATCGGCCTCGGCGCCACCCTGTTCGTCTTCACCGGCGTCTACCTGCTGATCTCCGTGCCGCCCTTCGTCTGCCGGGCCTGGCGGGAGCTCGACCGGCCTCAGCCGGCCGACGCCTGAGCCCTGGCCAGCAGCAGCGGCTCGCTGATCGGGGACTCGTGCGTGCCGGTGACCGTGCAGGCGTGCGCGCCGGCGATGGCGCCCAGCCGTACGGACTCCTCCAGCGGCCTGCCGCGCAGCAGGCCGTACAGGAAGCCGGAGACGAATGCGTCGCCCGCGCCGTTGCTGTCGGCCACCGGGCCGGGCAGCGGGGCGGCGGGGAAGGCGCGCACCTCGCCGGCGTCGCGGGTCAGGACGAGGCAGCCGTCGGCGCCACGCGTGCACACGACCGTGTGGGCGCGCCCGCGCCGCAGGATGTCGCGCATCGCCGCGGCCGGGTCGGGGAGGGCGGTGGCCGACAGGAACACCAGGTCGGAGCGGTAGGCGAAGTCCTTGTGGTAGTCGTTGACGCCGTCCCAGTCGTGCAGGTCGGTGGAGACGGACCTGCCCTCCAGGTCGTGGTGGACGTCGCGGCAGCGGTCGGTGATCGACACGTGCACGTGCGCGGCGTCCACGCCGGTGTACAGCTCCCTCGGCAGGCGCTCGCCCGGCGTGGCCTTCGGGTCGTGCAGCGACAGCCGGCGCCCGTCGGGGCCGACGAGCAGGACGCTGCGCGTGGTGCCGGCCTCGGCCTGACCCCAGCGGCAGTCGATCTCGCGCAGCGCGTGGCGGATCAGGGCGCCTTGCGGGTCGTCACCGATGAGGTCGGCGAAGACGACGCCGAGCCCGAGCGCGTGGCAGCCGAGCGCGACGCCGGAGCCGGTGTTGCCGACCCTGTCGACGACCGGCGGCACGTGGTAGGTGTCGCGGTACGGCAGGGGCAGCTCGGGCACGTACACGGTGGTGTCGACCCCGGACCCGCCGAGGACCAGGACGTCGGCACTCACCGGTTGACCAGCGGCCCTGAGCCGGTGGAGCCGCGGACGACGAGCTCCGGCTGGAAGATCAGCTCGACGTGCTTGGCGGGCGCGCCGTTGACCTCTTCGAGCAGGGTCTGCACGGCCGCCGAGGCCATCGCTCCTATCGGCTTGCGCACCGTGGTCAGCGGCGGGTCGGTGAACGCGATCAGCGGCGAGTCGTCGAACCCGACCACCGACACCTCCGCGGGCACCGACAGCCCCTTCTCCCTGCAGGCGCGGATCGCGCCCAGCGCCATCAGGTCGCTCGCGCACACGATGCCGGTGCAGCCGCGGGTCAGGAGCTGGGCGGCGGCGGCCTGCCCGCCCTCGACCGAGAACAGCGAGTGCGCGATCAGGTCGTCCAGGTCGGCCGCGCCGAGGAGCTGCGCCATGGCCTGCCGGTAACCCTCGATCTTCCTGATCACCGGCACGAACCTGCGCGGCCCCAGCGCCAGCCCGATGCGCTCGTGGCCGAGGTCGACCAGGTGCTGCACGGCCAGCCGCGCGGCCATGCGGTCGTCGGGCGAGATGAAGGGCGCGTCGATGTGCTCGCTGTAGCCGTCGACCAGCACGATCGGCAGCCCACGGTCGGTCAGCCGGGTGTAGCGGTCCATCCGCGCGGTGGTGTCGGCGTGCAGCCCCGAGACGAACACGATGCCGCTCACGCCGCGATCGACCAGCAGCTCGGTGAACTCGTCCTCCGGCGCGCCGCCGGGTAGCTGGGTGCACAGCACGGGCGTGTAGCCGTGCTGGGTCAGGGCCTTCTCGATGGCCTGCGCGAACGCGGGGAAGATCGGGTTGTCCAGCTCCGGTGTCACCAGGCCGATCAGCCCGTTGCTGCGTTGCCGCAGGCGGGGCGGGCGTTCGTACCCCATGAGGTCGAGCGCGGTCATCACCGCTTGGCGGGTGGCGGCCGAGACTCCGGGTTTCCCGTTGAGGACCCGGCTGACCGTGGCCTCGCTCACCCCGGCCTGGGCGGCGATGTCGGCTAGGCGAGCGTGACCAGTCATGGCACTTACTTTACTTTCCACCAGGCCGCCGAATCCGCTGCTCCAGGGACATCGGAGGCGATCAGGAGCTCGCCGTCGACGCCGAGGTCCACGGGGGTCCCGGTCAGGTTGACGGCGCAGACGAACGTACCGCGGGAGAACACCAGCGTGCCCTCGGGCGAGTCGTGCCAAACCAGCTCGCCCTCGATCTCCTTGCGCAGCCGCAGGGCCTGGCGGTACAGCTCCAGCGTCGAGCCGGGCACGCCGTGCTGGGCCTGCACGCTCAGCTCGGCCCAGCCCGCGGGGATGGGCAGCCACGGGTCGGTCCAGCCGCCGTCGCGCGTCCACGGCATCGGCACGCGGCAGCCGTCGCGGCCGCTGTCGGGGTCGCGCAGCCGCTGCGGGTCCTGGCACAGCTCCGCCGGCAGGTCGAGCACCTCGGGCAGGCCGAGCTCCTCGCCGTTGTAGACGTAGGCCGAGCCGGGCAGGGCGAGCGTCAGCAGCGCGGCGGCGCGGGCGCGGGCCAGGCTGCCGTAGCGGGTGACGTGCCGCTTGACGTCGTGGTTCGACAGCACCCAGGTGGTCGGCGCGCCGACCGAGCCGGCCGTGGCCAGCGAGGAGTCGATCACGGCACGCAGCTGCGTGGCGTCCCAGGGGGCGAACAGGTAGTGGAAGTTGAACGCCTGGTGCAGCTCGTCGGGGCGGACGTACATGGCCAGCCGCTCGGGCGTCGGCGCCCAGGCCTCGGCCACGCCGATCCGCTCGCCGGGGTAGGAGTCGAGCACGGCCCGCCAGGCGCGGTGGATCTCGTGCACGCCGTCGTTGTCGAAGAACGGCACCGGCTCCCTGCCGACCATCCTGGCCTGGTTGCCGCGGCCGATGTCGGGCAGGCCGGCCGGCTTGACCATGCCGTGCGCGACGTCCACGCGGAAGCCGTCGACGCCCAGGTCGAGCCAGAAGCGCAGGATCGACAGGAACTCCCCGCGCACCTCCTCGCTGTCCCAGTTGAGGTCCGGCTGGGCGGGGTCGAACAGGTGCAGGTACCACTGCCCGTCCGCCACCTGCGTCCACGCGGGCCCGCCGAAGATCGACTCCCAGTCGTTGGGCTGGTCGCGGAAGATGTAACGATCGCGCCTCTCGCCGCGCAGCGCCTGCTGGAACCAGGGGTGGGCGGAGGAGGTGTGGTTCGGCACGACGTCCACGATGACGCGCAGCCCGTGCTCGTGGGCCTCGTCGATGAGCGCCTTGGCGTCCGCGAGCGAGCCGAAAAGCGGGTCGACGTCGCGGTAGTCCGCCACGTCGTAGCCGAAGTCGGCCATCGGCGAGGTGTAGAACGGCGTCAGCCAGATGGCGTCCACACCGAGGTCGGCGAGGTACGGCAGGCGATCGCGAACACCGATCAGGTCACCGATGCCGTCACCGTTGCCATCGGCGAAACTGCGCACGTAGACCTGGTAGATCGCGGCGTCTCGCCACCAAGCGGTCATGGTTTCCCCCGAGTCATCCCCCGAACGTCCCGACCATGAAAGCCCTTTCCGCAACTTTACGCAAGTCCTTCCACGCCCCGCAGATCCGGAAATCTGGGTGTACGGACACCCAAAACTCCCGCCCGAAACGCACACGAAAGAGATTCTTTATGTCAAGGGTGGACATGTAGCGTTAAGGCGCGATGTACTACCTCATCAATCAGCCTCGTCACAGGTGACACGCGCGCAAGGTGTGGGCCCATGAGCTCGGTCGTTCTCGACAAAGTGTCCAAGGTGTATCCGGGTGACTACCTCGCAGTCGACCGGCTGAGCCTGCAGGCGGAAGACGGCGAGTTCCTCGTCCTTCTCGGCCCCTCGGGTTGCGGCAAGTCCACGCTGCTGCGCATGATCGCGGGCCTGGAGGAGATCACCGACGGCGAGCTCTGGTTAGACGGGCAAATGGCCAACCACCTCGCCCCGCGCGACCGTGACGTGGCGATGGTCTTCCAGAACGGCGCCCTCTACCCCCACCGGACGGTACGCGGGAACATCGCCTTCCCGCTGGAGATCGCCAAGTCCGACCCGGCCATGGTGCGCGAGCGCGTCACGGAGCTGTCGAAGGCGCTGCACATCGACGAGACGCTGGACCGCCGCCCGGGCACGCTCTCAGGCGGCCAGCGGCAGCGGGTGGCGATGGGCCGGGCGATCGTGCGCCAGCCCAAGCTGTTCCTCATGGACGAGCCGCTGTCGAACCTGGACGCCGGCATGCGCACCGAGCTGCGGATGGAGATCTCGTCGCTGGTCAGGTCGCTCGGCGTCACCACGATCTACGTCACGCACGACCAGGTCGAGGCGCTGACGCTGGCGGACCGGATCGCGATCCTGAATCGCGGCGTCCTTCAGGACGTCGGCACTCCGGCCCAGATTTACAACGATCCAGCGACGGCCTTCGTGGCCGCTTTCCTCAACTCCCAGCAGTTGAACCTGTTGGCGGCGGGTGTAAGGACGCCGCAGAACCAGTACGTGATGCTCGATTTCGGCCCGCACCGGCTCACGATGCCGTGGAGCGATCCCAGGGCGTACGCCATCTCGCAGCACACCGGCGGCCAGGTCCTGGTGGGGCTGCGGCCGGACGGGCTGGCGCCGGTGCCGGAGTCGTACGAGGGGCCGTCTTTCTTCGGGCGGGTGCGGGCGCTGGAGTACCACGGGCACGAGTGGCTGGCGTACCTGGAGTGCGGGATGCCGGCCGTACCGGTGCCCGAGCCGCCGGACCCGCGCGGCCGGCGCGCCAACGGCGGCAAGAACGGCGCCGGCAAGCTGTCGGGCCTGGTGCGGCGGCTGTTCCCGCGCCAGGAGCAGGAGTGGCAGGAGCAGGAGCAGGTCGGCGCGCATGCCAACAGCGGCATCCACCGCCGCTCCGACCTGATCGTCCGGCTCGGCAACCGGCCCATCTGGCGCGCCGGCGACGCCGCCAAGGTCGGGGTGGACCTGTCCCGCATCATGATCTTCACCATGGACGGCGCCCGCATCGACCCGCCGCGCCGCTAGCCCCCTCCCGCCTGCCTCCCAGGCCGGGCGCCCTCCGGCGGCGCCCGGCCTTCTTTTCGCTTGACCAACCGGACCGCAGTCCGTATTGTCGGCTCACGTAACCGGACCACAGTCCGAAACTTCCAGCGAAGGGAACCGGCACCATGAGCCGTCTGCTGCACGTCTCCGCCTCACCGCGCGGAGCGGAGTCCATCTCCCTGGCCATCGCCAGGACGTTCACCGACGAGTACCTCGCCACCCACCCCGGCTCCTCCGTCGACCACTTCGACCTGTGGGACGGGACGCTCCCCGAGTTCGGCCCGGCCGCCGCGCACGCCAAGATGACCGTGTTCGGGGGCGGCACACCGGAGGGCGAGCAGGCGGCGGCCTGGGCGGCGGCCGTGCGCACGTTCGAGCGCTTCGACGCCTACGACCGGTACCTGTTCAGCGTGCCCATGTGGAACTCGGGGGTGCCGTACAAGCTGAAGCAGTTCATCGACGTCGTCAGCCAGCCCGCGATGGTCTTCGACGTGCACCCGGAGACCGGCTACCGCGGCCTCGTCACGGGCAAGCGCGCCGCCGTCGTCTACACCAGCGCCGTGTGGGGGCCGGGGCTGGGGCCGGAGTTCGGGATCGACTTCCAGTCCACGTTCTTCGAGGAGTGGCTGAAGTGGGCGGGGATCGGCGACGTGCGGGCGATCCGGCACCACCCGACGCTGACGGGCTCGTACGAGAACGAGCGCAAGCAGGCGGACGAGCACGCCAGACAGGTCGCCAGGACGTTCTAGCGGCGCAGGCCGGTGAACGCGGCGGGGAGTCATCCATGAGATACAGGCCGAGTTCAGGAGGCCGCCGACCATCGAGGGCCGTCGGCGGTGTCCTCGACCGCCACGCCGCCCCGCGCCATCGCGTCCCGCACCGCGTCCGCCACGTCGTAACACCCCCTCCCCCGCAGCTCCGCCCGCAACTCCAGCAGCGGCTCCACCAGTGCGGGCAGCCCCTCGGAGCGCCGGCCCGCCGCCTGGGCGAGCTCGCCCAGGCGGGCGATCAGCAGCCGCATCAGCTCCCTGGCCTGCTCCACCCCGCCCGCGTCCTCCTCCGTGTCGGCGGCCCACTTGACGATCTCCGCCTCCAGGTCGAGCACGGCCTGCGCCGCCGCCACCATGTCGGGCCGGTCGGCGGCGGTCTTGAAGAGCTCCTCGCACGAGCGGATCGTCTCCTCCAGCGTCACCTCGGCGGGCGCGTCGGCGACGGCGTCCAGGGGTGGGAGCGGGACGGGGGCGCCGGCGCGGCCCTCGGCCAGGCGGCGCAGCTCGCCGAGGTCGGTGGTGGTGCCCGTGGGCAGGATCGCGAGCGAGCCGGGCCGCCGCACGGTCAGGCCGCCGCGGCCCGCGACGCGCACCGACTCGCTCTCCAGGTCGATGATCAGGGCGGTGTGCTCGTCGAGCCCGAGGACCGCCGTGCCGGGCGGCAGCTCGCGCTCCATGCGCGACAGCCGGCGCTCGCCGAGGTAGCAGTAGCGGGTGTCGTGGGTGCCGCCCTCGGCGTTGTCGAAGTGCGGGATCAGCACCGCCCGCAGCCCGAGCGGCTCCAGCAGGTCGATGCCCTCGCGCCAGTGGGGCTCGGCGCCGACCTTGTAGATCTCGTAGACCGGCACGGTCGCCAGGCCGGCGGTGCAGGCGGCGGCCGAGGCCAGCACGGTCACGCCCGCGCGGGCACGGATCCTGGCCCGCAGGTCGCCGGCCACGCCGGAGCCGGCCCACCGGTCGAGCGCGTAGGTGGGGCTGCCGGGGCCGGAGAACACCCAGTCGGCGCCGGTGATCGCCGACGCCACCTCGACATCCAGGCCGACGCTGCGGGCGAAGTATCCGCGAGCGCGGGCGGAGATGTCGGCATGGTTCTCCTGGAAGGCGTACGGGGTGTCGAGCAGCACGGCCCGCGCCCCCGCGCGCAGCGTCCGCGCGGCGGCGCGGTGGATCTCCACCATGGTCGGGCTCGTCTCGCCCGACCCCATCAGCACCAGCAAACCGGGCATCAGTCTCGGCCTCTCTCTCGCACGCCCTCGACTACAACCCTGCCCGCCGCGAAGTTTCAAGACCAGGACACATATGCCTCACGGACGCAGTTGCATATGATTGGCAGTAAGTTGTTGTCGGTGACGGGGAGACACGTGGTCTCGGTTGAGACGCTCATGCTACGGGTGAGCACCGACAAGCGATGGTCCTACCGGCATGCCATTACCCAGCCACTACACGGGGAGAGCCCCGACGGGGCCGCCCGCAGGCTGGCCGGCGTCACGGCCGGCGACCCCGGCGTGGTCGTGCACTCCACGAGCTGGCGGCACGAGCCGGGCGGGAGGATCGTGCTGACGTACGCGATCTGCCCCGATCCGGAGCCCTGGCTGGCCGCCGTCGAGGTGCCGGTGCTGGAGATCGCCCGGGGCGAGGCCCCCGCGACGCCGTCACCCGAGCGGGTCCACCTGGCCAACGTGGTCGCGCACGCGGTCAGGCACCTGGCGTTCCTGATGGCCGAGGACCCGGTCGTGGCCGGAGTCCTGGCTCGCCACCCGCTGATCGCCTCCGCCCTGGAGCCCGTGACGGCACCGGCGTGACACGCGGCGGCCCAGCTCCTGCATGGGCCGCTCGACGTACCGGTAGGTCAGCGCGCTGGCGCCGACGATCACGGCCACCGCCAGCACCGACATGCCGAGCTGGACCGGCAGGTCCGCCCGCCGCAGGTCGCCGGAGATCTCCACGAAGTACTTCAGCACCGGGTGGTGCACCAGGTAGAGCGAGTAGCTGATCAGCCCGAACCACACCAGCACCCGGGGCAGCCGCCGCCCGCGCAGCGCCATCCCGATCGCGAACGTGGCCCCGGCCAGCGCGATCGTGGTGATCCACACGTCGGCCCGCACCCACCACCAGCCGCTCTCGATCGCCCACAGGGGGGAGATCGCGACCAGCGCCGAGGTGACCGCGACCGGCCACAACCCGCCCGTCCCGCGCTCCCACCGGTGGATGGCCGTGCCCGCGAACATCACGGCCAGCACCGCCGTGCCCAGCCACGGCACCCGGCTGCTCAGCACCAGCAACGTCACCGCCATGAGGCCGAGCACGCAGGCCGACAGCGTACGGAGCCTGCCCACGAGCACCCCGGTCAGGCCGACGACGAACACCGCGCACGACACGTACGCCGGCCACCCGCCCTTGAGCACCGCGCCCGACGCCACCAGCCCCACCACCACGGCCCCCGCCGCGAACCCCATCGACAGCAGCCCGCTGCGGTCGTGCCCGCGGATCAGGAACAGCGCCGTGACCAGCAGGTAGAACACCATCTCGTACGACAGCGTCCACATGGTGTCGGCCACCCCGCCGACGCTGACGACGTCGAGCAGCATGGTCGCGTGCGCCGCCACCGCGCTCCCGTCGCGCGGCACCTCCCCCCGCACCGGCACCCACCACGCCAAGGCCAGGACCAGGGCGATGACGGCGAGGTAGAGAGGGTAGAGGCGGAAGAAGCGGCTGATCCAGAAGGCCCTGACGTCGCCGTGCCGCTCCAGGGACGTCGGGATGATGTAGCCGCTGACCAGGAAGAAGACCAGGATGCCGTAGACGCCCAGGCTGAACCAGTAGGGCCGCAGCGCGGGCAGGAACCACGGCAGCAGGTGCTCGGCCACCACGGCGAGCGCGCCGATGCCGCGCAGGGCATCGAGCCAGGCGAGCCTCGCGGCGGGCGGGGCGGAGGGCGTGGCGGCGGGAAGGGCGGCGGCGGACACTCGCCCCAACCTACCCTTTCCGGCCTCGGTGATGCCGGGATCGGCGGGGTCAGCGGTGCCTTTCACGGGTCTTCAAGGCTCGCGGTGGGCGGTGAGGCTGGCGTGGTGGTCGGCGCCGTCCGGGCCGTCCGGGTCCGTGTGGACGGTGGCGGCGCGCAGCCGTGGCAGGTCGTGGATGAGGCGGTGCTCGGCCTCGACGGCCACCTTGTGCGCCGCCACGACGGACATGTCATGATCGACGAGGATCTCCACCTCGGCGTGCAGCGCGTGGCCGATCCACCGCAGCCGTACGGACTCCACCCCCCGCACCCCGTCCACCGTGGCCAGGATGCGCTCGGCGTCGTCCACGAGCGCGGGATCGACGGCGTCCATGAGCCGGTGGTAGATCTCGCGGGCCGCGTCACGCAGGACGAAGCCGATGGCGATGGTGATGAGGAGGCCGACGACGGGGTCGGCCACGGGGAAGCCGAGCGCGGCACCGCCCGCGCCCAGGAGCACGGCCAGCGAGGTGAAACCGTCGGTCCTGGCGTGCAGGCCGTCGGCCACCAGCGCGGCCGAGCCGATCTCCTTGCCGACCTTGATGCGGTAGCGGGCCACCCACTCGTTGCCGGCGAACCCGATCACCGCCGCCGCGGCCACCCAGCCCACCGCCCTGATCTCCTGCGGGTCGAGCAGCCGCCGGACCGCCTCGTACCCGGCCAGGGCCGCCGAGGCGGTGATGAGCAGCACGATGACGATGCCCGCCAGGTCCTCCGCGCGGCCGTACCCGTAGGTGAAGCGGCGGTTGGCGGCGCGGCGGCCCAGCGAGAACGCGATGGCCAGCGGCACGGCGGTGAGGGCGTCGGCGAAGTTGTGCAGCGTGTCGCCGAGCAGCGCGACGGAGCCCGAGGCGGCGACGATGACGGCCTGGACGGCGGCGGTGGCCATGAGGACGGCGAAGGAGATGGCCAGCACGCGCATGCCCCGGTCGCTGGCCTCCAGGGCGCTGTCGGTCTTGTCGGAGGTGTCGTGGCTGTGGGGGGCGATGGCGTGGCCGATCCCGCCCAGCACGGCCCTGATCCGGCCGCCCCCGCCCTCCGCATGCCCGTGCCCGTGTCCATGTCCGTGCCCGTGATCGTCATCATGATCGGCGGGATCGTGCTGGTCGGACATGGCATCCCTCACTTGCGCCCTTCGTCCCTTTCCTCAGGATAAGGAGTGGCCGTCGGCCGCCTACCAGCCGACCTTGCCCTTCCCCGAGACGAGCGCGCGGGCGATGACCATCCGCTGCACGTCGTTGGTGCCCTCGCCGATCGCCATCAGCGGCGCGTCCCGGTAGAGGCGCTCGACCACGTACTCCTGCGAGTACCCGTACCCGCCGTGGATGCGCATCGACTCCAGCGACGCCTTGAGCGCCACCTCCGAGGCGAAGTACTTGGCCATGCCCGCCTCCATGTCCACCCGCCTGCCCCCATCGGCCTGGGAAGCGGCCCAGTACGTGAGCAGCCGGGCGGCCTGGATCTCCGTGGCCATGTCGGCGAGCTTGAGCTGGATGGCCTGGAAGTCGGCGATCGCCTGGCCGAAGGCGGTGCGCTCGCGGGCGTAGCCGAGCGCGGCGTCGTAGGCGGCCTGGGCGACGCCGACGGCGCGGGCGGCGATGTTGACGCGGCCCAGCTCCAGCCCGCCGAGCACCTGCTGCATGCCGCGCCCCTCGACGCCGCCGAGCAGGCAGGCGAGCGGCACGCGTACCTCGTCGAGCACCACCTCGCACGTCTCGGTGCCCTTGTAGCCGAGCTTGGGCAGGTCGCGGCTGACGCTGAAGCCGGGCGACGACGGGTCCACCAGCAGCACCGACATGCCCTTGTGGGCGGGCTCGGTGATCGAGGTCTTGACGAGGACGGGCAGCGGGTCGGCGTGGCGGGCGTTGGTGATCCACGTCTTGGTGCCGGTCACGACGTAGTGATCGCCGTCGCGGACGGCGCGGGTCTGGATGCCCTGCAGGTCGGTGCCCGCACCGGGCTCGGTCAGCGCGATCGCGGTACGGCGCGCGCCGGTGGCCAGGTCGGGCAGGTGCAGCCGCTTCTGCTCCTCGGTGCCGTGGCGGGCGATCATCCAGCAGGCCAGCGAGTGGGAGCCGATGGTGCCCGCCACGCCCATCCAGCCGCGCGCGATCTCCTCGAAGACCAGCGCGAACGAGACCATGTCGGCCGCCATGCCGCCGTACTCCTCGGGCACGGACAGCCCGAACAGCCCCATCTGCTTCATCTTGTCGACGATCTCGGCGGGATAGCGCCCGGAGTGCTCCCACTCGGTCGCGACCGGCACGATCTCCTTGTCCACGAACGCGCGCAGGGTCTCGCGGAACGCCTTCTGCTCGTCGGTCAGCTCGAAGTCCATGTGCGCCTCCTCAGAGCGGGCCGGTCCTGGCCTGGGGGAAGTAACCCTTGTCGTGCGGGGCGTCGCGCCGGTAGACCATGACGGTCCGCGTCCAGGACATGATCTCGTCGCCGTCCTGGTTGAGCCCGCGGGTGTAGCAGGTGACGATGCCGGCGTACGGGCGGGACCTCGACTCCCGTTTCGCGGTCACCTTCGACTCGGCGTACAGCGTGTCGCCCACGAACACCGGGTGGGTGAGCTTGATCTCCTCCCAGCCCAGGTTCATGATCGCGGTCTGGCTGACGTCGATGACGGACAGGCCGAGCACGATGGCCACGGTCAGCCCGGAGTTCACGATGATCTTGCCGGTGGGCGACTTGGCGGCCAGGTGGGCGTTGAAGTGGTTCTGGTTCGTGTTCATGGTCAGGAGCGTGAACCAGGTGTTGTCCGCCTCGCTGATCGTGCGGCCCATGGGGTGCTGGTAGACGTCGCCGACGGTGAAGTCCTCGTAGTAGCGGCCGATGGCGGGCTCGTGCACGGTCACGGGCTGCTCCTGTTGCTACGCGATCAGGAGGCCCACGTTAGTGACCAGATGATTGTTCGGTCAATCAGGTCAGGACGCGCGTGCCGCCAGCTTCGAGACCACGTCCACGATGCGGGCGGCCCGCTCCACCTCGGCACGGTGGAACACCGGGCCCTCCGCCCGCGCCACGACCACGTGCAGCCCGGCGGCGAGCACGGGCAGCAGCATCAGCCGCACCTCCTCGGCGTCCACGCAGATGGCCCGCGGCGGCGGCTCGGGCAGCTCGAACTCGGCGGGCGCCGCCAGCGAGGCGTGCCGCACGGCCCCGTCGGCCACCGCCACCGACCACTCCGCGCCGCACAGCGCGGGCAGGGCGTCCACGAGCGTGGCGAAACCCCTGGAGGGCTCGGCGGCCACGTGCATGAGCAGGTCGTAGTCGGGGGCCGAACCCGGCACCTCCTTGGTGGCCCACACGCCTTCCACCCGTACGCCGGGCACGGCGGACAGCCGCTCGCGCGCCTCGGCGGCGGTCACCGGGCCCGGCCAGGAGACGGTGAAGTCGTCCACGGCCCGGCCGGCCTCGCGTTCGAGCACGGTGACCTGCAGGATGTCCGCTCCCAGCGCGCCCAGCGCCTTGGCGACCTGGCCGAGACCACCCGGCCGGTCGGGCAACGACACCCTCAGTCGCAGCAGCATTTCCGCCCCCTTTCCAGAGGCTCTCACAGTGCCGTGGAAAGGTTTCGAGCATGTTCCACGGATATGTCGCGCATGCTGCGGTTATATCCCAAGATGCAGTGTTAAGTCCGGATTGTCGATAAAGGGAAGTTGAGGTTTTCCGCCCGGCATCCTGTGCCACCGAGCCCCGGCCGCGGGGCCGGGGCTCTCGCAGTCGCAGCCGTAGCCGCAGTCGCAGCAACCGCAGCAGCAGCAGCCGCCGCAGGTCAGGCGAACACGTCCTGCTGGTAACGCCCGTCTGCCTCCAGCCGCGCCAGCCACGCCGCGCCGCCCTCGCCACCGGTCCTGCTCCGGTGGATGTCCAGCAGAGCCTGCCGTACGGCGGGCGCCATCCGCAGCCCGTCACCGCAGACGTACACGTGGGCGCCCTGCTCCAGCAGCTCCCACACCTCGTCCGCGTGCGCCGCGACGGCATCCTGAACGAACCGGTACGGATGCCCCGGCACGGCCGAGTACGCCCGGTGCACGCTCACCCCGCCGGCCCCCTCCCAGGAGGCCAGCTCATCGGCGTACAGCAGGTCGTGCTCGGGATGGCGGCACCCGGTGAACACCTCGGCCCGCCCCGTCGCCCCGCCCAGCGCCCGCTCCTCCAGGAAGCCGCGCAGCGGCGCGAACCCGGTGCCGGGGCCGACGAGGATCACCGGCGTGGCGGGGTCGTCCGGCAGCCGGAACGGCGGCGCGGGCACCCGGACGTAACCGTAGAAGACCTCGCCCTCCTTCAGCCCCGCCAGGTATGCCGAGCACATGCCCTGGTAGGTGCCGGCACCGGACCAGGCGGGGCCCTCGACGAGGCCGACGGTGAGCCGTACCACGCCGGGGTCGGCCAGCGGCGAGGAGGAGACGGAGTAGTAGCGCGGCTTGATCGGCCCGGCCATCTCCAGGAACACCGGCAGCGGCAGCTCGATCGCCGGGAAGCGCTCCAGCAGCGCCAGCGGGGAGACACGCTTGGCGAGGATCTCGTCGGCGTAGCTCGCGGTCAGCTCGGCGAGCTGCCCCCTGGTCCACGGGCAGGCGGTGTGCGCGGCCAGCGCCTCCAGGTCGGCGCGGGTGGCCACCTCCTGCAGCTCGGCGAACTCGGTCAGCAGCAGCCCGGCGGTGACCGGCGTGTCCACGGGCAGGTGGGTCGTGCCGGCGGCGCGCAGCCGTACGACCTGCTCGCGGGGGACGCGCAGGCAGCGCAGCGCCCACTCCACCAGCTCGGGGTCGTTCTTGGCGAAGACGGCCACGTGGTCGCCCGCCGAGTACGTCACCCCCTCGGGCAGCCTGGCCACGATGGAGCGCACGCCGGGGCGCGGCGCCTCGGTCGAGAAGTCCCAGAGCCCCTCGGGGTCGCCGGTCAGCTCCTCGTTGGAGATGACGGTGAGCGGGAAGGCGCGCTCCGACACCACCGACGGCCTGACCTCGGCCTCGCTGAGCACCTCCATCTCGTACCGCGGCCCCGCCGCCCCGGCGTCGGCGCTGTACTCCTCGGCCAGCGCCGCCCACAGGCGCGCCGTCCACGCGGACACGTCGCCGTCGAAGTCGCCGTCCGTGTCGGCCTCGCCCCGCTCGATGAGCGGGACGGCCCCCGCCGCCGTCAGCTTCTCGTACGCGCGCCGCGGGAAGTCCTGGTACGTGGGCCACTGCGTGTTGCCGCAGCCCAGCACGGCCAGCCGCACGCCGGACAGGTCGGGCAGCGTCTCCAGGGCGTCGAAGCGCTGCGCGTTGTCGGGCGCCTTGCCGTTGTAGGAGGAGGCCACCACGATCAGCAGCCCCTCGGCGGGCGGCGTCAGCTCGTCCAGCGTGGTCAGCGTGGTGGCGAACCCGGCCCGCCCGGCCCGCTCGGCCAGCCGCTCGGCGATGTCGGAGCTGGTGCCGAGGTTGGAGCCGTAGGCGACGGTGAGCGGCACGCCGGTCACCGCGATGTCGTGCTGCTCGCTGTCCTGCTCCGGCAGCGCGGCCACCACGGCCCGCTCGTGCGCGCGCCGCTCGCGGACCCTGAGCGTGAACCCGTCGGGCTTCAGCGTCAGCGTCTGCTTGGTCTTCATGCGGTAGACGTTCGGGTCGGACAGGGCGAAGCGCCGCAGGATCATCGCCAGCGCCAGCCTGGCCTCCGTGAGCGCGAACTGGCGTCCGATGCAGGCCCGCTCGCCGTTGCCGAACGGCTTGTACGCGGCGGGGTGATGGTTCTTCTTGTTCTCCGGCAGCCAGCGGTCGATGTCGAACTCGTCCGGCCGCTCCCACGCCTTGGCGCTACGGTGCAGCGGCGGGAGCAGCACGCCGACGCCCTGGTTCCTGGGGATGAGGTAGGGGCCGATCATGGTGTCGCGCTCGGCGGTCACGCTGAAGGCGGGGATCGGCGACCAGATCCGCAGCGTCTCCTCCAGGATGCGGGGGATGACGTCCAGCTTCATGATCGTCTCGTACGCCGGCGGCTCGTCGCCCGGCAGCAGCCGGTCCACCTCCTCGTAGGCGCGGGCCAGCACGTGCGGCTCGCGCAGCAGGTTGTACAGGGCGAAGGAGAGCAGGCCGCTGGTGGTCTCGTGGCCGGCGATCAGGAAGGTGAGGACCTGGTTGCGGATGTTCTCGTCGGACAGGCGGGCACCCGTCTGCGGGTCGGACGCCTCCAGCATCAGCCCCAGCAGGTCCTTGGCGCCCCCGCCGGCACCCTCGGCGCGGCGCTGCTTGATCACCTCGTCCACGAGCTCCTGCATGGTGGCGATGTCGCGCCGGTAGCTCTCCTCGTTCCGCTTCTTGAGCTTGGTGACGAACGGGAGCTGCTGGTTGCGGTGCATGGCCTCGGTCAGCGCCCCGCCCATGGCCTCCAGGAACGGGTGCAGCCGCGGCGAGTCGAAGGAGTTGAACCGGTAGCCGAACCCGGTCAGCGAGATCGTGTCGAGGGTCAGCCTGGTCATGTCGTCGGCGACGGGCAGGTCCTCCCCCTGGCGGGCTGCCCACGACGCGACGAGCTGCTCGGCGACCTCCAGGAACTGCGGGTAGTACGCCTTCATCGAGCGCTGGCTGAAGGCCGGCATCAGGATGCGGTGCGCGTGGCCCCACACCGGCTCGTCGTGATCGGCCGTGAACAGGCCGTCACCGCCGAAGTCGCGCACGATCGCCAGCGGCGGTCTGATCCGCTTGACGAACCGGCTCTCGTCACACACCTCGGCCACCAGGTCCGGGTCGTAGACGAGGATGACCCGGCGGCCGGCGATCTCGAGCTGGAAGATGCCCTCGTCGTACTGCGAGGCGACCTTGACGAAGTGCTCGACCGGCGCGTGCGAGGGGACCTGCAGCGTGTTGCCCACGAGGGGCAGGCCCGCAGGGGCGGGGATCCGAGCCATGAGTGCTCCCTTCCATAGCCATACACCGTATGGCTGACGCTACCATACGGTGTATGGCAGTGAGCGCGCGCAGGGGCGCACCCCTGACTCTCGAAGAGATCAGCTCCACCGCTCTGCGTCTGATGGACGAGGGCGGCGTGGAGGGGTTGTCCATGCGCAAGCTGGCGGCCGAGCTGGACGTCAACCCCATGTCGCTGTACCACCACGTGGACAACAAGGACGCGCTGATCAGGCTGATCTGCTCAACGGCCGCGCAGCGCATGGAGCTGCCGCCGGACGACGGCTCACCCTGGCAGGACCAGCTCCGGGCGCTGGGCCTGGCCTACCACCGCAACGCGCTGGAACATCCGGCCATGTGGCACCACCTGCACAACCACCCCGAGATCATCGCGGACCGGGGGCTCGTCATCTGGCAGACCCTCTACCGCATCCTGCGCCTGGCCGGGGTGCCGGAGCCGGAGCTGCGGCGGACGAGCGACGTGCTGCACGCCTTCGTCACGGGCTTCGTCATCGCCGAGACGACGGGGCACCTGCCGGCCGAGGAGGTCGAGCGCGACTTCGACACGGCCATCAGGCTGATCATCGGGGGGTTGTCGGGGATGTCGGAGCGCTCGGGCTCCTCGGAGTCGCCGGGGCAGTCGGGGCTGTCCGGCTGAGGCGCACCGCCAGGAGGGTGAGCCAGGTCCAGCCCGTCACGATGAGCACGCGCTGGATCAGGCCAGCGTTGGGCGCGTCCTGCGCGAACGCCTGGCCGTACGCGAGGAACAGCGCCACCGTGGCGAGCGCCGTGACCAGCGAGTACGCCCTCCACCACCCCTTCAGCCGGAACGCGGCGGTCAGGCACGCGAGCGGCAGCGCGAGGAAGACCAGCAGCGAGGCCAGGTCGTGGGCGCTGTTGTGCCGGCTCGTGACGGCCGGGATGCCGGGCGGCGCGCCGGGCGGGTAACCCTGCATCGGGTCCATCACGAACGCGCCCGCGCCGATCAAGCCCACACCGAACAGGGCGATCAGCACGGCCGTCCAGCGGGAGCCGAGGGCGCGGCGCACGCCCTCGGCGTAGGGGAGCATCAGCAGGCCGGTCACGATGAAGCTCGCGATCTGGATCCAGCCGCGGTCGCCGAGGCTGAGCTGGCTGCCCGAGTGGTAGACGGGGTCGTAGCCGGGGCGCAGGGCGCCCTCGGCGAGCAGCACGATCACGAAGAGCGGCGCGCCGGCGGCGCCACAGAGCAGCAGCGTTCTGGTGGTCGTCATCGAGTTCTCCAGGGGATCCGGGGCAGGGGGCGCCGGCCGGTCCTGCCAGTCCAGCAGGGCCGATCGAGGGCGTGCACTGGCCGGGTGGCCATGGTGTGTGGCCGATCGGCCAGTGATCGGCGGCCCGTGCTCGCATAGGCTCCCCGGCATGACGGTCGTGCCACGCCGGCTGCTGCCCGCCGAGCTCGCCGCGCTCGACGGGTGGCCCGCCGATCGCCGCACGGCACGCGACTGGGCCGCCGACGCCGGGCTGTTCGCGTTCGCCGTGATCATGGCGGTGGAGCAGGCCGCCGCCTACCCTCCCGCCGGGGCGGACTTCGTGCCCGCCTGGCACGTGGCGATCAACCCCTGGGTGGCGGCGGTGGCGTGCCTGGCCCTGTGGTGGCGGCGGCGCTTCCCCGTGCGGTTCGGGGTGGCGATGGCCGTCGCGCTGGCCCTGTCTGCCTCGGCCATGGGGGCGGCGATGGTGGCCGGGCTCACCGTCGCCGTGCACCGGCCGTGGGGACGGGCGGCGGCGGTCACGGGGGCGTACCTGCTGGTGTGCGGGTACTACGGGCTGTTCGCCGAGCCGCCGGGGGTGCAGCGGCCGGTGCTGGTGGCCACGCTGCTGCTGATGCTCGGCGGGCCGCTGTGCCTGGGCATGGCCGTACGGGCGCGCCGCCTCCTGGTCGTCAGCCTGCGGCGGGAGGCCGAGGTGGGCGCGCGCGAGCACCGGCTGGAGCTGGCTGAGGCCCAGCGGGCGGAACGGGAACGCAGGCTGGAGCTCGCCGAGGCGCGCAGGGCCGAGCGGGAGCACCGGCTCGCGCTGGCGGAGGCGCGCAGGGCGGAGCGGGAACGGCTGGCCCGTGAGATGCACGACGTGCTGGCCCATCGGGTGTCACTGCTGACCGTGCACGCGGGCGCGCTCGCCTACCGCAGCTCCCGCGCCGCCGCCGGGACGGGCCCGCCCCTGGACGCCGAGGAGGTGGGCGGTGCGGTGGAGGTGATCCAGGACAACGCGCGGCTGGCGCTGGAGGAGCTGCGGGACGTGCTGTCGGTGCTGCGCGACGGTGAGCCCGCGGACGCCCCGCCGCAGCCGGGTCTGGCCGACCTGCCGCGCCTGGTCGCCGAGGCGGAGTCGGCCGGGCAGCGGGTGCGGCTCGCCGTGGGGGACGAGGTGGCGGCGCGGGCGGGGTCGGTGCGGGCGCACGTGCAGCGGACGGCGTACCGGACCGTCCAGGAAGGGCTCACGAACGCGCGCAAGCACGGGCCGCCGGGTGCGGAGGTGCTGGTACGCGTGAACGGCGTCGCCGGGGACGAGCTGATCGTCACAGTGGAGAGCCCCGTCACGGGCACCGGCTCACCCGCCGAGTCCTGCCAGACCTGCGAGGGCAAGGCGGCCGGGGCGGGCGGCGGCTCGCCGTCCTGGGCGACCGGGGCAGGTAGCGGCTCACACGCCGGAGCGGCCGGGGCAGGTAGCGACTCACACGCCGGAGCGGCCGGGGCGGGCGGGGGTAAGGGGCTGATCGGGCTCGGGGAGCGGGTGGGGCTGGACGGGGGCAGTCTGGAGCATGGGGTGCGCGGCGGGGTGTTCGTGCTGTCGGCGCGTCTACCGTGGCAGCAGACGTAGGGACGCATCTCCTGGAGGGCGTGTGGCTGAGCCGATTCGGGTCCTGCTCGTGGACGACGACCCGCTGGTGTGCGCCGGGCTGCGGCTGATGCTGCGCGGCGCGCCCGACCTCGAGGTGGTCGGGGAGGCCGCCGACGGGGCCGACGTGCCGGGGGCCGTCGAGCGGCTGGCTCCCGACGTGGTGCTGATGGACATCCGCATGCCGTACCTGGACGGGATCTCCGCCACCAGGGCGCTCGCCGCGCGCTCGGGCCGCAGGCCGCAGGTGATCGTGCTGACCACGTTCGACGCGGACGGGACGGTGATCGAGGCACTGCGGGCGGGCGCGTCGGGGTTCCTGGTCAAGCACACGCCGCCCGAGCAGATCGTCGAGGCCGTGCGGCGGGCCGCCGCCGGTGAGCCGGTCCTGTCCCCCGGGGTCGCCCGCACCCTCATCTCCCACGTCACCGGCGCCCCGGACGCCCGCACCAGGCGCGCCCGCGACGGCCTGGCCCGGCTGACCGGACGGGAGCGCGAGGTCGCCCTCGCCGTGGCGGAAGGCACCTCGAACGCCGAGATCGCCGCGCTCCTGCACCTGTCGGTGGGGGCCGTCAAGGCGCACATCTCCAGCGCCCTGGCCAAGCTGGGGCTGGTCAACCGCACCCAGCTCGCCATCCTGGCCCACGACGCCCGCACCGGTGAGGAGACCCCCGGCCGCTAACCCCGGTCACTGGCCCACGGCCGCTGCCCCTGGGCAACTGATCCTGGGTAACTGATCCTGGACCGCCGACTGGGCGCCGCCCACCCGGGCCGCCGTGCTGGGCCGCCGACCTGGGCGCCGCCCACCCGGGCCGCCGTGCTGGGCCGCCGCGCTGGGCTGCCAAGCTGGGCCGGCTGGCCTGGGCCGCCGAACTGGACCGGCCGGCCTGGGCCGTATCGGGGGCCTCGGCGCGACGGGCCTCAGCCGGCGGCCTCCCAGACCGCCTCGAACGCCTCCGGGGTGATCCCGGTCAGCTCCCACACCTCCAGCGGCTGGTCGGTCAGGAAGCCGTACTCGTCCTGCAGGTGCCGCCACCAGTAACGGCGGGCACCCCGGTCGGCGCCCACCTCGACCTGCCGCACGGCCCACTGCTCGCGGTTGTCACCCTCGACGCTCTCGAACAACCACGCCCGCCCGTCCTCGTCGCCCATGTGCCAGTAGTGACGGGGCGTGTCGGACTCGGCGAGCTGCCGCACCAGCGGCTGGCGAAGATCTGGAACCACGGCGCCACTCTAGAGCGTGCGGGACGCCGCCGGTCGGACGGGCCGTCGCTCCCGCCGGCCACGCCCAGGGGGGGCATCACCGGATGGTCAGCGAGACCGTCACCTTGTCCAGCTCCTTCGCCGGGCCTTCGACGAGGGTGCGCGCCACCTTGCCCCGCAGGTCCACCATCACCACCTTGGTGCGGCCGCCGCTGGAGGTCGTGGCGAGGTAGTGCTCGCCGTCCAGCCAGCTCTCGAACACGTGGCCGTCACCGAGCGGTACCTCGGCCGCGCGCCGGCCGGTGGCGGCGTCCCACAGGCACAGGTCGCGGCCCGGCGGCGGGCACCGGGTGCTGAACACCGTGCCGTGCCTCGGGCTGGTCACCGCGTTGGCGGCGAAGAGCTCGCCCACTCCGGGGAACGAGCGCAGCTCGGCGCCTTTCAGGTCGTACAGGCGCACCGTGCCGTCCTGGCCCTGGTGCAGCACGCCGCCGCCCGGCCCCCAGACGAACGGGCCGGTGCCGCCGCCCGCCACGTCGAGGACGGTGACGGCCTTGGTGACCGGGTCCACCACGACGAACCCGGTGGCGCGCCGCTTCTCCCCCTTGCCCTCGCGGACGGTCAGGAGCAGGCGTTCGTCGTCGCTCCAGCGCAGGTCGGTGGTGTCGCCGGGCTTGTCGGATGTGCGGACCTGGACGTCCTCACCGGTGCGGCGGGTCACCAGGCGCAGCACGTTGAAGTCGGTGCGGGCCAGGGTGCCGATGCCCAGGGCGGCGACGTATCCGCCGCCGGGGGAGACCTCCGGTGTCTGGAAGTTGCCGAAGAAGGTGAACGTTCCCGAGGCGGGGTCACGGACGTACGCCGGGTTGCCCGCCGCCGGGTCGTTCGTCACGCCGAAGACCGACGTCACCCACAGCGGGTCGTCCGGGTTGTCGTACACCTTGATCGACCAGTCGGGGAGACGGACGGTCGCCGTCGAGGAGGTCCGCATCGGCTTCGCGAGCGTGTGCACCGAGCGCCCCGGCGAGGGCACAGAGCGGTCCGGTGAGGGCACCGAGCGGTCCGGTGACGGAACCGAGTGCTCTGCCGAGGGAGCCGAGTGCTCCGGCGAGGGCGTGACCGCCTGGGCTGCTTGCTCGCCCGGCGTCCGCGTCAGCACGTACGCCGCGCCGCCCGCCACCAGCACCGCCAGCGCCGCCGCAGCGGCCGAGTATCGGAGCCACCGTAGCCGGGACGTCTGCGTCCCGCGTCCGGCGGACTGCGGCTCGGGCTGCACCTCGGACCCCTGCCCGGCCGCGGGCTGTGGCGCGGGCGGCGTCGCGGATTCCTGGCCGGCCGCGAGCAGGCGCTTGGCCGGTACGGGATGGCCGAGCAGCGTCAGCAACGCGCGCGAGGCCGCCGGCCGCTCGGCCGGTTCCTTGGCCAGGCAGCACAGCACCAGCTCCCGCAGATCGCCCTGGAGATCGCCCACCTCGGGCTCCGCCGTGAGGATGCGGTTGATCAGCACCGGGAGGTGGGCGGAGCCGAACGGCGGCCGGCCCGTGCCCGCCGCCACGATCGTGCACGCCCACGCGAACAGGTCGGCCGGCGGGCCCGATCCCGCCTCGGAGAACTGCTCCGGCGCCATGTACGGCGGCGTCCCCACCAGCTCGGCGGCGGTACGCTCGCCCGAGTCCAGCCCGCGCGCGATCCCGAAGTCGATGACCCGCGGGCCGTCCCGGCCGAGCAGCACGTTGCCCGGTTTGAAGTCGCGGTGCACCACCCCCGCCTGATGGATCGCCGCCAGCGCGGTCAGCGTGCCGATCGCCAGCCGGCGCAGCTCCGCGCCGCGCAGCGGCCCTCGCTGGGCGATCACCTGGGCCAGCGACGGGCCGTCCACGTACTCGCTGACGATGTACGGCAGCCCGTTCAGGTCGCCGGTCGCCAGCACGTTCGCGGTGCAGAACGCCTTCACGCGGCGGGTCAGCTCGATCTCCCGGGCGAAGTCCGCCCCGGCGCCCGCGCTGTTGTCCGCTCCGCCGGCCGCCGCTGGGCCGTGCCGCAGCACCTTGACCGCGACCTTCTCCCCCTGCGGCGACTCTCCCAGGTACACCACGCCCTGGCCGCCCTCGCCGAGCCGGCCCAGGATGCGGTACGACGCCACCTCAGCGGGATCACCGGCGAGCAGCGGTGTGGCGGGCATGGCCGTCACCGCGCCACGGGTGCCCAGTTCAGGGCGCCGTTGAGCGGGTTGACGTCCGCGAGCACCCGCGACACGTCCCCGACCAGGTTCAGGATGCGCACCTCTGCACGCTTGTCGTTCTTCTTGTCCGGCTGCTGGAGGAGCAGGTGGGCCTCATCGAACCAGCCGAGCAGGTTCGCGTCAGAGCTGATCCCCGGAACGGTGGCCACCCGCACGCCCGTCTCGGCGTTCCACACGCACAGCTCCCCGCCCTTGGGGCAGACGGTGTAGAACAGCTTGCCGGAGGGGGAGAACCAGTCGCGGTTGCGCGGCTTGCCCACCCAGTGCATGCTCCGGGTCACCTGGCCGGCATCGTTGTAGAAGTCGACGCCGTTGGTGTCGCCGTCGTGGTAGCCGCGGGCCAGCCCGCCGTCCGGGGTGAAGGTGAACGCCAGGCTGACGTCGTCGGAGTACTCCGCCTCCACCACCTTGGCGGTCCTGGTGGTCACGTCCACCACCGCGAAGCCGCTGATCTTGGTCCGTTTCTCGTCGGTGACCGACAGCACCACCCGTCGGCTGTCGCGAGACCACGCCGGGAACCACGTCTGCTTCGGCTTCTTCACCGTGTCGACCGTGAACCGCTCGCCCGTCCTGAGGTTGACGAACTTGACCTGGTCCATGTCGGAGTCCTGGAACTTCAGCCACGGGTTCAGCGCGACCCAGGCGCCGTCCGGTGAGACCACCGGCTCCTCGCCGAAGCCGACCTGCTTGAACGCGCCCGAGGCGTCGCGGGCGAAGGCGCTGAACGGCTCCTTGGTCTGCAGGTACGCGGCCAGGCGCACCGCGTCGGTGGCGTGCTCGTGCAGGGTGGCCCCGATGTCCGGCAGCTTGACGTCCTTGTCGGCCTTCTTCGCCACCGACGGCACGGGCGCGGCCGTCGCGCCTGCCGTGATCCGCGGCGCCCCCGTGATCACCGCCCCCGCCGCCTGCGTCGGCACCGCCCCCGTGGGCTGCGCCGGCAGGGCGGTCGCGGGCGGGGCGGTCGCGGTCAGAGTGGTCGCGGGCTGGGCGGCGGCAGGGGGCCCGGAGGGCGTCCCGCGCTGGCCTGTCAGCGCGTACACGCCGCCGCCCGACAGCACGGCCCCCGCGACGAACGCCGCCACCGCGACCAGCACCGTGCTCCGCCGCCGGCCGGGCGGCGCGACCGGTGGCGCGGGCGGCGCCGGCGCCGCGCCGTCCGCGGGCTCAGCCGCTTCCGTCCCGTCCCCCGGCACCGTACCGGTCAGGAAGCTCGTCTCCCCCACGAGACGCAGCAGCACGTCGCTCGCGGCGGGGCGCCGCGCCGGGTCCTTGTCCAAGCAGGCCAGCACCAGCTCCCGCAGGTCGCCGAGGTCGGGCAGCTCCGGATCGGCGTTCGCGATGCGGTTGACCGTGCCGGCCATCGAGCCGCCGTCGAAGGGCGAACGCCCGGACGACGCGTACGCGATCGTCGCCGCCCACGAGAACAGGTCCGCGGCCGGGCCCGCCTCGCCTCCCTGTAACCGCTCGGGGGCGGTGAACGCGGGAACGTCCACCGTGCGGGTGGTGGCCTCGCCGGTGGACGCCATCGCCCGTGCCAGCCCGAACCCGATCACCCGGAGACCGTCGGGCCCGAGCACCACCGTGTCCGGTCCCAGATCGCCGTGCGCCGCCCCCAGCTGGTGAAGGGCGACCAGGGCGGTCACCGTCCCCACCGCGAACCGGTGCAACGCCGCGTCACGCAGCCGCTGCCCCGCGGCGACGGCCTCCCGTAACGTCGGGCCGTCGATGTACTCGCTCACGACGAACGGCCGCCCGTCCTCCAGCACGCCGGAGCCGAGGACCTGCGCCGTGCAGAAGGCCGAGACGTCCCGCAGCGGCTCGACGGCCTCCAGGAAGCGGCCGGGATCGACGTCGGCGGGCAGGACCCTGACGACCACCCGCTCACCGTCGTCCGGCTCGCCGACGTAGGTGCTCGCGCCCAGCCTTCCCACGAGCCGATACGGCCCTGTTCCGGAAGGATCTCCCGCACGCAGCGGCTGGATCACCGGCATCTCCCGCGCCCCCCTCGCCCGTCCATCCCTCGATGATCGATCATGGTGGCTCCGCATCGCAACGGCCTGCGTCGGAGCGGTCCAAACCGGCCTGGGGCGGGCGGCGCCGCGGGGTGGCGCGGGCGCTTGGAGGGAGGGTCAGTGCTGGTAAGCCCCGGCGTCCAGCGGACCGGACAGGGCCTTGCCCTTGACGTCCTTGCCGAACGCCTTCCCGCCGTACCACTTCGGCGTCAGCGCCACCCCGCGCCCCAGCGCCGGCGAGCCCGGCCGCAGCCGCAGGTCGGTCCGGGAGACGAACTTGGGATCGGCCGCCACCGACTTGGGCCCCAGCTTGAACTTGGCCGTCCGCCCCTGGTAGACGCTGCCGTCCTCGTCGGCCCCGGCCCCGTCCTCCCAGCCGGCCTCGCCGCCGACCGCGATCACGTTGTTGCGCAGCTTCAGCAGCGACGGGGAGCAGCCGTCGTGGCAGGACCAGCCGATGGTGTTCTTGGCCGGCAGGTAGACGGAGTTGTGCACGGCGATCGTGCCCTTGACGGGGCCGACGATGTGGCGGGAGCCGCGGGTGATGAGGAAGGAGCCACGGGTGCGGGAGGAGGTGACGACGTTGAAGGCGAAGAGGTTGCCGGTGGCGGTCTTGCCCTTCTGGGCGCCGAGCTCGGTGAACGTCTCGTTGTTCCTGGCGATGTTGTGGGTGACCCTGTTGCGGTCGCCGTTGAAGATCTCGACGGCGGCGCCGTCGATGCCGTAGTCGGCGCTCTTGGCGTAGCTGCCGGTGATGGTGTTGCCGGTCACGACGTTGTCGTCGCCGTTGAGGAGCACGCCGAAGGCGCCGGAGTCGTTGTCGCCGCCGTCGTCGTTGACGCTCATCCGGTTGTTGTCGGTCAGGACGCTGTCGCGGATGGTGTTGCGGGAGCCGGAGGGCGAGACGAAGACGCCGGCGATGTTGCGGTCGGCCTTGACCCCGCTCAGCTCGTTGTTGTCGCCGTCGAGCTGGAAACCGGCCCAGCGGCAGTTGGAGGCGTGCAGGCCGCTGATGGCCCAGTGGTTGCCCTTGACGACGACGCAGTCGTCGTCGCTGCCGCTGATCTTGGCGAGCGCGCCGCTGCCGTACGCCTTGATGGTGATGGGCCGGGCGGCGGTGCCGCTGGCCTCCAGCGTGAACGGACCGGTGAAGCTGCCGCCGCGCTTGACGGCGACGGTGTCGCCCGGCTTGAGCTCGGCGGCGGTGACCTTCTCCAGGGACTTCCACGCGGTGGCCGCGCTGGTGCCGTCGGCGGCGTCGTCACCGGCGCGGGAGTCCACGTAGTAGGTGGTGCCCGCGCCCGCATGAGCGGCGGCTGCGGACGGTACGGCAGGCAGGAGCGAGGCCAGCACGGCTACGGAGAGCAACCTCATACGAGCACACCACTATCTAGTTGGGACGGGAGAGTCAGCAGAGGCCACCGTAGCGTGATCAGCGCGTGAGGCGCCACATACGCAGCGAAGGTCCCTCCCCCGGGATGACGTCGCCGTCCTGCGCGTTGTAGAGGCCGGTGGCGTGCGTGCCGATGGGGAGCGGCTCGCCGGGCGCGCGGCGGGCGGACACGAGGATCGTCTCGTCGTACGTCTCGCGCGCGAACACCAGGCAGTCGGCGTCGGCGTGCAGCCAGCGCAGGCCGCCGTGGCGCAGGGCGGGCTCGGCCCGGCGCAGCCCGAACAGGTCGCGGTAACCGGCCAGCGTCTGAAGGTCCTGGTCGGCGGGCCGGTTCCAGGGCATGGGGGTGCGCGAGTGCTCGCCGTTCACGCCGGTCAGGCCGTACTCGCTGCCGGCGAACACCATGGGCGTGCCGGGCAGCGTGGCCTGCAGGCCGGTGGCGAGCAGGTGGCGCTCGCGCGAGCCGGTCACGGTGCGGACGCGGGGCGTGTCGTGCGAGTCGAGGAGCTGCCAGGAGTGCACGAGCGAGCGCCACGACATCTGCGAGGCGAACGACCTGAAGGCGGCCAGCGTGGCGGTGCCGTCGCGGTGCGGCACGCCGCCCGGCACGCCGAGGAAGTGCTCCAGGTCGCAGCCGGGGCCGCGCAGCCAGGCCCAGACGGGGCGGGTGAAGCCGCCGTAGTTCATGGTGCCCTGCCAGCCGTCGCGGTCGAGGTCGCGGGTGGCGTCGTGGTTGTGCTCGGCGATGAAGGCGGCGTCGGGGCCGAGCTCGGCGCGCAGCAGGGCGGCGACCTCGGCGGCGTAGTCGTCGGCGCCGCGCCTGCCGGTCATGTTGGCCACGTCCACGCGCCAGCCGTCGAACGGGCCGAGCCACTTCTTGAGCACGGCCGTCATCCCGGCGCGTACCAGCTCGCTGCCCCAGTTGAGCTTGGGCAGCGTCTTGATGCCCCACCAGGATTCGTAGTCGCCCGTCACCGGGTCGAAGTAGAACATCTCGCGTTCCGGCGCGTTCACGTCGGAGACCGCCGCGGTGAACCACTCGTGCGTGTCGCCGGTGTGGTTGGTGGTGATGTCGCCGAGCAGCCGCATGCCGCGCGCGTGCAGCGCGCCGGACAGGCGGTGCAGCGCCTCGTCGCCGCCGAGCAGCGGGTCCACGTGCTCGAACGTGGAGGCGTTGTAGCGGTGGTTGGAGCGGGCGGGGAAGATCGGCGTCAGGTAGACGGTGTCGGCGCCGAGGCTCTGGATGTGGTCGAGGCGGCCGGTGATGCCGTCGAGGTCGCCGCCGTAGAACTGCTGGGAGGTGCCGGCGCCGCTGGGGATGACCGGGTCGCGGTCCCAGTCGCGGGGCAGCGCCCAGTCGGGCAGGTCCGGCATGGGCCGGGAGCGGTCGAAGCGGTCGGGGAAGATCTGGTAGACGATGGCGTCCGACATCCACTCAGGCGGGGCCTGGTGGCAGACGAGGCGGAAGTCGCCGGCGTCGGTGAGGTCGTGCGCGGCGGGCCCGGCCGCGGTCAGCCAGCGCTGCCCGCTCGTGGTGTGGAGCAGGAAGCGGTACGGGGTGACGGGGTTGACCGCGGTGATCTCGGCCCGCCACCAGACGTCGGTCGGGCCGTACCCGCTCGCCTGCCTGCCCCGGTCGACCGTGGCCTCGAAGTAGCGCGGCTCCCCGTCGTGCACGGCGCGGACGTGCACGGCGGTGACCCCGGCGGCCAGCGGCGCGCGCAGCCAGAGCGTGACCCGCGCGCCGAGCCCGGGCCGCTGGTCGGAGACATACAGAGCCGAGCCGTCGTGATGCGGCTCCCCCAGAAATCGCAGCACTGCACCTATCCCTTGACTGCTCCGGCGGTCAGGCCGGAGACGATGTACTTCTGCAACCAGAGGAACACACCGACCGTCGGAACGGCGGTAATGAGGGTGGCGGCGGCGAACATGCCGAAGTTCGCGTTGCGGTGGTCGCCGGCGATCATGCCGTACATGCCGACGGCCAGGGTCTTGCTCTCGGGGTCGCGCAGGAACACGTTGGCCATGAGGAACTCGCTCATGGTGCCGATGAAGGCCAGCAGCGCGGTGACCGCGAGGATCGGCGTGACCAGCGGCATGACGACCCGCCAGAAGATCTGGGCGTGCGTGGCGCCGTCGACGGTGGCGGCCTCGTCCAGCTCCTTGGGCACGGTGTCGAGGAAGCCCTTCATCAGCCAGGTGTTCACGCCGAGCGCGCCGCCGAGGTAGAGCAGCAGCAGGCCCCACACGGTGTTGAAGCCGAAGGCGGGGTAGAGCTCGGTCACCTCGGTGAAGATCATGAAGATCGTCACGATGGCCAGGAACTGCGGGAACATCTGGATGAGCAGCAGCGCCATCATGCCGACCCGGCGGCCGGCGAAGCGCATGCGGCTGAAGGCGTACGCGGCGAACATCGACAGCAGCAGGCTCGCGAACGACGACACCAGCGCGATGAACACCGAGTTGAAGAACCACCGGCCGAACGGGTAGGTGTCGGAGGTCAGCAGGTTGGCGAAGTTGTTCAGGCTCGCGCCCGTGGGCAGCAGCTGGGTGGAGGCCAGCGTGCCCATCGGGTTGATCGCGGCGGAGAGCACGAACAGGATCGGGAACACCGCGAACGCGCACACGACGAGCACGAAGACGTGCCGGAGCGTCATCTTCACGCGTAGATCTCCTCCTGCTTGCGGGTGCGGCGGAACGCCACGGCCGAGATGACGGCCACGATGGCGAAGATGAACACCGAGATCGCCGCCGCGAAGCCGAACTGCGCGCCGCCCGCGCCGAACGCCAGCCTGAAGGTGTAGGTGATGAGCAGGTCGGTGCCGCCCACCTGCGGGCTGTCGGCGGGGAACGGGCCGCCGTCGGTGGTGAGCGCGATGGCGTTGTAGTTGTTGAAGTTGTAGGCGAACGCCGAGATCAGCAGCGGTGTCAGCGCGACGAGCAGCAGCGGCAGCGTCACCCGGCGGAACGCCTTGAACGGCGTGGCCCCGTCGATGGAGGCGGCCTCGGTCAGCTCGCGCGGGATGGCCTGCAGCGCTCCGGTGGTGACGAGGAACATGTACGGGAAGCCGAGCCAGATGTTGACGAGGAGCACGCCGAGCCTGGCGGTCCCCGTCTGCCCGAGCCAGTCGATCTCCGCGCCGAGGAGCTGGTTGATCAGGCCGAAGTCGCGGTTGAACATGTCGCGCCAGACCAGCAGCATGGCGAAGGCCGGCATCGCGTACGGCAGGATCAGCACGATCCGGTAGATCCGGGTGCCGCGCATGCGCGGGTGGTGCAGCGCGAGGGCGACGCCCATGCCGAGCCCGAAGCAGCCGAGCACGGAGGCCAGCGCGAAGACGAGGTTCCAGCCCAGGACGCCCGCGAAATAGCCGGAGATGGTGGGGTTCGTCAGCACGCGGGCGAAGTTGTCCAGGCCGACGTTGACCTGCCAGCCCTGCGCCAGGTGCTGGCCCCTGGCGTTGACGAAGTATCCCTGGCTCTCGTCGGCCGTCCAGGTGTCGCCGTTGCCGCGTACGCAGTCGCACGCGGCGTCGTACACCAGGGCGGCCTTGCCCTCGACGGCGCGGCTGAGCCCGTTGGCCTTGATCACGCCGTCGTCGGTCGGCACGGCCAGCGCCGTGATCTCCTGCCCGCGCGCGGCGGCCTCGGGCGCCTTGAGCACGGTCAGGCCGGGCGCGGCGAGCACCTTGCCGGTGACGCCGACCCGGGCGCCGTCCAGCGGGGTCAGCCCGTCGGCGGTGCCCAGTGAGACCTGCTTGGTCGCCGGGTCCACCAGCAGGAACACCAGCTCCTCACCGCGCGTGGCGACGGACAGGGTGTACTCGGGCGAGCCGGGCGCCTGCCGGACGGAGCCGGTCTCGATGGCGGTGACGGCGGCGGCCTTGTCGCCGCGGTGCCCGTCGCCGAAGTTGGTGAACGCGGTGGTCAGCGTGTAGACGACCGGGAACACCTGGAAGGCGATGAGGAAGACGGTGCCGGGGATGAGGTACTTGGCCGGGATGAAGCGCCGGGTGAGGTAGAGGTAGGCGATGGCCGCGCTGACGGCGCACAGCAGCCCCAGCGCGACCCACGACCCGGCGGCGACCAGCGGTGGCGCGGCGTAGAGCAGGATCGCGGCCGCCACGGCGAGCACCACGATCCTGCTCACCACGAACGCCGTGGTGATCTCCCGGCGGGGCCGCTGCCGCACTCCGGCGGAAGCGGCCTGACGCACGTCGAGAGCCATGTCGTCAGTTCTTGAGCGCGCCGTCGATGGCCTTCTGCGCCGCCGCGGCGGCCTTGGCCGCGTCGCCGCCCCTGACCACGGCGTTCTCGGCGATGCCGAACGGCTCCCAGATGGCGGCCATCTCGGGGATGGCGGGCATCGGCATGCCGTCCTTGCCGGCCTCCAGGAACTTGGCGGCGTCGGGGTCGCCCGCCTGGACCTCCTCCAGCGCGGCGGTCAGCGCCGGGGGCCGCGGGTCGGCGTCGTAGAGCGCCTTGGCGACGTCCTTGTTGGTCACGTAGTTGGCGACGAACTCCTGGGCCAGGGCCTTGTTCTTGCCCTTGGAGGCGACGAAGAAGCTCTGCACGCCGACGAACGGGGTGGCGGGCTTGCCGTCCTTGAACGCGGGGACGGCGCTGATGTCGTACTTGATGCCGCCCTTCTTGACCTCGCTGATCGCCCAGGGGCCCGAGACCAGGTAGGCGCACTTGCCGCCGGCGAAGTTGACGATGTAGTTCTCGTTGGTCAGCGAGGTGCGCAGCGCGCCGTCGCCCTTCTCGCCGAGCTCCTTCAGCTTGCCGAACGCCTTGACGGAGTCCTCGGAGCCGAGCAGCACCTGCTTGGGGTCGGGGTCGCCGCTCGCGGTGGCGCCGAACAGCGCGCCGCCGCCGGAGGCGAAGATCGGGTAGACGTGGAAGGCGTCGCCCTTCTGGCCGACCGGGATGCAGAGCACCTCCTTGACCTTGCCGGCCTCCTTGAGCTCCTTGCCCTTGGCGATCATGTCCTCGATCGTGGCGGGCGCGTCGGGGGCGAGGTCGGTGTTGCGGATCAGGGCGATGTTCTCCAGCGCGTACGGGGCTCCGTAGATCTGCCCGTCGAACGTCACGGCCTGGATGGCCTTCGCCGAGAACGACGCCTTCTGCTGCTCGGTGAACGTGACCGGGTCGATGGCGCCGTTCTGCACCAGGTTGCCGATCCAGTCGTGCGCGCCGATCATGACGTCCGGGCCGCTGCCCTGCTGGGAGGCGGTCAGGAAGGTCATCTGGTTGTCCTTGCTGATCTCCTTCACCTCGACGGTCACGCCGTTCTCGGTGCCGAACTGCTCGGCGAAGGGCTGCAGCGGCTTGACCCGCAGGGGGTCGGCCCAGATGACGAGCGTGCCGCCGCCCGCGGCCGCCGAGGCCGGGGCGGACGCGCTCGGCGCCGTCGTCGGAGAGGCCGACGGGGTGCTGCCGCACGCCGTCGCGGCGAACGCCAGGGTCGCGAGTGCTGCCACACCCAGTGCCCGCATGCGCATGGAGGACCTCCTGAGGTCACGGAGGAACGGCGGCGCCACAGGCGCCGCCGCCGGAGAAGAAAGCTCGAACGTTTCCGGGACGTTAGCGGCTCTTTGCAAGAATTGGAAGAACTTGCGAAAGAGCGTTACCTGATCCACATCCCGCTCACCTCGGCCGACCTCGTGACTGAGGGTGCTTATGCTGAAGGCGGCGGTTCGCAACTTTCCGCAACTTGCACTTGACCGTTCTCTGGTGATCGCGCCATCGTTGACCAGACATCACCCGACATCTCGGGTCATCCGGGGGAAGGACAGCCATGCTCGGCAACGACGACTGGTGGCGTGACGCGGTCGTGTACCAGGTGTACCCGCGAAGCTTCGCCGACGCCAACGGCGACGGCATGGGGGACCTGGAAGGCGTCCGCCAGCACCTGGGGTACCTCTCCCGGCTCGGAGTGGACGCCATCTGGCTGAGCCCCTTCTACACCTCCCCCATGGCCGACGGCGGCTACGACGTGGCCGACTACCGGGACGTGGACCCCATGTTCGGCACGCTCGCCGACTTCGACGCGCTCATCACCGACGCCCACGGCCTGGGCATCAGGGTCATCGTGGACCTGGTGCCGAACCACTCCTCCGACCAGCACCCGTGGTTCAAGGCCGGCCTGCGCGACCGGTACGTCTTCCGCGACAAGCCCAACGACTGGGAGTCGATCTTCGGCGGGCCCGCGTGGACGCAGGTCGAGGACGGTCAGTGGTACCTGCACCTGTTCGCCCCCGAGCAGCCGGACCTCAACTGGGACAACCCCGAGGTGCGCGCCGAGTTCCGCGACATCCTGCGCTTCTGGCTCGACCGGGGCGTGGACGGCTTCCGCGTGGACGTGGCGCACGGCATGATCAAGGCCGAGGGGCTGCCGGACGTGGGCCAGAAGGACGGCCCGCAGGCCGAGATGCTGGGCGACGAGCGGGTGCCGTACTTCGACCAGGACGGCGTGCACGACATCTACCGCGAGTGGCGGCCGATCCTCGACTCCTACCCGGGCGGGCGCATGGCCGTCGCCGAGGCGTGGGTGTCGTCGCCCGAGCGGCTGGCCCGCTACGTGGGGCCGGACGAGCTGCACCAGGCGTTCAACTTCGAGTTCATGATGGCGGACTTCCACGCCAAGTCGTTCCGCAACGTGATCGAGAAGTCGCTGCGCGAGGCCGACCTGGTCGGCGCGCCCACCACCTGGGTGCTGTCCAACCACGACAAGCCGCGCCACGTCACCCGGCACGGCAGCCTGGCCCGCGCCCGCGCCGCCACCCTGCTCATGCTGGCCCTGCCCGGCTCGGCCTACCTCTACAACGGCGAGGAGCTCGGCCTACCCGAGGTGCTCGACCTGCCGGACGAGCTGCGCCAGGACCCCGCGTTCCTGCGCCGCGGCGAGAGCCGCGACGGCTGCCGGGTGCCGCTGCCCTGGACGTCCACCGGCGACCTCGGCTGGCGCGACCCGTGGCTGCCGATCCCGGCCGGGTGGGCGGCGCTGTCGGCCGAGGCGCAGGAGGACGACCCAGACTCCACCCTGAACCTCTACCGGGCCGCGCTCAAGCTGCGCAAGCAGCACCCGGCGCTCGGCGGCGGCACGCTGACGTGGCTCGACTCCCCCAAGGACGTGCTGGCCATCGAGCGCGACCCGGGGCTGGTCGTGGTGCTCAACACGGGCGAGGCGCCGGTGGCCCTCGACCTGCCGGGCGAGGTGCTGCTGTCCAGCGGCCCGCTGCCCGCCGACGGCACGATCCCGCCGGACACCACGGTCTGGATCCAGCGCTGACGATTGGTGAAACCTTTCCAGTTACGCGGCAATTGTCGGAGATCACTCTCGGTAGCCTCGTGGGATGGCACCCTGGTGGGCCAGGTCACTGCGCGGACGCTTCACCTTCATCGCGACGGCCGTAGCCGCCCTCGTGCTCATCCCCGTGGGCATCGCGGGAGTCCTGGTGACCAGGTCCGTGATCACCGCCGGCGTGTTCAGCGAGACCCGTGACACGGCCGAGCGGATCGCCTACGAGATGCGCGGCGGCGCCCTGCCCATGGGCGCCGCCATCCCGGTGCCGCACCCCCCGGTGGACCTGATCCAGGTGGTCGGGCCCGACGGGCGGATCCTGGGCGCGAGCGACGCCGCCAGGAACCTGCCGCCGCTCAGCGACGTGCGCCCGACCGCCAAGAACCGGGTCGTCAGCACCACGAGCTGCCTGCCGACCGAATGCGTGCACCTGACGGCGGTGCGGGTCAGCCTGTTCGCCGACTCCCCCATCGTCTACGCCGGCCGCAGCACGCCCGAGGTGCTGTCCAGCCGGACGCTCGAAGTCATCGTGTTCGCCGAGGTCGCCCTGCTGATCGGGGTGACGGCGTGGGCCACGTGGCTCGTCACCGGCAGGGCGCTGCGGCCGGTGGCGACCATGCGGGCCGAGCTGGACGCCGTGCACGCGGGCGACCTCAGCCACCGCGTCACCCAACCGCCGGGCGACGACGAGGTGGCCCAGCTCGCCCGCTCCGTCAACGGCACCCTGACCCGCCTGGAACGCTCGGCCGAGCAGCAGCGCCAGTTCGCCTCCGACGCCTCCCACGAGCTGCGCACCCCGATCGCCGGGTTGCGCGCCCAGCTCGAGAGCGCCCAGCTCTACCCGGACGACACCGACATGCAGGCGCTGGTGAACAGCGCGCTGCGCGACACCGACCGGCTGGAGGCGATCATCACGGACCTGCTGCTGCTCGCCAGGATCGGCTCCCGGGTGGACGTCGCCAAGGAGCCGGTCGACCTGGCCGACCTGGTGCGCATGGAGCTCGCCGTCCGCAGCGACAAGCTGCCCGTGCGGGTGGAGCTGGCCGACGGGGTCGTGGTCGAGGGCGTGCGGCTGCAACTGGCCAGGGTGCTGACGAACCTGCTGGACAACGCCCAGCGGCACGCCGAGAGCACCGTACGCGTCACGGTCGCCGAGCAGGAGCCGGGCATGGCGGTGCTGGCGGTCGAGAACGACGGCATGGAGATCGCCGAGTGCGACCGCGAGCGCATCTTCGAGCGCTTCACCCGCCTGGACGCCGCCCGCAGCCGCGACGCGGGCGGCACGGGCCTCGGCCTGGCCATCGCGCGGGACGTGGCCATGGCGCACCGGGGGGAGATCCGCGTGGACGACTACCGGGGCGGCGCCCGGTTCGTCCTGCGGCTGCCGATCGCGAATCGGTAGATTTCCCTCTCCACGGTCGTGGATCATGGAACGCATGACGGAACAGGCGCCGCAGGGCGTGAACCCCCACATCCCCAACGCGGCGCGGATGTACGACTACTTCCTCGGCGGCAAGGACAACTTCAAGGCCGACCGCGATCTCGGCGACATGGTGCTGAGCGTGATGCCGGAGGTGCGCGAGGGGACCAGGGAGAACCGGGCGCTGATCGGCCGGGTGGTGCGCTACCTCTGCGAGCAGGGCATCACCCAGTTCCTCGACCTCGGCTCCGGCCTGCCGGCCCAGGAGAACGTGCACGAGGTGGCGCTGCGCCACGCCCCCGAGGCCCGGGTGGTCTACGTGGACAGCGACCCGGTGGTGGCCACGCACGGCAGGGCGCTGCTGGCCGACCCGAACCGGGTGGCGATGGTGCTGGGGGACTGCCGCAGGCCGGAGGAGATCCTGTCCGACCCCGAGGTGCGCGGGCTGATCGACTTCGACCGGCCGGTCGCCGTGCTCATGATGTTCGTCCTGCACCTCATCGGCGACCAGGACGAGCCGCAGCGCTTCATGGCCGCCTACCGCGACGCCCTGGCGCCCGGCAGCTACCTGGCCATCTCGCACGTGACCAACGACGTGGCCTCGGAGCGGGCGGCGCAGGTCACGGACTTCTACCGCAAGGCCAACGCCGACTTCACGCCGCGGCCGGGGACGGAGATCCACGCCTTCTTCGGCGACTTCGAGCTCATCCCGCCCGGCCTGGCCACGGGGCTGCCGGCGCACCAGGTCTGGCCGTTCCACGACCCGCTCAACCCGGTCTTCGTGGACGAGGACATGGCGCGGATGGCGTACGCGGGGATCGGCCGCAAGCTGTAACGCCGCGAACGCGGCGAACGCGGCGAACGCGGCGAACGCGGCGAACGCGGCGAACGCGGCGAACGCCGGGGAGGCCGCGGCCCGTGGCCTCCCCGGCCGGGCCCGCGGCCTCCCCGTGCCGGCACGGCTAAGCCGGGGACATCTCCTTGGCCGGCTCGCGCGGCTCGCCGTCCTGCCCGTCCGCGTCATCGTCGTCGTCCAGCAGCGTGGCCTCGTCGAACGGCGCCTGGCCGGCCAGGACCCGCTCCGCGCGATCCCGGTCGAACTCCCCGGTCCAGGTGCCGACGAGCACGGTCGCCACCGCGTTCCCGGCGAAGTTGGTCAGCGCCCTGGCCTCGGACATGAAGCGGTCGATGCCCACGATCAGGCCCACCCCGTCGACCAGCTCGGGCCGGTGCGCCTGCAGCCCGCCCGCCAGGGTGGCCAGGCCCGCCCCGGTGACGCCGGCGGCGCCCTTGGAGGCGATCATCATGAACAGCAGCAGCGCGATCTGCTCCCCGAACTCCAGCGGCGACCCCGTGGCCGTGGCGATGAACAGCGTGGCCATGGTCAGGTAGATCGCGGTGCCATCGAGGTTGAAGGAGTAGCCGGTCGGCACGGTGATGCCGGCCACGGTCTTGCTGACGCCCAGGTGCTCCATCTTCGCGATGAGCCGCGGCAGGGCGGTCTCCGACGAGGACGTGGACAGGATGAGCAGGAACTCGCGGCCCAGGTAACGCAGCAGCGACCACAGGTTGATCCGGGCCACCAGCCACAGGATCGTGCCGAGCACCACGCCGACGAACAGCACGCACGTCACGTAGAAGGCGACCATGATGATGGCCAGGCTCTTGAGCGCCTCGAGGCCGGTGGCGCCCACGACGGCCGCGATCGCGCCGAACGCGCCGACCGGCGCCGCCCACATGATCATGGCGAGGATGCGGAACACGAGCCGCTGGAAGTGCTCCACGCCGCGCAGGACCGGCGCGCCCTTGGGCCCCATGGCCTGCAGCGCGAACCCGGCGAGCAGCGCGACCAGCAGCGCCTGCAGCACCGACCCGTCGGTGAGCGCCGAGACAACCGTCTCGGGGATGATGCCGAGCAGGAAGTCCACGGTGCTGGCGTCCGCGCCCTTGGCCGCCTCCGCCTCGGCGGCCTGCCTGGCGGTGTCGGTGAGCTGCAGCCCCGAGCCCGGGTCGATGACGTTGCCCACGATCAGCCCGATGACCAGGGCGACCGTGGACATGGCGATGAAGTAGCCGAGGGCGAGCCCGCCGACCTTGCCGACCTGGGCGGCCTGGCGTACGGAGCCGATGCCGAGCACGATCGTGCAGAAGATGATCGGGCCGATCACCATCTGGATCAGCGCCACGAAGCCGGTGCCCAGGGGTTTGAGCTCCTTGCCCACGTCCGGCCAGATGAAGCCGACCAGGATCCCGAGCAGGACCGCCACGATGACGGCCAGGTAGAGATAGCGAGTGCGATCGCGCATAGGGGGGTTCTCCGGCGGTTCTTGAGGGACCTTCTCGATGTGCGACTATGCGCCTCACGAGTGATGCAGGTCACCATTGCGTAAGTTTCGTACATGGAGGGGAACCCGATGCGGCGCTGGAGCCTGGCAGGGCAGATGCTGGTCCTGCAGCTGCTCGTGGTCGCCGTCACGGCGACGGGCGGCGCGGTGCTGGCCCTGCTGCAGGCCCACGAGCTGCTGCAGGAGGAGGCGGGCGCCACGGCCAGGGCCGTGGCGGTCAGCGTGGCGGCCTCGCCCGACGTGCTGGAGGCCCTCGGTGAGCGGGACCCGACCGTGCGGCTGCAGCCGTACGCGCAGCGGGCGCGAGCGGCGACGGGGGTCGATTTCATCACCATCATGAAGACGGACGGCACCCGCTACACCCACCCGAACGAGGCGGAGATCGGCAAGCGCTTCCTCGGCCACATCGAACCGGCGCTGCGCGGCGAGACGTTCACCGAGACCTACACCGGCACGCTGGGCGCCTCCAAGCGGGCGGTGACGCCGGTCATGGCGGACGGGCGGGTACGGGCACTGGTCAGCGCCGGGATCACGATCGACAGAATCAGCGCCAGGCTGCGCGGCCAGCTCGCCTGGGGCTGCCTGATCGTGGCGCTGGCACTCGGCCTGGGCGCGGCGGGCACCTGGCTGGTCACCGCGCGGCTGCGCCGCCAGACGCACGGCCTGGGGCCGGTCGAGCTGGGCCGCATCCACGAGCATCACGACGCGGTGCTGCACGCCGTCAGGGAGGGGCTGCTGCTGATCGGCAGGGACGGCACGCTGACGCTGTGCAACGACGCCGCGCGCCTGATGCTCGGCCTGCCCGCCGACGCCGAGGGCCGTCACGTGCGGGAGCTGGGCCTGCAGGAGGTGCCGGCCGCCGGCGAGGAGCGGATCCACCTGGCCGGTGACCGGGTCCTGGCCGTCAACAGCGCCGCCAGCAGGCTCGGCACGGTCGTCACCGTCCGCGATCACACCGAGCTGCAGGCGCTGACCGGCCAGCTCGACGCCGAGCGCGGCTTCGCCGAGTCGCTGCGCTCGGCCGCGCACGAGGCGGCCAACCGGCTGCACACGGTCATCACGCTGGTCGAGCTGGGCCGTACCGAGCAGGCGGTGGCCCTGGGCACGGCGGAGCTGCGGGCCGCGCAGGAGCTGACCGACCGGGTGGTGGGCGCGGTACGCGAGCCGGTGCTGGCGGCGCTGCTGCTGGGCAAGAGCGCGGAGGCGGCCGAGCGCGGCGCCGAGCTGGTGATCAGCCAGGACAGCGAGCTGGACGACCTGGGCCTGGACGCCCGCGAGCTGGTCACGATCGTGGGCAACCTGATCGACAACGCCATCGACGCGGCCTCCAGGGTGGAGGTGCACCTGAGCGCCGGCGAGCGGCACGTGCTGATCAGGGTGTCCGACAACGGGCCGGGGCTGACCGGCACGGGCGCGTTCGAGAAGGGCTGGACCACCAAGGGCGACGGCCGCGGGCTCGGCCTGGCGCTGGTGGGCCAGGCGGTGCGGCGGCTGGGCGGCACGATCGAGGCCGAAGGCTCGACGTTCACGGTGAGGCTGCCGAAGCCATGATCTCCGTGCTGGTGGTCGAGGACGAGGAGATCACCGCCGAGGCCAACCGCATCTTCGTCGAGCGGGTGCCGGGCTTCGAGGTGGCGGGCGTGGCCAGGTCGGGCGCGGAGGCCCTGCGCTTCCTGCGCAGGCGGCCCGTGGACCTCATCCTGCTCGACCTCTACCTGCCCGACATGCACGGCCTGGACGTGTGCCGCGCGGTACGGGCGGGCGGCCTCATGTGCGACGTGATCGCGGTCACCTCCGCTCGCGATCTGGCCATGGTCCGTTCAGCGGTGTCGCTGGGAGTCTCCCAGTACCTGCTCAAGCCGTTCACGTTCGCGACACTGGCGGAAAAGCTGTCGCGTTACGCCCGGTTCAAGGAGGAGGCGGGCCTGGCCGTGGGGCAGGGCGACGTGGACCGGGTGCTCGGCACCCTGCGCGGTCCCTCGGAGCTGCCGAAAGGCATGGCACAGGACACTCTGGACACCGTGGCGGCACAGTTGCGCGCGCACCCGGAAGGGGTGGGCGCGCAGGCCGTGGCGAACGCGATCGGAGTGTCCCGAGTGACGGCCCGCAGATACCTGGAATACCTGGTCGAGGTGGGTGTGGCGGCCCGCGTTCCGCAGTACGGCGGGGTGGGCCGGCCAGAGTTGCTCTACCGGATCCCCATGGAAAGTTAATGGTGGTGACGCTGGCCGTTCAATCCGGCCCTCTAGCTTCTGGGTGCAATCCGATGCACTGAGGAGACACCTTGCGAGTCCTGGCCGTTGTTCCCGCCCGCGGAGGTTCGGCGGGCGTACCCCTGAAGAACCTCGCCCTGGTCGGGGGCGTCCCGTTGGTCACCCGGGCGGTGCGGGCCTGCCTGCGCGCCGAGCTGGTGGACCAGGTCGTGGTCAGTACCGACCACGACGGGATCGCCGAGACCGCCAGGGAGGCGGGCGCGATCGTGGTGGAGCGCCCGGCGGAGCTGAGCGGCGCGACCGCCTCCAGCGAGTCGGCGGTGCTGCACGCGCTCGACGCCCTCGGCGAGGACCCGGAGATCGTCGTGCTGGTGCAGGCCACCAGCGCGTTCATCGACCCCGATGACCTGTCCGCGGCGGTGCGCAAGGTGCTCGACGGCGAGGCCGACTCGGTCGTGTCCGGGCTGCCCACGCACGAGTTCCTCTGGACGGCCACGGGCGCCGGCGTCAACCACGACCCGGCCGTCAGGCAACGCCGGCAGGACCGCGCGCCGGAGTTCCGCGAGAACGGCGCCTTCTACGTCATGCGCACCGCGGGCCTGCGCGAGCACGGCCACCGCTTCTTCGGCGAGATCGCCGTCCAGCCGGTGCCCACCCAGCACGCCATCGAGATCGACAACCCGGAGGACCTGGAGCTCGTGCGAGCGCTCGCCCCGTTCATCGACCAGCCCGAGCCGATCGACGTGGACGCCGTCATCACCGACTTCGACGGCGTGCACACCGACGACCGCGCCTACGTCGACTCCGACGGCCGCGAGATGGTGCTGGTCAGCCGCTCCGACGGGATGGGCGTCTCGCTGCTGAAGCGTTCCGGCGTGAAGGTGCTGATCATGTCCACCGAGCAGAACCCGGTGGTGGCCGCCCGCGCCCGCAAGCTCGGCGTGCCCGTGCTGCAGGGCCTGGCCGACAAGCGCACCGTGCTGCGCGACTGGCTGCGCATCGAGGGCCTGGACCCGGCCCGCGTCGCCTACGTCGGCAACGACGTCAACGACCTGGGCCCGATGGGCGAGGTCGGCTGGCCCATCGCCACCCCCGAGGCGCACCCGCGGGTGCGCGCCGCCGCCCGCGTGGTGCTGACCACCGCCGGCGGGTCCGGCGCGGTGCGCGAGCTGTGCGACCGCGTCGTGGCCGCCCGTCCGGCGCCCGAGCCGGCTCCCGTGCAGGTGCGCACCAGGCCGCAGTTCGCCCCGGTGGCGATCGGCGACGTGCTGGTCGGCGACGGCGAGCCGGTGTACGTCATCGGCGAGATCGGCATCAACCACAACGGCGACCTCGACCTGGCCAGGCAGCTCATCGACGTGGCCGCCGAGGCGGGCTGCCAGGCGGTCAAGTTCCAGAAGCGCACCCCCGCGATCTGCGTGCCCGAGGAGCAGAAGGGCCAGATCCGGCAGACGCCGTGGGGCGAGATGACGTACCTGGAGTACAAGGAGCGCACCGAGTTCGGCCACGACGAGTACACGCAGATCGCCAAGTACTGCGACGAGCGCGGGCTGCACTGGTTCGCCTCGCCGTGGGACGTGCCGTCGGTGGAGTTCCTGGAGGAGATGGACGTCCTGGTGCACAAGGTGGCCTCGGCCAGCGTGGCCGACCACGAGCTGCTGCGCGCCCTGGCCGCCACCGGCAAGCCGGTCATCCTGTCGACGGGCATGTCGACGCTGTCGGAGATCGACGCCGCCGTGGAGATCCTCGGCACCGACAAGCTGATCATGATGCACGCCACGTCCACGTACCCGCTGCCGCCCGAGGAGGCGAACCTGCGGACGATCACCACGCTCCAGGAGCGGTACGGCGTCCCCGTCGGCTACTCCGGCCACGAGCGCGGCCTGCAGATCTCGCTGGCCGCGGTCACGCTCGGCGCCGTGTGCGTGGAGCGGCACATCACCCTCGACCGCACCATGTGGGGCTCCGACCACGCCGCCTCGCTGGAGCCGTCGGGGCTGGAGCACCTCGTCCGCGACATCCGCATCATCGAGCAGGCCCTGGGCGACGGCGTCAAGCGGGTCTTCCCCGGTGAGGAGGCTCCGAAGGCCCGCCTTCGCCGGGTGACCGTCTGACCGTACCCATCAGGAAGAAACGACAACATTGATCACGCTCTCGGTCGTCGTGCCCATCCGGGACGGCGAGCGCTTCATCGCCGACGCGCTCACCTCGCTGTCCCGCAACGCGCGGGGCGACTTCGAGTTCATCATCGTGAACGACGGGTCCGTGGACGCCACGGGCGACATCATCGACGACTTCATCGGTGAGCTGCCCGGGCTGGTCGTGATCCGCAACCCCGCTCCGGTGGGGCTGGCGGACGCGCGCAACGCGGGCCTGTCGGCCGCGACCGGCCGGTACGTCACGTTCATGGACGGCGACGACTGGCTGGCCCCCGGCTACCTGGCGCGGCTCGTCGAGGCGATCGACGGGCTCGGCTGCGACTTCGTGCGCGTCGACCACGTGCAGGTGGAGGGCCGCAAACGGGTCGTGCACCGGGCCCCGCTGTCCGCGCCGAGGGGCACGGTGCTGGTCCCCCGCGACGCCATCCTGCCGGCCGAGGTGCGGACCATGGTGGACTACCCGTACGCCTGGGCCGGCGTCTACAGGCGTTCCCTGGGCGACCTGCTGCACTTCCCCGGCTCCCTGCACACCGCCGAGGACCGGCCGTGGATCTGGCGGCTGCACAGGGAGGCCGCCACGTTCGCGGTGGCGTCGCTGGCCGGGGTGTTCTACCGGCGCATGGTGTCGGGGTCGCTGACCCAGGTGGGCGACGAGCGCCAGCTCCACTTCTTCGACGCGTTCGAGCTGGTCTTCAAGGACCTGGAGCCGGAGTTCCTGCCCAAGGCCGCACGGAACTTCTGCGCGCTGCTCGCCCACCACCTGGAGATCGGCGACCGGCTCACGCCGGCGCTGCGCGCCCGCTTCGAGGAGCGGGGCGCGCAGATGGTGCGGGCGTTGCCGCCGGAGCTGGTGGCCGAGTCGGTGTCGCGGATGTCCGTCGAACGCGAGACCACCCTGCGGGCCCTGGTGCCCGACCTGCCCCCCAGCCCGCACGTCCGGGTCCGCCGCGACCGGGAGGAGTCCTAAAGGTGAAGGTCTTCTACGCCTCGACGCTGTTCGGGGCGATGTCGCTGGCGGCCGCCATCGACGAGGGCCGCTTCGGCGACGGCCGCCGCGTCCTGATCGTCTCGAACAACGCGGCCATCCCCGAGGTGGCGACCCCGCTGGACAGGACGCCCGGCTTCGCCGCCCTGCGCTCCCGCTTCGAGGAGGTGCACTCGTGGAACGAGCTGATCGCGCCGCTGCACCCCTCCGACTGGCGGGCCCGCGTCATCGAGGTGCCGATGATGGAGCGCCTCATCCGCTCCCACTGGCAGCTGGACGGGGTCGAGGAGCTGGTGCTGGAGTCGATCGCGGTGCCTCCGGCGCGCACGATCGCGGGCCTGGTGCGCGACTGCCCGATCTCGGTCTACTCCGACGGGCTGATGAGCTACGGCCCGACCCGCGACCCGCTGCCCGCGGAGATCTTCCGCCGCATCGAGCGGCTGATCCACCTCGACCTGGTGCCGGGGCTGAAGCCGCTGCTGCTCAGCGAGTACGGCGTCACCCCCGAGATCCTGCCCGACGAGCGGTTCCTGTCGATCGTGCACGAGGTCACCGCCACCGCGCCCGACATGATGGCCGGGCAGGCGATCATCCTCGGCCAGTACCTGTCGGCGCTGGAGCTGCTCACGCCGGAGGAGGAGGCCGGGCTGCACGAGACCATGCTCAGGGCCCTGGTCGCCCGCGGCTGCACCGACGTGGTGTTCAAGCCGCACCCGGCCGCCGGCCGCCGGCACGCCCAGCTCCTGCGCGCCGCCGCCGCGCCCTTGGGGGTGCGGCTGTCGGTGGCCGGGGAGAGCGTGCCCGCCGAGGTGTGCTTCGCGGCGCTGCGGCCCGAGCTGGTGGTGGGCTGCTTCTCCACGGGGCTGGTGACCGCGCAGCGCTACTTCGGGCTGCAGGTGGCCTCGTACGGCACGGACCTGGTGCTGGAGCGGCTGGCCCCGTACGAGAACAGCAACCGCATCCCGGCCACCATCGTCGACGCCATGCTCCCCAGGCTGTCGCCCGAGGGGCACGTCGAGCGCCCGCCGGTCACGGACCTGCAGGCGCTCGTGCGTTCCGTCGGGTACTGCATGCAGGCCGAGACCTACCCCGGCCTGCGGCCGGACAGCATCGACTTCGACCCGCGCTACTTCAAGCGCAAGCGCCTGGAGACGCTGGGCTTCGTCTCGGGAGGCAAGCCCAGCGCGTTCACCAGGATCCGCAGGAAGATCAGGTCAGCGATCTGAGGTAGCGGCGCATGCGGCGCTTGGCCCGGTAGCCCACCCGCAACATCTTGGGCGGCACCTCCACGCGGAGCCGGGCCCGGCGCCGTCCCGCCGCGTGTTCCGGCCCGTCGAGCAGCGACTTGGCGGGCACGCGCGGCCGGGAGACGACCAGCCCGCTCAGCAGCCCCGCCCAGTCGTTGCGCGCGGCCGGGTGGAAGTAGTTGGCCGCGCACCAGGCCCCGGAGGCCTCGCGGAACTCGCCCGCCGCCAGCTCCTCCAGCGTGCCCAGCAGGTCGCTGCCCTCGAACACCAGGTTGATCATCTCGGCGCTGACGCCGAAGTCGCGCAGCACCAGCGACGGCACGCCCATCGCGATGGCCTCCAGCGCCGCCGTCGAGCTCACCGTCACGAACCCGGCCGCCCGCTGGAGCTGATCCTGCATCGAACCGGCCTCGAACGCCAGCCGCCCCGGCTCTCCCAGCTCCCGCCACAGCCGCTGGTAGTGGAAACGCTCGTTGTGGGTCTGCCGCTCGTCCTCCAGCGCGCGCAGCTTGACCACCACGTCGAGGTCGGGGCGGCGCGCGGCCAGCTCGGCCAGCGACAGCAGGATGCGCTCGCGCTCCTCCCGCCCTCGCGGCACCTTGGCCTGCGTGGCGAACACCACCCGGTTGCCGCCCCGCGCGGTCAGCTCGGGCCGCAGGAACGGCAGCCGGGCCAGGCCCACCGCCCCTCCCCCGCCGAGCCTGGAGGCGATCTCGGAGAACTCGGCCACCTCCCGCTCGCTGTGCACCACGAACAGGTCGCAGCCGCTGCGGAACAACCATGCCTTCTCCGTCGCCGGCACCGAGATGCCGGGCAGGCCGCTGACGAACACCGGCCGCGGCCGCAGGTCGTTCAGCACCTCGGCCACCAGCACGTCCACCACGGGGCCCGTGCAGGCCACGACGATCGCGTCGGGCCGGGTCCGCTCGGCCAGCCGCCGCACGGACCGCGCGGACAGCACGGGCGGCGGGGCGCCCGCCCGGCCGTTGACCGCCGCGGCGATCTGCTCCGGCGAGGGGGCGATCGGCGTGCGCACCACGACCAGCTCCGTCACGCAGCCCGCAGGCAGGTCACCGAGCAGGCAGGCCGCCCATTTCAGATACGAGTCGGAGTCGGCGACCGCCAACACTTTCAACTGGACACTCCGGTCAAATGCGATCGCAGGGCGGGGGCCGCCCTGCTGGTCCACCAGTCATCGGGAACGTCCACGGGCTCGACGGCGACGCCGCGCGGGCTCAGCAGCACCCGCAGCGAGGTGATCGCGGTCGAGGGAAGGCTGAGCACGCGCTGGCCCGGGTCCAGGCCGCGCAGCGTCAGCTCGGCGGGCGCGCCGGCGTCGTGGACGGTGATGCCGGGGCGCTCCCGGATCAGGGCGACGTCCACGGGGTCCTCGCGGCGGTGCGGGTAGTAGGCCAGCGGCTCGCGCGCGGCCAGGTCGGTCAGCCAGCGCAGGTAGTGGTCGCGGTGCACGAGGCCGTTGCGTACCAGGGAGGTGCCGAGCACGACCGTGCGCTCGGCGGGGCCCTCGGCGCTGGGCGGCTGGGCCCGCAGCCAGGCGAAGTCGTGGCGGACGAGGTCGACGCCCGCCCGGCGGACGGCCGCCTCCAGCTTGTCGTCCACGCTCAGGGCGGTGAAGACGGACACCTTGCTCAGGCGCAGCCGCAGCGCCGCCGCCAGGCCGAGCGCGGCGCGCAGCCTGGTGCGGTTGGCGCGGGCGCGCAGCAGCGGCCGGTACGGGCCCGCCGCGAGCAGTTCGAGCAGCCGCAGCGTGGCCAGCCCGTCGTCGACGATGACGATGCGGCCCGGCATGGAGGTGAGCCAGCGCAGCTGCACCTTGCCGGAGAAGGCGTCCCCGACGGCCTGCACGCGCCTGGGCATGCGCTCGCGCGGCTCGGCCAGCACCAGCCCGTCGGGCAGCCCCAGGGAGCGCAGCTCGCGGCGCGTGGCCTTCAGCGGCCGCAGCCCTGCCCGGGGCACGACAGCCGTCTCGGGGCCGAGAAGCCCGGCGTGGTGGGCCTCGACGGCGCACAGCATCTGGAGCGGGGACTCCACCCAGGCCGACGCCTGTTCGACCACTCGTTGCCCTCCCAGCGGGGTGATGGCGCGTTAACGACCGCTTCAAGCTAGCCCCACCGCCTTAAGCCCCCAGAAACGCGGCGTGAACAATGGAGGGTATGAATTCGCTCATGCTCAACACCGACGGCGTGCAGATCCCGCAACTCGGGTACGGCGTCTGGCAGGTCCCGGCCGAGGAGGCCGAGCAGGCGGTCGCCACCGCACTCCAGGCCGGCTACCGGCACGTCGACACCGCCGCCGCCTACGGCAACGAGGAGGGCGTGGGGCGGGCCGTGCGCGGGAGCGGGCTGCCGCGCGAGAAGGTGTTCGTGACCACGAAGCTGTGGAACGGCGACCACGGCCGCGCCGAGGCCGCCTTCGACGAGAGCCTGGCCAGGCTGGGCCTGGACCACATAGACCTCTTCCTGATCCACTGGCCGGTGCCGCAGCAGGACAGGTACGTGCAGGCGTGGAAGGCGATGGAGAAGATCTACCGTGACGGCCGGGTCAGGGCCATCGGGGTCTCCAACTTCACGGTGGACACGCTCACCCGGCTCATGGACGAGACCGGCATCACGCCCTCCATCAACCAGATCGAGCTCCACCCGTACCTGCAGCAGCGCCAGATGCGGGCCTTCCACGAGGCCAACGGCATCCTGACCGAGGCCTGGAGCCCGCTGGGGCAGGGCAAGGGGCTGCTGTCGGACCCGGCGCTGGCGGTGCTGTCGGAGAAGTACGGCAGGACCCCCGCGCAGATCGTGCTGCGCTGGCATCTGCAGCTCGGGAACGTGGTGATCCCGAAGTCCGTCACGCCCGCGCGGATCAAGGAGAACATCGGCGTGTTCGATTTCATCCTCGACACCGAGGACATGTCGGCCATCGGCGCCCTGAACAAGGGGCAGCGGCTCGGGCCGGACCCCGACACGTTCAACATGACGTAAGTGACTGGCGTGACATTTGTGGCATCACGCCATTAATGACATATCCCCCCATAACCCTTCCTTTACCTCCCCTATAACATCTCCGCGTGCGAGATTTCACTTGGGGAATTGCGGCGACCGGCGGCATCGCGCGTACGGTCGGGGCCGCCATCGCGGCCGAGCCCGGCATGCGGGTGGCCGCCGTCGGATCGCGGAGCCTGGCCAGGGCGCAGGCCCTGGCCGCCACGCTGGAGGCCGAGTCGGCGTACGGCTCCTACGAGCAGCTGTGCGCCGACCCGGGGGTGGACGCGATCTACGTGGCGACCCCGCACGCGCAGCACCTGCAGGTCGCCGAGCTGGCCATCGCCGCAGGTAAAGCCGTGCTCTGCGAGAAGCCGCTGGCGGCCACCGTGGACGACGCGGAGAAGATGGTGCGCCTGGCGCGCGAGGCGGGCGTCTTCCTCATGGAAGCCATGTGGATGCGGTTCAACCCGCTGGTCCAGCGCATCGCGGGCGATCCCCGCTTCGGCGAGCTGCGCTCGGTGCAGGCATCGTTCGGCTTCGCGGCGCCCTACGACCCGGCCCACCGGCTGTGGGCGCCGGAGCTGGGCGGCGGGGCCCTGCTCGACCTGGGGATCTACCCGTTCGGGCTGGCCCAGCTCCTCCTGGGCATGCCCGCTGACCTGCGCATCACGGGCTCCCTGGCCCCGAGCGGGGTGGATGCGGAGGCGGCCGGCGTATTGCTCTACCCCGGCGGCAGACACGCTCTCGTGGCGACCTCATTGCTCGGGAATTACCCGAACACGGCCTGTGTTGTAGGTACTCGGATGCGGGCGGACCTCCAGGCGCCGTTCTGGGCTCCGCAGCGGATCGTTCTCACCGGGCCCTCCATGGAGCCGGAAGAGCATGTGCTCGATCCGGCGGACAACGGATACGCCGGAGAGCTTCGCGAAGTCCGCGCCGCCACGGCCGAAGGCAGGACCGAATCCTCGATCATGCCTCTTGACGAATCCCTTGCCATGCTGGGGCTTCTGGCCGACGCTCGCAGGCAGTTTGCCTAGCTGGGCTTTTATGGATTTGTAATCCTCTTGCCTCATGTATTACCTTATGGGGCATCTTGAGGCATACGCCCGGTTTGTCCGGCTATGTCAGACCATCGCACGACACATCGCAGGATCGTCCTGCGACCGCTGAATCCGCCTCAGGGCGGAACCGGGGACCCATGTCTTTGGGGCGAATCGGCACTCCGGTGCCGTAGGGCAGCTTCCACGCCCGAGCCCGTCAGCTAACCCGGTAAGCGGCATGGAAGCAAGGAGCACCTCCCTCGATGGCCAAGCACCGTATTACCGCTGTCTCGAAGAGCAACATCGCCCGCGCCGCCCTCGGCGCCACCGTCATCGCCTCGGCCCTCGGCGTCAACGCCATGACGGCCAACGCCGACACCGCCACGGGGGTCGCCGCGGCCACCGCCGCCAGGCACCCGGACACCGCCATCGCCGCCCACAAGGCCGGCGCGGCGGACGACCGTGCCGAGACCAAGATCAACGTCACTGCCGCCCAGGTCCTGGCCATGGCCAAGGCCCAGGTCGGCACCTCGGAGAACGCCGCCGGCGGCGGCACCAAGTTCCAGCAGTGGTACGCCAGCTCCCAGCGCGCCGCCGAGACCGTCGCCCGCGACGGCGGCAACCGCGCCGCGTACCTGAACGCCGCCTGGTGCTCGATGTTCGTCTCCTGGGTCGGCGAGCAGACCGGCGCCCGCCCGCAGGTCGGCTGGGACGCCTACACCGTCGCCCACGCCAAGTGGTTCGCCGCCAACAACCGCTGGGGCACCGTCGCCAAGCCCGGCGCCGTCGTGTTCTTCGCGTGGGACGGTGGCAAGAGCCTGAGCGACATCCAGCACGTCGGGTTCGTCGTGAAGGACAACCAGAACGGCACCATCTCGACGATCGAGGGCAACACCGGCAACGGCCGGGTCGAGGAGCGCATCCGTCCGAAGTCGCAGGTCGTCGGCTACGGCTACCCGCAGTACGCCTCCTGACGGAACGTTCCAGGCCGAGAGATCGCTCTTTGCCTTCCATGTGACGCGACGAGCGCGCGTCCCCACCGAGGGGACGCGCGCTCGTCGCGTTCCGGGGTTCTGTCGGACCGGCTCGCTACCTTGCCTCTTCATCCGCTTCCCTCACCCCCGGGAGCCCGCATGGGAGCCAAGACCGGCGTCATCGCCTACGCCACCAGCTTCCCCGGCGCCGAGCTCATCTGCTGCGCGCACTTCATGATCGACAATCCGTCGCGGTTCCCCGCCCACCTCGTCGAGGCGGGCAAGGGCCGCCGGCTCGTGCTGCACGCCATGCACAGCGTCGTCGACTGGGTCGCCTTCGCCGTCTGGGAGGACGGCCGCCTCGTCCGCTCGCTCAGCCTCTCCCCGGGCAACGGCGTCATCGAGGACATCGGCGAGCCGTACCCGTTCGAGCTGCCCTACTGGAACGGCGAACATCCGGTCCCGCCCACGCCCGGCCGGCCGGACGAGGGCCCGTACCCGCTGCCGTTCCACCCGCTGGAGCTGGGCGAGGACGCGCTGCGCGAGCTGCTCGGCTTCACCGTCGAAGGCTCGGTCGAGCCCGGCGACGTGGACGCGGAGGCCGTGGAACTGCTCGGCTTCACCGTCATCGACCCGGACGGGCCGACGCCGGAGGAGCGGCGCGCGGAGTTCGAGGCCGTCGTGGCACGGATGGGCGAGCCCAGGATGTTCACCTACCGGCCCGACGGTTCCGTCAGGGAGGTCAGCCTGGACGACCTGGGCTGACGGGCCGTTCAGCCACGCGAATCGGACGGCCGGCCCCACGTCCGGTCGAGGAAGGCGGCGATGAGCGGCGCGATCTCCGCCAGGTGCGTCTCCAGCGCGAAGTGCCCGGTGGGGAACAGGTGGAGCTCGGCGCCGGGCACATCCCGCAGGTAGGCGCGGGCGCCGGGCTCGGGGAAGAACGGGTCGTCGCGGCCCCACGTGATGAGCGTGGGCGGGGTGTGGGCGCGCAGCCACGCCTGCCAGATCTCGTACCGCGCCACGTTGGAGTGGTAGTCGAAGGCCAGCGCCACCTGGGCCTCCTTGCGCCCCGGCAGGTCGAGGAAGTGCTGGTCGAGCGTCCAGCCGTCCGGGGCGATCACGGCGGGGTCGGGGACGCCGGTCTCGTACTGACCGCGGGTGCCGTCCAGGGTGAGCAGGTCGCGGATCGTCCGCTCGGCGCCCGGTGTTTCGGGGCGCAGCGCGACGAAGTCGCGGGCCGCGTCGGACAGGCCCTCGCGGTAGGCGTTGCCGTTCTGGACCACGAGCCCCGCGATCCACTCCGGGTGCCGCTCGGCCAGGCGGAAGCCGACCGGCGCGCCGAAGTCGAACACGTACATCACGAAGCGTGTCAGACCGAGCCGCCGCACGAACCCTTCGGTGACGTCGGCGAGCCGGTCGAAGGTGTAGGTGAAGCCGGGCGGCGCCTGCGTGTGGCCGAAGCCGGGATAGTCCGGGGCGATCAGCCTATAGCGGGCGCCGAGGGTGTCCATGAGGCGGCGGAACTGGTGCGAGGCGGACGGGAAACCGTGCAGGAGCAGCAGCACGGGGGCGTCGGCGCGGTCGGGGTGCGACTCGCGGTAGAAGACGCGGACGCCGTCGACGTCGAGGTGGCGGTGGCTGACGCGGGCGATCGAGGCAAGCATCTCTAATTCCTTCTGGCGCAGTTGATGCATTAGGTATAGCGGGCGGGCGTCTAATGGGTCAATAGGCGGATATACCATTAGATGCATGAGTGAGCTCGGCCCGCTGACCGGGGAGCCGCTGGCTCTGGACCTGGTCAATACCCGGACGGCCGGCGGTGATCTGCTGACCACGCCCGCGGAGCTGCGGGCCTGGCTACGGCTCCAGGCCGACCGGCTCCCCCTGCCTGAGGTCCTGACCGAGGCCGACGTGGTCGCCGTGCGGCGGGTCCGCGAGCACCTCGCCCGTGCCCTCGACCGGGCCCGGCGCGGCGATGAGCCCCTGGCGGCCGATCTCGGGGCGCTCAACCGCGCCCAGCGCGCCGCGCCCGCCGTCACCGAGCTGTCCTGGAACGGCCAGGCCGTCACCGCGGCCCGCCGCCGGGTCGCCGGCTCGGCCGGGGAGCGGCTGGCGGCGTGGCTGGCCGAGGCCGCCGCCGAGCTGCTGGCCGATCCGGCCGTCACCAGGGTGCGCGAGTGCGAGGCGGACGACTGCGTGATGGTGTTCCTGCCCGCCCATCCGCGCCGCCGCTGGTGCTCGGCCGCGCGCTGCGGGAACCGGGTCCGCGTCGCCCGCCACTACCAGCGCCACAAGCCGCCCGCCTGACGACCATCCGGACGGCCGCTCTGACGCCCGCTCAGATGGCCGCTCTGGGCGGCCGCTCAGGTGGCCGCTATGGGCGGCTGCTCAGGTGGTGAACGCGTCGCGCTGGATGGTGTACAGGTCGGCGTACGGGCCGGGACGGGCGACGAGGTCGGCGTGGGTGCCCTGCTGGACGACGCGGCCGGCGTCGAGGACGACGATCAGGTCCGCCGTCCGCACCGTGGGGAAGCGGTGGGTGATCAGGAGGGTGACGGCGCCGGGGTGACGGCGGGCGGCCTCGGCGTAGCGGGCGAAGACGGCGCTCTCCGCCGGCGCGTCGAGCGAGGCCGTCGGCTCGTCCAGGACGAGGAGGAGCGGGGAGCGGCGCATCGAGGCGCGCGCCAGGGCGAGCTGCTGCCACTGCCCGCCCGACAGGCGGTGGCCGCGCTCGAAGGTGTCGCCCAGCTCGGTGGACAGGCCGTCTGGGAGGGCCGCGACCAGGCCGGTGGCGCCCGCGCGGGCCAGGGCCGCCGCCACGGCGCGCCGGTCGCCGAGGCGAGGCAGGTCGCCCACGCCGACCGTCTCGGCGGCGGTCAGCTCGAAGCGCGCCAGGTCCTGGAAGACGGCGCTGATGCGCTGCCGCCACGCCCGGGGTGTCAGGACGTGGAGGGGGACGCCGTCCGCCAGGATCTCGCCCCGGTCGGGGCGGTAGAGGGCGCACAGGAGCTTGGCCAGGGTGGTCTTGCCCGAGCCGTGCGATCCGACCAGGGCGACCGTGGCGCCCGCGGGCAGGTGCAGGTCGAGATCGTGCAGGACCTGGCGGCTGGTGCCGGGGTAGGTGAAGGACACCTGGTGCAGGGTGATGCCGCCGGTGAGCCGCTCCGGCGGGGTGTGGGGGCGCGATCGGTGATCGGCGCTCCGGCCGGGCGGGGGCTGCCTGGTGCTCTCGTGCGGGACAGACGGGCGGGCGCAGCCGCGAGGCCCGGCCAGGCCGGCGTAGTCGCGGAGCCAGGCCAGGCGGGCGGCGGCGCGCAGGCCCGCCGCGACCGAGCCGACGTGGAACGCGAGCCGCGACGCCTGCGTGACGAACTGCACGCCGACCGTGGCCACCAGCACGATGTCCCCCGCCGTGGCCGCCCCCTGCCGCGCCAGCCAGGCGGTGTGGCCGAGCGCGCCGACGTACCCGGCCAGGAACGTGGCCGAGCCGGCGAAGGTGAGCAGCCCCGCCCGGATCCCGGCCCGCGCCTGGACGGCCGACACCTCCTCCCAGCACCGGACGGCCATCCCGTCCAGGGCGGACGCGGCTGCGCTGAGGCGGACCTCCTTGGCGGGCTCCGCGCCCGTGACCGTCTCCGAAAGCTGTTGCTCCAGCCGGGTGGTCTCGGCGGTGCGTTCGGCGGCGGCGTCGAGATGGCGGGCGGCGCGGCCCCGTACGAGCAGCGACGGCAGGACGGCGCCCCCGAGCACGAGCGGCAGCAGCGGATGCACGGCGGCCATCAGCACCACGCCCAGCCCGATCTGCACCGCGTGCTCCACCACCAGGGCCAGCGCCCACACCGCGAAGTAGAGCTGCATGCTCTCCTCGCGCAGGGTCTGCAACCGGTCGAGGTAGGCCGGGCGCTCCAGGTGCTCGACCGTGGGGACGCCGGAGGTGAGCGTGAGGATCTCCTCCTGGACGGCCACGCCCATCCGCTCGGCCAGCTCCTGCATCAGGGCCAGCTCGGCCCGCCCCAGCGCGACGCCCGCCGCCACCGCGCCTCCCGCCGCCAGCGCCCACAGCGCCGCCTGGACCGGACGGCCGACGGTGGCGGTGTCGGTCAGCTCCCGCAGGAACACGCCCACCAGGCCGTGGCTGACCGCGCCCGACAGGAGGAACGCGGCCAGGACGAGCCCGGCCCGCGGGTCCGTCCGCCAGGCCAGGAGCAGCAAGGTACGCAGGGTGCCCCACGTGGTGGGGCGCCCTCCTGCGGGCTCCCGGGCCGGATCGGCGGGCCGCCGCGCGCCCTCCGGGGCGCCGGTCATCGGTCGTCCCTGGCGATCAGGTCCGCCTGGAGGCGGTACCAGCGCGCGTAGTGCCCGCCGGCGCTCATCAGCTCGATGTGGCTGCCCTGCTCGATGATCGCGCCGCCCTCCAGGACCACGATCCGGTCGGCCCGCCGGACCGTGGCGAAGCGATGCGAGATGAGCACCAGGGTGCGCCCCCGGGTGCCGTCCAGGAGCCGTTCGAAGACCTCCCGCTCGGCGCGGGCGTCCAGGTGGGCGGTGGGCTCGTCCACGATCAGGGCGCGGTGACGGCCCGCGTTCATGGCGTACACGGCCCGCGCCAGGGCCACCTTCTGCCACTGACCGCCCGACAGGTCGCGGCCGCCGGTGAAGGCGCGCGACAGCGGCGTGCCGAGACCGTCAGGAAGGACGTCCAGCAGATCGAGGGCGTCGACCGCCTCCAGCGCCGCGAGCACGTCGGCGTCCGTCCCCTCGAACGCCGGGTCCCCGAGGCGGATGTTGTCGCGCAGCGGGAGCGGGTAACGCACGAAGTCCTGGAACACCACGGCTGCCGGGCCCGTGGTGGCGGTGCCGAGCCGCGGGGTGTAGAGGCCGGTGAGCAGCTTGGCCAGGGTGGTCTTGCCGGCGCCGTTGCGGCCGACGATCGCCAGCCGCTCCCCCGGCCGCACCCGCAGGTCCAGGCCGTCCAGGACGGGACCGGCGGCGTGGGGGTAGGCGAAGGTCACGCCGGTGAGCTCGATGCCGCCGCGCTCGGGGGGCGGCGGAGCGGGCACAGGATCCAGGAGGCGGGTGACGGCGCGGAACGGCTCGGCGGCGTGGGCGATGTCGAACATCTGGTGGCCGCCCGCCCCGTACGCGAAGACCAGCAGGGCGGCCACCACGCACTGCGCCAGCGCCCCCGCCTCCAGCCACCCCTCCCCGGCCTGCCGGCCCAGCACGGCGAACGTGCCGCACGCGGCGACCGCCTGCGTCCCCAGCACCCATCCGTACCCCCGCACCACGGCCCGCCGCCCGCGTGCCTGCGGGGCGAGGTAGGCGCGCATCGCCGCCACGTAACGTCCGACGAAGAACGACTCCAGCCCGAAGACGCGGATCTCCTTGGCGGCGCCACCTGGCCCGCCCGCCACCCCGGCCAGGTAGTCGGCCCGCCGCCGGCGCCGCGCCTGATCCGGGCTGTCGACCAGCGACTCCACCCCTCCGGGACCGACCAGCATGGCCTCGATGCGCCGGTTCTGGGCCAGCGCGAGCACGAGCGCGGCACCTCCCAGCCACCACACGTGCACCGACAGGACGACCGCGCCCAGCGCCGCCGAGGCCAGCCGGCCCAGCTCGCCCGCCGCGGCCACCGCCGCCGACCCCGCCGTCCGGCCCCGGTGCCCGTGGAGCGCCAGCCGCACGTCGGCCTGCACCTGAGGGCTCTCCAGGCGCTCCAGCGGCATGGCGACCGTCGCGGCTCGGACGCGCTCCCGCAGTACCCCGTCGATGCGGCGGGCCACCGCGGCTCCGGCCGGTTCGCGCAACGCCGTGCAGAGCTCCTGCGCGAGCAGCACCCCCAGCAACCCGGCCAGCGGAGCGAGCCCGCCGCCGGAGGTCAGCAGGCCGAGCGGGACGGTGCTGAGCGGGCCCAGCACCGCCGCACCCGCCGCGAGCACCGCGAACGGCACCACCCGTCGTACCCCGGCGAGCGGCAGCAACGCCATCAATCCAATGTGACCGCATCGGCCTGCCATGCACGCGACCGTAACCCGGCTCCCCCGCACAGGTCAAACCAATGTGACCGCATCGGAAAACCTGTTCTCGGTCACGGAAGAACCCGGCCGGCGCCGCGGCCGCCCCCTGCGGGTCGTTCTCCATGGGGATGTGACCCGCCCCCGGATGCGCACCAGCCGCGTGTTCGGCATCTCCGCGGCGAACCGCCCGGCGTACCGCACCTCCTGGAAGGTGTCCGCCGGCCTGCACACCGCGTACCTCAGCACGCACGACATGGCCGGCGTGCCGCCGGCCGGCGACCCGCTCGCCGCCAGGACGGCCGTGCGCCTGTCCGACCTGACCGGACGGCCGTGCGCCTGTCCGATCCGGCCGGACGGCCGTTCATCCTGACCACCGCCGGCTGCCGGCCGCTGATCACGGGCGCGGCGCTGGCGGCCGGGAGCGCTGGACATCGCGATTGAGGCGGACGCGGTCGCCGGCCCTGGCCGTCCCGTCGCTGGAGGACTGCGCGCCGACGGCGCGCGTCTTCCTCGACGAGCCGGCCGCCTTTACATTGTAGATCTTATCCGTCGGCGCCCCGAGGCCGGGCGCCGGAGGGGCCACGGGCAGGTGGCCCGGTGCGCCCGATCACGCGCAGCCCAGCTTCCTGGCGGCGATCGCCAGCTTCTTCCCGGCCATCGGCTCGTCGTCGACGAAGAGGCTGGCCATGCCGCCCTTGCTCAGGTAACCGCCCGTCACGTACATGGAGTCGGGCACCGACTTCCTGGTCTCCCCGCCGAACTGGAACGTGTCGATGGACAGCCCGCGCTCGCGCAGCAGCGCGCGCACCTCGTTCACGTGCTTGTTGCGGTAGGGCACGCAGTGCATGGGCTCGCCGCGGGTGTCGAACGGGCCGCCCCACTTGATCTCCTCGCCGGGCTTGGCGGCGCGGCCCAGGAGAATCTCGGCGGCGCCGGTGAAGTCCTTGGCGACCTTGAGTCCGATGTGACAGGTCCGCTGCCGCCCGCAGTTGTCCCGGTCCAAGGTCTTGACCTTGTCCTCGTGGAGGTACGGCGTGTCCGGCTGCTGATAGTGCTTCGTGTAGAGCTCCTCGAAGCGCCGCCGCTCGGCTGCTCCCACGTCGTCTTCCTTCTGATCCGGAAATCTCACATGAGGGTAGATGTCCGGCTTTATCGGGATGTGACAGGCGGGGTTGACGGACGGCTTCTCCCGGGTCAGTCTCGACTTCAGACCGTACAGAATCATCGTCTTGGGGGCAGACGAGTGGAGAACGGGCATTGCATGACGAGCTGACCCGTGTCGTCGTCATGGTGGAGGGATCGCTGCTTCAGGCAGTGGCGTTCGGGGGGCTCCTGCGGGAGATCTCCTCGGATCTGCGCGTGCTCACCGTGGTGCGCCGGCTCGACGAGTACCGCCGTGCGGTGGAGGCGCGCGTTCCGGACATCGCGCTGCTCGACGTGCGTTCGCTGCACCCGATGCTGATCAAGGTCGTCCGGCGGCTGCGGGAGACGGTGCCGACGGTGAAGATCGTGCTGGTGGTGGGCGTCATCGACCCCGGCGGCGCGCGGGAGGTGATGCGGCTGGGGGTGAGCGGGCTCTTCTCCGGCGAGGCCGATCCGCGGGGCCTGTTACGCGGGCTCAAGGTGATCGGCGCCGGCGACGTCGTGATGGACGGGGTCGCCTCCGGCCTGGTCTTCCGCGAGCCCGGCGGGGCCGCGCCCGAACTGACCGCGCACGAGCTGAGGATCCTGCGGCTGGTCGCGCGGGGCATGCGCAACGACGAGATCGCCCGGCAGCTCGCGATCAGCCAGTCGACCCTGAAGCGCAACCTCAAGCCGATCCTGACCAAGCTCGACGCCACCGACAGGGCGGGCGCGCTGCTGGCGGCGGCCAAGGCCGGCCTCCTCTGACACCGGATGGGGCCGCTCCCGGCACGGCCCGTGCCGGGAGCGGCGTGCGGGTCAGCCCCGCTCCGTACCCACCTCCACCCTGGCGTGCGCCTCCCCGGGGATCGGGCGCCGCACGGTCACCTGGATGTCGTACTCGCCGACCATCGGCACCGCCACCTCGGCCGCGTACCACCCGGTCTTCCCCGGCACCTCGGTCATCGTGATCGGCCCCGTGCGGTGGGCCATCGGCATCGCGACCATGTCGGCGTACATGGCCACGCTCGCGCGCCCGATCGGGTCGTAGGTCCTGGTGCTGACCTGGGCCTCCACCCTGACCCTGAGATCACCGAGGTGGCGGGCGGCGACGTGCACGGCCGGGACGCCCGCCGGCGCGGAGGCGACCGGACTCGGGCCGGCGCCGGTGGGGGGCGGGGCGGCGGGGACCGGGTCCGTCACGGCGAACGCCAGCGCCGCGATCAGCGTGGCCACCGTCAGCCCCGAACCGGCGCCGACCAGGAAGCCGACGCGGAACGCGCGGGTGCGGGTCTGCCCCGCCGGGTCCGGCCTGGCGGGCCGGGCCCGCTTCGTCGTCTTCGTCATCGCCATCGGGCGCTCCTACTCTGCTCGCGATCGCGTGGCCGTACCGTCCGCACTCGCCGTACCGTCCGCACTCGCCGTACCATCCGCATCCGCCATGCCGTTCCCCCCGGCGGTGCCGTTGGTCCCGGCGGTGCCGTTCGCACCCGCCGTGCCGTCGGCGCCCGCCGTCCCCTCCGCCGCCCTGCCGGGTGCCGTGCCGAACGGATGGTCCGGCAGCTCGATGAGGTCCGGCTGCTTGGCGCCGAGAACGCGGAGGATGCCCCACTGCCCGCCCGTGAGGTGGCGGGCCAGCGTGCCCGAGCGGTACAGGTAGTCGCCCGGGATGCCGCCGGGACCGCCCGCGCCGCCCGTCACGGCGGGATCGAGGTGGATGTTGTAGGCGACGCCCGGGTTGAACTGGCCCTGGAAGGCCGCGATCTGCGACTGCGGATCGTCCGGGGAGCGGCGCCAGGTGTGCCCGTGCAGGGCGAAGCCCGTCGAGCGGGGGTCACCGACCACCTGCGCCACTCGCAGCCGTACCGGGTCCTTGGGGTAGGCCCGGAACAGCGGCGTCGCCGGGTCGCCGTGCACCGTGCTGGAGAAGATCTTCGCCAGATCCTGGTGGGCGGCGTACCGGTGGCTCCACGGCTCGTTGCTGTAGTTGATCGCGAACTCGCCCTGGTCCTCGGGGTCGTCGGCCTCGCGGCTCGGGGTGAGGGCCAGGTCGACGTTGTCGGGCACCGGCTGGTCGTCGGCGACGTTGCCGTTGGTGTCCTTGCGGAACAGCGACAGGTCGCTGTTCATGAGGATGACGTGCTCGCGGAAGTCCTTGCCGTTGGGGTCCACGATCACGGCGTCCACGCCGCTCTTCAGGTCGGCGCCGGTCCTCGGGTCCTTGTACGTCGATCCCTTCGGCTCGATCACCAGGCCGCCGAAGAGGCCGTGGTGGCCGTGGCCGAGCGGGTCGGCGTAGTCCTGGAGCACCCCGAGACCCGTGGCGCCGTCCTCCTCCGGCGCGTACCAGCGCAGCAGGCGCGACTGGCCTACGTCCACGAGCGTGTCCGGGGAGTTCCAGCCGACGTTGGACCCCGCGCCCTGGACGTGGTAATCGACCATGGCCGGTCGCAGGCCGACCTTCGCGCTGACCGGCATCGGTTTGAAGCCGGGCACGTTGTGCTCGTTCCTGGGCGGCTGGTCCAGGCACCCCGGCAGCGCGAACCCGCCCTGGGACGGGTCGCGGAAGCCGAGCTGGCCGGGCTCCGTCCCCTCGAAGCAGTGGGGCTGCATCTTGGCCCGGTCGAGCTGGTTCTTCAGGGTGATCTCGATGCAGTCGCCGGCGTTCGCCCGGATGACCAGCGGCTCCGGCTTCCTGGTGCCGGCCTTGACGGCCGCGACGTCCTCCTCCAGCGCGTACATCGCGCCGCGCGGGTCGTGGTCACCGGCCTTGTTGTAGGTGATGTCATGGTTGAAGGCGACCACGGTGTACCTCTTGATCGGCGCCGTGATCGTGCCGTCGGAGGCCTGCGGGCAGGGGTTGTTCTCGCCGACCGCCGGTAGCCTGGCCGCCTGCCCATCGGCCCGGACCGGCCCGGGATTGGCGCAGGGCGGCGGGTCGCTGCCGGGCAGGAGCTGGAGCCTGCCGGTGTAGGACTGGGCGCCGTTGCAGCCGCGCACCTCCAGGATCCCCCAGGTGCCAAGGAACCAGTCGTCGGCGCCGCCGTAGTTGTAGAGATAGGAGCGTACGAAGAACGGATCCATCGGGCTGGGCAGCTCGTAGCCCATGTCCAGGCGCATCTCGAAGTACTCCAGCATGCCGATGTGCTGCGCCTGCACCAGGGGGGACTGCGGGTCGTTGGGCTCGTGTCTCCACCGGAACCTGTCCAGGTTGAACCCGTGGGATTCCTCCTGCGAGAGCTGGAACAGCCGCCACTTGACCTTGTCGCCCTCGTACGCCCGGGGGATCGGGGTGTTAGGCAGGCTCTCCGCCCGGAACATGCCCGCCGGGTCGAAGGCACGCGAGCGCTCGAACGGCTCAAGACGGTAGTTGATGCCCATCACGCCCTGGTCGTCGGCGCTGGAGGGGAACTTGGCCGGGAAGATCGGCACGCCTTCCGGGGTGACGAACCGGTCGTCGTTGGGGTCGCTCGCATCGGGGGATTTGAACATCGGCACGTGGTCCTCGATGAAGAGCGAGAAGTTCCGGTAGGACTCCCCATCGGTGGGCTTGCCGTGGTAGTCGGTCGTGGGGGTGCACCGCACGTCGACGATGGTGCCGATGCTGACCTGCGCGCCCGACTCGGAGTCGTGGAACGTGCAGCCGGGCGGGTGGATGGTGGCCCCGCCGAACAGGCCGTTGTCCTGGTGCACGTTGGGGAAGAAGTGGTCGTGGAAGGAGTTCGTCGCCGTGTCGGCGTGGACGAAGTCCCTGTAGGTGTACTCCTTGTTGGGGGCGGCAGCGTCGGCGCCCTGGTCGTAGTTCCAGCCGTTGGCCGCGCCGTCGGAGGACAGCACGTCGAACTGGACCATGTGCTGGTGGATGCCGACCTCGTTGGTGATCTGACGGCGGTCGAACACCGTGCCGCCGAAATCGGCCGGCAGGTCGTTGCGCAGGTGGTAGACGACGCAGTCACCCACGTTGAGCAGTGGTGAGAAGGGCTCCGGCTTCTCGCCGTTCCTGATCGCGGTGACCTTGGCGTCCCGTTCCGCCGAGGTCGTCCCACCGACGTAGATGCGGCTCTGCGGGTTGTTCCAGTCGAGGGCGCCGCCGGTGTAGCTCTGTTTGAGCTGGATGGCCGAGACGTAGAACGTCTTGACCGGGATCGGCTTGCCGTCGGAGCGCGCGGCCGGGCACGGGTCCTGGAAGAATCCGCCGGGCACCTGACCGCGGTCGTCGGCGGCGCGGATCTCGGCCGCGGTGGGCGGGAACGCGGCGCCGGTCTTCCGCTCGGCGACCGACAGCGGCGCCTTCGGCCCCTTGAAGCCGAACTTGCCCGGGATGAAGTGCGGGAATCCCGGCTCGTCCGCCGTGGGCGCCGGCGGCGCCGGATGGTCGGCGAGCGGGATGAGCCGGGGGATCTGCGTGGTGTCGGGGTTGCGGCGGGTGCCGTCCTCGAGCTTGTCGAACGTGCGGTTCAGCCCCCACATGCCGTTGGCGAAGTGCGGATACAGGTGGCAGTGGAAGATGATGTCGCCGAAGGTCGCCGGCTTGCCGTCGTGGGCGCTGCCCGCGCCGCCCTCCATGATCAGCGAGTAGTGCGAGCCGGGGCTGACCGCCTGCACGTCCAGCGCGTTGGTGACCGCGATGTGGTGCGTGGCCTTGCTGATCTCGTCGAGGCCGCCCTCGTCCTTGGGGTCGAACGGCCACCGGTTGACGTGCTGGTGGAACGTGTGCGTCTCGAACTCGGCCGGATGGATCAGCCGGAACTGCGTCGGCTCGCCCCGGTAGCTCGGGAAGACCAGGTCGCCGCCGCCCGGATCGCCGAACGGCCAGGACGACAGGCTCGTCTCCTCGCCGATGCACTCGGCGGCGTTGAACCCCTGCGCGGCCCGGGTGGCGGCGGGGCAGCCCACCTCCTCCCGGTTGAACCCCGGCTCGGCGCGGTAGTTGAACGCGAACCACTCCAGCTTCACGGGCACCTCGCCCTGCACGAGCGCGTCGGCGTCGCCGCCCGACAGGTCCGGCAGCGTACCGGCCTTCAGCTTGGCCAGCTCCGCCGCGGTCGGCTCGACACAGCTCCCGCTCTCCCCTTCCTCGTCGCGGCACAGCCGCGTCAGGATGCCCGGCTGCGCCTCCACCTCGTCGTGCATGAACACGACCTGCTCGCGGAAGTCCTTGCCGTTCGGGTTCTGGATGACGGCCCGGGTGCCGGACTTGAGCGGCTGACCGGTCGAGGAGTCGATCCAGGAGGCGCCCGGCGGCTCCACCATGATCGCGCCGAAGGCGCCGAAGGCGTGCGAGCCGATGAAGTTGCCCGCGCCGGTCTGGTGCGAGCTCATGTCGGCGCCGTCCTTGAACTGGAACTCCCCTTCCACGCCGGCGAACAGCCGGTAGGCCACCGACGCGCCCGGCGCGGCCGTGGAGGCCGCGTTGTTGCCGACGGCCGTGCCGTCCGAGGTGGTCACGTCGTAGGTCAGCCCGTCGAAGTGCATCGAGGCGTGCGGCGCCTTCGAGGTGTCGAACTGCACCTTGCGCGCCGACTTGGACGGGGCGAACTGGCGCTTGGCCGTGGTGACCGCGCCCGGGGTGGCGACGAGTGTCTCGCCCGGCAGCGTGAAGACCGACTCGCCGGGGTCGAACTCCAGGTCGGGGGCGGGCTCGTGCAGCCTGTTGGTGAACTTGACGGCCACGCAGTCGCCCTTGTTGACCCGCAGGGTGAGCGGTTCGACGAGGTCACGCTGGGCGAACGGGTCGGCGGCCTTCTTGAACGTGGACCGTACGGCGGCGATGTTCTCGTCCAGGACGTACATGCGTCCTTCGGGGACGACGTCACCGAAGCGGTTGAGGAAGAGCGGGATGTTGATCAGGGACACGTCGAACGTCCTGACCGGGGCGCTCGACGTGCAGGGATCGGCCGCCGCGGCGGCGGGGGCCCGTTCGGCCAGCGCCGTGCTGAAGCTCCACATCCCCCCTCCGACCGCGATCAGCCACGCCGTGGCCACCGCTCCCAGGAGCAGACGCAGCCCGATGCCGCGGCGTCCGATCCTGATGAGCACCACGGCGAGGGCGATTCCCGCCAAGCCGACCGTGGACAGGTCGGCCACCGCATGGGAACCCACCATGCGCTCCTTTCGCTGAGGGGTGCAGGGGACTGGGCGTGAGGGCCGCCCCCAGTACCGCCCGCGCGGCGGGGCGTGGGCAACGACGCGGGCGCAACCTGACCCTCCAGGTCCACAAGACGGCCCGCCCGGGCGGCCGGGGTGACCGGGCGGGACCACCCCGGCGAGCCGGATCGGCCACGGGGCGCCGGGCCGGGGTGGCCGCCGAGGATGGCACTCCAGTACGTTCTGGGCGGCATCGCGGCCGGTTTTCCGGGGCGTGTCGATTCGCGCCACAGTTGTCCGACGCATCGGTGAGAGCCGGTACGAACCGAAGGAGACACGACACCGATGAAGTTCATGATCGTGGGCAAGGCGAGCGCCGAGACCGAGGCCGGGGTGCTGCCCAGCCAGGAGCTGGTCGACAACATGCACGCCTACAACGAGTCGCTGGCCAAGGCCGGGGTGCTGCTGGCGGGCGAGGGCCTCTACCCCAGCTCGTACGGCGCGCAGATCGCCTACAGCGGCGGCAGGGCGAGCGTGATCGACGGGCCCTTCACCGAGGCCAAGGAGCTGATCGCCGGATTCTGGCTGATCCAGGTCAAGTCGCGGGAGGAGGCCATCGAGTGGGCCCTGCGGGTGCCCGTGCCGCCGGGGCACGAGGGGGTCGGGCTGGACGTGTGGCGGGTGTTCGACGCCGCGGACGTGCCGGATGACACGCTGCCGCCGCAGGAGCGCGCCCGCGAGGAGGCCCTGCGCGAGCGCCTCGGCGTGGACGACCCGGACGCCTGACCCGCCTGCGCTTCACCGGTGACCCGGGGGCGCCCGGCCCGCCGGCGGTGCACGTGCGACCCGGGCGCCTGACCTGCCCGCGGTCCACCTGCGGTCCGGCGGCTGACCAGGCGTGCCCGCCCGGGTTGCGTGGGCGCGCGCCCGGCTGGTCTCATGGCCCGGTGACGGCTTCAGACACCCACCGTGCCATCGAGGCGGTATGGCGGATCGAGGCGCCCCGGCTCATCGCCGGGCTCGCCGGGCTCGTGCGTGACGTCGGCCTGGCCGAGGAGCTGGCGCAGGACGCGCTGGTCGCCGCCCTGGAGCAGTGGCCGGAGTCGGGCGTGCCGCGCAACCCGGGCGCGTGGCTGATGACGGTCTCCAAGCGCCGCGCCATCGACCTCATCCGCAGGAACGAACGCCTCCAGCGCAACCTCGTCGAGCTCGGCCACCGCCTCGACCTGGAGGAGGAGCTGCCCGAGGTCGACGAGATCGAGGACGACCTGCTGCGGCTGGTGTTCACCGCCTGCCACCCCGCGCTGTCGATGGAGGCCAGGGTGGCGCTGACGCTGCGCGTGCTCGGCGGCCTGACCACCGACGAGATCGCGCGGGCGTTCCTGGTCCCGGAGTCCACGGTGGCCCAGCGCATCGTGCGGGCCAAGCGCACGCTGGCCGACAAGCGCGTCCCGTTCGAGGTGCCGCAGGGGGCCGAGCTGGCCGGGCGGCTGTCGTCGGTGCTGGAGGTCATCTACCTGATCTTCAACGAGGGTTACTCGGCCACGGCCGGCGACGACTGGATGCGCCCCGGATTGTGCGAGGACGCGCTGCGGCTGGGCCGCGTGCTGGCCGGCCTGATGCCCAAGGAGCCCGAGGTGCACGGCCTGGTCGCGCTGATGGAGATCCAGGCCTCCCGCTCGGCCGCCCGCGTGGGCCCGTCGGGCGAGCCGATCCTCCTGCTGGAGCAGAACAGGGCCCGCTGGGACCGCCTGCTCATCGGCCGCGGCCTGGCCGCGCTCGACCGCGCCGAGGAGCTGTCCGGCGCGCCGGGCCCGTACACGCTGCAGGCCGCCATCGCCGCCTGCCACGCCCGCGCCCTCACCCCCGGGGACACCGACTGGGCGCGGATCGCCGGACTCTACGAGGCGCTGGCCAGGATGTCCCGCTCGCCCGTCGTGGAGCTCAACCGGGCGGTGGCCCTGTCGATGGCCTACGGCCCGGCGGCCGGGCTGGAGCTGCTGGACCAGATCGTGGCCGAGCCGTCGCTCCGGGGCTACCACCTGCTGCCCAGCGTACGGGGCGACCTGCTGTTCAAGCTGGGCCGGACGGACGAGGCGCGGGCGGAGTTCGAGCGGGCGGCGGGGATGACGCGCAACGCCCGTGAGCGCGCGCTGCTGGAGGAGCGCGCCGCCGCCTGCCGCACCGGGTGAGGCTCAGGCCATGGGCGCCCGGGCGTCGCCGAAGGAGATGAGCACGTCCACCGCGCCTACGGTACGGCCATCCGCGCGCCGCCGCGACCGGTGACCGGCCCTCGTGACCGGGGGAAAGGGGCGGCGGTGCGGGTGACATGCCCTTGATGTGACACGAAAGGTGCCTCTTGAGGTGGGAGCGCTCCCAATCGGCTCTTTGGGGTGTTTATCCCTATAAAGCCAGTTTCAGTAGTCCAAACTGCACCATTGGTAACGGTTACGTTTCGCGGGATTGACGTGCTCACCCGCTGAGTGCACCCTTTGTGGGAGCGCTCCCAAAGACTCCCACCGCGGCGGAGCGCGTGCCGCGGTGCACTCCCCCACCATTCACCCGAGAAGGGGTCCACCATGATGATCAGCAAGCGTCGCGGCGGCATCGCCGCGGCTTCGGCCTTGGCCGCGGTGGCGCTGACCGTCGCGTCCTGTGGTTCCGGCGGCACTTCGGAGTCCAGCGCTCCAGCGTCATCGGCGGCGGCTGAGCCCGTCACGATCAGGGTCCAGACGTTCGGCGGCGGCGAGAACTTCGGCTACAAGAACGCCATCGCCAAGTGGAACGCCGAGCACAAGGACATCCAGATCAAGCACGAGAACCTCACCGACCAGTTCGAGCAGCAGTACTGGCCGCAGATGATCCAGTGGCTGACCTCTGGCTCCGGTGCGGGCGATGTGGTCGGCATCGATGAGGGCGGCATGGGCCTGGCCAAGGCGCGCTCCGAGTGGTGGGCCGACCTGAAGGAGTACGGCCTGGAGTCGCGCAAGGCCGACTTCCCCGCGTGGAAGTGGGAGAACGGCGTCGCAGCCGACGGCAAGCTGTTCGGCCTGGGCACCGACATCGGCGGCATGAGCATCTGCTACCGCAAGGACCTGTTCGAGAAGGCCGGCCTGCCGACGAACCGCGACGAGGTCAGCGCCCTGTGGCCGACCTGGGACGAGTTCATGACCGTCGGCAAGAAGTTCCAGGGCAAGGTCAAGGACACCAAGTGGGCTGACGGCACCAACACGCTGTACCAGGTCGTCCTCTACCAGGAGGCGGCCAAGAACGGCAACGTCAGCTACTTCGACACGAGCAACAACCTCATCGTCGACAAGAACCCGGCGGTGAAGACGGCCTTCGACTTCGCCCAGAAGATGACCCAGCAGGGCCTGACCGCCAAGCTGCGCAACTTCACCGACGAGTGGGCGACGGGCACCCAGAAGGGCTCGTTCGCCACGCTCGGCTGCCCGTCCTGGATGCTCGGCGTGGTCAGCGGCAACGCCGGCGACGACGCCAAGGGCCAGTGGGACGTGGCCTCGGTGCCCGGTGGCGGCGGCAACTGGGGCGGCTCCTGGCTGGCCGTGCCGAAGCAGAGCAAGCACCCGAAGGAAGCGGCCATGGTGGCCGACTACCTGACGCAGGCGCAGACGCAGGCGACCGTCTTCACCGACTTCGGCAACATGCCGAGCAACACGAAGGCGCAGCAGGACCCCGCCGTCCAGGGCGCGACGAACAAGTTCTTCAACGACGCCCCCATCGGTGAGATCTTCGCCAAGTCCGCGGCGAGCCTCCAGCCGGTCTTCCTCGGCGTGAAGCACGCCCAGGTCAAGAACGCCATCGAGTCGGTCATCCAGGGCATGGACGACGGCTCCGTCTCTCACGACAAGGCCTGGCAGCAGCTGGTCGACGACGCGGTGAAGGCCGCGGGCTGATCATCCCCGCCCGGCCCGCCAGTCGCGGGCCGGGCATGTTGCCGCCGAAAGGTCTGTTATGAGCCTCGACACCCTTCCGCGGGCGTCACGGAACACCCATCGCCGTGAACGCCCGCCCGGCCGCCGCTGGCGTTCCCGACTGGACGTCAAAGCGATGCCGTACGCCCTGGTGTCTCCCTACTTCATCCTGTTCGCCGCCTTCGGGCTCTTCCCGCTGGCCTTCACGCTCTACTACTCGCTCTACGACTACGACCTGACCGGGACCACGGAGTGGGCCGGGTTGGGCAACTACACCGCGCTCCTGGGTGACGACGACTTCTGGCGCGCCACGGTGAACACGGTGGCCATGTTCCTCATCGCCACCGTCCCCCAGATGTTCCTGGCCCTGTTCCTGGCCAACGCGCTGAACAAGCACATGAAGTTCCGCCTGCCGATCCGGATGAGCGTGCTGCTTCCGCTCGTCACGTCGGTGGTCGCGGTCGCGGTGGTGTTCACGCAGCTGTTCGCCCGCGACTGGGGTCTGGTCAACTACCTCCTCGGCCTGTTCGGCGTCGACAGCACGAACTGGCGGGCCGAGCGCGTCCCGTCGTGGATCGCGATCGCCACCATGGTCGACTGGCGCTGGACCGGCTACAACGCGATCATCTTCCTGGCCGGCATGCAGACGATCCCGCGCGACCTGTACGAGGCTGCCTCGATCGACGGCGCCTCGCGGCGCAGGCAGTTCTGGCAGATCACGCTGCCGATGCTGCGGCCGACCATGATCTTCGTGGTGCTCAACTCCACGATCGGCGGCCTGACGCTGTTCTCGGAGCCGATGACGTTCTACAACGGCAACCCCGACGGCGGCTCCCAGGGCCAGTTCCAGACGGTGGCCATGTTCGTCTACAAGGAGGCCTTCCGGGAGTTCGACTACGGCTACGCCTCCGCGGCCGCCTGGCTGCTGTTCCTGCTGATCCTCGTCGGAGCAGCGATCAACTTCCTGTTCGTGCGCAGGATCGGGGGCACGCGATGACCGTCTGGAAACCGACCGTCCTGACCAGGGTGCTGCTGGGGCTGGCCATCTTCGTCTCGGCGTTCCCGCTGTACTGGATGCTGGTCATCGCCTCGCGGACGAACGCGGACGCGGTGGCCTCGCCGCCGAAGTTCCTGCCCGGCGGGAACCTGGGCGACAACATCGTGCGGGTTCTCACCCATCCGGAGGCGCAGTTCCTCCTGGGCCTGACGAACTCGTTCATCGTGGCGAGCGTCGTCACCGTCTCCGTCATCCTCATCTCGACGCTGGCCGGCTTCGCCTTCGCGAACCTGAACTTCAAGGGCCGCAACGCGCTGCTGCTGCTGGTGCTGCTGACGATGGCGGTGCCGCTGCAGCAGATGGGCGTGGTGCCGCTCTACCGGCTCATGGTGAGCCTGGAATGGACCAACACCCTCAAGGCGGTCATCCTGCCGTACCTGCTCAACGGGTTCGGCGTGTTCCTCATGACGCAGTACACCCGGCAGTCCGTGCCGATGGAGCTGGTCGAGGCCGCCCGGGTGGACGGCGCCGCCACGCTGCGCATCTGGTGGAACGTCGTGCTGCCGGCCGTGCGGCCCGGCATGGCCGTGCTCGGTATCAACACGTTCATGCTCATGTGGAACGACTACATGTGGCCGCTGATCGTACTCAACCAGGAAAACCCGACCGTTCAGATCGCGATCAACGGGCTCAACGCGAGGTTCTCCACGGAGTACTCGCTGATCTTCGCGGGCACGGCGCTGTCCATCATCCCGCTCGTGCTGGTTTTCGTCCTCTTCGGCCGTCAGATCGTCGGCGGACTCATGGAAGGTGCGGTCAAGGCGTGACGACTCAAGAAGAACAGACGCGTGCCGAGCTGCGCTTCCCCGCGGGTTTCGCGTGGGGGGCCGCGACGTCGGCGTACCAGATCGAGGGTGCCGTCGCCGAGGACGGGCGCGGCGTGTCGATCTGGGACACCTTCACCAAGACGCCGGGCCGGGTGCTCAACGGGCACAACGCGGACGTGGCCATCGACCACTACCACCGCTACCGGGATGACGTCGCCATCATGGCGGACCTGGGCCTGTCGGCCTACCGGTTCTCCGTCTCCTGGCCCCGCATCCAGCCGTCCGGTTCCGGCGCCGTCAACCACAAGGGCCTGGACTTCTACAAGCGGCTCTGCGACGAGCTGCGCCAGCACGCCATCGACCCGTGGCTGACCCTCTACCACTGGGATCTGCCCCAGGAGCTGGAGGACAAGGGCGGCTGGCCCAACCGTGACACGGCCTACCGCTTCGCGGAGTACGCGGCGGCCGTGCACGACGCGCTCAAGGACTACGTCCACACCTTCAGCACGGTCAACGAGCCATGGTGCGCCGCGTTCCTCGGCTACGCCTCGGGCGAGCACGCCCCGGGCAGGCGCGAGCCGGAGAACGCGATCAGGGGCGCGCACCACCTCAACCTCGCTCACGGGCTGGCCGTCCAGGCGATGGACGCGCGCAGGGTCGGCGGCTGCGTGAACCTGTACGCCATCACCCCGGAGACCGACAGCGAGCGCGACCTCGACGCGGCCCGCCGCATCGACGGCCTGCAGAACCGCTTCTTCCTGGACGCCCTGCTGCTGGGCCGCTACCCGGAGGACGTGCTGGCGGACCTGCCGTTCGACAAGGACTTCATCGAGCCCGGCGACATGAAGACCATCAACGCGCCCATCGACGTGCTGCTCGTCAACTACTACAGCCGCTTCACGGTCTCGGGAGCACCGGGAGGCGCGCAGTCGGCGGCGGCGGCCCCCACGGACTCGGGTTCCCCGTGGGTCGGCAGCGAGCACGTGTCGTTCGTCAACGGCGGCCGGCCGGTCACCGCGATGGGCTGGGAGATCGACGAGGGCGGCCTGGTGGAGATCCTCACCAGAGTGGCGCGGGACTACCCGCCGATCCCGATGGTCGTCTCGGAGAACGGCGCGGCCTTCGAGGACGTGCTGGACGACGGCCGCGTCCACGACCGGGAGCGGCTGGCGTACGTGGAGGCCCACCTGGGCGCCTGCAAGCAGGCCATCGACGCGGGCGTGCCCCTGGAGGGGTATTTCGCCTGGTCGCTGATGGACAACTTCGAGTGGGCATGGGGCTACGGCAAGCGGTTCGGCCTGGTCCGGGTGGACTTCGAGACGCAGGAACGGCTGGTCAAGGACAGCGCGCTCTGGTACGCGGAGATCATCCGGCAGAATAGGCGCCATGAACCGACCGACTCTTGAGGCAGTCGCGGCTCGGGCCGGGGTAGGCCGGGGCACGGTGTCTAGAGTCATCAATGGCTCGCCGAACGTCAGCGCGAAGGCCCGCGAGGCCGTCGAGCTGGCCATCCGCGAGCTGGGCTACGTGCCCAACCGTGCGGCGCGGGCACTGGTCACGCGCCGCACGGACACGGTGGCCCTGGTGGTGTCCGAGTCCCAGTTCCGGGTCTTCGACGAGCCGTACTTCGCGGGCACGATCCGCGGCATCGGCTCGGCGCTGGCCGAGACCGGGTTGCAGCTCATCCTGGCGATGGCGCGCACCCCGGAGGAGCACGCGCGGCTCGAGCACTACCTGACGGGCCAGCACGTCGACGGCGTGCTGCTGCTGTCGCTGCACGGCGCCGACCCGCTGCCGGGCAGGCTGGAGGCGATGGGCGTGCCGACCGTGCTGGGCGGCCGCCCCGTCGGCCTCGACCCCTACAGCTACGTGGACATGGACAACAGGGCGGGCGCCCGGCAGGCGGTCAAGCACCTGCTGGGCCTCGGCCGCAGGGCGATCGCCACGATCGCCGGGTCCCAGGACATGGGCGTGGGCGTCGACCGTCTTTCGGGCTACCGCGACGCGCTGCTGCCGTCGGGCCTGCCGGAGCTGGTCGCCTACGGCGACTTCTCCGAGCACAGCGGCGCGACGGCGATGCAGGAGCTGCTGCGCACGCACCCCGACCTCGACGCCGTGTTCGCCGCCTCCGACCCGATGGCCCTGGGCGCGATGCGCGTGCTCAAGGCCGAGGGCCGGTCCGTCCCCCGCGACGTGGCGGTGATCGGGTTCGACGACTCCAAGGCGGCGCTGCACGCCGATCCGCCGCTGACCACCGTGCACCAGCCGACCGAGGCCATGGGCCGGCAGATGGCACAGTTGCTGGTGGCCAGGATCAACGGCGAGGAACTGCGCCAGCCTGTCGTGATCCTCGACACGCATCTGGTGCGCAGGGAATCCGCCTGAGAGGGGTGACGTGGACAGCAGGACGAAGCGCCGGTTATCCGACGCTGAACTCGGCGCGCTGGTGCGCCGCGCGGTGGGCGCGGACGTCACGGCCGCGACCGAGCTGACCGACGGCTACGCCAACGCCGTCTGGCGGCTGAAGCTGGACGACGGGCGCGAGGCGGTGCTCAAGCTGTCTCCCCCGCCCGAGCTGGAGCAGCTCAGCTACGAGCGCAACCTGCTGCGCATGGAGGCCGCCGCGATCGGCCTGGCCGCCGCGGCGGGCGTGCCCGTGGCGGGGCTGCTGCGGGCGGGCTACGACGACCCGGTGCTCGGCGGCGACTACCTGCTGCTGGCCGCGCTCGACGGCGTGTCGTGGAACGACGTCAAGCCGGACAACCATGCGGAGCTGCGCAGGGAGCTGGGCGGGCATCTGGCCAGGTTCAACGCGGTGACGGGCGAGGTGTTCGGCTACCCGCACGCCGGGATCACGGGCGCCACGTGGCGCGAGGCGTTCCTGGCCATGACGGCGGCGCTGCTCGGCGACACCGAGCGGTACCCGACGCCGCTGCCGCTGCCCGCCGGGGAGGTCATGGCCGTGTTCGAGGCCGCGGCGCCGGCGCTGGACGAGGTGACCACGCCGCGGCTGGTGCACTTCGACGTGTGGGCGGGCAACGTCTTCCTCGACCTGAGCGGGACACCCAGGATCCAGGCGATCATCGACCACGAGCGGGCCTTCTGGGGCGACCCGCTGGCCGAGTTCGTCACGCCGACGATCTTCGGTGAGCTGGCGGAGGACGATCCGCTGCTGGCGGGCTACCGCGAGGTGACCCCGCTGGAGCTGACCCCGGCGGCGCACACCAGGCTCGACCTCTACCGCGCCTACCTGTACCTGATCCTGCTGATCGAGAACGGACCCCGGCAGTACCCGGCGGACGAGTACGCCAGGGTCCGCGATCTCGCGACGGCGTCGCTGAGCGGCGTGCTGGACCGCCTCGCACGCGCGTCCTGACGCGGTGTCAGCGGCCGGCGTGCCGGACTGCCACGCACGCGCGTCCTGACGGCGCCAGCGGCCGGGTGTGCCGGACCGCCGGCGTCAGCGTCCGGTCTGCTGGACCGGCGGCGTCACTGGCCGGTGTGCTGGACCGCCTCGTACGCGCGGTCTGACGGCCGTCCGCCGGTCAGGCCGCCGCACCGGCTGCCGCCCTTGACCGTGTTCGGCACGCCGAGGTCGGCGGGCGTGTTCCCGTGGCAGGCGAGCGCGCCCCTGATCGTGCTGCCCGACAGGATCGGCGCCGTGTTGCCGCTGAGCAGCGCGACGCCGCGCAGGTCGGCGCCCACGATCGTCGCGTTGGCCGCGCCGCTGACGGCGAGCGCGCCGTCCACGCGGGCGCCGAGCAGGTGCACCTCGGCGGCCCTGGCGGCGCTGAGCGCGCCGTTGATCCGGCCGCCCGTGACGACCAGCGACGCGCCGGCCCTGACCGTGACGGCCCCCGTGACCTGGGCGCCGTCGAGGCAGGTGACGCCGCCGGTGACGGTGAGCGGGCCGCGGTGGGCGCCCGTGACGGTCCTGGTGCAGGCGGGCGGCGGGGCGATGGTGGTGACGGTGAAGCTCTTCGCCCTGCCGTAGTTGCCCGCGGCGTCGATCGAGCGGTACTCGACGACGTGCCTGCCGCGCGGCAGCTTGCCGTACACGAGGGAGTCGATCACCGTGCCCTGCTCGGAGAACGTCCAGGGCAGCTCCGACGAGGTGGGCCAGCCGAAGTAGTTGAACCAGCCGTCGCCGTCCACCCGCGACTCCGAGACCACGTACCCGTCGCGGTCGTCGGTGCCGGTGAGCCGCATGGTGAAGGGGCCGTTGTAGACGTAGGTGTCGCCGGACCGGGCCAGCGGCCGCGACAGCTCGTACGCCGTGCGCGGCCCGGTGGCGTCGATCGTCCAGGTGAGGGTCCTGCCGCCGAGGGTCGCGGTGAGCGTGCCCGGCTTCGCGTCCAGCTTCCCCAGGTCCAGGTCGGTCCCCTGGTAGGTGCGGCCGTTCAGGGTCCAGGTGACCTCGGGGACGGTGGCCGCGGGGTGGGTGGTCTCGACGTACACGACGTCCTCGCGGCCGAGCGGCCGGTCGGTGGGGGTGGAGGAGACGAACGCGGGCTCCAGGCCGTCCGGCGGGGTGGTGATCGCCGTGTCCACGGTCCAGGTGCGGGTCCTGGTCATGGCGGTCCTGATGGCCGGGTCCCGGACGAACTCGGTCGGGTCCGAGACGGTCGCGGTGACGGTGTGCGTGCCCGGGGCGAGGCCGAGGGTGCGCAGGTCGAGGGAGTCACGGTCGCCGGGCAGGTCCTTGCCGTCCACGGCCCAGGTGGTCACCAGGGAGTGGCTGACGGGGCGCATCGGCTCGACCCAGAGCACGCGGTCGGCGCCGACCGGCGCGCCGGCGGGCGTGGCGTCCTGGATCAGCATGGTCTTGGCGGTGATGCGCTGCGTCATGACCTCGCGGCTGACCTGGTCGAAGTAGTAGCCGAGGGTCTTCATCATGGAGTGGGCGCTGGGCCGCCACACGCCGGCCGTGTAGTACAGGCCGCCCTCGTAGCGGCCGATCGGTCCGCCGGACTCGCTGGGCTCGCCCAGCCAGCGCCACCACTTCCTGCGCTGGTCGAGCATCTCCTGCTCGGTCAGCAGCGTGTGGTGGGCGCTGGACGGCTCGGGGCCGGTGTACGCGCCGCCGGGCACGCCACGCTGGTAGTAGTCGTACTCGTCCTGGAGGCCGCCCAGGGAGTGGCCCAGCTCGTGCGGGCTGATCAGGGCGGACATGCTGTTGCTGCCGGAGGCGGTGGCGTACGAGCCGCCGGCGCCGCCGTACGTGCCGCTGTTGCCCAGGGCGAGGATCTGCCGGTTGCCGGAGGTGGTGCCGGTGACCAGGTCGGCGTAGCGGGTGGCGGCGGCGTTGTCCATGGTGATCAGGCGCTGGACGCTGGCGGGGTTGCAGCGGCCCCAGAAGCCCATGCTGAGCGGCGTCGTGCGGCGCGGCGCGTCGAGCCCGGGGTCGCAGCTGATGCCCGACTCCCCGGAGACGATGTCGACGCGGTAGACGTTGAGGTAGTTCCGGTAGGACTTGAACGGCTCGATCGACCACATCACGTTCAGGTGCCGGTCGGCGTCGGCACGGAATTTCGCCTGCTCGGCCTCGGTGTAGCCGTCACCGAGGATGATCAGGTTGAATCTCTTGGCCGGGGCGCCCGTCACCTGAACGGGCACGACCGTGGCCGAGCCGGGTTCGGCGGCGGAGGCGGGTGCCGCTGGGGACACGCATAACAGGGCGGCGGCCAGTGTCAGGGCGGCGAAGATACGCATGATCGAAACTATCGGGCCGCCGGGGCCGCTCGTCCATCCCCGTTCGATCACGCCTCGGGCAGCTCGGCCAGCATGATGGGCTGCGTGGTGGGCCGCTCGGAGCCGCCGGCGGGCTCGACCGTGAGCGCGACACGCCCGTCGCGGTCCAGCGGGGTCAGCATCATGAGGTGGCTCACGCCGTCCTGCCGCCGGTCGAGCAGGCCGGCCGGGCGCGGCCCGTCCGGGCCCATGAGCCACAGCTCGTACCCCTTGGTGTCGGGCAGGTCGGCCAGGCCCGACGAGGTGAACACCATGCGGCCCAGGTCGCGCGAGATCACGACGGTGGCGGTGCCGCCGGTGGTGACGGGCCGGCGCATGGTCCTGGCGTCGGGCGCGGCCAGCACCGCGACCATCTCCTCGTTCCTGGTGCTCAGCTCGCCCAGGTCGCGGCGGGCGTCGAAGGCGACCACGCCGGACACGACGGCCGCCGCGGCGCAGACCGCGGCCAGCACCGCCGCCACCCTGGAACGCCGGCGCCGCATCGGCACCACCTGCCCGCCGCCGGCCGTCGCGGGGATCGCCGTTTCCCTCCGGTAGGGCCGCTCCCCCGGCGGCAACCCGAGCGTGGGAGCGTCGGGGGACCCTGCAACAGGAGGCACAGCAGCGGGAGGCACAGCAGCGGGAGGCACAGGGGCGGGGGGCACAGGGGCGAGCGGCACAGCAGCGGGCGGGCGCGCCGGAGGGGGTCTCCAGACGGTCGGGCTGTCGTCGCGCACCTGCCCGCGCGGGTCCGCCAAGCCCCGTGACCGGGAGGCGGCGTCGAGCAGGCGCTGCCGCAGCCCGGCGGGCGGCCGCTCGGCCACCGTCTCCGCCAGCCTCGCGGCCGTCTCCCGCAGGTGCCGCACCTCGGCCGCGCACGTGCCGCACGCATGCAGGTGCTTGTCGAACAGCACCCACTCGGCGTACGGCAGTGCGTGCACGGCGTAGGCGCCAGAGAGGGTGTGGAGGTCGTCCTTCATGTCCACTCCCTGTGTGTGAGAGGCGGCTCACTGCATGTACTTCGGTGGCTCGGGCACGCCGGATGGCCGTGGGCCTTGCTCATTTCGGAAGAGATGACACAATCTCATTAGGTGATGAATTATGGGATGCGTGATAGCGGGCGGCGGGCCCGCCGGAGCGATGCTCGCCCTGCTGCTGGCCAGGTCGGGCGTCGAGGTGACGCTGCTGGAGAAGCACGGTGACTTCCTGCGGGACTTCCGGGGTGACACGATCCACCCCTCGACGCTGCAGGTGCTCGACGAGCTGGGGCTGGCGCGGGAGTTCCTGGAGCTGCCGCACCGCAAGGCGTACGACCTCACCATGGTCACCGACCGGGGCGACGTGCGGATCGCGACCCTGCGCCGGCTGTCCGGCCGCTACCGGTACATCGCGTTCGTACCGCAGTGGGACTTCCTCGATCTCATCACGTCGGCCGCGGGCCGGTACCCCGGGTTCCGGCTGCTGATGAACGCCGAGGCGTACGACCTGATCCGCGAGGGCGGGGCCGTGCGCGGCCTGCGCTACCGGGACGCCTCCGGCGAGCACGAGATCAGGGCCGGCCTGACGGTCGCCGCCGACGGGCGGCACTCGGTGCTGCGCGAGCGGGCCGGCCTCGTGCCGGAGGACGTGGGCGCGCCGATGGACGTGGTGTGGTTCAGGCTCCCCCGCGAGCCGGGCGACCGCGACGACACGTTCCTGCGGATCTCGCCGGGGCACATGATGGTCGCCATCAACCGGGAGACCTACTGGCAGCTCGCCTACCTGATCCTCAAGGGCGGCTACGACGAGATGGCCGGGCAGGGCATCGACGCGCTGCGCCGCCCGGTGGCCCGGCTGCTGCCGTGGCTGGCGGGCCGGCTCGGGCAGCTCGAATCGTACGACGACGTCAGCGTGCTCACGGTCGCGATCGACCGGCTGCGCCGCTGGCACCGGCCCGGCTTCCTGTGCATCGGGGACGCCGCGCACGCCATGTCACCGGTCTTCGGCGTGGGCATCAACCTGGCCGTGCAGGACGCCGTGGCCACCGCGAACCTGCTGGCAGGACCGCTCAGGTCGGGCGCGCCGATCCCCGAGGCGGCGCTGCGCCGGCTGCAGCGCAGGCGCATGCTGCCGACCGTGGTCACGCAGGCCGCCCAGCGGCTGGTGCAGAACCGGTTGATCAGCCCGGCGCTGACGCGGCGGCTCGACCCGTCGAGGTTGCCGCGCGACCTGACGAGGATCCCGGTGCTCAACCGGGTGGCGCCGCGTTTCATCGGCCACGGCGTACGCCCCGAGCACGTGACCGTAAAGGAACTTTGACTCCCCCTGGATTCGTCTGCGTATAACCGCATTCTCACAACGTGGACAAGGGGGTCGGTGGGGCCGAGCCAGTGGAATACCCTCGTATCTCGTGAGCAGCAATCTAGTGGATCTCGATTCCTGGCGAGCCCTCCCCGCGGCGCAGCAGCCCGACTGGCCGGACCGCGGCGAGCTCGACAAGGTTGTCGCCGAGCTCGGCGGCCTGCCCCCGCTGGTCTTCGCAGGCGAGTGCGACCAGCTCAAGGAGCAGATGGCCGCGGTCGCCCGCGGCGAGGCGTTCGTCCTGCAGGGCGGTGACTGCGCCGAGACCTTCGCCGGCGCGACGGCCGACAACGTGCGTCAAAAGTTGAAGACGTTGCTCCAGATGGCCATCGTGCTGACGTACGCGGGCCGGGTGCCGGTGGTGAAGATCGGCCGGGTGGCCGGGCAGTTCGCCAAGCCGCGCTCCAAGGGCACCGAGACGCGGGGCGGCGTCGAGCTGCCCGCCTATCGGGGTGACATGGTCAACGGCTTCGACTTCACCGAAGAGGCGCGCACGCCCGACCCGTGGCGGCTGCTCAAGGCGTACCACTCCTCCGCCGTGACGCTCAACCTGGCGCGTGCCTTCACCAAGGGCGGCTACGCCGACCTGCGGCAGGTGCACGCGTGGAACCAGGACTTCGTGGCCGAGTCGCCCGCCGGGCGCCGCTACGAGCAGCTGGCCAGGGAGATCGACCAGGCGTTGGCGTTCATGCGGGCGTGCGGGGCCGACCCCGAGGAGTTCCACACGGTCGAGTTCTACTCCTCGCACGAGGCGCTCATCCTCGACTACGACCGGGCGCTCACGCGCATCGACTCGCGTACGGGGCTGCCGTACGACGTGTCGGCGCACATGGTCTGGATCGGCGAGCGCACCCGCCAGCTCGACGGCGCGCACGTCGACTTCTTCTCGAAGATCCGCAACCCGATCGGCGTCAAGCTCGGCCCGACGACCTCGCCCGACGAGGCGCTGGCGCTGATCGACAAGCTCAACCCGGCCAACGAGGCGGGGCGGCTCACGTTCATCACCCGCATGGGCGCCTCCAAGATCCGCGAGCACCTGCCCGCGCTGGTCAAGGAGGTCACCGCGACCGGGGCCAAGGTGGCCTGGATCTGCGACCCGATGCACGGCAACACGTTCGAGGCCCCGAGCGGGCACAAGACGCGCCGGCTCGACGACGTGCTCGACGAGGTGGCCGGCTTCTTCGAGGTGCACCGGTCGCTGGGCACGCACCCGGGCGGCATCCACATCGAGTTCACCGGCGACGACGTGACGGAGTGCGTGGGCGGCGGGTTCGAGATCGGCGAGACCGACCTGGCCACGCGCTACGAGACGGCCTGCGACCCCCGTCTCAACCGCGGCCAGTCGCTCGACCTGGCCTTCCGGGTGGCGGAGCTCTACCGCGGCTGACCCGCGGGGCCGATGCTCGTCGCGTCCGACGCGGGCCGGGAAAACTCCGGCCCGCGTCGGCGTCATTACAGCCCGTTCGAGTGATTTACCTCTCATTTCGCAGGTGAACCGAATTCCCGGTATTCGCGCTAGTTGCACAGCTATGATCACCCCGAAAAGAGCCCATTTTTCGGGAGAAGATGTGGATAGTGCTCCGGAGGGGGTCGACCCCAACGTCCCCAACGTCGCGCGTATGTACGACTACTACCTCGACGGTAAGGACAACTTCGCCGCGGACCGGGCGGCGGCGGAGCAGATCCTCAAGAACTTCCCAGACACCAAGGTAGGCGCCCGCGCCAACCGCGCCTTCCTGCGCCGCGCCGTGGGGTACGTCGTGGACCAGGGCGTGCGCCAGATCGTCGACCTCGGCGCCGGCCTGCCGACCCAGGGCAACACGCACGAGATCGCCCCCGAGGCCCGCGTCGTCTACGTCGACTACGACTCCGTGGTGTGCGTGCACGGCAGGGCGCTGCTGGCCAGGAAGGACAACGTCGACTTCCTGCAGGCCGACGTGCGCGAGCCGGACGTGCTGCTCGACAAGCTGAGCGGCCTGGTGGACTTCGAGCGGCCGGTGGCGTTCCTGGCGCTGGCGATCCTGCACTTCATCCCCGACGAGATCGCCTACGACGTGGTGGCCAAGCTGCGCAAGGCGAGCGCGCCCGGCAGCCACCTGGTGATCAGCCACGCCGTGGACCCCACGCCGGACGTCACCCCGCAGGCCCTGGAGATCTACAAGAAGGCCACGGCCTCGCTGAACCTGCGCACCCGCGAGGAGATCCTGCGCTTCTTCGAGGGGTACGAGTTGGCCGAGCCGGGGCTGACGTTCCCGAACGGCTGGCGTCCCGACGACCCGTCCGCGCCGGGCAACGGCATCAACTTCGGCTACGTCGGCGTCGGCCGCAAGCCCGCCCGCTGAGGAACGCCGGGGAACCGCTGAGGGACGCCGGGGTACGCCGGGGTACGCCGGAGGAACGCGAAAGCCCCGCCGCGAGGGCGGGGCTTGCTCGCATGACGGTCAGTTCTGCTGCGCCTTCTTCAGCTCCTCGCTGAGCTCGGCCCTGATGGCGTCCATGTCGAGCGCCCTGACCTGACTGATCAGGTCCTCGAGCGCGGGCGCCGGGATGGCGCCGGCCTGGGCGAAGACCACGATGCCGTCGCGGATGGCCATCAACGTGGGGATCGAGGTGATGTCGAACCCCTGTGCCAGCCCCTGCTCGGCATCCGTGTCAATCTTGCCGAAGGTGATGTCGTCGTGCTTGTCCGACGCCTGCTCGAAGATCGGCCCGAACTTCTTGCACGGCGGGCACCACTCGGCCCAGAAGTCGAGCAGCACGATCCCCTTGTCGGCGATGTCGTTGAAGTTCTTCTCGGTTACTTCGATGGTCGCCACAAGTGGCTCCTCGCTCGTGTCAGTAGTAGTGCATCCGTCTCAACCACGTACCCACCACCAGCATTCCATGCTCCGGCGCACGGTGTGGCCAGGTACGGGAGACAAGCGGACGGCCCAATTCAGACCGCATATTTCCGCACAAACGTGGGGGGACAAAAAAATCAGCGAACCTTGACCCCGGCCGCGACGGGTATCACCCATGCATGGACTGGGTCACCTGCGCGTATTCGGCTGCTTGCACCGGAGTCGCTAGCCGGCCGTCCGGCCTGTGCATGGCTCACCTCGATCCCGAACAACTCGGCGCGGCCCTGAGCGCGCTCTCCCCCGGCCGCCTGGTCGATCTGCGGGGCACCACCGTCACCAGCGACCTGCTGTCCAGGGTTCTCGACGCGACCGGCCGCAGGCCCGGCCGCACCCGGCTCGACCGGGCCAGGTTCACCGGCGACGTCAGGCTGTCGGGGGTGACGTTCGCCGGGGACGTCTCGCTCGACGGCGCCCGCTTCGACCGGCTGGCCTCGTTCTTCGGCGCCCGCTTCGAGGGGAACGTGTCGCTGGCGGGCGTGCGGTTCGCCAGGGAGCTGTCCTTCCACGGGGTCACCGCGCGCGGGCACGTCTCGCTCGACCGGGCCGTGATGTCGCGGGACGCGCTGTTCAGCCAGGCCGTGTTCGGCCACGGGCTGTCGTGCGAGCGGGCCAGGTTCGACGGGTACGCCACCTTCGACGGCGCCCGGCTCGGCGACGGGGCCGCGTTCAGGGGGGCGCGCTTCGGCCGTACGCTGTCGTTCCGCAAGGTCAGCGGGCACGCCGGGTTCGAGACGGCGCACTTCGCCGCGGACGCCTACCTGTCGGCCACCGGCCGGCTCTCGATGGCCAGGGCGCGCGCCGACGGGCTGCTCGACGTGGCGGTCGCGCGATGCGGCGTGGACCTGCGGCACGTGCAGGTGACGGGCCCCACGACCGTGCGGCTGACGGACTCGCAGGCCGACCTGGAGGGCGCGGTGCTGCGCGGCCCCGCCACCGTCATGGGGCGGGGCATGTCCATGCTGACGTCGCTGCGGCAGGTCGAGGCGACCAGCCTGGAGTTGCTGGGGCTGGACCTGTCGGCGTGCAGGTTCGCGGGGCTGGCCCATCCTTCCGGAGTGCGGGTGAAGGAGTGCACGTTCGCGCTCACGCCCCGCGGGGTGCGGGTGAGCATGCGGTGGCCGATGTTGCGGTGGTTCTCGCGGCGGCGGGCGCTGGCCGACGAGCGCACCGTGCACAGCCGTTCCGGCACCGACGATCCGGGCGCCTCGCCCGACCGGCTGGCGGCGCTCTACGCCGGGCTGCGGCCCGCCGACAGCGCCACCTCGGCCGACTTCGCCTTCGCCGCCATGGAGATGCGCCGGCAGGCCGGTCACGGGTGGTGGCTGTCGGTGTCGTGGCTGCTGTGCGGGTACGGGATGCGCATGGGCCGGGCGGCGGTCTGGATCGCGCTGGTGATGGCGCTGATGGCGGCGGCCGTCGCGTGGAGCTCCGCCTCCCACGCCGGCCACCGCCCCGGGACCGTCGGCCCGGCCCTGCACCCCTGAGCCGGTCCTGCCCCGCACCTCTGAGCCGCCCGGCCGCGCCCCCCTGAGCGCCCCGATCGGCCCCGCACCGCTGACCTGGGCCCTGCACCGCTGACCTGACCGGCCCCGCACCGCCGGCCTGACCGGCGCTGGGCGCCGATCTGGCGGTCAGAGCTCGGCGGCGATCTTCTCGATGGTGCCGAACATGCGGGGCCAGCCCCCGCCCATGATCCGCCGCGAGAGCTGCTGCAGCTCGTCGCCCGGGTCGAAGCCCTCGTGGTCGAGGAAGAGCCGCGTGCCCTTCCCCTCGGGCTCCAGCCGCCAGGTGACCGTCCAGTCGGCCCGCTTGTTGTCGCTCCAGCTGATCTGCAGCAGCTTCTCCGGCTCGATCCGCAGCACCTCGCAGTGGACGACCCCGTCGAAGCCGACCTGCTTCTTGGGCTGGGTGGTGAAGGTGAACCGGTGCCCCACCTCCGGCTTGAAGTCGCCCGGCATGAGCCAGCGGGCGACGAGCTCGGGCTCGGTGAGCGCCCGCCACACCTTCGCGGGCGGATGCGCGATGAACTGGTCGAGCCTGATCGCGCGCAGGTCCTCAGCGGTCTTGTCGTGAGCCATCGTCGTCTTCTTCCATTTCGTCGAGAAGGGTGGTCAGGGCGGTGAGGCGCTCGCGCCAGAACCGCTCGTACGGGGTGAGCCAGTCGCGGATCTCCATGAGCGGCTCCGCCTCCAGCCGGTAGTGGCGCTCCCTGCCCTTGCGGGTCTCGGCCACGAGCCCCGCGTCCCTGAGCACCTTGAGGTGCTCCGAGACGCTGGGCCTGCTCATGTCGAACCGCTCGGCCAGCCGCCCGGCGGGCTGGGCGCCCTCGTCGAGAAGGAGACGCAGCAGCTCGCGCCGGGCCGGGCTGGCCAGCGCGGTGAAGACGTGATCGGCGGTCATGTCTGGCTGACCACGAATCCGTTGCCGAACGGGTCGTGGAACAGCAGCTGGCGGCCCCACGCCTCCTCGCTCGGGCCCTGGAAGGCGACCCCGTGCTCCTGGAGCCCGGCGGCCAGCGCGTCGAGGTCGGGCGCGCCCACGACGAGGCCGCCGATCGGCGCCATGCCGGGGAACCAGGAGGCCAGCAGCAGCGTGGTCCCGGCGCCCTTGGGCGCGACGGTGAGCCAGCGGCCCATCGGGAACGGATCGTCGGTGCGCACCTCGAAGCCGAGCACGCGCGTGTAGAAGTCGAGCGCGCGCTCCTGGTCGGCGACAGGCACGGTGACCGTGAGGAGGGAGGAGATTGGCATGTCAGTCACTATACGTAGGAATTTTCCTACATGACAACCCGGAGCAATCTCAGGGTGCTCCCCGATGGACCCCCTAGATCGCCCTCCGTAGACTTGAGCCATGCTCATCGACGACTACGTGGCCGAGCTCGACGGCGTCCTGAGCGGCCCGAACGGCCCCAAGCGCGACCTTGTCGTCGAGGCACGCGACAGCCTGGTCGACACCGCCGACGCGCTCGAGGCCGACGGGCTGGCGCGGGCGGAGGCCGAGCGGCAGGCGGTGGCGGAGTTCGGCGAGATCCACGAGGTCGCGCCCGGCTACCAGGCCGAGCTGACCGCCGTCGCGGGGCGGCGGCTGGGGGTGCTGCTCTTCATCAGCGTGCCGATCACCGTGGCCATGTGGTCGGCCCTGTGGCGGATCTACCCCGCCGGCGACGACGCCTGGCTCAACCAGCCGTGGTGGTACTCCCCCGCCTCCCGGCTGCTCGACCTCATCCAGCTCGGCACCGGCCTGTACGGCGGGCTCGTGCTGTTCGCGCTGAGCCGGGGAGCGCGCTGGATCCGCCGCCCGCGCCTGGCGACCAGGTCGCTGGGCGTGCTGGTCTTCGCCGCCCTGCCGATCACGGGCGGGCTGGGGATGCTCATGACCTTCGGCATGGAGTCGCCGAACACCCTGCACGGCCTGCCCGCCGTGCTGGCCAACCTGGTGACGTGGGCCATGTCGGGCCTCCAGATCTACGGCGCCACGCGTTGCGTGCGCATGACGCGGACCTCCGCCTCCGGCACCACCCGCTGAGCCCCCTCCCGGGGCCGGTGCGGCTCACCGCACGGCGCTCGCCTCCGACCGCAGGACGCTGCCGATCACGCTGGTGAACTCCTGCCAGGCCGACCGCTCCCCCTGGAGCTGCTTCCTGCCCGACTCGGTCAGCCGGTACGTGCGCCGCTTGCGCCCGCCCACCGTCGCCCACTCGCTCGACAGGTAGCCGATGCGCTCCAGCCTGCGCAGCGCCGGGTAGACGGTGCCCGTGGGCACGTTGAGCGCGCCACCGCTGCGCTCCTGCAGCGCCTCGATGATGGCGTAGCCGTGCAGCGGCTCGCGCTCCAGCACTGAGAGCAACAGCGCGTCCATGTGACCGCGCAGCGCATCCGGGTTCATGTCTCTGATCCTAAACATCGTTCCGCTAAGTAGCCAGTCTACATGTAGGCTGTCTATATGTAGGTAGGCACAACAACGGAGCGGTCATGGACGTACTGGATCTGGCGCGAACACAGTTCGCGGTGACGGGGAGCCTGCACTTCCTGTTCGTGGTGCTCACGCTGGGACTGGCACCACTGGTGGCGATCATGCACACCCGGTGGGCATTGTCGGGCAAGCCGCTGCACGAGGGCATGACGCGGTTCTGGGGGCAGATCTACGTCATCAACTACGCGCTCGGCATCGTGACCGGGCTGGTGATGGAGTTCCAGTTCGGCCTGGCGTGGAGCGGGCTGTCGCACTACGCGGGCGACGTGTTCGGCGCGCCGCTGGCCATGGAGACGCTGGTGGCCTTCTTCCTGGAGTCCACGTTCCTCGGCCTGTGGATCTTCGGCTGGAACCGGCTGCCCAGGTGGGCGCACCTGGCATGCATCTGGCTCGTGACGCTGACGGCGTACGCGAGCGCGTTCTTCATCATGGTGGCCAACTCCTTCCTGCAGAACCCGGCCGGCGCCGTCGTCAGCGGCGACCGGATGGAGCTGACCGACTTCGGCGCGCTGCTCACCAACCAGTCCCTCGTCTTCTCCTTCCCGCACGTGATCGGGGCCGGGCTGTTCACCGGGGGTATGGTGCTGGTGGGCGCGAGCGCGTACCGGCTGCGGCGCAGGGCCCAGGAGGTCGAGTTCTTCAGCCGGTCGCTGCGGATGGGCGTGGTCACGGCGGTCATCGGGATCCTGCTGACCTTGGGCTTCGGATACGCCCAGTTCGCCGGCGTCCCCGACGGCAAGTTCGGCGACCACAACACCGCAGCGGCCGTCCCGCTCGGGCTCATGATTGAGTTCGGGCAGCTCCTGGGGCTCTTCGTGCTGTTCGTGATGCTGCCGATGATCGGGATCCTGCCGCGGGCGCGGTGGACGCATCCGATCCTGATCGCGATGACGCCGCTGCCGTTCGTCCTGTCCATCCTCGGCTGGATGGCCAGGGAGATCGGCCGCCAGCCCTGGATGATCTGGGAGCGGCTCACCGTGGCCGACGCCATGTCGCCCGGCCTGACCTCGGGGATGGTGACGACCTCGCTCATCGGGTTCACCGCCGTGCTCGGGCTGCTGGCGGTCGTCGACTACGTCCTCATCGCCCGGGTGATCAGGCGCGGCCCGCACGCCCTCGACCTCGGCGCCACCACCCGCGAAGAGCCGCGCACCCCCGCGCTGAGCCACTGAGGAGCGTCTGGACATGGAAGTGATCTGGTTCGCCGTCTTCACGGTGCTGCTGGCCGGATATTTCGCGCTCGAAGGCTTCGACCTGGGGGTCGGCCTGCTGCTGCCGGTGCTCGGCAGGACGCGCGACAACCGGGACCGGATGGTGGCCGCCATGGCCCCGTACGTGCTGGCCAACGAGGTGTGGCTGGTGGCCGTCGCCGGGACCATGTTCGGCGTCTACCCGCTGCTCGAAGGTGAAGTGCTGTTCGGGCTGTACCCGCTGGTCGTGGCCATGCTGCTGTGCTGGGTGCTGCGCGACGCCGGGCTGTGGTTCCGCCGCAGGCTGGACGGCTCCGCGTGGCGGGGCTTCTGGGACGCCGCCATCGCGTTCGGCTCCCTGGGGCTGTCGGTCGGCTGGGGCATGGCCCTGTACGCCGCAGCCACCGGCTTCGAGTCCTCGCCCGTGCACCCGCTCGGGCTCATGCTGGGCGTGGTGGTGACGCTGCTGTTCGCCTTCCACGGGTGGACGTTCCTCGGCTGGCGGACGCCTGGCGTGTTCGGGGCCATCAGGTCGGGGCGGGTGCTGCTGGTGTCGGGGCTCGTCGCCGCGCTGCCCGCGCTGGGGGTGCTGGGGGGCGCGATGCCGTACCTGCTGGACCACAGCGCGCCCGCGGCCACGCTGAATGTGCTCAGTGTCATGGTCCTGCCCGTCGCACCCATCATGCTCGGGGCGCAAGTATGGGTGTGGCGCACTTTCCGGCCAGGCAAGGACGCCTTCCGGCTCCCGTCGTTCTTCTGAGGGAACGTGCACAAGGATCTTCTCGCTCTCATGCGGGCCGAGCGCTCGGTCCGCCGCCACCTGGGCGTCACCATGGCCGCCGCCGTGCTGGCGGGGCTGCTCGTGCTGGTGCAGGCCGAGCTGCTGGCCGGGGTGCTGTCAGGGCGGTTCGCCACGGGTGTGCTGGCGGCGCTGGCGGTGGTGGTGGGCGTGCGGGCGCTGCTGGCCTGGACGCAGGGCGTCTTCGCCGGGCGCACCGCCACCGGCGTGAAGTCCGCGCTGCGGCACCGGCTCCTGGAGCGGCTGCGCGAGCTCGGCCCCGCCCGGCTCACCGCGCACCGCTCCGGCGAGCTCGTCACGCTGGCGGGGCGCGGCCTCGACGGGCTCGACAACTACCTGACCGGCTACCTGCCCTCGATCGCGGTGGCCGCCGTGGTGCCCGTGGCCGTCCTCGTCCGGCTGTTCGCCGCCGACCTGGCCAGCGCGGTGATCGTCCTGGTCACGCTGCCGCTCATCCCCGTCTTCGGGGCGCTGGTCGGGATGACCACCAAGGCGGTCACCGAGCGGCAGTTCGTGGCGCTGTCGCGGCTCGGCGGGCACTTCCTCGACGTGGTGCGCGGACTGCCCACCCTGCGTGCCTTCGGCCGGGCCCGCTACCAGGCCACCGTCATCCAGCAGATCGCCGACGCGCACCGCAGCGCCACCATGCGGACGTTGCGGGTGGCGTTCCTGTCGTCGCTGGTGCTGGAGCTGTGCGCGTCGCTGTCGCTGGCGCTGGTCGCGGTGCCGGTCGGGCTGCGGCTGCTCGGAGGGTCGCTGGATCTGACGACGGCGCTGCTGGTGCTGCTGCTGGCGCCGGAGGCGTACCTGCCGCTGCGGGCCATGGGGACGCGCTTCCACGCCTCCATGGAGGGGGTGGCCGCCGCCGACGCGGCCTTCGCCGTACTGGATCGGTCGGGGGACGACGCCCGGCCGGAGACGTCCGGCGAGCGCCGGGAGACCGGGCGCGAGGCGCCGGAGCGGGCCGGTGAGCGTCACGAGGCGCCTGGGGAGGCCGGTCCGCGACGGGAGGCGCCGGAAGCGGCCGGCGAGCGGCGCGGGGCGGGGCGCGGGGCGCCGGAGATCCGGCTGGAGAACGTCACCGTGCGCTATCCCGGCCGTGACGGCGCCGCGCTGGAGAACGTCTCGCTCACCATCGGCCCGCGCGAACGGGTCGCCCTGGTCGGCGAGAGCGGCGGCGGCAAGAGCACGCTGCTCCACCTCATCCTCGGCTTCGTCCAGCCGTCCGAGGGCCGGGTCCTCGTCGACGGCACGGACCTGCGCGACCTCGACCTGGCGGGCTGGCGGGCGCGGCTGGCGTACGTGGCGCAGCGGCCGCACCTGTTCGCCACGTCGGTGGCCGGCAACATCCGCCTCGGAGCGCCCTCGGCCTCGCCGGACGACGTGCGCAGGGCCGCGGCGGCGGCGCACGCGGACTTCGTGGCGTCCCTGCCGCAGGGGTTCGACACGGTGGTGGGCGAGCGCGGCGCCAACCTCTCGGCGGGGCAGCGCCAGCGGATCGCCCTGGCCCGGGCCTTCTGCCGCCCGGACGCGTCGGTGCTGCTCCTGGACGAGCCCACGGCCCGCCTGGACGGGCGCAGCGAGGCGGCGGTGGTCTCGGGCACCGCGGACCTGTCACGCGACCGCACGGCCGTCATCGTCGCCCACCGCCCGGCCATGATCGAACTCGCCGACCGCGTCATCCGCGTCCACGACGGCCGCATCATCTCCGACACCACGCGCCGCCCCTCCCCCACGGCGCCTTCCGGCCCCACGCTGCCGCCCTCCGCCGACGCGACGGACGCGGGCACGCCCGGCCCGGCCGCAGCTTTCAACGGGAGCGACCACACCGGCACCAGCGCGCCGCCTGACGAGAGCGGCCACACTGGCCCCGACAGCACCGCACCCGGTGGAAACGACCACACCGGATGCGACAGCACCACAACCAGCCGAAACGACCACACCAGACGCGACAGCACCACAACCGGCCGAAACGACCACACCGGACGCCGCAGCACCACACCTGGAGAGAACGACCACACCGGCGGCGACAGCACCGGACTCGATCAGAGCGGCCACGCCGACGACGACGGCGGTGCGGCGCGCGGCCGGGTGGACGCTGCCGCGGAGGTGCGGCGTGAGGGGAGTGCGCGATGAACCGGCGGATGGGGACGCGGCTGGTGTGGGCCGTGCTGGCGGGGTCGGCGGCCGACCTGGCCGGGCTGGGGCTCATCGCCGCCGCCGCGTGGCTGATCACCAGGGCCGCCGAGCAGCCGCCCCTGGCCGCGCTGAGCGTGGCGATCGTGGCCACCAGGGCGTTCGCCACCGGTAAGGGCGTCTTCCGCTACGCCGAGCGCCTCACCGGCCACGACGTGGCCCTGCGTGCCCAGGCCGGCACCCGGGAGCGGCTCTACGAGGCCCTCGTCCCGCCCCAGCGCCCCCGCCACGGCGGCGCCGACCTGCTGAGCCGGATGGTGGACGACACCGAGGCCGTGCAGGACCTGCTCGTCCGCTGCCTCCTGCCCGCCGCCGCGGCGGCGATGGCGGGGCTGGCGGCGGTCGTCGTCGGGCTGACGATCCTGCCGGTGGCGGCGCTGGTGCTGGTGGCCGGGCTGGTGGTGGCCGGGGTGGCGCTGCCCGCGGGCACCGCCGCGGCGGCGCGCCGCTGGTCGGCCAGGATCGCCCCCGCGCGGGCGGCGCTGGCGAGCCGGGTGGCCGATCTGGTGCACGGCTCCGCGGACCTGGCCGCGTACGGCGCCGATGACGAGGCGCTGGCCAAGGCGCTGGCGGCCGACGAGGCACTGGCCGCGCTGGAACGCCGCCAGGCCCGCGTGCACGCCGCCGCCCTGGCAGGGGGCACGCTGGTGCAGGGGCTGACGGTGGCGGGCGTCGTCCTGCTCGCTCAGGGTGCCGGAGCGGGCTCGGTGGGCACGGCGGTGCTGGCGCTGACGTCCCTGGTCGCCTTCGAGCCGGTGCTGCCGCTGGCCGCGGCGGGTGAGCGGATGGCGGGCATCACCGCCGCCCTGCGGCGGCTGCGTGAGGTACGCTCGGCGGCCCCGGCGACCGCGGAGCCCGCCGCGCCCGCGCCCCGGCCCGAGGCGCCGCTGACCATCGAGATCGACGACCTCGTGGTCCGCCACGCGGCGCCGGACCTGACCGAGGTCCCGCCACACCCGGAGCCCAGCGGCCGACCGGCCCCGGCCCGGCCCGGGCGACCCGCGCCGGACGGGGCCGGGCGGCCGGCGCTGGACGGGGTGTCGTTGCGGCTGACGCCCGGCAAGCGGGTCGCGATCGTCGGCCCCAGCGGGGCGGGCAAGAGCACGTTGCTGGCCGCGCTGATGCGCCTGGTCGAGCCCGAGTCCGGCAGCATCACCGTCAACGGCGTCGGCCTCGGTGACCTGGCGGGCGACGACGTGCGGGCCCTGATGACGGGCCTGACCCAGGACCCGTACATCTTCCGCGCCACCCTCCGCGACAACCTGCGCCTGGCAGGCCCCGAGGCGGACGACGAGGCGCTGCGGCGCGCCGTACGGGACGCCCGGCTCGACGGGTGGGTGGAGCGCACCGGCTGGGACGCCGAGCTGGGCGAGGACGGCAGGACCGTGTCCGGCGGCCAGTTGCAGCGGCTGGCCCTGGCCAGGGCGCTGCTGTACGACCCGCCGGTGCTGCTGCTGGACGAGCCGGCCGAGGCGCTGGACGAGGAGACGGCCGACCGGCTGATGGCCGACCTGCTGGACGTGACCCGCGACCGCACGACACTGCTGGTGACGCACCGGCTCAAGGGGCTGGAGTCGGTCGACGAGATCGTCGTGCTGGAGGAGGGCCGGGTCGTGCAGCGGGGACGTCACGACGAGCTGGTCTCCGTGCCCGGCTACTACCGCGACCTGTGGGAGTCCGAGGTCCTGACGAGGCGATGACCGGCCCGCGTGAGCCCATGCCCGGCCCACGCGAGCCCATGCCCGGCCCACGCCAGGCTGTGATGGGCCCGCCCGAGGCCATGACCGGCCGGCGCCCGGCTGCGGGCCGGTCGTCATCTCGCGCCGGCCGGTAAGCCTCCGCAACCTTCCGACGGCTTGAGTTGGCGGCGCAATCAGGTTTACGATTCAAACCACTTTGAAGGATCGAGGAGTTTGCATGACGGAAGACGAGCGCTCGCCGAGTCCCGAGGAGATGCTGCGCGTCATCGAGGAGCAGCGCGCGGCCACCACCAAGTGGCTCTCCGGCGATCCGCTGCTGATCTACATCCCCTGGGGCGTGGCCTGGCTGCTCGGCTTCACGGCGCTGTTCCTGCACTACGGCCTCGACGGCCGCCCGTACGCGCCGATCTCCCAGATGCAGGCCGTGGGCGTGCTGCTGGCGGGCCTGATCGTGGCGGGGGCCGTCGCCGCGCGCGGCTTCGTGTGGATGAACAGACGGGTCCGCGGCGACACGAACGCCAGAGGGGCGATGTTCGGCTACGCCTGGTTCGCCGGGTTCGCGCTCATGAACGTCATCTGCGCGAGAATGAGCCCTCAGCTACCGCCGGAGGAGAGCGGCCTGCTGTGGGGCGGCTGCTCGCTGATGCTGGTGGCGGTGCTGTACATGGCCGGCGGCGCGATCTTCCTGGCCTGGCCGATGTTCTTCCTCGGCGTCTGGATCGCCGCCGTCAACGGGCTGGGCGTGCTGCTGGGCGCCGGCTGGCACGCGCTGCTGTCGGCCGTGCTGCTGGGTGGCGGGTTCATCGCCGTGGGGGTGCTGGCGAGGCGCCGCTCGTGACCGCGGACAAGGCGCTGCCCGAGCTCGACCCCGTCATCCACGCCCAGGCCAGGCTGCGGGTGGTCGCCGCGCTCAACGTCCTCGCGGAGGGGGACGAGATGGCCTTCAACTCGCTGAAGGACCTGCTCGGCATGACGGCCGGGAATCTGTCGGTTCACCTGACCAAGCTGGAGGAGGCCGGATACGTGGCCATCACCAAGACCCATCGGGGCCGCACGCCGGTCACGTTCGTGCGGCTCACCAAGCGCGGGCGGCTGGCATTCGAGGACTACACCAAGGCCATCCGTACCCTGCTGGACAACGCTGGAGGCTCGTGATGACGGTTCTGGCCCGGGCGATCGAGGTCTCCCGCCGATACGGCGACGTGCTGGCGCTCGACCGCGTCTCGCTCGACATCAGGGCGGGCGAGCTGGTCGGCCTGCTCGGCCCCAACGGAGCGGGCAAGTCCACCCTGATCAATCTCTTCGTGGGGCTGCGCCGGCCGACGTCGGGCGTGGTCGAGCTGTTCGGCGGCTCGCCGGGGGATCCGGTCGCGCGCCGCGGCATCGGCGTGACCCCGCAGGAGACGGGGCTGCCGGAGACGTTACGGGTCGGGGAGATCGTCGACTTCGTGTCGGCGCACTTCCCCGACCGCGAGGACAGAGGCGAGCTGCTGGCCCGATTCGGGCTAGGCGACCTGGTCAGGCGGCAGGTCGGCGGGCTGTCCGGCGGGCAGCGGCGGCGGCTGGCGGTGGCGCTGGCGTTCGCGGGCAAGCCGCGGCTGGTCTTCCTGGACGAGCCGACGACCGGGCTCGACGTGAAGGCGCGGCGCACGCTCTGGGAGGGCATCAGGTCCTTCCACGAGGACGGCGGCACCGTGCTGCTGACCAGCCACTACCTGGAGGAGATCGAGGCGCTGGCCGATCGGGTGGTGGTGGTCGGCTCCGGCAGGGTGCTGGCCGACGACACCGTGCGCGCCGTGCGCGACATCGTGGGCGTGCGGCGCGTCTCGCTCGTCGCGGCGGACCTGCCCGAGCTGCCGGGCGTGCTCGGCGCCGAGCGCGTGGACGGGCGGGTCAACCTGATGACCACCGACCCCGACCGGCTGGTCGTTGAGCTCGTACGCAGCGGCACGCCGTTCTCGGGCCTGGAGATCAGGCCGACCACCCTCGAGGAGGCCTTCCTCACCCTCACCACGAAGGAGTCGGCCCATGCCTGAGCTGGTCGCCGCACACACGAGACTCTTCCTGCTGGAGCAGCTCAGGGTGCCCGTCGGGCTGCTGGCGAGCTCGCTGTTCCCGGCCATCTCGATGGTGGCGTTCGTGGTGCCGTTCGCGGGCGACGATCCGAAGGCCGCGACCATGGCGACGGGGTCGATGATGTTCTTCGGCGCGATGGCGGGGGCGCTCATCAACCTGAGCATCACCGTGGCCCAGGACCGCGAGCTGCCGTGGAACCCGTACCTGCGCACGCTACCCGCCGGCCCGCTCCCCCGCTTCACCGGACGGATCCTGGCGACGCTGGCCGGCACGCTGGTCTCGATCGTGCCGGTGCTGCTGGTCGCGGCGTTCCTCACCGAGGCGACCACCACGCCGCTGCGGCTGCTGCTGGGGCTGGGCGCGCTGGTCGTGGGGGTGGTGCCGTTCATGCTGATGGGCCTGTTCATCGGGTCCGTGATGGCGGCCAAGGGGGCGATCGCCGCGTCGCAGGTGCTGTTCTTCCCGATGGCGATCGTGGGCGGGCTGCTGCTGCCGCCGGCGATGCTGCCCGACTTCGTGGAGGTCATCTCCCCGTACGTGCCGACCCGGGGCGTGGCCGAGCTGCTGTGGACGGTCACGGCTGGCACCACGCCGAACGCGGTGGCGCTGATCTCGCTGGCCGGGTGGACCGTGGTGACGGCGATCGCGGCGGCCTGGGCCTACCGGCGCGACGAGGGCCGGCGCTTCTCCTGAGGGGACGGGCCCGCTTCCCCGCGGAAGCCGGGCCCGGAACGGAGCCTGAAGCCGGGCCCTGAAGCCGGGCCCTGAAGCCGGGCCCTGAAGCCGGGCCCGAAACCGGGGGGGTGTGCCGCCGAGTCCGCAGCGATCTCAACGGCACACCCGTCCATGAGGGGGTCCTTGTTACTTATTCTCCGAGAGTGTGACGTTGACCTCGTGGGTCGCGCCATCCCTCATATATGTGATCTTGACCTCTTGGCCCGGTTTGAAACCTCTGACCTGCCCGACAACCGTATCGCCTCCGTCAACCGCCTTGTCGCCGATCTTCGTGATCAGGTCGCCCTCTTTCAGCCCGGCCTGCTCCGCGGGGCTTCCGGCGGTGATCTGCCTGATCAGGGCGCCGGGCACGTCGCCGGTCGCGTCGGTGACGCTCACGCCGAGGAAGGCGTGGGTGACCTTGCCGGTGCTGATGAGCTGGTCGGCCACCTGCTTGGCGGTGTTGACCGGGATGGCGAAGCCGACGCCGCCGCCGGCGGCCTGGGAGGCGATGGCGGTGTTGATGCCGACGAGCTGGCCCGCGGCGTTCACCAGCGCGCCGCCGGAGTTGCCCGGGTTGATCGAGGCGTCGGTCTGGATGGCGCCGCCGATCGTGGTGGGCGCGCTCTGCTGCTGCTGCTCGCCCCAGCCCGGCGGGACCTGCGGCTGGTCGTCGCCGAGGTTGAGGGTGCGGTCCAGGGCGCTGATGATGCCGGCGGTGACGGACCCGTCGAGGCCGAGCGGGCTGCCGATGGCGAGCACCGGGTCGCCGACCCTGAGCTGGTCGCTGTCGCCGAGCGTGGCTTTGGTCAGCCCCGAGACGCCTTCGGCGCGGATGACGCCGAGGTCGGTGGCGGGGTCGGTGCCGACGACGCTGGCCTTGGCCGTCTTGCCGTCGCTGAACTTGACGGTCATCTGGCCGCCCTGCCCGGCGCCGACGACCACGTGGTTGTTGGTGAGGATGAGCCCGTCCTCCGACAGCACGACGCCGGAGCCCTCACCGGTTCGACCCTGGATCATCACGACGGAGGGCTGCACCTTGGCGGCGACGTCGGCCACGGTGAGCTGGTCGGAGGCGGATTTGAAGACGGGGCTGGGCGAGCTGGGGCTGCTGCCGGCGATCGGTTCAGGCTGGAACGAGGTGGCGGCGACGGCTCCCACGACACCGCCGCCGACCGCCATGGCGGCCAGGGCGAGGCCCGCGATGGCCTTCTGCGCGGCGGTGAGACGGTGCTTGCCGGACGGCGGAGGGGGCGGCGGGGGCGCGGGCGCGGGCACCTCCATGGCGATCGTGTCCCGCCGGGGAAAGCCCCCGGCGGCCGGCGGGGTGGCGCCGAACTGGCTCCACCCGCCGGCGCCCTGCTCGCGAGGCTCGTTCGCGTTCATCTTCCATCTCCCTCGGATCCCGATGATTCAAGGGTGTCAAGAAGCGCGTAAGCCCTGGTTAAGCCGAAAATCCAGCAGGGCGCTCCAGCCTGACGGAGCCCTTATCGATCGAGGTCGGGCCGGGGGATGCGGGGCCAGAAAGATGTCCGGGATTTTTACTTGCTCGCGCGCCAGTACTCGTCGCGCAGCAGCCGCTTGTAGAGCTTGCCTGTCGGGTGTCTCGGGAGCTCCTCGCGGAAGTCCACCGACTTCGGGCACTTGTAGTGTGCCAGATGTTCCCGGCAGTAGGCGATCAGCTCCGCCTCCAGCGCCGGCCCCGCCTCGGCCATGGACACCGGCTCGACCACGGCCTTGACCTGCTCGCCCATCTCCTCGTCCGGCACCCCGAACACCGCCACGTCGGCCACCTTCGGATGCACCGAGAGCACGTTCTCGGCCTCCTGCGGGTAGATGTTCACGCCGCCGGAGATGATCATGTACGAGCGGCGGTCGGTGAGGTACAGGAAGCCGTCCTCGTCCAGGTAGCCGATGTCCCCCAGCGTGGTCCAGCCGCGCCCGAGCGGGTCCTGGGAGGAGCGGGTCTTGCCGGGGTCGCCGTGGTACTCGAAGCGGCCGCCGTTCTCGAAGTAGATCGTGCCGTGCTCGCCGGGCGGCAGGTCGTTGCCGTCCTCGTCGCAGACGTGCACGACGCCGAGCAGGGAGCGGCCGACCGTGCCCTTGTGCCGGAGCCAGTCCTCGGGGCCGACGTAGAGGAAGCCGTTGCCCTCGGTGCCCGCGTAGTACTCGTGGATGATCGGGCCCCACCAGTCGATCATCTGTTCCTTGACGGGGACAGGGCAGGGGGCGGCGGCGTGGATGGCGTACCGAAGTGAGGAAATATCGTATTTTGCCCGGGTCGCTTCCGGCAGCTTGAGCATCTTGATGAACATCGTCGGCACGAGCTGCGAGTGCGTCACCCCGTACCGCTCCACCAGCGCCAGATACTGCTCGGGGTCGAAGCGCTCCATCACCACCACCGTGGCCCCGAGCCGCTGGAACGTCAGGCTGTAGCGCAGCGGCGCGGCGTGGTACAGCGGGGCGGGCGAGAGGTAGACGCTGTCGGGCGTGGGCGCGAACAGGCCCTGGATCAGCCTGAACAGCATGCCGGGCTCGTCGAGCGGGCCGTGCGTGGCGGCCAGCTTGACGCCCTTGGGGCGGCCGGTGGTGCCCGAGGAGTAGAGCATGTCCGCGCCCGTGCACTCGTCCTCGACCGGGGTGGCCGGCTGCTTGGCCACCGCCTCCTCGTACGGCTCGAAGCCCTCGGCCACGCCGTCCAGCATGAGGCGCAGCTCGACGCCGGGGGTGGCGCCGGTGATCGAGGTGGCGACGGCGGCCAGGTCCGCGCTGGAGATGAAGACCCGCGCCCCGCAGTTGTCGACGATGTAGGCGAGCTCGTCGGTCTGCAGCCGCGAGCTGACGGGGGTGTAGTACAGGCCCGAGCGGTGCGCGGCCCAGGCGATGGCCAGGAAGCGGGGGTGGTTGGCGAGCATGAACGCGATGTGGTCACCCGGCCGCAGCCCCGCCGCGCGGAACAGGTGGGCCAGGCGGTTCGACTCTTCGTCCAGTTCGCGGAAGGTGATGATCTGCCCGGAGCCCGCCATGATCACAGCGGGCTTGTCGGGGGTGACTGCTGCGATGGCTCCCGGATGCATGACCAGAACAGTATTCGGTTGATCGCCCGCCGCGCCAGGACCCGGGCGGTGGAGCCGCGGCCTCGCGCCGAGGCCGCGGCTCTGGCGTCACTCGGCGGCGATGACCGAGCCCTCGTACTTCTGCTTGATGAAGTCCTTGACCTTCTGGTCCTGCAGGAGCTTGCCGAGGGTGACGATGTTCGCGTCCTTCTCGTGGCCGGCCTGCACGACCAGGCCGTTCACGTACGGGTTGCCCTCGGTCTTCTCCAGCACCAGCGCCTGCGTGGCGGGCTTGAGACCGGCCTCGATGGCGTAGTTGCCGTTGATCACCGCGGCGTCCACGTCCTCCAGCGAGCGCGGGAGCTGCGCGGCTTCGAGCGGCTTGAACTGCAGGTTCTTCGGGTTGCCCGTCACGTCGCGCTCGGTGGCGGCGGTGCCGACGCCGTCCTTGAGCGTGACGAGGCCGTTGTCGGCGAGCAGCTTGAGCGCGCGGCCGAGGTTGGTGGCGTCGTTCGGCAGGGCCACGGTGGCGCCGCTGGCCAGGGCGGACACGTCGGTGATCTTCTTGGAGTAGAGGCCGAGCGGCTCCAGGTGCACCGGCGTGGCGAAGCTCAGCTTGGTGCCCTTGGTGGCGTTGAAGTCGTCGAGGTACGGCTTGTGCTGGAAGAAGTTGGCCGTGAGCTGGCCCTCGTCGAGCTGCACGTTCGGCTGCACGTAGTCGGTGAACTCCACGACCTCCAGCTTGATGCCGGCGGCCGGGGCCAGGTTGTCCTTGACGAAGTTCAGGATCTCGGCGTGCGGCACGGGGCTGGCGCCGACCTTCAGCACGGCGTCGGCACCCTGGGCAGCCGCGGTGTCGGTCCCGGTCGCGGACTGCGACGTGCCGCATGCGGCGAGCGACAGGGCCAGTGCGACGGCACCCACAAGGCGGTGAATTTTCATGATTTTTCCTTACTTATGCGATAGGCGCCGAGCGACCCAGTCGCCCAGGCTCTGCAGGAGTTGCACGATCACGAGCAGCAGCACGACCGTCACGATCATGAGAAGCGTCTCGAACCGCTGGTAGCCGTAGCGGACCGCCAGGTCGCCCAGCCCGCCGCCACCGAGCGTGCCGGCCATCGCGGAGTAGCCGATCAGCGCGACGACGGTCACGGTGAGGCCCGCCACCAGGCCGGGCAGCGCCTCGGGCAGCAGGACCTTGCGCACGATCGCGGTCCTGCTCGCGCCCATGGCCTGGGCGGCCTGCACGACGTCCGTGCCGACCTCCCGCAGCGCGGTCTCGACCAGCCGGGCGAAGAACGGCACCGCGCCGACGGTCAGCGGCACCACGAACGCGGCGGTCCCGATGGTCGTGCCGACGACGAGCCGGGTGAACGGGATGATCGCGATCATCAGCACGATGAACGGCAGCGACCGCCCGATGTTGACCACGAACCCGAGCCCCGACTTGAACGCGGGCAGCGGCCGCAGCCCGTCCCGGTCGAACACCACGAGCGCCACGCCGAGCGGCAGCCCGAGCAGCACGGTGAACAGCGTGGCCCAGCCCACCATCAGCGCGGTCTCCACCGTCGCCGGCCACAGCAGCGGGAGCATCTCTTCCCAGGTCACGGCGCCTCCTCCACGATCAGGCCGGAATCACGCAGGTACGCCAGCGCGGCGGGGGCCTCGGCACCGTCCAGCGCCACCCGCAGGCGGCCGACGGATCCCGCGGCCAGGTCCTCGATGGAGCCGCCCAGGATGCTCAGGTCCACGTCGAACTTGCGCACCACCTCCGACACCACGGGCTGGCGCGGGTCGCCGGTGAACGTCAGCGTCACCGAGCCGGACGGCGCGGGCTCGGGCAGCGGGAAGATCTCCCTGGTCAGGCGCGATCCGGGTGTCCTGATCAGGTCGGCGATGGAGCCGGACTCCTCGATGCGGCCCTGCGCCATGATGGCGACCGAGTCGCAGACGCTCTTGACCACGTTCATCTCGTGGGTGATGAGCAGGATCGTCAGGCCCAGCTCCGCGTTCAGCCGCTTGAGCAGGGCCAGGATCGACTGCGTGGTGGCCGGGTCGAGCGCCGAGGTGGCCTCGTCCGACAGCAGCACCGAGGGGTTGCCCGCCAGCGCCCTGGCGATGCCGACGCGCTGCTTCTGCCCGCCGGAGAGCTGGTGGGGGCGGTGCTTGCCGCGGCCCTCCAGGCCGACCAGCTCCAGCAGCTCGCCGACGCGGCGCTCACGCTCGGCCCTGGGCACGCCCATGACCTCCAGGGGGAAGGCCACGTTCCCGGCGACCGTGCGCGAGGAGAGCAGGGCGAAGTGCTGGTGGATCATGCCGATGCGCTGCCTGGCGCGGTTCAGGTCGCGGTCGCCGAGCGCGGTCAGATCCTGGCCGGCGACGGTGACGGTGCCCGCGGTGGGGCGCTCCAGCAGGTTGACGCAGCGCAGCAGCGTGCTCTTGCCGGCGCCGCTCTGGCCGAGCACGCCGTGGATCTCGCCTTCGCGCACGTGCAGGTCCACGCCGTCCAACGCGACGGTCGTGCCGTACTGCTTGCGCAGGCCTGAAGCCTGGATCACTGGGAATCCCCATGACTGAGGGCGGCCGGGGCCGCGGGAACGTACATCACCGGTGGAGAAGGGGCTCCGGCCCTCAGCGGGTGCCGGGGTGGAAAGGCAGGTGGCTCAGCCTGCGCAGCACGAAACCAGGTGCGATCATGACGGCCTTCGAGGAGAACGGGCGGACGGGTTGCTCTTAACGGGCCGGCATTCGCCCCATACGCATGCGGCGACACGCGGCCCCCATCGTGGGGATGCCGCGACCGGTCGCGTATGCCTCGTTCACGCCGTTGCTAACGACGAGGCCATATCCCGCTATTCCTGATCTGTTTCGTGATCTGCGTCACTCGCTGTGAGCGGCTCCCCCGGGACATGCGACCGCCCCGCCGCGCCCGGGAAGGTTGGGCGCGGCGGGGCGGTGGTCCTCAGCGGGTCAGGCCGCCACGGAGGAGGCGACCTTCGCCGGGGTGAGCGCGATGTCCAGGACCTCGCGCACGTCGCTGACGGTGTGGATGGTCAGCTCGCCCCTGACCTCCTCGGGCACGTCGTCCAGGTCCGGCTCGTTGCGGGCCGGGATGAGGACGGTCGTGATGCCCGCCCGGTGTGCCGCCAGCAGCTTCTGCTTGACGCCGCCGATCGGCAGCACCCGCCCGGTCAGCGAGATCTCGCCGGTCATGGCCACGTCGCCGCGGACCTGCCGCCCGGACAGGAGCGAGGCCAGCGCCGTCGTCAGCGTCACGCCCGCCGAGGGGCCGTCCTTCGGCACCGCGCCGGCCGGGAAGTGCACGTGCACCGAGCGGTCCTTCAGCGCGGTGACCGGCAGCTCCAGCTCCGCGCCGTGCGAGCGCAGGTAGGACAGCGCGATCCGCGCCGACTCCTTCATCACGTCGCCGAGCTGGCCGGTGAGCGTCAGGCCCGTCTCGCCGGTCTCCGGGTCGGCCAGGGACGCCTCGACGTACAGGACGTCGCCGCCGGCTCCGGTGACCGCCAGGCCGGTGGCCACGCCGGGCACCGAGGTGCGCTGCTTGGCCTCGGGCAGCGACGACTCCGGCACGAACCTCGGCCGCCCGATGTAGTCGACCAGGTCGTCCTCGCCCACGGTGACGGGCAGCTCGTCCTTGGCCGCCACCTTGCGCAGGATCCTGGCGACCGAGCGCTCCAGCGAGCGCACGCCGGCCTCGCGGGTGTACTCGGCGGCCAGCCTGCGCAGCGCCGCGTCCTCGACCGTGACCTCCTCGGGGGTCAGCCCGGCCAGCTCCAGCTGCCGGGGCAGCAGGTGGTCGCGGGCGATCGCGACCTTCTCGTCCTCGGTGTAGCCGTCGAGGGTGACGACCTCCATGCGGTCGAGCAGCGGCCCGGGGATGGCCTCCAGGACGTTGGCCGTGGCCAGGAACAGCACGTCGGACAGGTCGAGCTCGACCTCGAGGTAGTGGTCGCGGAACGTGTGGTTCTGCGCCGGGTCGAGCACCTCCAGCAGGGCGGCCGTGGGGTCGCCGCGGTAGTCGGCGCCGACCTTGTCGACCTCGTCGAGCAGGACGACCGGGTTCATGGAGCCGGCCTCGCGGATGGCGCGGACGACGCGGCCGGGCAGCGCGCCGACGTAGGTGCGCCGGTGACCGCGGATCTCGGCCTCGTCGCGGACGCCGCCGAGCGCGACGCGGACGAACTTGCGGCCCATCGCGCGGGCCACGGACTCGCCCAGCGAGGTCTTGCCGACTCCGGGAGGGCCGGCCAGGGCCAGCACGGCGCCGCTGCGGCGGCCGCCCACCACGCCGAGGCCCTTGTCCTGGCGGCGCTTGCGCACGGCCAGGTGCTCGATGATGCGGTCCTTGACGTCGTCGAGGCCCGTGTGGTCGGCGTCGAGCACGGCCCTGGCGCCGATGATGTCGTAGTTGTCCTCGGTGCGCTCGTTCCACGGGATGTCGAGGACGGTGTCGAGCCAGGTGCGGATCCAGCCGGTCTCGGGGGACTGGTCGGGTGTCCGCTCCAGCTTGTCGACCTCCTTGAGCGCGGCCTCGCGCACCTTCTCCGGCAGGTCTGCGGCCTCCACCCGGGCGCGGTAGTCCTCCTCCTCGCTCTCGGTGGAGTCGCCGTTGAGCTCCTTGAGCTCCTTGCGGACGGCGGCGAGCTGCTGGCGCAGGAGGAACTCGCGCTGCTGCTTCTCCATGCCCTCCTGGACGTCCTTGCGGATCGTCTCGGCGACGTCGAGCTCGGCGAGGTGCTCGCGGGACCACTCGATCAGCCTGGCCAGCCGCTCGGCCGGGTCGGCCGCCTCCAGCAGCTCGACCTTCTGCGCCGTGCTCAGCCACGGGGTGTAGCCGGAGCTGTCGGCCAGCACGGAGGGGTCGTCGATCTGGTTGACCTGGTCGACCACCTGCCAGGCGCCGCGCTTCTGCAGGATGGTGGTGGCCAGCGCCTTGTACTCCTTGGCCAGCTCCTGGGCGCGCTCGCCGGCGGCGACGGTGTCGATCGTCTCGGCCTCGACCCACAGTGCGGCGCCGGGGCCGGTCGTGCCGGTGCCCACGCGAACCCGGTTCACGCCGCGCACGACGGCGGCGGGCTCGCCGCCCGGCAGCCTCCCGACCTGCTCGACGACGGCCTGCACGCCGATCGCGCCATACCGGCCGTCGATCCGGGGAACGAGGAGGACCCGTGGCTTGTTGCCACCGGATGCACGGGCCGCGTCTATGGCAGCGCGCACCTCGGAGTCGGACAGGTCCAGCGGAACCACCATGCCCGGCAGGACGACCTCGTCGTCCAGCGGCAGGACCGGGAGGATCAAGCTCTCACTCATGCGAACTCCAAAGGGTTGAGTTATACCGGCTCAACTCATCGGAGCCTTGCGCTGTTCCCTTCCTTGCCGATGTTCGCTCACGGCGATCGTAATGTTGTAAGCGATACCTGAGGGTGACGGGAACGTCAGACCCCGGGGTGACGACCGGCGCCGCGCACGCTCGTAACCTTGACCAGGTGATCCTCGTCCAGCGCGCCCGCTCGCTCGGCCGGTCGATCGCCCGCCGCCGCCCGTGGAGGCGGTCGCGGGCCGGCGCCGACGAGGCCGGTGGCTTGCCCGGTGACAGCGGTGGCGAGCAGGCCCGCCCGCTCAGGCGGGCCGGGCGGGCGGCCGCCGGGCCGTTCGCGCTGGCGCTGTTCCAGGGCGACGCCGATCCCCCGTCCGGCGCGCGCCGCCTGCGGCTGATGGTGCCCCGATGGCTCGAGGCGCTGGTGCCCTACCGGTCATGGGACCTCGTCCAGGTGGCCGACCTGCTGCTGGCCCTCGTCCTGTACGGCATCACGATCAGCACCACCCTGGAGTGGAACCAGGCCGCCGCCCGGGCCCACATCGCCAACCCGGCCATCCACGGGCCCGTCCCGTTGATCTTCCCGTACCTGGCCGCGATCGGCGTCGCGCTGCCCGTCGCCCTGCGCGACCGGTGGCCGCTGGCGGCGTGGCGGGTCGCCGCCGTACTGGCGCCCGTGATCATCTGGATGACCATCACGGTCGGCCAGGGCGAACCGCCCTACATCATCACAGCGATCATCATGTACCTGCTGGTCCTCTACTCGGTCGCGGTCAGGTGCGACCGGCAGATCACCGGGGGCGTCTGGGCCACGACGGTGCTGGGCCTGTGGATCGTCCACCCCGACTCGATGTTCCTGGCCACGATCATCGCCTCGGTGGCGGTGCTGTTCGGCTACAACGTCCGGGTGCGGCGCACCGCCACGGCCCGCCTGGTGGAGGAGGAGCGGCGCACGCGGCAGGCGGAGGGCGCGCAGGCCGTGCTGGAGGAGCGCGCCCGCATCGCCCGCGAGCTGCACGACGTGGTGGCGCACCACATGTCGGTGATCGCCATCCAGGCGGAGGCGGTGCCGCTCAAGGCGGCCGGCGACGTGGCGCAACTGGAGGCGGGCCTGGCCGAGATCCGGGGGCTGTCGCTGGAGGCCATCGCGGAGCTGCGCCAGGTGCTCGGCGTGCTGCGCGACCCCCAGGGCCGCACCGACACCGCGCCGCAGCCGGGGCTCGACCGGATCGACGAGCTGGTCTCCAACGCGCGCGCCGCCGGGCTGGCCGTGCTGGTCAAGCGGTCCGGCGCGCTCGACGGGCTGCCGCAGGCCCTGGAGCTGTCGGCGTACCGGATCGTGCAGGAGTCGCTGTCCAACGTGATGCGGCACGCGCCGGGCGTCACCGTCGCGGTGGAGATCGCGCGCCGGGGCGACGAGCTGCGGCTGCGCATCGCCAACGACGCGGGCGCCGAGCCCGGCCCGGCGGGCGGGCCGACGGGTGGACCGGCGGGCGGGCCGGAGGGTGGATCGGCGGGCGGGCCGGCGCGCGGGGCCGGGCAGGGGCTGGTGGGGATGCGGGAGCGGGCGGCGCTGCTGGGTGGCACTCTCGACGCGGGCCCCGTCGCCGGTGGAGGTTTCGAGGTGCTCGCGACGTTACCGATCGCGGAGAGGGAGAGCATGTGATCAGGGTTCTGATCGCCGACGACCAGGGCATGGTGCGCACCGGTTTCACGGTGTTCCTGAGCGGCCAGCCGGACATCGAGGTCGTGGGCGAGGCGGCCGACGGGCGGGAGGCGGTGGAGCGGGCCGCCGAGCTGGGCCCCGACGTGGTGCTCATGGACGTGCGCATGCCGGTCATGAACGGCCTGGAGGCCACCAGGGAGCTCATGGCGCGGCAGAGCACTGCGAAGGTGCTCATCCTGACGACGTTCGACCTCGACGACTACGTCTACGAGGCGTTGCGGGCCGGGGCCAGCGGGTTCCTGCTCAAGGACGCCTCGGCCGCGCAGCTCGCCGAGGCCGTGCGCGTGGTGGCGGCCGGGGAGGCGCTCATCGCCCCGGCGATCACCAAGCGGCTGATCACCGAGTTCGCCCGGATGGGCGCGCCGCGGCCGGTGACGGGGCGGCGCCTCGATGAGCTGACCGAGCGGGAGACGGAGGTGCTCAGCCTGGTCGCGCAGGCGCTGTCCAATCAGGAGATCGCCGGGAAGCTGTTCGTGGCCGAGCAGACGGTCAAGACGCATGTGGGGCGGGTGCTGATGAAGCTCGGTCTGCGCGATCGGGCACAGGCGATCGTGTACGCCTACGAGACCGGGCTGGTGCGCCCGGGCGAGTGACCAGGCGAGTGACCGGGCGAGTGACCGGGCGAGTGACCTTGCGAGTGACCTTGCGAGTGACCGGGTGCCGCCCGGGTGCGCGCGTGCGGGCGCACCGCGCTCCGCCCTGGGGCGCGCGTGCGGTCGCACGCGTTCCCCTTCCCCGGCCCGCGTCGTACAGTCGGCGGATGGACCCGGTTGAGCTCTTCCATCAGGTGGCGGCCACCGTTCCCGCCTACGACAGGTTCCTCGCCGAGCACGGCGTCGATCCCGCGAAGGTGACGACCCGGGCGGACTTCGCGCGGCTCCCCATGACGACCAAGGACAACTACACTCTCCGCCACCCCCTGCCCGACCTGTGCAGGAACGGCGTGATCGGCGACCTGATCGCCGTCTCCTCCGGCTCCACGGGCGTGCCGTCGTTCTGGCCGCGCTCGGCGGCGGACGAGCGGGTGATCGCCGACCGGTTCGAGGAGGTGTTCGGGGGCTCCTTCGCCGCCCGCGAGCGCCGTACGCTGGCCGTGGTCTGCTTCGCCCTGGGCACCTGGGTGGGCGGCCTGTTCACCGTCGCCTGCTGCCGCCACCTGGCCGGGCGCGGCTACCCGATCACCGTGGTCGCCCCCGGCACCGACCGGCGGGAGATCGTGCGGGTGATCCCCGAGCTGGCGCCGCACTTCGACCAGGTCGTGCTGCTGGGCTACCCGCCGTTCCTGAAGAACGTCATCGACACCGAGGACCTGCCCTGGGCCCGCTGGAACATCAAGCTGGTGACGGCGGGCGAGGTGTTCAGCGAGGAGTGGCGGGCGCTGGTCGCCGAGCGGGCCGGGATCGCCGACCCCGTACGCGGCGTCGCCTCCCTGTACGGCACCGCCGACGCGGGCGTCCTGGGCAACGAGACCCCCTTGTCGGTGGAGATCCGCCGCTTCCTGTCGGGCCGGCCCGGCCAGGCCAGGGAGCTGTTCGGCGAGTCGCGGCTGCCGACGCTCGTGCAGTACGACCCCGGCGTGCGCTTCTTCGAGGAGCACGAGGGCACCCTGCTGTTCTCCGGCGACAACGGCGTCCCGCTCGTCCGCTACCACATCGCCGACGAGGGCGGCGTCATCCCGTACCGGGAGCTGCTGGACTTCGTGCGGCGGCACGGCTTCGAGCCGCGGGCGGACGGGCCCGAGCGCCCGTTCGTGTACGTCTTCGGCCGCAGCCACTTCACCGTTTCCTACTACGGCGCGAACGTCTACCCGGAGAACATCGCGATCGGCCTGGAGCAGCCCGGGGTGAGCGCGTGGGTGACGGGGAAGTTCGTGCTGGAGGCGGTCGAGGACGAGCGGCACGACCGGCACCTGACCGTGACGGTGGAGCTGATGCCCGGGGAGAAGCCCTCCGACGAGATCGCCCATGCGGTCAGCGAGTCGATCCTGGCCCAGCTGCTGCGGCTGAACAGCGAGTTCGCGGCGTACGTGCCGGTGCCGCAGCAGACGCCGTTCATCAGGCTGCGGGAGTCGGGCGACCCGGAGTACTTCCCGCCGGGCGCCAAGCACCGTTACACCCGGTAAGCCCGGAGTTTTCCCTAGCGCGGTCCCTGGGGCGGGTGCGGGCGGCGGGGCCTACCGTCGAGGGGTCGGTGCTTCGACGGGGCAGGTGACGGTTCATGCTGGATGATCTCGCTCGGCTGTTCGCCTGGCTGGCGGCGGCGCTCGTGCGGCCCGCGTCCGGCCTGTACGGCGAGTTCGACCTGCGGCCCGGTGACCGGGACCCGGCGCCCGGGCTGCCCGCCCGCTACGGCGGCGCGGACCGGCCGGAGCTGACCGGCACGACGCACGTGCGCGACCTGCACCGGGACCTGCGCGAGCTGGGCTTCCTGCTCGCACCGCCGGACGCGGCGGCGTTCACGACGGCCACGTGGCGGGCGGTCATGGAGTTCCAGCGGTACGCGTCGCTGCCCGACTCGGCCACCGAACGCGAGCCACGCTCGGCGACCCTGCTGGACGCGGTGGCCGCCGACACTCACCTGCTGCACGTCAGCGCCGCCTCCGCGTTCCCGGCGGCCGGGCCGTTCCGGGTGCTCGTGGAGGAGGAGGTCGTGGAGGTCACCGCCGTCTCGACGGTCCGGCTCACCACGGCGGGCGGCGCGCGGGGCCCGGGCGCCGCGCTCAGGGTGACGCGCGGCATGGAGGGCACGGCCGCGGCGCTCAGGGTGACGCGCGGCATGGAGGGCACGGCCGCCGCCGCCCACGCGCGGGGCGCCGGGGTGGAGCTGGTCCGCTGGTCGGACCGGCTCGTCGCGGTGCACGCCCCCTTCTACGAGCGGTACGCCGACCCGATCACCGGAGTGGTCAACGCCTGGACCAGATTCGTGCTGCGCCGCTGGAAGGAGAGGCGGCGGCGCTGCCCGGTCGTGGTGGAGGCGTGGGAGCTGCGGGACGGCAGGCCGGACCGCCTGCACACGCTCCCCGCCTCCGGCCACCGGGCCGGGAACGTGTGGGGCGCCCGCGAGATCACCTCCACCGGGCCACGCCTGTACGTCCGCGACCTGACGCGCACCTGGGAGCGCCCGTCCCGCCCGCCGGTGGTCCCCACCCATCCCGAGCTGGACGTGACCGGCGACTACCGGGTGCTCGGCGACTATGCGGGCCCCCGGGCGTGGCCGGAGTTCGAGCACACCTGGCGGCCGGAGGGCGAGATGTTGCCCGAGCACCTGCTGCCCGCGCGGGAGCCGGGCGGCTCCGGGCCCACGCTGCGGCAGCTCGTCGAGGCCGGCGACCGGGCCGTGCTCGGCACGTACAAGGTGGTGCGCGCGGTGAGCGAGGTCGAGGCCATCGGCTACTTCGACTGCCTGAACGCCTACGACCGGGCGTTCGTCTCGCTGGGCCCGTGCCACTGGACGGCCGGCCTGGCGTCCGGCCCCTCCCCCGGGAGCGCCGTGGACGAGGGCGAGTTGTGGGGCTTCGTCGCGTATCTGAAGGCAACGAACCGGTACGCGTTCGCCCAGGCGTTCGGCCGGTTCGGCGTGGACGTCGCCACGGAGTGGGGCAGGAACGGCGCGGAGCTGTTCAACCCGAGCCAGCGCAAGTACACCGGCCGCCCCACCGTGCCTCGCGAGGGCGGCGGGGCGCACGAGCTCGGCCGGGTGGAGGAGTTCGACCTGTTCCGCGACTGGCACTGGTTCTACCGCGTCCAGATGGCCGGCCGTACCGTGGACGGCTTCCGCCGCGCGATGTGGGACATGGCGCGGCTGCGGATCCGCGACGTCGGCGAGACGCCCTGGGACGGCCCGGCGGGGCCGCCCACCTGGACGGTTCCCGGCCCGCAAGGCCCGCGCCCGGCCAGGATCAAGGACGTGATCACCTCCGAGCGGGGCATGGCGATCGTCCACCGCTGGCACATCAGGGCCCCGGCGAACATGGTCTCGGCCGGCCCCGCGACCGAGCCGCCCGAGGCCAGGCGGATCGGCCGCGCGGGCCCCGTGCTGCGCGCGGCCTGCGAGGCGGCGGCCAAGGAGCACCCGAGCCTGTTCGCCGGCCCGCCCGGCACCTGGGGCGACGCCGCCGAGCTGGCGCTCGTCGCGCACCTGCGGGCGCAGGGCGGGGCGTCGGTCGAGTACGTGCACGAATGGCCGCGCCAGGCGTCCCGGAACCGCGGCTTCACGCTGCCGTACGAGCTGCTGCCGGATCACGGCGACGGGCGGCGCCTCGACCCGGCCCGCGACTCGTTCCTGCTCGACGCCGGAGGGCTCCCACCGGAGCCCTGAGCCCTGTGACGGTTCCCCCGCCCCGGTGTCACGGCCCCCGCCCGAACCCTGGGGGCGCGTTACTTGTCCCGGCGCACGGCCACCAGCGCGACGTCGTCCTCGCGCGACCCGAACGCGCCCAGTATGCGCTCGGCGAACTCCTCCAGGTCGTCCTCGACGGTCTCGGCGAGGCTCCTGGCCCTCTCCAGGCTCTCGTCCAGCGAGATGGCGCGGTCCTCCACGAGCCCGTCGGTGAACAGCAGCAGCGTCCCGCCGGGCGGCAGCTTCAGCCGGTCCACCGTGTACGTCTCCGGCAGCGCCCCCAGCAGCAGGTTGCCCAGATGGTGGTAGGCGCAGCCGGGCCCGGCGAACAGGGGCGGGATGTGGCCGGCGTTGGCCACCTCGACCTCCCCCGTGGCCGGGTCGATGAGCATCATGCAGAGCGTGGCCGTCATGCGCGGGTGGTAGCGCCGCATCATCTGATTGAGCAGGTCGAGCGAGGCGCTGAGATCCACCTGCCCGATGAGCGAGGCCCGCATCGCGTGCCGCAGCTCCGCCATCACGGTCGCGGCGTGCAGCGAGTGCCCCTCCACGTCGCCGATGGCCACCAGCACCCGGTCACCGATCGGCAGCACCTCGTAGAAGTCGCCGCCCACCTCGATGTTGTCGGCGGCCGGCTGGTAGCGCATCGCCACCCGCAGGCCGGGCACCTCGGGGATGCGGGTGGGCAGCAGGCTGCGCTGCAGGGTCAGCGCGATCGCGTGCTCCTCGGTGTAGGCGCGCAGCGCGGCCACGGCCAGGGCGAGCTGCTGCCCGAGCTGGCGCAGCAGGTTCACCTCGGCGGCGTCGAGCGGGGGGGTGCTCTCCACGCCCAGGTAGATGGGCGAGCCGGAGTTCTTCGTCCGGCAGAGCACGCCCGTGCTGCTGCCCTCGATCTGCACGTCCGGCAGCAGCCCGCGCCACTCCGTCGCCTGCAGCGTGAACACGTGGGCGCGCTGCGCCTCCCGCTGCACCATGCCGCTCAGGCGGTCCAGCAGGTCGGGCCCGGCGGGATGGGAGGTGGCCCGCTCGCCGGGGCGGGCGCGGTAGCGGCGCGTGCGCCCGTCGGGCAGGAGGGCCAGCGTTCCGCTGAAGCGGCCCAGCACGCCGGCCGAGCCCTCGACCGCGACCGACAGCAGCTCGTCGAACGTCTCGGCCTCGTTCATGCGCAGCGTCACGTCCGCCAGCCCGGCCAGGCGCTCGGCCATCTGCTCGGCCCGCCACCGCGCCCGGTAGTAGCGCAGCATGGCCTCCACCGTCGCGGCGAACTCGGCCGGCTCGATCGGCTCGGCCAGGTACGCGTCGGCGCCCCGCTCCAGCCCCTCCGCGCGGTCGGCCACGGTGATGGCGTTGGCCGACACCTGGATGATGGGGATCGAGGCGGTCGCCGCGTCGGCCTTGATCCGCTCGCACACCTCGTGGCCGGGGATGTCGGGCAGCCGCACGTCCAGGATGACCAGGTCCACGCGCTGCACGGCGAGCGTGGCCAGCGCCTCCTCGCCGCCGCCCGCCTCGATCACGCGGTGCCCGGCGCGGCGCAGCCAGCTCGACAGGATGTACCGCTTGGTCGGCGTGTCGTCCACCACCAGCACGGTCGCCGTCTCGCTCATGCCCGTCCCTCCATCGCGCTGCGGATGGCCTGGAGCAGCTCCTCCCTGCGCAGCCCGTGCTTGTCCAGCACGACCATGCCGCCGGGGGCGCGCTGGGGCGCGATCGTGACCACGACCACCGGGATGTCTCTCAGCCGGTCGTCCTCCGCCATGCGCTGGAGCAGCACGTGGCCGTCCACGCGCGGCATGAGCAGGTCCACCAGGATGGCGTCGGGCGGCGCTGCCGCCATCAGGTCGAGCGCGGCGGCGCCGTCGGCGGCCTCGTCCACGTTCGCGGTGAAGCCGTGCAGCATGCGGCGGGCGGCGGCGCGGAACACCTCGTCGTCGTCCGCGATCAGCACGCGCTCCAGCTCGGGCCGGCCGGTGTAGTGCGGCAGCCGCAGCGTGACCGTGGTGCCCTCGCCCTCCGTGCTGACCAGCTCCAGCGTGCCGCCGAGCGCCTCGGCGAGCCTGCGGGCGTACGGCAGGCCCAGGCCCGTGCCCCTGGACCTGACCTGGAGGGAGCCCGGCACCTGGTAGAAGTCCTCGAACACGCGGGTCAGGTGCTCCGGCGCGATGCCGATGCCGGTGTCGGCCACCGTGATGACGGCCTCGTCCTTGGCCGGGTCGAGGCGCGCCTCGAGGCTCACCTCGCCGCGTACCGTGAACTTGACCGCGTTCGACAGCAGGTTGCGCAGGATGCGCAGCAGCATGACCTCGTCCACGTGCAGCTCGGCGACCTCGGGGGCCACGTCGTGGCGCAGCTCGACGCCGTTGCTCGCGTTCGGGCGCAGCATCACGTGCAGCTGCTCGGCCATCCGCGTCAGGTCCACGGCCGACGGCTGCGGGTCCAGGCGGCCCGACTCGGCCTTGGCCATGTCGAGCAGCTCGCTGACGAGCTCGAGCAGGGTCTCGGTCGAGCTGCCGATGAGCCGCACCTGGTGGGCCTGCTCCTCGGTCATGGGGTCGCCGCCCGGCCCGATCAGCAGCCTGACCAGGCCGATGACGGAGTTCAGCGGGGTGCGCAGCTCGTGGCTGACGGTGGCCCAGAACCGGTTCCTGGCCTCGTTGGCATCTCTGAGCTGGCTGGACTTCTCGTCCAGCTCGGCGTACAGGGCGACCACTCCCCTGTTGGTCTCCTCCAGCTCGGCCGAGAGCTGGTTGTACATCGCCATCACGCCCGTGTTGGTCTCCTGCAGCTCGGCGTTGAGCCGCAGGACGTCCTCCAGCGTCTCGGCCAGCTCCCTGTTCTGCTCGCGCAGGTCGTCCATGGCGGAGACCGGGGAGAGGTCGGCCAGCCTGGCGCGGATCTCCGCCGCCGGGGCGGGCGGCCGGCGCCCGTGCAGCCGCTTGGCGAGCGTGACGGTGCCCTTGTCCAGCGTGATCTCGTCGACCAGCCTGCCCGCCAGCTTCAGGCCCTCCAAGCGGGACAGGTCGGAATGCCGCGAGTGCTTCAGGGTGATGAGCAGGTGCTGGTCGCCGAGGGCGAGGACCGCGATCGAGCCGGTGCCGAACAGCTCGCGGCCGGCCTCGCTGAGTGCCGTCGCCACGCGGATCTGATCCTGCGGCTCCAGGCCGGCCAGCTCCGCGGCGGAGCGGCCGAGCCGGCGCAGGACGAAGACGTCCTGGTCGGCGTCGAGCCGGACGCGGATGAGCTCGGTCATCTCAGCCTTGGCCATGCCGCGTTGTCTCCTGAGGCCGCGTTGTCTCCTGGGACAGCGTTGTCTCCTGGGCGGGCGGCGCCGGCGGCGCGGTTGTCCGGGCGGGCCTGACCGTCACCACGCAGGCGTCGTCGCGCCTGCTGCCCGCCTCGCGCATCAGCCCGGCGGCGATCACGGCGGGCGTGCGGGAGAACAGGCCCGGCAGGAGCGCGGGGTCCCAGCGATCCGTCAGTCCGTCGCTGTGCAGGACCACGGTGGCGTAGCCGGGCAGCTCGTAGGTGTACTGGCGCAGCCGCCCGCCCTGGTACCCGGCGATCCCCGGCACCGACACCATGCCCTGCCTGCCCTGGGCGTGCGCGATCCAGCCGGAGACGTTGCCGAGCCCGGCGAAGCACACGTGGCCCGGCTCCACGCGGGCCACCGCGACCGCGCCTCCCCGGGTGCCGTTCATGCCGGTGTGCAGGCGCTCGACGATGGCGGCCGGCTCCTGGTCCCGTACGCCGAGGAACAGCTCGACGGCCCGCTGCGTCGCCTGCGCGGCGATGTGGCCGTGCCCGAGCCCGTCGCAGACGAGCACGGTCGTGACCGGGCCCTCCTCGGCGATGGCGAACCCGTCGCCGCACACCGTCTCGTCGCCGATCGGCCTGGTCAGCCCGCTGGCCCGCAGCGGCGGCCCGGGCGCGCGGCCCGCGGTGAAGTGCATGGCCAGCACGGTGCCCTTGCCCGGCACGGAGTGCACGTCGTAGCCGGTGGCGATGCGGGAGATCGCGCCCAGGCCGATGCCCAGCGTCCCCGAGGTCGAGTAGCCGTCGCGCAGCGCGCGGGCCACGTCGGCCATGCCCGGCCCCCGGTCCACGGCGATCAGCTCCACCGTGGCGGGGGCCTCAGGGTGGGGGCGCACGATGACGGTGCCCTCCATGGCGTGCTTGACGAGGTTGGAGACCGCCTCGCTCACGGCCACGGCCGTCTGGCCGATGAGCACCTGGTCGAAGCCCGCCGCCTCGGCCAGCTCGACGGCCTTCCTGCGTACCGCGCCGACCGCGCTCGGGTCCTCGGCACGGACCCAGCTGCTCATCGCGACCACTTCGTCACCGTCACGGTCGTGCCCTTGCCCGGCTCGGAGACCAGGTCGAACTCGTCGACGAGCCGGCGCGACCCGCCGAGGCCCAGCCCCAGGCCGCTGCCGGTGGTCCAGCCGTCGGTGAGGGCCTGCTCGATGTCGGGGATCCCGGGGCCCTCGTCGGTGAAGACCAGCTTGAGGCCGCGCCGCGGGCCGTTCCGGACGACCTCCACGCGTACGTCGCCGCCGCCGGCGTACACCAGGGCGTTGCGCGCCAGCTCGCTGGCGGCCGTGACGATCTTCGTCTGGTCGACGAGGGACAGGCCGACCTCGACGGCGACGCTCCTGACGAGCTGGCGGACACCGACGACGTCCGCGCTGCCGGCGATGACGACCTCGCGTTCGCCGCTCACCTGGGCGCGCTCCTGATGTGGTCCAGGAGCGCGACGCCCTTCTCGAGATTGAGTGCCGTACGGACGCCGCCGAGCGAGAGCCCGAGCTCCACCAGCGTGATCGCCACGGCGGGCCGCATGCCGACCACCACGGTCTGGGCGTCGAGCATGCCGCACATGGAGGCGATCGTGGCCAGCATCCTGCCGATAAACGAGTCGACGATCTCCACGGCGGTGATGTCGATGATCACGCCCTTGGCGCCGTTCTCGACGACCGCGTCGGCGAGGTCCTCCTGCAGGGCGAGCACGCCCTGGTCCTCCAGGTCCACCTGGATGGAGACGATGAGGACGTCGCCGAGTTTGAGGATGGGTACGCGCTGCACGGCTACGCGTTCTCCGCCCGGATCGCGATGCGCGTGTCGCGACCGCCGCTGACGTGGATGCCGGCGTGCCTGAAGGCGTGGGCCAGCGCGTCGGCCAGCGACGACTTGGTGACGATGTCGCCGAACTCGATGCCGAGGGTGACGATGGTGTGTGCGATCTGCGGGCGGATGCCGGAGATGACGCACTCGGCGCCCATCAGGCGGGCGGCGACGACCGTCTTCAGCAGGTGCTGGGCGACCTGCGTGTCGACGGCGGGCACGCCGGTGATGTCGATGACCGCGTGCTCGGCGCCGGTGTCGACCAGCGTCTGCAGCAGCTTCTCCATCACCACCTGGGTCCTGGCGGAGTCGAGCGTGCCGACCAGCGGCACCGCGACGATGCCCTCCCACAGCTTGACCACCGGGGTGGACAGCTCCAGGAGCTGCTCGGCCTGGTCGAGGATGATCTTCTCGCGGGCGTCGGCGAACGTCTCGAACGTGAACAGTCCCAGGTCGTCGATCAGCCTGGAGAACCAGATGAAGCCGCGTGCCGCCTCGACGCCCTCCGTGTCGACCTCGACGACCTCGTACAGGGCCTCCTTCAGGCCGAAGACGGCCCTGGCGGTGTCGGCCGGGGCGAACCCGGCGCGGGCGCGCGAGCGCGACAGCTCGGCCAGCAGGCCGCGGACGTCGGCGAAGTCGTTCTTGCCCTCGTCCAGGGCGGTGAGCAGCGCCTGGTAGATCTCGGTGAGCTCCTCGGACGACGCGTCGGCGATCTGCGCCCAGCGGCGGACGACCTGCTCCTGGTGAAGGCGGAGCAATTCTTCGATGCGTCGCCTGGTTACATCGGCATGAACGGACAAAGATCACTCCAGAGAGGGCAGCTGGCAGTTGCTCGTATGTTAGTGCGATTTACCGGCACCAGGGACTCCGATCGGATTCACTTCACCGTTCCGAGCCCCGCGCACACCCGCCCCGCCTCACCGGTCCTCTTTTCTCCCACCACTCGACATCGCACTCCTCATTTACCGCTGACAGCTCAGGCCCCAACGGCAACCCCCACTCCACGTCGGCCACCCGCCGCCGTCGGGCCTGACCAGCGCGTCCCCGCCCCATATCGGCCACCCGCCGCCGTCGGGCCCGACCAGCGCGTCCCCGCCCCGTGTCAGCCCCCGCCGGACCGGCCAGTCACACCCTCGCCACGCCGGCCATCGGCACCGGCCGGCCCGACCAGCCAGACCCACGCCGCACGGCGTCCACCCACACCGCGCTTCCTCCGTCCGCCTTCCCCCTCCTTCCTCCTTGGCGGCGTGGATGCGGACCGTGTTCGCTCGCCCCATCGAGCCCGCATCACCCTCCGGTATGACGCCGATTTTCAAACCGTGCGGTGACGCGCATCACACCCCCTTCTCCATAACGTCGCACCATGCTCAGAAACCTTGCCATCGCGGGGAGCGCCGCGGTGATCGGCACACTCCTGATGCTTCCGCCCCAGCCGGGCGAGCGGCTGGTGAGGATGTACGGCAGCGACCTGGCGACGGCCGACCGGGTGGCGATCGTCGTACCGGGCGCCGACACCAAGGCGGCCACGTTCGACTCCAGCACCAGGCACCCCGGAGGCGCGGCGCGCGCCCTGCTGGCGGAGGCGGCGCGGCTGGCTCCTCACCAGCGGCTGGCCGTGATGGCATGGCTGGGCTACGACTCACCACCCACTCTGAGCCTGGCCGCGCTCACCGACGAGGCGGCCGTCGCCGGCTCCCGCGAGCTCCGCCGCACGGTCGCCGATCTGCGCCGGCGCACCACCGCCCCGATCAGCCTGCTCTGCCACAGCTACGGCTCCTACGCCTGCGCCCTCGCGGCCCCGGGCTTACCGATCTCCGACGTGGCTTTCATCGGCAGCCCTGGCGTCGGTGCAGCCGGCGCGGCTTCCCCGGTCCGGATCTGGGCCGGGCTCGGCGACAACGACTGGATCAAGTTCGTCCCCAAGGTCAAGCTCGGCGCCCTCGGTTTCGGCGCCGACCCGATGAAGGCCCCGTACGGCGCCCACCGCTTCGATGCGGGCACGGGCGGCCACAGCGACTACTACACTCCGGGCACTGCGTCCCTGCGTAACCTGGCCCTGATCGCCCTCGGCCGCCACCAGGAGGTGACCTTCGAGCAGGACGGCTCTTGACTCCCCTGTTCCTGGGTACGTGTCGAAGGAAGCAGGCTTTGATGACATGGTGTCGTCATCAGCTTGACGTCGGACGCCGACGTTTGTGACACTTCGTCATGAAACGCCAGCACGAGCAGAGGTGGGCCGTGACCACGTCGTTCTCCGAAACCTTGCGCAACTCCACCTGGGCCGACCACCAGTCGGCGGAGTCGGAGGGCTACCTCTCAGCGCTGATGAGCGGCCGGTTGAGCGAGCACGACTACGGCGAGATGGTCGCCCAGCACTACTTCGCGTACACCGCGCTCGACGGTGTGTCACGCCAGCTGGCGGACCATCCGGTGGCCGGCCGCTTCGTCTTCCCGGAGCTGTACCGGGAGCCGGCGCTGGAGCGCGACCTCGCGACGATCTACGGGCCGGGCTGGCGCGACCGGATCGTCCCGTCGAAGTCCACCCGCACCCTCGTGGCCCGCATCCACCAGGTGGCCGACTGGCCCGGCGGCTACGTGGCCCATCACTACACCCGCTACCTGGGCGACCTGTCGGGCGGCCAGTTCATCCGCATGGAGCTGCAGAAGATCTACGGCTACGCGAAGGGCGGAGGCGTCGACTTCTACTTCTTCGACGAGCTGGGCAGCCTGCCCCGGTTCAAGAACGAGTACCGCTCGCGTCTGGACGCGCTGGGGCTGGAGCTGGACGAGAGCGAGCAGCAACGCATGATCGGCGAGGTCAAGCTGGCCTACCAGCTCAACACGGAAGTGCTGACGGAGCTCCGGCACGTGGTCAAGGCCGCCGCCTGAGCCCCCACTGCTGAAGGCTCGGGCTGGGGCTGCAACGCTGACACCAGCACCGGCCGAAGGGCATCGGCTGGTGCCGAAGCCGGCGGCGGCCGGCCCGCCGCCACGAGCGGTAGATCTCGTGGACGCCGTCACAGTCCTGGTACGGCAGGTCCGCCGGATCCGGGTCGGCCCCGACGTCGGGCAGCCCCGGCTGCTTCATCAGCCCGTGCGCCACGTCCACCCGGAACCCGTCCACCCCCCGGTCCAGCCAGAACCTCAGGATGTCCTCGAACTCCGCCCGCACCTCCGCGTGCTCCCCGTTCAGATCGGGCTGTTCGGGGGTGAACATGTGCAGGCACCACTGCCCGTCCGGCCCTCGCGTCCAGGCGGGGCCGCCGAAGAAGGACTGCCAGTCGTTCGGCGGCAGCTCCCCGTCGCGGCCCCGCCCTGGCAGGAACCAGAACCGGTCCCTGGCCCGCCCGCTGCCCGTGATCGCCTCGCGCTTCATCACCAGCGACCCCTTCCGTGGGTGGAACACCTGGTCCTGGGCAGCCCTGATCGCCGGCGGTACGCGCGTCCCGCCGTTTCGGTCAAACGCTGGTTGCCGGCGTGTCGCCTGGGGTTTCTGAGCGCCGAGGTGCTGCCCAGAGCCGTAGGACCGGATCCGCGCCGATGCCCAGAGCGTGACGCAAGAACTTTGCTGCAACATGAAATTTACTGACATAGCATCGAGGCTCAGCGGGCGGGACACATGCCCGTGGACCCCCGCACGATGAGCTCCGGATCGAACAACACCTCGTCGACAGGCACCACATGGCCGTTGATCTGCGACATCAACGCGGCGACCGCCGCGCAGCCCATGGCCGCGAGGCCGTCGGCGGTGCGCGTGCACAGCACGGGCAGCAGGTTGTGCCTGATCAGCTCGGTGACGACCAGCTCGGCCATCGCGGGGAAGATCGGGTTCTGCAGCTCGGGCAGGACGAGGCCGATGAGCGGGGCGCGCTGGTTGCGCAGCTTCTGGGGGCGTTCGTAGCCGAAGACGTCGAGGGCGGTGAGCACGGTGTCGCGGGTGGCCTGGGCGATGCCCGGCTTGTCGTGCAGCACGCGGCTGACGGTGGCCACGCTCACCCCGGCGAAGGCGGCCACGTCGGAAAGGCGTCTCGGCATGGAGCGAGATTAAACCCGTACCGCAAGAATGAAAATAAGCTACGCAAAAAATCGACAGGGGCGACGCAGCATGCGGCCTCGTACGCTCGGCGTCCGGCCCCGGCCCGGCCCGGCCTACCATGGGCCTATGCCCCGCATCTCGGCCGCCACGATCGGCGAGCACCGCGCCCAGACGCGTGACCGGATCCTGCAGGCCGTCTCGCGCCTGTCCAGGGTGCAGGGCATCGACGCCATCTCCATGACCGACGTGGCCGGCGAGGCCGGCATCACCCGCACGGTCCTGTACAACTACTTCCCCGACAAGGCGGCGCTGCTGCTGGCGTTCACCGAGCGGGTCACCCGCTACTTCATCGACAGCTACGAGCGGGAGCTGCCCGCCGGGGCCGCACCCGCCGACCGGCTGCGCGCGTTCGTCCGCCTGCAGCTCGCCGGGTTGCTCGCGCACCCGCACCCGGGGGCGGCCGATCTCAGCGCCGCGCTCGGGCCCGACGCCTACCAGCGGCTGGCCGAGCACGTGGCGCCGATGCAGCGCATCCTGGTGGAGATCCTCGACAACGGCATCGAGGCCGGCGACTTCCGCCCGCTCGACGTGGACGCCACGGCGCGGATGATCCTCGCGGTCATCGGCGCCGAGCGGGTGCCGCTGATCAGCGGGGACGTGACGGTGGAGACGGCCGGGGAGCTGGTGTCGGAGTTCGTGCTGCGGGCCCTGGGCAACGGCTGAGCCGGCTGCCCTGCGGCGGCCGGGCCACGGCCTGCCACGGGCGCTCGGCGGCTGGGCCACGGCCTGCCACGGGCGCTCGGCGGCTGGGGCGAGGACCCCCGGCGGGACTGCCGGGGCCCGGTGACAGGATTGCCCCATGACCGACGACCCCGCCCTCCTGCACGGACATATCGCGCTCAAGTCGGCACGCGGCCGGTGGATCCTGTTCGCGACCGTGCTCGGCTCCGGCCTGGCGATGCTCGACAGCACGGTGGTCAACGTCGCGCTGCCGTTCCTGGGGCGGGAGCTCGACGCGGGCATGGCCGGCCTGCAGTGGACGATCAACGCCTACACCCTGACCCTGGCCGGGCTGATCCTGCTGGGCGGCTCGCTCGGCGACCGCTACGGGCGCCGCAAGCTCTTCCTCGTCGGGACGGTCTGGTTCGCGATCGCGTCAGCCCTGTGCGGGCTGTCGCCGAACATCGAGTTCCTCATCGGCGCCCGCGCCCTGCAGGGCATCGGCGGGGCGCTGCTGACGCCCGGCTCGCTGGCCATCATCCAGGCGTCCTTCGTCCGGCACGACCGGCCCAGGGCGGTCGGGGTGTGGTCCGGGCTCGGCGGCGTGGCCAGCGCCATCGGGCCCCTGCTGGGCGGCTGGCTGGTGCAGACGGCCGGATGGCGGTGGGCGTTCCTGATCAACCTGCCGTTCGCGGCGTTCGTCGTGTTCGTCACGCTGCGGCACGTGCCGGAGAGCAAGGACGAGACGGCGTCGGGCCGGTTCGACGTGCTCGGCTCGGTGCTCGCGGCGCTGGCGCTGGCCGGCATCACGTACGGGCTGATCCAGAAGGGGGTGTCGGTGCCGCTGGTGGCCGGGCTGGCGCTGGCGGTGGCGTTCGTGGCGCTGGAGATCCACAGGTCGCCGGACGCGCTGGTGCCGGTGGGCATGTTCCGCGACCGCGTCTTCACGGCGGTGAACGTGGTGACGCTGATCATGTACGCGGCCATGGGCGTGGTGTTCTTCCTGCTGGTCGTGCAGCTCCAGGTGGTGTCCGGGTTCTCCCCCATCGCGGCCGGGCTGGCGATGCTGCCGACGACGATCCTGATGCTGCTGCTGTCGGCGCGCGCCGGAGACCTCGCCAAGCGGGTGGGGCCGCGCTGGCCCATGACGATCGGGATCCTGGTGGCGGGATGCGGGTTCGTGCTGATGAGCACCATCGGGTTCGGTGCGTCGTACCCGCTGCAGGTGCTGCCGGCGGTGTTCGTGTTCGGGCTGGGGCTGTCGGCGGCGGTCGCACCGCTGACGGCGACCGTGCTGGCTTCGGCGCAGGAGCGGTACGCGGGCACGGCCAGCGGCGTGAACAACGCGGTGGCCCGCACCGGGAGCCTGCTGGCCGTGGCCGCGGTGCCGCCGCTGGTGGGGCTGGTGGGAGACGCCTTCGAGCAGCCTCGGGTGTTCGACGCGGGCTTCCGCACGGCGATGCTGATCAGCGCGGGGATGATGGTGGTGGCCGCGCTGATCACGTTCCTCACGATCAGGACGAACGTCCTGGCCGCCGACGACTGACCTGCCTGGCCGCTCCGGTCAGAAGGTGAAGGCCTGGCTGCGCACGCTGTTGTCGAAGTTCGACAGCAGCAGCTCGGGCTCGCCGACCGAGCGGATGCCCGGCAGCCGGGTCAGCAGCTCGCGGAACATCGTCCGCATCTCCTGCCTGGCCAGGTTGGCGCCCAGGCAGAAGTGCGGGCCCGGGCCGCCGAAGCCGACGTGCGGCTTGGTGTCGCGGGTGATGTCGAACGTGTCGGCGTCGGGGAAGACCGACTCGTCGCGGTTGGCGGAGCCGTAGAAGAGCACGACCTTGTCGCCCTTCTTCAGCTCCAGGCCGCGCAGCGAGTAGTCCTCGGTGACCGTGCGGCGGAACTGCATGATGGGCGACACGTACCGGACCATCTCCTCGATGGCGCCGTTGACGTGCGTGTCGAAGTCGCTCATCAGCAGCTCGCGCTGGGCGGGGTTCTCCGTGAGGAGCCTGATGCCGTGGGCCATCGTGTTGCGGGCCGTCTCGTTGCCGGCGACCAGCAGCAGCGAGAAGAACGAGCCGAGCTCCTTGTCGGTCAGCTTCTCCCCGTCGGGGTTGGCGTTGACCAGCAGGGATACCAGGTCGCCCTTGGGGCTGGCGACGCGCTCGTGGCCGAGCTTGATGACCATGCGCTGCAGGGCGAGCAGGGCCAGCATGTTCTGCCCGGCCATCTGCACGCTGCGGGCCAGGCTGGGCCGCACGCCGGTGTAGGCGGTGGAGATGTCGACGTGCTGGTGGACCTTCTCCCGCAGCTCCTGCGGGATGTCGAGCATGTCGCAGATGACGTGGATGGGCAGCCGGGCGGCGACCTGGGTGACGAAGTCGCGCGGGCCGTCCCTGACCACGTCGTCCACGATGCGCCCGCACGCGGCCTCGATGTCGCTCTGCAGCCCGGCGAGCATCCTGGGGCTGAACGAGCGGGTCACGATCCGGCGCAGGCGGGCGTGGCGCGGGTCGTCCATGTTGACCATCGACTCGCCGAACACCTGCTTCACCCAGCTCGGCGGCTCGGGGTTGGTGACGGCCGGCTCGCTGGAGAAGATCTTGGCGTTACGGCTGGCCTCGACCACGTCGGCGTGGCGTACCAGGGCGTAGAAGCCCTTGCCCGAGCGGAGGAAGGGCACCTTCTTCTCCGGGAAGAACACCGGGTGCTCCAATTGCCGGAGCCGGGCGAACGCCTCATTCCGCTCTTTGAGGGGTTTGCGCCAGAAATCCAGATCAGCGAGGTCGATGTCCACCCGTCTATGGTGGCACGTTCCGGTGCGGCCGGATCCCTTCGAGGCGGGCGCTGCGCCGCCGGGAACGCTCGTGATGTGCATCCTGCCCTCCTGGCCCGTTCTCGTGCCGTTCAGACCCGGTTCGGCCTGCCTGGTCATTACTTCGGGTATGAATGTGCTGCTCGCCGCCTGCCTGATCGTCCCCCTGGCCTCAGGAGCGGCTCCGGCCGCCGCACGCGCGTGTGGCGGCCACCCGCTCGACTTCGACGCCGACGGCCGTCCCGACCTGGCCGTGGCCGCCCCGTACGACGCCACCAGGGCCGGCTCCGTCACCGTCATGTACGGGTCCGGCGAGAAGGCGAAGCTCACCCAGGAGGGGGCGGAGCCGGGGGACTCGTTCGGGTCGGCGCTGGCCGTGGGCGACTTCAACGGGGACCGGTGCGCCGATCTGGCCGTGGGGGTGTCGGAGGAGTTCGCGGGTGAACGGGTGCCGGGGGGTGACGGGAACGGGGTCGTGCAGATCTTCGACGGGTCCCCGGCGGGGCTCGTGGCCGGGAAGGAGCTGAAGCTGGCCGAGCCGTCCAGTGACCGGTTCGGGGCCTCGCTGGCGGCGGGGGACCTGGACGGGGACGGGCGGGACGAGCTGGCGGTGGGCGCGCCGAGCCACCGGTCGGGCGGGGCGGTGACCGTGTACTGGATGAAGGGGCGCAAGCCGTACCAGATCACGCAGAAGACGTCGTGGGTGCGGCAGGGGGCGAACGTCACCGACCAGTGGGGAGCGTCGCTGGCCACCGGGGACTTCGACGGGGACGGGCGGGACGAGCTGGTCGTGGGGGCGCCCGCCGACAGCGTGACGAAGGACGGGCAGGGCTCGGTGACCGTGATCGACGTGCGCGGCAAGCGGGCCCGGTTCCTCACGCAGAGCACGCCGGGGATCAAGGGCGCCGCCGAGAAGTGGGACAACTTCGGCGCCGCGCTGGCGAGCGGCGACTTCAACGGCGACGGCAAGGCCGACCTGGCGATCGGGGTGCCGGGCGAGGGTCTGAGCGCCAACCAGCGGGCCATGGACTACGGCGACGGCACCGTGGACGTCCTGTACGGCTCGCGGGCCGGGCTGCGTACCGACAGGACGGAGGCGTGGTCGCAGAACACGCTCGACGGCAAGCCCCGCTACTACGACCGGTTCGGCGCCTCGCTGGCCGCGGGGGACTTCAACGGTGACGGCAACGACGAGCTGGCCGTCGGCGTGCCCGGCGAGAAGGCCGTGCAGGTGCTCGCCGGGCGGTCGTCCGGCGGGCTGACGCGGGCGGGGAACCTGCTGGTCAAGGGCAAGGGGCAGGACTTCGGGGCGTCGGTGACCGCGCTGCCCGGCTGGGAGCGGTACCGGTCGCTGGCCAAGCGGCCGCCGGTGTACGGGCTGGTGGTGGCGGCGCCCGACCAGGGGATCATCATGTACGCGCCGGGCAGCGGGCGGGAGTCGGGGCGGGTCGAGCTGGGCAAGGTGCGGCAGCTCGACAAGGGGACCGGTCTGTACGGCTACACCTTCGGCTGAGGCCGAGGCGGCAGGCCACGGCGACAGGCTAAGGCAACGGGCTGAGGCAACGGGCTGAGAGGGCGGGCCACGGGGCGTGCCCTGGGCGCGGGCCACGGGCACGGGCTACGGCTCGGGGTCCGGGTCCGGTGGCCGGGTCGGGAGGATGACGCGGAACAGGGCACCCTGGCCCGGCTCGCTCTCCGCCATGACGATCCCGCCGTGCGCCTCCACCAGCGTGGCCGCGATCGACAGCCCGAGCCCCGACCCTCCGGCGCCGCGGGCCGGATCGGCCCGGTAGAAGCGCTCGAAGACCCGCTCGGCCACCTCCGCGGAGAACCCGGGCCCCTCGTCGGCCACCTCCACCACGGCCTGGTCGCCGCCCGGTTCGAGACCCACGCGCACCTGGAACGGGGTGCCGGGCGGGGTGTGGGCGAGCGCGTTGCTGACGAGGTTGTTGAGCACCTGCCCCAGGCGGGGCTCGTCGCCGGTCACGATCACGTCGCCCTCGCCGCCGAACAGCCGGACCAGCTCGATCTTCCTGTCGGGCGCCAGCGTCTGCGCGTCGATGACGACGGTGGCGGCCAGGCTGAGCAGGTCCACGGGCCGCATCGCCAGCTCGCGCCGCTGGTCGAGCCGGGCCAGCAGGAGCATGTCCTCCACCAGCAGCCCCATGCGGGCGGCCTGCCCCTCGATGCGGCTCAGCAGCCGTACGGCCTCGGCCACCTCCTTCTCCTCCCCCAGCCGGTACAGCTCGGCGAAGCCCCTGATCGAGGTCAGCGGCGTGCGCAGCTCGTGGGAGGCGTCGGCCATGAAGCGGCGCATCAGCTCCTCCGAGCGCCTGGCGGCCGTGGCGGACTCGCGGGCGGACACGGCGGACCTGCGGGCGGACTCGGCGGCCTCCTCGCGCTCGCGGACCGCCACCTCGATCCGGGCGAGCATGGTGTTGAGCGAGCGGCCGAGCTTGCCGACCTCGGTGGTGCCGGCCCAGAGGGGCACGCGGCGCGACAGGTCGCCGCCGGCGATGTCGTTGGCGGTGCTCGCGATCTGGCGCAGGGGGCGCAGGCTGCGTCGTACCAGCCAGTAGCAGACGAACCCGAGCACGACCAGCGTGCTGCCGCCGCCGGCCGCCACGATCAGGATGAGCTGGGAGACCGTCGCGTCCACGTCGGCCGTGCTGATGGCCATCATGCGGCTCTGCCCGCCGCGCGTGGGCACGGCGACGACCCGCCAGCTCGGGCCGCCGGGCTCGCGTGACTCCACGGTGAACGGCCGCCCCCCGAGCTCGACGACCTCGGCGAGGGTCAGCGGGGGAAGATCGGGCGTGTGCTCCTCGGTGGACTCGCTGATGGTCCTGACGAGCTCGCCGCCCGGCGCGAGGACCACGCCGTGGAAGAGGCCGAAGTAGCGTTGCGGCCGGCCGCCGGGGCGGAGCTCCACGGGCGGCGGGGGCGGGTCGCGCGGCGCGGTGGCCACGCGGAGCTGCTCGTCCACCCGCTCGACGAGGTAGCTGCGCAGCAGCCGCACGGCGAACAGGCCGGTCGCCGTGATCGCGACGGTGACCAGCAGGAGGGTGGCCGAGACCAGGCGCAGCCAGAGCGGCGCCCTGGACAGCTGCTTCCTGAGCCCGCTCGCGGCCTCGGACAGGTGCCTGTTCATACTCGCGGCGGGCGCAGGATGTAGCCGACCCCGCGCAGCGTGTGCAGGTACTTGCGCTCGCCGGTGTCGACCTTGCGGCGCAGGTAGGACACGTACGACTCGACGAGCCCGACGTCGGTGCGCCAGTCGCCGTTCCAGACGTGGTCGAGGATCTGCGTCTTCGACAGCACCCGGCCCACGTTCAGCATGAAGTACTGCAGCAGCCGGAACTCCGTCGGCGACAGCCGCACGGGCACGCCGTCGCGCCAGACCTCGTGGCTCTCCTCGTCCAGCTCCAGGTCGGCGACGCGCAGGCGGTTCGGCGGCGGCGTGCCGCGCCTGGTCCTGCGCAGCACGGCCCGGATGCGGGCGATGACCTCCTCCAGGCTGAACGGCTTGGTCACGTAGTCCTCGCCGAGCCCCAGCCCGGCGATGCGGTCCTCCGGCGTGTCCTTGGCGGTCACGAACAGCACCGGGACCCGGCGGCCGCGGGACCGCAGCCTTCCCGCGACCGCCAGGCCGTCCAGGTCGGGCAGCATCACGTCGAGCATCACCAGGTCGGGCGTGCTCTCCTCGGCCACCCGCAGGGCCTCCATGCCGTCGGCCGCCGTCAGCACCTCGAACCCGGCCATGCGCAGGCTGGCGGAGAACAACTCCCTGATGTTGGGCTCGTCGTCGACCACCAGCAGCCTGGCCTCGGGCTCGCTCATCGTGGGCCTCCTGCCTGGCTCCCCTGGCTGATCGAGGTGGCGGCGACCGCGCCGTCGGCGCCCTGCCGGCCGCGCACCACGATCGTGGTGCCGGCCTCCAGGTCAGAGACCTTACCGGGCCTGGAGATCTGCACGGTGGTCCGGTCGGTGGTGGTGACGGTGACGGTGGAGCCGTCCATGGTCTTGACGTACACCTTGCCGTCCTCGACCTTCTCGACCGTGCCGACGGTGCCGCCCACCCGCTGCCCGCCGCCCGGCTGCGGCTGCGCGCCCCCGCCGGGGATCTGGCCGCGCTGGCCGTACCCGCCGTTCATCGGGCGCTGCTGGACGCCGGCGGCCTGCGGCGGCGCGTCGGCGGCGCCGAACCAGCTCTCCGCCTGGATGCCGATCAGGATCCCGGCCACCAGGACGACGCCGGCGGCCAGCGCCAGCGTGACCTTCGAGGTGCCCTTGGCGGGCTGGACGGCGAGCTCCTCCCGCAGGTCGTCGGGGAACGGCGAGGAGTCCAGCTTGTCCATGTCCTTGTCTCCTTACTCGTGGCGCAAGGCCTGGATCGGCCTGAGCTTGGCCGCCCTGTTGGCGGGATAACTGCCGAAGAACAGCCCGATGCCCAGTGACACGCCGAGCGCAAGCACCACCGACGAGGGCACGAGGACCGGTTCGATGCCGGCGATGGTGAACCTGGTCCCCACGAACGCCACCAGCACCCCCGACAGCCCCCCGACCAGGCTCAGCAGCGTCGCCTCCATCAGGAACTGGCCCAGGATCGCGCTCCTGGGCGCGCCGATGGCCTTGCGGATGCCGATCTCGCGCGTGCGCTCGGTGACCGTCACCAGCATGATGTTGGTGATGCCGATGCCGCCCACCAGCAGCGAGATCGCGGCGACGGCGGCCAGCAGCACGGTGAAGGTGCCGGTCGCCTCACTGACGGTCTCCTGGAGGGTGGCCTGGTTGAGTATGCGGTAGTCGGGGTTGTTGTTCGTGATGCCGTGTCGCTGGTTGAGGATAGCCGTGACCTCGGCCTGCGCGGACGTGGTGGTCTCCGCCCCGGTGGCCTGCACGACGATCTGTCCGAGCGAGCCGAACCCGCTCAGGCTCTGCTGCACGGCCGGCAGCGGCGCGATGGCCACGTCGTCGGCGTCCTGCATGCCGGTGGACCCGGCCTCCTTCAGCACGCCGACCACTGTGAACGGCACCCCCGACACGCTGATCTGCTTGCCGATCGGGTCGACGGCGCCGAACAGCTCCTCCACCACGGTCCGGCCGAGCACGACGACCTTCCTGGCGGCCAGCACGTCGTCGTTGAAGAAGTACGTGCCCCTGGCGACGGGCTTGTTGACGGCCTCGAAATAGCTGGGGTACGTGCCGACGAACTGCGAGATGGCGTGGCTGGCGGCGCCGTACGCGGCGGTCGAGGAGGAGGCGTTGACCACCGGCGAGACGCTCCGCACCGACGGGGCGAGCGTCCTGTCGGTCAGCGCCTCGGCGTCGGCGAGGCTGAGCTGCCTGGCCTGCGTGCGCGGCCCGGTGTTCCCGCCCGTGCCGCCCGGCGCCCGCATGCCGCCGCCCCCGCCGCCTCCACCGCCCGAGAAGGACGGGGAGATCGTCAGCGTGTTCGCGCCGAGGCGCTGAATGTTCTGCTGGATGCTCTGCGAGGAGCCCTCGCCGACCGCGACCAGCAGGATGACCGCGGCCACGCCGATGAGGATGCCGAGCGTGGTCAGCGCGCTGCGCATCTTGTTGGCCAGCAGGCCGCGCAGCGCGAAGCGGAGGATCTCGATCTGGTTCACCGGGCGACCGCCCCGTCCTTGTCCGGCGTGCGGGGCGGCGGGCCGTCCACCGGCGCCTGGCGGCGGTCCTCCACGATCTCGCCGTCCACCAGCCTGATCACCCGCTTGGCGTGCGCGGCCACGTCGTCCTCGTGCGTGATCAGCACGATGGTGCGGCCGGACGCGCTGAGCCTGTCCATGATCTCCAGAACGTCGCCGGTGGAGGCGGTGTCGAGGTTGCCGGTCGGCTCGTCGGCCAGCAGCAGCGCGGGGGCGGTGACCAGGGCCCTGGCGACGGCCACGCGCTGCTGCTGGCCGCCGGAGAGCTGGTTCGGCTCGTGGTGCACCCGGTCGGTCAGGCCCACCTGCGCCAGCGCGGCCAGCGCCCGCTCGCGCCGCTCGGCCTGGCCGACGCCGCCGTACACGAGCGGCAGCTCCACGTTGGCCAGCGCGCTCATGCGCGGGATGAGGTTGAACGACTGGAAGACGAAGCCGACCCTGCGGTTGCGCAGGATGGCGAGCTGGTGCTCGTTCAGCAGACCGACGTCGGTGCCGTCGATGAGGTACGTGCCGGAGGTCGGGACGTCGAGGCAGCCGAGGATGTTCATGAGCGTGGACTTGCCGGAGCCGGAGGCGCCCATGATGGCCACGTAGTCGCCCTGCTGGACGTCCAGGCTGATGCCGCGCAGGGCGCGTACCCTGGCGTCGCCCTCGCCGTACTCCTTGACCAGGTTCTGCACGCGCAGGACCGGCACGGGATCCGCGGCGCCCAGGCCCGCGGCCGTCATCGCCCCCCTCCCCCGGGCATGCCGCCGCCGGGGAAGCCACCGGTGCCGCCGACGCCGCGCATCCCGCCGCCGCCGTTGCCCGTGGTGCCGGTCGTCGGGGCCGGAGGCACGATCTGGTCGCCCTCCGACACGCCGGACCTGATCTCGGTCAGCGTGGCACCCTGGACGCCCACCTCGACCGGTGTCCTGGTCTGCCGGCCGTCCTTCAGCACGGTCACCGTGGTCTGGCCGCCGCTGGTGGAGATCGCCGTGGAGGGGACGGTGACGACGTTCTCCACCTGGCCCACCACGACCTCGACGGTGGCGGTCTGGCCCAGCCTGACCTGGCCCGGCACCTCGGTGAAGGTGATCGTGACCGGGTACTGGACGACGTTGTCGCTGGTGGAGGCGACCGGCTGGATCTGCGTGACCTCGCCGGTGGCGGTGACGCCCGGCAGCGCGTCGAACGTGATCGTGGCCTTCTGGCCCTGCTTGAGCTTGCCGGCGTCCGACTCGGTGAAGGTGCCGACGAGCTGGAGCTTCGTGGTGTCGGCCAGCTCGACGAAACCGGAGGAGGCGGACGAGGCGGACGAGCTCGTGCCGCCCGTACCGCCCGTACCGCCTGTTCCGCCCGTGGAGGCCTGGCCGCTGCCGGAGCCCGAGGCCGTGCCGCCCACCGAGCCGTTCACCGCGGTGATCGTGCCCTTGAACGGCGCCTTCAGCACGGTGCCCGCGACCGTGCGCTGGGCCTGCCTGTAGGCGTTGCGGGCCTTGATGTAGGCGGCGTAGAGCTGGGCCGTGCCGGTCCCGTCGTCGAGGGCGCTCTGGTACGTGGCCTTCGCGGCCGACAGGCTCTCCTGGGAGGCGGCGTCGTCCAGCCTGGCCAGGATGTCGCCCTTGGACACCTTGTCCCCGGCCTTGACGTAGATCTTCTCCACGGTCCCGCTCGTACCGAACGAGAGCGCTCTGGACCGGGAGCTCTCGACCGCCCCCGAGGCGGACACGGAGGCGGTCACGGAGCCCCGGCCCGCGGTCACCGTCCGCACGGCGGTCTCACCCGCGGCCTGTCCCGTGCCGAGCTGCGCGTAGGCGAGCCCGGCACCGCCCAGCAGGAGCGCCACGAGCGCTCCGTTGGTAATCAGCGCTCTGCGCCTGATCGACACCTTCACGAGCGAGGACCCTCGCACACAATGCTGCGCCGCAGCCGTGGGCAAGCTGAACGTCCGCTGGGAGGCTCGGGCGCCGCGCGGGCCCACAGGCAACTCTGAGGGCGCTCGCAGGCTGGCGCGATCCTGCGCGGCCATGATGTGCCGTCATGAGACCGACTTTCGCGCTGGGCGGCCTCGCCCTCGCCGTGCTCGTGGCCGGCTCCGGCCTCGCGCTGGCGCTGCGCGACGACACCCCGCCCACCGTCCAGGTACGGCTGGCCGCCGCCCAGCGCGGCCTGGTCACGGCCTCGGTGAGCGCGGCGGGGAGCACCGTGGACGGCTCGCGCAGGGACCTGGCGTTCGGCTCCTCGGGGACGCTGACCAAGGTGTACGTCAAGGTCGGGGCCAAGGTGAGGAAGGGCCAGGTCCTGGCCAGGATCGACGGGCAGGCGGCGCGCGAGGCGTACACGGCGGCCAAGGCCAATCTGGCCGCGGCCGAGGAGGCACTGGAGCAGGCGTCCTCCGGCACCTCCGCCGGCACCCCGACGAGCAGCACAACAGGCAGCACGACAGGCAACTCAGCGGGCAGCTCGACGGGCAGCTCAGCGGGCAGCTCAGCGGGCACGGACGGTGGGACCACGGCCGCGACCGGGACCGGCGGTGGGACGCCCGCCGCGTCCTCTGCGGGCACCGGCGGGCGGGCCTCGTCGCCCAGCGGCGCCTCCGGCACGACCTGCGCACCCACGACGCCCGCCGGAACCTCGCCCGCGAACGGCGCGACCCCGGCCCCCTCCGGCAAGGCGACCGGCACCGCGCCCGCCCCGACCGGCGGCGCCGCCGCTCCCTCCGGCCCCGCCACCCGCGCCGCCGCTCCCTCCGGCCCCGCCACCCCTCCCGGGGGCGTCGTGACCGGCGTTCCCGCGCCCCGGTCCACGGGCGGCGGCGCCAACGGCGCGTTGGGTCCGTCCGCGCCGGCCGACGAGAGGACCGGCACGGGCACGGCCGCGAAGGCGACCACGAGCCCGACGCCCGACCCAACGCCGCACCCGGCGGCCACACCGGCGCCCGACCCCACGGGCCCCGAACCCCAGCCCACGGTGACGGTCACGGTGACCGCCACCGCAACCGTCACCACGACGGTCACCGCCACCCCTACGGGCGGCCCACCCAACGGCGGCACCGGCGGCGACGGCGGCACCGGTGGCACCGGGATCGGCGGCAACGGGACCGGCCGGCCGGAAGGGCAGCCGTCCCGCACGGACTCCCCCTCCGCCACCGCACGCCCGTCCACCACACCCAGGCCCACGACCAGCGGCAAGCCATCCACCAGCGGGAAGCCGTCGGCGAGCGGGAAGCCCACGACCGGCGCCGAGCCCGGCACGCGCCCCTCGCAGACCTCCTGCGCCACCCCGGCCCGAACCGGGAACACCCGCACCGGGAACCCGGCCACCCCGGGCACCGGCCGGCCCGCCAGGGCCGGGACGAGCGCGGAGCAGGCCGCCGCGAACGTGGACCGCGCCGAGGCCGCCCTGGAGGAGGCCGCCGACGCCGTTCGGGGCACCCGCATCGTGGCCCCGGCGTCCGGCACGGTCCTGTCGATCGCCGGCAGGACCGGCGACGCGGCGGGCACCGGCACCTTCATCAGCCTCGGCGACCTGAACGAGCTCCAGGTCTCCGCCATGGTCACCGAGTCCGACGTGAACCAGCTCAAGCTAGGCCAGAAAGCCCAGATCACCCTGGCCACCAGGAGCGGCGAGAAGTACCAGGGCACGGTGACGGCCATCGCGCCGACCGCGACGGTGGACGGCCGGCTCGTCCGCTACCCGGTCACCCTCGCCTTCGACGAGCCGCCCGCGGGGCTGATGCTCGGCCAGACCGCCTCGGTGACGATCACCACGGACGAGTCCAGGAACGCCGTCTACGTGCCGGCCGCGGCGGTGCGCACCAGGCCGGACGGCACCCAGGTGGTCACCGTGCGCTCCGGCGGCCGGGACACGGCGAAGGCGGTGCGCACCGGGGTGCGCGGCGACCGGTACGTGGAGGTCGTCTCGGGCCTGACCGAGGCCGACCAGGTGGTCATGTCGGGCACCACGTCGGGCGAGTTCCCCGACGGGAGCTGGCCCGGCGGCTGAGCCGGCCGGTCCGGACGGAAACCACCCGCCCGCCCGGGCCGGCCCGCCCGGCCGGACTCCGATCCACCTGCCACCAGGAGTCCGGCCGGGTCTCACCATGCGGACGAAACGGTTGAGCGGATCCTCAGCGGGCTCCCAGCGGACGTTCAGCAAGAACCGCCTCGCCCGGCGCGGGGAGCCGCCTGTCCCGCGGCCGCCGCCCCGGTGAGGGCCGGGATCGTGAGCCGGTGGGCGGTCCTGGCGCGGGCGCCCCTGCGGGAGATGTAGTCCAGCGTCCGGAAGTCCACCGACAGCTCGTCCCGGGTCAGCCGGGCCATCAGGTAGCCGCGCCGCTGGTCGATGTAGGAGATGTGCGGGTTCTCCTGCAGGGCCTCCGAGATCCAGGTGCGGTCCCGGTAGCCGTCGCCGTCGCTGGCGATCGAGGAGGCCACCAGCTCCCTGGCCACCACCGGCGAGTCGGGGTCGTCGAAGTCGGCCTTGAGCTCGGCCAGGTGGTGCATGTGCGCGTCGCCCGTCAGCACCACGGGGTTCGGCGTGCGCGACAGGGACCGCAGCAGCCGCGTCCGCTCGGCGGCGTACCCGTCCCAGGAGTCCAGGTTCACCTCGCGCCCGGGCCCGACCTTGTAGTCGCGGTGCGCCACCATGATCTGCTGGCCGAGCAGGTTCCAGCGGGTGGTGGAGTCGTTCAGGCCGCTCTCCAGCCAGCGCCACTGGCCGGTGCCGAGCAGCGTGCGCCTGTCCGCCAGCCGCTCGTCGCAGCCGGCCCGCACGCCGTCCAGGCAGGCCTGGTCGTCGCGGAACTGCCGGGTGTCGAGCAGGTGGAAGCGCGCCAGCGTGCCCCAGGAGATGCGCCGGTTCACCTTGAGCGTGGCGCCCTGGAGGCTGGCGCGGCGCAGCGGCATGTTCTCGTAGTACGCCCTGAACGCCCGCGCCCGCCGCTGCTCGAAGCCGGGCGCGCCGGTGCTGGAGACGTGCCCGGCCCAGTTGTTCTCCACCTCGTGGTCGTCGAACGACATCAGCCACGGCGCCACGGCGTGCGCGGCCTGCAGGTCGGGGTCGCTCTTGTACTGGGCGTGCCGCAGCCGGTAGTCGGCGAGCGTCTCGCACTTGCCCGGCGTGTGGGTGCGTACGCGGCCCGCCAGCGCGGTGTAGCCGCTGGGGCCGTACTCGTACATGTAGTCGCCGAGGAAGACGACCAGGTCGGGCTCCTGCTCGGCCAGGCGGCGGTAGGCGGTGTAGTAGCCGTGCTCGTAGTGCGCGCAGGCGGCGACGGCGAAGTTGAGCGGCGTCTCCCCCGCCGGCGTCGTCCTGGTGCGGCCCGCCGGCGACAGGCGGCCCTGGCTCCTGAACCGGTAGAAGTAGTCGCGCCCCGGCTCCAGCCCCTTCAGCTCGACGTGCACGCTGTGGGCGGCGCCCGCCCTGGCGGTGGCCGTCCCGGACCTGACCACCTTGGCGAAGCGCTCGTCCGTGGCGACCTGCCAGTCCACCTCCACGTCGCGGGAGGGCATGCCGCCGCGGCCGTCGCCGCCCAGCGGGTCCACGGCCAGCCTGGTCCACAGGACGAAACCGTCGGCGGAGGGGTCGCCGGAGGCCACGCCCAGCGTGAAGGGGTCGGATCTGAGGATTCTGGAGGAGGAGGCGGCGGCCGCCGGGGCGGCGGGCCGCGGGAGGAGAAGGCCGGCTGTCGCCGCTGTCAGGAAGGCTCTGCGGTCCACGATCCCAGGTATGTCCACCTGCGCTGACTCCGCCGTGACCGCGGAGTCAAGCGCGGGTGAACAGCATCGGTCGGTCAGCGTGCGCCACCGGCGGGTCAGGCTCCCCGCACGCCTGGAGACGCCGTGCGGAGCGCGGCGGTCAGGCGCCCGGCACGCGCGGGAGTGCCGTGCGGAGGGCGGCGGCGTCGGTGAAGCGGACGCCGGTCATGCCCGCGCGCTCGGCGCCCTCGACGTTCTCGGGACGGTCGTCGATGAAGACGATCTCGGCGGGGTCGGCGCCGAGCCCGCGTGCCAGCTCCTCGTAGATCTCCCTGTCCGGCTTCACCAGGCCCATCCTGCCGCTGTAGAACCGGTGGCCGATGGCGGCGACCCAGGGCAGCTCGTCCAGGCCGTCTCCGACGCACACAGGCGCGTTGGACAGCAACGCCACGTCGCAGCCCGCCTCGAGCAGCTCGCCGAGCAGGGTGACCGTGCCGCGGTTGGGGTAGGCCCAGCTCGCGACGTCCATGGCCACCAGCCGCGCCACCTCGTTCTGCGCGGCGGGCCGGCCCAGCACCGCCGACCAGTAGGCGTGCGGGGTCAGGCTCGCCCGGTCGAACTCGAGCCGGTGCTCCCAGTAGCCGCGCTTGAACTCCTCAGGCTCGGCGCCGACGGCCCGCGCCATGGCCTCGGCGTCGGACTCGGGCTGCGGCAGGGAGAGGACGCCGCCGTAGTCGAAGACTATCCATGTCATGCCAGGAATGGTCGCAGATGCGGGTCCAGCGCCGGGCAGCCCAGATACTTCCCGGCGGTGTGGAAGTCGATCCAGTCGAGGTTGACGAGCTGCTCGACGTCCACCCCGGTGAAGCTGCCGGCCAGCGCGGGCGGGATGGCGGCGATGTCGTCCTTGTCGGCGATGTTCACCCAGCGCCTGACGCCCTTGGGCCGCTCGCCGCGGCCGTTGACGGGGGCGGGCAGGAGGCGTTCGAAGATGACGTTGCGCATGCCCAGCGGGCTGCCGAGCGTCATCAGCAGGTCCACCTCGAGGTCGGGGTTGGCCCACAGGGCCTCGTACGCGACGACGCTGCCGAGCGAGTGGGCGATCACCACCTTCGGCCGGTTCTTCCTGATGCACTCGGCCACGACCTGCCGCGACTTCTCGCGCCTGGCCTGGTCGGTGAGGTAGGCGGCCACCTCCGGCGCGAACAGCTTGGCGAACGCCGCCGACCTGCCGTCCAGCCGCTCCAGCAACCAGCCGGTGAACGACTTCAGCGCCCCCGTGACGTGCTCCCCCACGCCGAGCTGCCGCGCCCAGTCGACGAGGACCTGCTGGGCCTGCAGCTCCATGGCCTTCCTGGGCGCCGCCGCGCCGTACTCGTCGTCGCCGTCGTTGAGGAGGTGGGAGAAGTAGGCGATCTCGGCGAAGTACGCCCGCGGCTCCCCGCCCAGCCCCAGGTGCAGGTAGCGGTCCCATTTCCGCCGCATGACCTCGGCCGCCCCCGTCGCGGACCTGCCTGCCTGGAGGTAGTAGTCGTACTTGCCGATCCCGTGCACGCCGACGATGACGGCCACCGCGCCTCCCCGTGATCTTTTTGGCGGAATATTGCCATACGGCGCTTGCAAACGGCCGTCATCCGGCGGGGCGGGAGCGGTCCGGTGCGAAAATGCCGTTGCGACCGGCATATGGCAGCCGGATACGGTGACATGTCACAACAACGCGATGCTTCGAGAACAGGAGCTCCGAGCATGCCCGGCCCGCTGGTCGTCAACGACTCGATCGTCATTCCCGACATCGAGCTCGTCTGGCGTTTCTCCCGCTCCTCAGGCCCGGGGGGTCAGGGCGTCAACACCACGGACAGCCGGGTGGAGCTCACCTTCGACGTCGCCGCCAGCACGGCCCTGCCTCCCGCGCTCAAGGCGCGCGCCCTCGAACGGCTGGGGTCGGACACCATCACGATCGCCGCCTCCGAGTACCGCTCGCAGCTGCGCAACCGTGAGGCCGCCGCGCACCGCCTGGCGCAGCGCCTGCGCGAGGCCGTCGCCCCGCCGCCCAAGCGCCGCCGTCCGACCAAGCCCAGCCGGGGCTCCGTCGAGCGCCGCATCGCCGCCAAGAAGCAACGCTCGGACGTGAAGCGCCTGCGCCGCAACCCGTGACCCGCCCGGGTGAGCGGGACCGTCAGCCGATGAGGCGGGGCAGGGCGGCGATGTTGGCCGAGAGATAGCCGGCCACCGCCTCGGGGATCAGGTTGCGGGCGAAGAGCTCCGAACGCTCCAGCGGCACGTGCTCCACCTCGTACAACCCGCGCGAAGGATCCTCGAACTCGGGCCCGTGCCGCAGCTGCGGATCCATGGACACCAGACGGCAACCGAAGACATGCTGTGTCTTGACCTCGCCCCGCCACGGGTACGAAACGGTCACCAGGAAGGTCACGCCGGACACCGTAGCGCCCAGCTCTTCCAGCAGCTCGCGGTGCAGGGTGTCCTCCAGCGAGCCGTCCTCCGGCTCGACGTGGCCGCCCGGGACGGACCAGTAGCGCGCGCGGCCGGGGACCGTGCGCCGGAAGAGGATCAGACGCTCCTCGTGGTCGAGCAGGACACCACGGACACTAGGTCGCATACATACACCCTATTTGACCGGTATGTCCTTCGGGTAGCCTAACCTACGGTACCGTAACCTGAAGGAGAAGATCTTTTATGGCGATGACTCAGACGGAGCTCCTCCACGCCCTCGAGCCGGTCGTGGAGGTAGAGCTCAACCGCCACGAGAAGGTGGCGAAGGAGTGGTTCCCGCACGAGTACATCCCGTGGAGCGAAGGCCGCAACTTCGACGGCATCTACGGGGGCGAGGCGTGGGAGGAAGGGCACTCCAGACTGCCCGAAGCGGCCCGCGTGTCACTCATCGTCAACCTCCTCACCGAGGACAACCTGCCCAGCTACCACCACGAGATCGCCACCACGTTCGGCCGCGACGGCGCCTGGGGCACCTGGGTGCACCGGTGGACCGCCGAGGAGGACCGCCACGGCACCGCCCTGCGCGACTACCTGACCGTCACCCGCGCCGTGGACCCGGTGGCGCTGGAGCGGGCTCGCATGGCGCACATGGAGAGCGGCTTCATGACGGCGTACAACACGATGCTGCAGCAGCTCGCGTACGTCTCCTTCCAGGAGCTCGCCACCCGCATCGCGCACCGCAACACCGGCAGGGCCTCCGGCGAGGAGGGCTGCGAGCGGCTGCTGGCCAGGATCGCCGCCGACGAGAACCTGCACATGCTCTTCTACCGCAACCTGCTCAAGGCGGCCTTCGAGCTCGACCCGAACCAGACCATGCGCGCCGTGACCGACGTGGTGACCACGTTCCAGATGCCCGGCCAGGGCATGGACGGCTTCGCCCGCAAGGCCATGATCATCGCGAACGAGGGCATCTACGACCTGCGCCTGCACCTGGACGACGTGCTCATGCCGGTGCTGCGGCAGTGGTCGGTGTTCGACAAGACCGGGCTGGACGCCGAGGGTGAGAAGGCGCGCGAGGAGCTGTCGGCGTTCCTGGCGAAGGCGGACGCCACGGCCGCCAGGTTCGTGGAGCGCCGCGAGGAGCGCCGCGCCCGCGCCGCCGCCCGCCAGTAGGCCCGCGCCGCCAGTGAGCCCGCCGTCAGTGAGCCGCCGCCTGTGAGCCGCCGCCTGTGAGTTCACGCCGCCCTCAGGCCCGCGCGGCCTGTCGTCCGTGACAAGCAAGCACCCGGCGCCGCAGCCAGCCCCCCAGCGCCGGTGCTCCCCGTCTCGCTCCGGCGGGCCACCCCCTCAACACCGGTGTCCCGTCCCGCCGCTGTGCGACGGGCGCGCATGTCCGGACCAGGTAGGCGGCGTCCCCTTCTGACGGCAATGTCTGTGCGCCTCTTGACCCGCAGATGGTCTTGGACATCCGAGGCATCGGGCAGGTTCCCGGTAACACCGGAACCCCTGGGGAGCAAGGGTGAAAATCATCGGGATCGCCGCCAGCCTCCACGCGGGGTCATTCATCACCAGATTGCTGGACGCGGCGGGCGGCGAGCTGCCGCCGGGCGTCGGCTTCGAGGTGTGGCGGGGACTGGGCGAGATCCCGGCGTACCATCCCGGGCCCGTCCCGGCCCCGGCCAGAGAGCTGGTCACGCTGGTCGCGGGCGGCGACGCGATCCTGCTGACCGCGCCCGAGCACAGCCTGCTGCCGGTGGAGCTGACGTACGCGCTGGACTGGATGTCGGCGCGGGAGGGCCTGTCGGGCAAGCATGTGGCGGTGATGAGCGCGAGCGCGCGGGCCTGCGGGGCCATGTGGGCGCAGGCTGAGCTGTACAAGCAGCTCCTGGGCGCGGGCGCGGTCGTGATGGGGGCCGAGCTGGTCATCTCGCCCATCTGGCCGCACTTCGGCGAGGACGGCCGCCTGGCCGCCCCCGACCTGCGCACCCAGGTGCGCAACGTGATCCGGCAGCTGTGCCCCGCCGAGGTGATGGAGCCCGCGCTCTCCCTCTGATCAGGGGGCTTCCGGGGTCACTCGGTGCCGGGGCTCAGCCGGTCGAGCTTGATGGCCAGGTCCATCACCTCGGACCGGAGGAAGTTGAACTCGTGCTCGATCTCCGACCGGATCACGGCGAACTCGACGGCGATCTCCGTACGAACGTCGCCCTCCTCGCCGTACTCTCCGGCCCGGAACACGGCGGGCGCCGCGACCGCTCGCCTGACCCCCTCGACCTCGGTGCCGACCGCCGCGACCTCCTCCCCGAGACCGACCCGGGCCTCGGCGAGATCGGTTCGCAGGGCGGCCATCTCCGCCTGCAGCTTCTTGGACCGGTCGATGACCTCGCGCAGGAGCTCCTCCTGCTCCCGTGACTCCCTGACCCGATCCGTGGTGGTTTCAAGATCCTCGACACGGAGTTTCAGGTCGAGAATCTCCGCCCGTATGTCCACGCACCCCTGCCTTTGCTCACCGTACGGTCTCGCGTCAGCACATCGTCGCAGGCCGTCAAGGGCCGACGCGAACAGGAATAAAGGACGGGTGTGGTTCTTTCCACCAGGCCCACCGGCGACGAAAGCTCCATGCCTGTTCGGACCACCTGAAAACGGGCCCGAGCGGGTGGAGAAATCTTCTACCCGCTACCGCCGGTCCTCGATCTCCCACAGATGGTCGATGACGTGCCAGGCGATGCGCCGCAGCGCGTAGCGGGGCGGCCAGCCGGTCGCGGGGGGCGGCTCCCAGGGGCGCGACAGGACCTCCGCGAGCTCCGCCCGCATCGCGTCCCGGTCCTCGACCGACCTGTACGGCTTGTGCCGCACGCCGGCCTTCCTGGCGAAGGCGCGCTCGGCGTCCGTCACATGGTCGATGATCTTCGTACGGTCCCGGCCGCCGCCGCGCGGGCCCCTGCGCAACTCCTCCGGCGAGCCGGCGGCGACCTCGTCGAACAGCTCCCAGGCCGCGCGCAGCAGGGCGACCGAGCGCTCGGCCTCGGCGCCGGGCAGCGGCTCCAGATCGAGGTCCGGCACCTCGTACGGCACGCCGAAGTCGGTCGTCGACGTCCCCGGCACCCTGGCCACCACCTGGGGCTCGCCGGGCGCGAACGCCAGCCCGGCCCGCTCGGCGATCACGCGGTAGCGGGGCACGTAGTCGGCGAGCCGGTCGAGTGCCGCCTCCTCGTCCTTGCCGATCCGGCACCAGCCGGGCCAGTCGAGCGAGCAGGCGAACACCTTCTTGGGGCCGAGCTCCAGGTAGACGCGGGTCATGGGATCGAGCCTGCCACGCGTACCTGTCAGCGGCCGTCAGGTACGCGCTACCTCCCTTGAGAAGGGAGGAGTGCGGCGGGGCCGCCGGACGGAACGGTGCGGCGCCGCACGAGCGGGCGCCTGAGGTGGGGCGGCGCACGAGCCGCGCCAGAGGCGGGCGGCGCCGCACGAGCCGGTGGGTGCGCGGTGGGACGCCGCACGAGCCGGCGCGAGAAGCGGGGCGGCGCCGCACGAGCCACTGGGTGGGCGCTGGGGCGCCGCGGGAGCCGGGGCGGGCGGTGGGGTGGGTGGGTCAGATGAGGTCGATCAGGTCCGCGACCGAGTCGACGACCAGCGAGGGACGGTAGGGGAAGCGGTCGATCTCGTGGCGCTGGGTGACGCCCGTGAGCACGAGGATCGTGAACAGCCCGGCCTCCATGCCCGAGACGATGTCGGTGTCCATGCGGTCACCGATCATGGCCGTGGTCTCGCTGTGGGCCTCGATCTCGTTGAGCGCGCTGCGCATCATGCGCGGGTTGGGCTTGCCGACGAAGTACGGCTCGACCCCGGTGGCCTTGGTGATCATGGCGGCGACGGCACCGCAGGCGGGCAGGGAGCCCTCGGTGGAGGGGCCGATCGGGTCGGGGTTGGTGGCGATGAAGCGGGCGCCGCCCTCGATGAGCCGGATCGCGCGGGTGATCTGCGTGAAGCTGTAGGTGCGGGTCTCGCCGAGCACCACGTAGTCGGGGTCGAGGTCGGTCAGCACGTAGCCGACCTCGTGCAGCGCCGTGGTCAGGCCGGCCTCGCCGATCACGTAGGCCGAGCCGCCGGAGCGCTGGTCGTCCAGGAACTGGGCGGTGGCCAGGGCGGAGGTCCAGATGGACTCGGGCGGCACGGCGAGGCCCGCGCCCGCCAGGCGGACGGACAGATCGCGCTGGGTGTAGATCGAGTTGTTGGTCAGCACCCGGAACTTCCTGCCGGATTCGCTGAGCCGCTTGATGAATTCGTCCGCACCTGGGACCGGTCGTCCCTCGTGGACGAGGACGCCGTCCATGTCGGACAACCAGGAGTCGATCCGCTTACGCTGAGTCACGCGCCCCATCGTACCGAGCGCGCCTTATCGACTTCCCGCCCGGCACATGAACAATGTTCCTCATGTCGTTCACTGAATCCGCCCAGGACATGCGGGACGAGCTGGTCCGCCTCAGGCACTCGCTGCACGCCACTCCGGAGCTGGGGCTCCACCTGCCGCGCACCCAGGAGAAGGTGCTCGCGGCGCTGGAGGGGTTGCCGCTGGAGATCAAGACGGGCACGGCGCTGAGCTCCGTCACCGCCGTGCTGCGGGGCGGCAGGCCGGGCCCCGCGGTGCTGCTGCGGGGCGACATGGACGCCCTGCCCGTGACCGAGAAGAACGATCTGTCCTACGTCTCCCAGCTCCCCGGCCAGATGCACGCCTGCGGCCACGACCTGCACACCGCCATGCTGGCGGGCGCCGCGCACCTGCTGAGCGCGCGGCGCGAGGAGCTGGCCGGCGATGTGATCTTCATGTTCCAGCCGGGCGAGGAGGGCCATCACGGCGCCAGGTACATGATCGACGAGGGTGTGCTGGACGCGGCCGGCGCGCGGCCGGTGGCGGCGTACGGCATGCACGTGGTGTCGGCGATGTTGCCTCCCGGGCTGTTCGCTTCCCGGCCGGGGCCGATCATGGCGGCGGCCGACACGTTCTGCGTGACGGTGAAGGGACGCGGCGGGCACGGTTCGAGCCCGCACCGCTCGCTGGACCCGATCCAGGCGGGCTGCGAGATGGTGACGGCGCTGCAGACGATGGTGACCAGGACGTTCGACGTGTTCGACCCGGTCGTGGTGACGGTGGGCAGTTTCCACGGCGGGTCGGCCGACAACGTGATCCCGGACGAGGCCAGGTTCGACGCGACGGTGCGGACCTTCAGCAAGGACAACCGGGTGCTGGTCAAGCGGCGGCTGGTGGAGGTCGTGCAGGGCATCGCGGCGGCGCACGGGCTGGAGGTGGAGCCGTCGTTCAACAACGGCTACCCGGTGACGGTCAACGACGGGAGCGAGGCGGAGTTCGTCGGCAGGACGGCCGACGAGCTGTTCGGGCCGGGGCGGTACTTCGTCTCGCCGCAGCCGGTGATGGGGTCGGAGGACTTCTCGTACGTGCTGGAGAACGTGCCGGGCGCGTTCGTGTTCCTGGGGGCCTGCCCGTCCGACCGGGATCCGTCGACGGCGCCGTACAACCACTCCCCCGAGGCGATCTTCGACGACGCGGTGCTGCCGGACGGGGCCGCGCTCTACGCGCAGCTCGCGCACGCGCGGCTGTCGGCCTGACATGCGCGCCTGGGTGGTCGGGCGGCCGGGCCCGATGGCGTCCGGGCCTGTCGAACTGACCGGCAGGCCGGTGCCGGAGCCGGGGCCCGGCGAGGTGCTGGTGAAGGTGGAGGCGTGCGGCGTGTGCCGTACGGACCTGCACCTGGCGGAGGGCGACCTGGCGCCGCGCCGCCCCCGCACCTCGCCCGGCCACCAGGTGGTCGGGCGGGTGGAGGGCACCGGCGAGCGGGTGGGCGTGGCGTGGCTGCGCTCCACCTGCGGCACGTGCCGGTACTGCCTGCGGGGCATGGAGAACCTGTGCCCCACGTCGGCCTACACCGGGTGGGACGCGGACGGCGGGTACGCCGAGTACGTCGTCGCGCCCGCGGACTACGTCTATCCCCTGCCCGGCGACCGGCCGGCCGTGGAGCTGGCGCCGCTGCTGTGCGCCGGGATCATCGGCTACCGGGCGCTGTCCCGGTGCGAGCTGCCGCCGGGCGGGCGGCTGGGGATCTACGGGTTCGGCGCGTCCGCGCACCTGACGGCGCAGGCCGCGATCGCCCAGGGCGCCGTGGTGCACGTGGTCACCAGGTCGGCGGCGTCGCGGGAGCTGGCCCTGGAGCTCGGGGCCGCCAGCGCCACCGGCGAGGCGGCGGGCCGGCCGCCGGAGCCGCTGGACGCGGCCATCCTGTTCGCGCCGGTGGGCGAGCTGGTGCCGGCGGCGCTGGAGGCCCTCGACAGGGGAGGTACGCTCGCGGTGGCGGGCATCCACCTGACCGACATCCCGGTGCTGAACTACGAGCGGCACCTGTTCCAGGAGCGCACGGTGCGCAGCGTGACCGCCAACACCCGAGCCGACGGGCGGGCCTATCTGGAGCTGGCGCTGGCGCATCCGCCGCGCGTGACGACGGTGCCGTACCCGTTCGGGGAGGCCGACCGGGCGCTGGGCGATCTGGCGGCCGATCGGGTGAACGGGGCCGCCGTCCTGATCATGGACTGAACCGGCACTTGATGGAGATAAGCACCAGTCCATACACTCATGAAGGAAAGTTACATTAGCCTCACAACCTCTGGAGATTATTGACGTCGATCGGGCCCGATCGTAATGTCCGGTCAATCCCTAGAGACATCCCCCGGAGCGGCAAATGAAGCGACTGGCAGCGGTAGTGACGTTGCTGGGCCTTGCCACCGCGACTGCGGCGTGCAGCGGTGGTTCGACCAACACATCCGGCTCGGGCGGCGGTGGCGGCGGCGGGCTCTTCACCACGATCGACGTGACCAGGCCGGGCCTCGAAGCGACAGCGCCGGCCAATCCGTACAACCCCAAGGGCAACTCCTTCGTGGGTTACAACGCGATGAGGATCGGCTGGGTCAAGAACCACCTGACCGACCCCAACCAGGCTCTCCCCGGCATCGCGGCGAGCTGGGAGATCGCGCCCGACAACTCGTCGATCACGCTGAAGCTCCAGCCGAACGCCAAGTGGTCCGACGGCAAGCCGGTCACCGCCGAGGACGTCAAGATGTCCATCGGCATCGCCTACACACAAGGCAGCACCGCGTTCTCGATCACGCCCGGCGCGGCCGGCGCGGCGGCCGAGGTCACGGTCGTCGACCCGCAGACCCTCAAGATCACCCAGGACATGGCCAACCCCAGTCCGAAGTTCGCCCGCGGCGTGCTCGACACCAACGTCCTGCCCGCGCACGTGTGGGGCAGCGTGCTGCCTACCGACTTCTGGGACAAGCTCAAGACCGCCCGAGGCGACGGTGCCGACGCCGAGAAGGCTCGCGAGGAGATCACCGCCCTCGGTGAGAAGGTCATCGCCTTCGCGCCGCCGAAGGACGTCAGCGCCGGCCCGTTCGTGCTGGAGCGGGTCAACCCGTCCGAGGCGTTGCTGGTCAAGAACAAGAACTTCTACAACGCCGCGAACGTGGCCCCGGCGCAGGTGAAGTTCCTCAACTACACCGGCAACGAGCAGATCTGGAACTACCTCACGCAGGGCAAGCTCGACCAGGCCGGCTTCACCGCCACCCCGAGCGACGTGATGAACCGCATCAAGCAGGCCCCGGGCAACGAGGTCATCAAGGGTTACTCGCCGGTCGCCGTCGGCATGGCCTTCAACCAGAGCAAGAAGCCGTACGACAACGTCCACGTGCGCCGCGGCCTGGCCTACCTCATCGACCGCGACCAGGTCACCAAGGTCGCCTCGCCCGAGGGCGGCACGCCGGCCACCACGACCAGCGGCATCCACCAGAAGGCCGCGCAGGCCTGGATCCCGGAGACGGTGCCGCAGCTCGAGCCGTACAAGGCGGACGTGGCCAAGGCCGAGGCCGAGTTCGAGCAGGCCGGCCTGACCAAGAAGGACGGCAAGTGGACGCTGGCCGACGGCTCGGCGTGGAAGGTCTCCATGCACGCGCCGTCCGGGTTCACCGACTGGCTGTCGGCTCAGGAGAACATCAAGAGCCAGCTCGTCAAGGCCGGCGTCGACGCCGAGGTCGTCACGACCGCCGACTACCCGCTCTACCTGGAGGAGCTGGCGGCCGGCAAGTACGACGTCGGCTTCTGGCTGATGGCGCTCGGCCCCGCGCCGTACGACATCTTCCAGCGGCTCTACGGCGCCTCCAACGGCTGGACCAACGTCGGCAACAAGGTCTCGCACTCCGCGCCCGGCAAGAGCGGCAACTGGATGGGCGGCCCCGAGGAGATCGAGGTCGACGGCCAGAAGATCAACCCCGGTGAGCTGACCGCCAAGCTGAACACGGTCGGCGCCGAGGAGGCCAAGCCGATCATGGCCCAGCTCGCCAAGGCCGCCAACCAGGACCTCCCGGTCATCCAGCTCTGGGACTACGTCAACACCCTGTTCGTCAACAACAACCGGTTCACCGGCTGGCCGCACGACGAGGAGATCCTGCGCGGCGGTGGCAGCGTGCTGATGTCGGGCGTGTGGATCCAGCAAGGTCTGATCAAGGCGAAGCAGTAGCCTATGACGCTCATCGCACGGCGACTCGCGGGCCACCTGGCCCGCGGGCTCGTCATGATCCTCGTAGTGGCGACGATCACCTTCTTCATCGTCAACAACATCCCGGGCGACCCCATGGCCGCCCGCTACGAGAAGCTCATCGAAGGAGGCATGTCGCCCGAGGCGGCGGCGCAGGCCGTGAAGGTGCTCTACGGGTTCCAGCCCGACGGCACGCTGTGGCAGCAGTACCCCGAGTACCTGTCCGGCCTGGTGCGCCTCGACCTCGGCGAGTCCGTCACCAGGGCAGGCACCCCCGTGGTGACCGTGCTGGGCGAGGCCGCCAAGTGGACCGTTCTACCGGTGCTGGCGGGCACGCTGCTCAGCTTCCTCGTCGGCGTCATCCTGGGCGTGTTCGCGGCCATCAAGCGCACCGGCAAGCTGGGCGACGCGCTGGCCGTCTCCGGCTCGCTGCTGCACGGCATCCCGCAGTACGTGCTGGCGATGCTGCTGGTGGTGATCTTCGCGACGCTGATCCCGATCCTGCCCGCCGACGGGTCGGTGGACATCCTCTACGAGCCGGGCTTCAACGCCGGCTACATCGGCTCGCTGATCGAGCACGCCATCCTGCCGGTCGTCACCTACGCGCTCTCGGCCTACGGCGGCTGGATCCTGGCCATGAAGTCCAGCGTGGTGACGGTGCTCGGCGACGACTTCATCCTCGCGGCCGAGCTGCGCGGCGTGAAGCGCTCGATCATCTTCCGCTACATCACGCGCAACGCGATCCTGCCCCTGTTCACGCTGCTGGCCCTGTCGCTGGGCCTGCTGCTGGGCGGCGCGGTGTTCATCGAGAAGATCTTCAACTATCCCGGGCTCGGCTGGTTGCTCATCACCAGCGTCCAGGACCGTGACTTCGCGGTGATGAGCGGGGCCTTCCTGCTGATCACGGTCGCGACCATCCTGGCCAACATCGTGGCCGACCTGTTCTACACCGTGATCGACCCACGGGTCCGCAGCGGAGAGGAGTCGTCGTGAGCGCCACGCTCATCCCCGAGACCGGCTCGTCCACCGCCTCGGCCATGCGGCGCAACTTCTGGCGCGGCGTGTGGCGCGTCATGCGGCGCAAGCCCAGCCGGATGGCCGGGGTGGTCATCCTCGCCGGATTCATCCTCATGGCCGTGGTCGGGCCGATGATCCTGCCCGAGCACCTGCCCACCAACCCGAACGCCCTCACGCAGCCACCGAGCTGGGAGCACTGGTTCGGCACCGACCCGCAGGGGCGTGACGTGACCGCGCTGGTCATCAAGGGCTCCCGGTACGTGCTGCTGACCGCCGCGGTCACCGCGCTCATCACGGTCGTGGTCGGCACCGCGATCGGCCTGTACTCCGGCTTCAAGCGGGGCCGCTGGGACACCGTGCTCATGCGGCTCACCGACATGAAGCTCACCATCCCCGGCCTGCCGCTGCTGCTGGTGCTGGCGACGGTGTGGCAGTTCGGCAGCCCGATCCAGATGGGCCTGGTGCTGGGGCTGCTCGGCTGGGGCGGCGTGGCGCGGGCGGTGCGCTCGCAGACGCTGTCGCTGCGCGAGCGGGGCTTCATCGAGGCGGCGCGCGGGCTGGGGCTGTCCACGACGCACATCATCGGCAAGGAGCTGCTGCCGAGTATGGCGCCGTACATCGCGATGAACATGCTCATCTCGGTCACTGGGGCCGTTTACTCGCAAGTGGGGCTGTTCTTCCTGGGCGTGCTGCCGTACGAGTCGGACAACTGGGGCGTCATGCTCAACCTGGCCGTCTTCCAGGCCGGCGCCATGATCACGCCGTCCGCGCTCGGCTACCTGCTGGCCCCGCTGCTGGCGATCCTGCTGCTGACACTCGGCATCGTGCTCGTGGTGGACGCCATGGACGAGATCTTCAACCCCCGGCTGCGCGAGGAGTAGCACGTGGTTCAGCAAGCGCCGGGAGTGCGCATCGGCGGCCTGACGGTCGTCTACAAGACCCCCGCGGGCGAGCTGCCCGCCGTCCGCGACGTCAGCCTGACGCTGGAGCCCGGGTCGATCACCGGCATCGTCGGCGAGTCCGGCTCCGGCAAGTCCACGCTGGCGCTGTCGCTGCTCAACGCCGTCCAGCCGCCCGGCAGGATCGCGGCGGGCAGCGTCGAGATCGACGGGCTCGGCGACGTGGTGGGCCTGCGGGGCGAGCAGCTCCGCAAGGCCCGCGGCAAGCACATCGGGTACGTCTTCCAGGCCGCCCAGAACTCCCTCAACCCGCTCAAGACGGTCGGCAAGCAGCTCCTCGACCTGGGCCGCTCGCACGGCGTGGAGGACCTGCGCGGCCTGGTGCGCGAGGCCAGGGAACTGCTGGGCAGGATGGGCCTGGACGGCGCCCGGGTGCTGGACTCGCACCAGCACGAGCTGTCCGGAGGCATGCGCCAGCGCGTCGGCATCATGCTGGCCCTGGTGCTCAACGCCCACCTGGTCGTGCTGGACGAACCGACCACGGCGCTCGACATGATCACCCAGGCGAACATCCTGAAGATCGTCCGCGAGGTGCACGCGGAGCGCGGCCTGACGACGCTGGTCATCACGCACGACATCGGCGTGGTGGCCGAGGTGGCCGACCGGCTGGCCGTCATGTACGGCGGCCGCCTGGTCGAGCAGGGCCCCACCAGGGAGGTGCTGGGCGCGCCCCGGCACCCCTACACCCGGGGCCTGATCAAGGCCATCCCCCGGCTCGTCGGCGACATCGACGAGGCGCAGGCGCTGCCGGGCCGGCCGCCGACGCTGGCCACCGTGCCGGAACAGGGCTGCGTGTTCAGGGAGCGCTGCCCGCTGCGCATGGACGTGTGCGACACCGTGGACCCGGAGGCGGTGGCCGACGGCCCGAGGACGGTCGCCTGTCACGCCGTAACCGTGCCTGTGCCGGACCCGGGCACCATGGACAGGGAGCATGCATGATCACCGGTACCGGGGTCGTCAAGACCTTCAAGCAGCGGGGCAAGCTGCTCGGGGCCCGCGAGGTGCGGGCGCTGCGGGGCGTGGACTTCGCGATCCCCAAGGGCGGCGCGGCCTCGTTCATCGGCGAGTCCGGCTGCGGCAAGACGACGCTGGGGCGGATCATCGCGGGGCTGGAGTCGTACGACGAGGGGGATCTCGCCATCGACGGCGTCTCCATGTCGGCGCTGAAGCCCAAGCAGCGCCAGCCGCACTTCCGCAAGATCCAGATGATCCATCAGGACCCGTACTCGGCCCTGAACCCGACCAGGACCATCCACCAGACGCTGCACGCGCCGCTGGCGCTGCGGGCCCGGCAGACCGGGCGGTCGCGGCAGTGGATCGACGAGCGGGCGGCCGAGGTGCTGTCGCTGGTGGGCCTGGACCCGGGCACGGTGCTGTCGCGCTACCCGCACCAGCTCTCCGGCGGCATGCGGCAGCGCGTGGTCATCGCCCGCGCGCTGACCGTGGACCCGGAGATGCTGGTCGCCGACGAGGCGGTCTCGATGATCGACGTCTCGCTCCGGCTGGGCATCCTGGCGCTGCTGAAGGACCTGCGCGAGCGGCTGGGCGTGAGCGTGCTGTTCATCACGCACGACGTGGCCACGGCCCGCTACATCGGCGCCGACGGCGAGCTGTACGTCATCTACCGCGGCCAGGTCGTCGAGCGCGGCCCGGTGGACACGATCATCGCCGATCCCGTGCACCCGTACACGCAGTCGCTGCTGTCGGCGATCCCGGTGCTGCACGGGCTGGAGCTGCCGGGCGAGGAGCCCGTGGTGCCGCTGGAGTCGCTGGACGAGAGCCAGTCGGACGAGGGCTGCCTGTTCGCCCGCCGCTGCCCGTTCCGGGGCGAGCGGTGCGCGAGCGAGCGGCCGCTGCTGCAGGTCACCGAGGGGGTGCCGCAGGAGCACGCGTGCTTCTACCCTGAGCGGCGCAGCGTGATCGCCCGCCCGATGAGCGAGGTGTGATGTCCTCTGTCAAGGCGGCGGATCTTGGCGAGGCGGCCAGGATCGCCGAGGCCGCGCTGACGCTCGACGCCGGGGAGGCGGCCGTCCTGGTCGGGCACCTGTCGCGGCCCCCTGCCGGGCGGCGGTGGACGGCGCTGGCCGTGGACGGCGGCGTGGTGCTGGCCTCGATGTCGGATCAGGACCCGGGCGTCGGGCATCTCGACCTGCTGGCCGTGCACCCCGGCGCCAGGGGCGAGGGGCGCGGCAGGACGCTGGTGCGCGCGGCCGAGGAGTGGCTGCGGGAGCAGGGGGCGCGCCAGGCCCGCTTCGCCGGGAACCCGCCGTGTTACGCCTGGCCGGGCATCGACGTGCGCTACACCGCCGCCGCCTGCCTGGCCGAGAGCCTCGGCTACGAGCGCTACCACGTGGCCTGGAACATGACGGCCGACCTGTCCGCGGACCTGTCCGTGGAGGACGAGCTGGCGCGGCTGGAGAGGGCGGGCGTCACCGTGCACGCCGCCGCCCCCGGGACAGGCGGGGATCGCGAGCGGGTGGCCGCGTTCGTCGAGGAGCACTGGAACGAGCGGTGGGCCTGGGAGGCGGTCACCGGGGCCGGGCTGCACTACGCCGAGCGTGACGGGGAGATCCTGGGCTTCGCCGCCTGGGGCGCGCGGCCCGCCTGGTTCGGCCCGATGGGCACCGCCCCCGGCGCGCGCGGCCTCGGCCTGGGCCGGGTGCTGCTCCGCAGGTGCCTGGCGGAGCAGCGGGCCGCGGGCCAGGACAGCGCCCAGATCGGGTGGGTGGGGCCGTTGCGGTTCTACTCGCGCGCGGTGGGCGCGCGAGCGGAGCGCGTCTTCTGGCTCTACCGGCGCGACCTGGCGTGATGGCCTCAGCGGTAGAGCAGCGATCCCTCGGGGCGGCCCGGTGGCGGGCACAGCTCGCGCGGGTCGGCGCCGGCCTCCAGGCACCTGGTCAGGGTGTCGGACCCCCACAGGTGGTCCATGAACAGCTCGGGCCCCTGCCAGCGCAGGTCCCCGGGGTAGAGGGTGCGGGCCACGTGCAGGATGGACAGGCCCGTCAGCACCGGCCTGAAGGCGTCGCGGTCGTGCACGTGGAGCTGCACCCCCCGGACGGGGACGCCGGCGTGCTTGTGGAACGTGGGCGTGAACCACACCTCCCTGAACCCCACCCCCGGCAGCCCGAGACCGGCCAGGGCGGGCGCGAACCGCGCGTCGGCGTACGGGGCCCCGATCAGCTCGAACGGCCTGGTCGTGCCGCGCCCCTCGGAGAAGTTCGTGCCCTCGACGAGGCCGGTGCCCGGATAGACCAGCGCGGTGTCGGGGGTCGGCATGTTGACCGAGGGCATCACCCAGGGCAGCCCGGTCGCGGCGTACGTCATGTCGCGCCGCCAGCCCTCCATCGTGACGACCGTCAGGTCCACGCCGAGCCCGAAGAGCCCGGCCAGCTCCCCGGCGGTCCTGCCGTGCCGCAGCGGCAGCGGGAAGCGGCCCACGAAGCTGGCGAACGCCGGGTCGAGCGGCGGCCCCTCCTCGACGGTCCCGCCGAGGGGGTTGGGCCGGTCCAGGACCACGAAGCGCAGGCCGAGCCGGGCGGCCGACTCCATCAGGTCGTACATGGTCCAGACGTAGGTGTAGAAACGGGCGCCCACGTCGGCGATGTCGAAGACCAGCGTGTCCACGCCGGCGGCCGCCACCACGCGGTCCAGTTCCTCCCCGGAGAGCTGGTACGTGTCGTACACCGGCAGCCCGGTCCGCTCGTCCACGGTGTCGCCCTCGGCCCCCGCCGCCTGGGCGGTGCCGCGCATGCCGTGCTCGGGGCCGAACAGCGCGGTCAGCTTCACCCCCGCGGCCAGCAGGGCGTCGGCCGTGGGGGTCAGGTCGGGCAGGACTCCGGTGGGGTTGGTGATCAGGCCGAGGCGGGTGCCTCCCGCGAGGGCGGGGTCCGCGGCCAGCCGTTCTGCTCCGGTTCGTACGTGTGGCATGCAACCCATTGTCTGAAAGATATTTACAAGAGAGAAGTAGAGGGTGGAAATTAGCGACATGATTGATCCGCTGCCCGAGCTGTCCACCGAGCAGAGCGATCCCCGCTACAGCCAGATCGACCGGCTGCCGACCGAGCGGATCGCCCGCCTGATGAACCAGGCCGACGCCGCCGTGCCCGCCGCCGTGGCGGTGGCCATCCCGGCGATCTCGGCGGCCATCGACGCGATCGCCGACAGGATGGCCGCCGGAGGGCGGCTCTTCTACGTCGGCGCCGGCACGTCGGGACGCCTGGCCGTGCTCGACGCCAGCGAGTGCCCGCCCACGTTCGGCACCGATCCGTCGCTGGTGCAGGGCGTGATCGCGGGCGGGCCGGACGCGCTGACCCGGTCCGTCGAGGGTGCGGAGGACGACGCGGAGGCGGGCGCCGGCGCGCTGAGGGACCTGGAGGTGGGACCGCTCGACTCGGTGGTGGGCGTGTCCGCCAGCGGGCGTGCCCCTTTCGTGCTGGGCGCGCTGGCGGAGGCCGCGAGGCGCGGGGCGCTCACGGTCGGCCTGTCGTGCAATGACGACGCGCCGCTGTCGGCCGCCGCGGAGCACGCGATCGAGGTGGTCGTGGGGCCCGAGCTGGTGACCGGCTCGACCCGGCTGAAGGCCGGCACGGCGCAGAAGCTCGTGCTGAACATGATCTCCACGATCTCGATGGTCAAGCTGGGCCGCACGTACGGGAACAAGATGATCGAGATGTCGGCCATGAACAGCAAGCTCGCCGGGCGGGCCATGCGCATGGTCGCGGACATCACCGGCGCCGACCGCGAGACCGCGGGAGCGGCGCTGGACGCGGCGGGAGGCCAGGCGAAGGTCGCGGTGCTGATGATCCGGCACGGCCTCGACGCCGACGGCGCCCGCGCGCTGCTGGAGTCGCACGGCGAGCGCCTGAGCGACGCGCTCAGCGGCTGACCGATGCGCTGAGGAGCGGCTGAGCGCCTGAGCGACGCGCTGAGCGGCTGACCGGCGCGCTGAGGAGCGGCTGAGCGCCTGAGCGGCGTGTTCAAGGAGCCGGGAGGGGCTGAGCGGGCGGCCCACGGGGGTGAGGGGGAGAATGAGCGACAGGCTGGAGGCGATCCTGGCGGACGCGGTGCCGCGCGTCTGCTCGGCCGCGGTGGCGCTGATCGCCGCGGACGGCTCCATGGTGGCCTCGGCCGCCACCGGCGAGCTCGTACGGTACGCCGACGCCGGCGGGAGCCTGGCGCCGGAGCGCCCGCCCGCGGGCCCCGGCTCGATCTTCGACCTGGCCTCGGTCAGCAAGCTCTTCACCACGGTCGTGCTGCTCTCGCTGGCCGAGGAGGGGCTGCTGGGCCTCGACGAGCCCGTGACCGGCCGGATTCCCGGCGCCGATCCGCGGATCACGCCGCGCCGCCTGCTCACGCACACGGCCGGCCTGCCCCCGATCCGCCGGATCGACCGGGAGCTGCCCGGCGCGGACGCCGCGGCGCGGATGGAGGCCATGGTGCGCACGCCGATCACCCACCCCGTCGGCGGGCCGTACCTCTACAGCGACGTCGGCATGGTGATGGCGGGCCGCCTGGCCGAGCTGGCCGGCGGCGCGCCGCTGGACGCGCTGGTCCGCGCCCGCATCACGGACGTGCTCGGGCTGGCCGGCACGGGCTACCGGCCCGCCCGCGCGGACCGGATCGCGGCCACCGAGTGGAAGGCCGGGCGGCCGGGGCCCGGTTGCGTCCGGGGTGAGGTGCACGACGAGACCGCGTACGCGCTGGGCGGCGTGGCCGGGCACGCCGGGCTGTTCGCCCCCGCCGGGGATCTGCTGGCCTTCGGCGAGATGCTGCGGCGCGGCGGCGGCCCCGTGCTGCGCCCCGGCAGCGTGGCCGAGATGACGCGCGACCAGGGGGTGCACGGCGCGCCGTTCCGGCACGGGCTGGGCGTGCGCATCGGCGACCCCGGCATCGTGGGGCCGCTGGGCGAGGCCTACGGCCACTCGGGCTTCACCGGCACCTCCCTGGTGATCGACCCGGCCCGCCGCCTGACGGTGGTGCTGCTGACGAACGCCGTGCATCCCGTACGGGGCCGCGACGGCATCCGCGAGCTCCGTCACGCGGTGGCCGCGGAGGCGTCGCGCCTCGCGCCCTGAGCGCTGGTGACCGCCGCACCACGAGCGGCTCACGCGGGTGGTGCCGCCCGGACCCGCCTCGGCTGACGTAGCCTGCACATATGTCCGTCCACTTGAACCACACCATCATGCCGGCCAGGGACAGGGACGCGACGGCCGACTTCCTCGTCGAGCTGCTCGGCCTGGACCCGGCGCCCGAGTACGGCCCGTTCCGGGTGGTCTCGCTCGGCAACGACGTGTCGATCGACGTCGTGCAGGCGGGCGACGAGCTGCCGTCGCAGCACTACGCGTTCCTGGTCAGCGAGGAGGAGTTCGACCAGATCTGGGGCCGGATCAAGGAGCGCGGGCTGACGTACTGGGCCGATCCGTTCCACCGGCAGGAGGGGCGGATCAACACCAACGACGGCGGGCGCGGCCTCTACTGGTCCGACCCCAACGGCCACAACCTGGAGATCATCACGGTGCCGTACGGCGGCGGTTAGGGCGCCAGCGCCTCCAGCGCCTCCTCGGCCCGGCGCATCGCCTCCTTGGCGTCGGACGCGGGTATCTCGCTGTCGAAGTTCAGGTCGTGGAAGACCTCCGTGACGCCGGCGGCGCCCAGGGCTTCGACGTCCCGCCTGATCTTGTCGTAGGTGCCGGTCAGCGGGCGGTCCTCGTCCCGCGCCCGCACCTGCGTGGAGCCGCGGCACACGAGCCGGAACGCGCCCGCGTCCCGTCCCGCCGCGTCCAGCTCCGCCTTGATCAGCCCGATCCGGGCGGTGATGGAGGCCAGGTCCTCCCTGCTGGAGCTGACCCAGCCGTCGGCCAGCCGGGCCGCCCGGCGCAGCGCCACGTCGGCCGTGCCGCCGAGCAGGATCGGCGGCGGGCCCGGCAGCGGCTTGGGGTCGACGTGGGCGGGCGGCACGCGGTAGAACTCGCCCTCGTGCTCCACCACGTCGTCGGTCCACGCCTTGCGCAGCACCTCGACGAACTCCTCGCCCCTGCGACCGCGCCGCGCCATGTCGACGCCGGTCGCCTCGAACTCCTCCGGCAGCCAGCCCAGCCCGATCCCGGCGGTGAGCCTGCCGCCCGAGAGCGTCTGCAGCGTGGCGAGCTGCTTGGCCAGCGGCACGGGCTGCACGTACGCGTTGATCACCGCGACGCCCAGCCGGATGCGGCTGGTCACGGCCGAGACATGGGCGAGCGTGACGATCGGGTCGTGCACGGCGCGATAGGTGGGCCCCATCGGGTGCCCGACCGGGTACAGCAGCCGCTGGAACGTCCAGAGCTCGTGGTAGCCCAGCTCCTCGGCTCGTACGGCGATGCGGCGCAGGTTCTCGGGTGTGGCCCAGGGCCCTGACACGGGTACGGCGAAACCGACTCTCATGGGACCTAGTCTGACCGACGTGGATCTGCCGCAAGAACGGGCGGGTCACCGGCGTCGATGCCGCGGGGCGTGCCCGGCCGGCGTCCGGGCACGCCCCGCGGGTCAGCCGGCGCCTCCTGTGACCGTGACCAGGTGGAGGGCCTTGTCCGGCCCGGCCGTGGCGTGCCCGCTCCACATCACGAGGTAGGCATATCTGCCGGCGGCCCCAGGCGTGTCGGTGAAGGTGTACGAGCCGTCGGCGTCCGTGCTCACGGGCGGGAGCATGACGCTCTCGGAGCTGCCGTCGACCTTCACGCTGCGCTGCACGGTGATCGTGGCACCGGGTGCGGGCGGCCGGCCGCCCGCCGTCAGCACGCCGGTAAACCGCATGAGCTCGCCGACGGTGCCCGACACCGGCCCGTCCAGGGTGAGGGAGGAGACGTGCCTGACCGTCACGGTGGCGGAGGCGCTGCTCCAGCGGGATTTGATGTCGCCGTCCCAGAGCACGGTGTAGGTCACCTCGCCGACGCCCGGTGGCGTGTCCGTGAAGGTGAACCTGCCGTCCACGCCCGTCTTCACACCAGCGAGCGGCTCGTTCGTCCCGTCGGGGAGGCGGCGGGTCACGGCGAGCGGCTGGCTGCCGGGCGACTTGCCGCCGGCCCGGGTGAGCCGCCCCTCGATGGTGACCGGTGTATCGAGCCACGCGCCGGCCGGGGCCGTCAGCGTCAGCTCGGAGGCCGGCAGGGCGACGCCGTGCAGCCGCCACAGCAGCAGCCGGCCCGCCGAGTCGCGCAGCAGCGTGAAGACGTCCGGCCCGGAGAACGCGACGCCGCCGGGGATCAGCTCGGCGTCCGGCTGGTCGGCGGAGAACACCGCCGTCCGGGTCGCGGCGTCGTAGAGCGTGAAGTCGGTGCCCCACTGACGGCCCGCGGCGACGCGGGTGCCGCCCGGGCCGATCGCCACGGCGGACGGGTAGCCGTCCCATTCGTCCCCGTAGGCGCCGGTCGACGTCAGGGTGGTGGTGTCGAAGGTGGTGAAGTGCCCGGGGGCGTCGGCCGCCGCGATCAGCGTGGAGCCGTCGGAGGTGAGGACGAGCTCTTGGATCCTGTCCAGGTTCGACGCCTTGCCGTCGATCTGGCCGCGCAGCGCCGGGGCGCCGCCGCCGACGTCGTAGACCAGCAGCTGGGGAGCGTGCATGCCGGTCTCGCCGACCACGAGCGTGTCGCCGGCGACCGCGAGCGCGGGAGGCCGGGCGTGGACGCGCCCGAGCGTCACCGGCGTAGGTGCCGCTGCCGTCAGGTCCAGGCCGACGGCGCCGCCGTCATGGCCGCCCGGCTCGCCGCCGCAACCGTGTCCCACCCACAGCCAGTCGCCGGACAGGGCCAGCGTGGACGGGCACGGATGGGCGGACAGGTCGATCCGCCGGAGGACGGCGAGGCCGGCGGTGTCGATCTCGGCCACCTCGTCGGAGCCGGCGAGCACCGCGTACAGGCGGGTGGCGTCCGCGTTCAGCACCAGCTCGGCGACGCCGGACAGGCCGGTGACGGACTCGCCGATGGTCTTTCCTGTGCTGTCGGCGACGATGATCCGGTCCTGGGCGGAGACGAACACCCGCCCGCCGCCAACGGCCAGGCCGGCGTCGAAGCTGTCGAGGCTCACCCCGAGATCGGTCGTGGTGTCGGCGGCCGAGGCGGCGGGGGCTGCCACGGCGAGCAGGCTCGTGATCAAGCCGGCGGCGCCGCAGTAGGCGGCTAATCGGCGAACCAGCGGGTGGGGCACACGGACCTCCTGCGAAAATGGGAACACAAGTTCTCATAACGTCCTACAGGCGCTTCCACGTCAAGACCCTCAAGTCGGGAGAAAGCCGAACTCTCCGCGATACACCTGGACGACACCGAATCGTGATCAAGCACGCCTCGCCCGCACGGATGCGTACGCTCCTTTACCTGCCGAATACCCTGTACGAGTGGGTCTTGAAGCTGAGCTGGCGGGTATCGCCACGGCGTACGGCGGCACGGGCAAGCCCGTGTTACATCCGACGCGCACGGACGTCGTGGTGTTACGCATGGGCGAGGTCGTCGTCAAGGCCCATTCGGCGCGCGACGACGCCGAGGCGCTGCGGCCGAGGCTGCGGGTCGCCGCGTCGGCCTCGGTGAGCGGCGTGATGCTGGCCCCGCTGGAGCCCGAGGTGCTGTCGGCGGGCGGGCGCGCGGTGACGGTGTGGCCGGCGGGCCGGCCGGTCTCGCACGACGATCCCGGCTCCGCGCCGTGGGAGGAGGGCGCCAGGCTGCTGGCCCGGCTGCACGCCGTCCCCCTCACGCTGCTGCCCCCGCTGCCGCCCGCCGGAGGGCCCGCCAGGGCCGCCCGGGCGGTGAGCCGGATGACCGGCGACGGGCCGGTGGAGCAGCTCGTCAGGCGGGCGTTCAAGGAGCTGCCCGAGCCGGCGCCGGTGCCCGGCCTGCTCACGCACGGCGACTGGCACCTGGGCCAGCTCGTGCACCGCGACCGGTGGCTGCTCATCGACGTCGACGACCTCGGCGTCGGCGATCCGGCGTGGGACCTGGCCAGACCTGCGGCCTGGTACGCGGCGGGGCTGCTCGAACCGGCCGTGTGGGAGCGGTTCCTGGGGGCGTACCTGGCCTCCGGCGGGCCCGCGCTCGGCCAGGGCGACGACCCGTGGGCGCGGCTCGACCTGCCCGCCCGCGCGCTGACCGTTCAGCTCGCCGCCGTGGCCGTGGTTAACGCCGACGGCGAGGGCCGGGAACTCGACGAGGTCGAGCACTCGTTAATCGAGTCGTGCAACAGAATCGTCCGAGCATGACGGGGGTTGCGCGCGGTAGGTTTCACCCTGAGACCTCGAAGTCAAGGAGAGCGACTTAGATGCAGTGCCCCAAGTGCCGCGGGAACATGCGGACCTATGAGCGCAACGGCGTCCACATCGAGCAGTGCGACAACTGCCGTGGGATCTTCCTCGACTACGGCGAGCTGGAGACGCTGACCCGGATGGAGTCGCAGTACCACGCGGCTCCCCCGCCTCCCCCCGCCGCCCCCGGCCCGGCCTGGGGCGCCCCTGCCCCGCACCACGGCGGCGGCCACTACGGCCACCACCGTCAGCGCAGCTGGGTGGGCATGCTGTTCTCGACCTGACGAGACCCGGCCCGCCGGGATCTGACCTCGCGAGAGCTGACTCGATGAAGGCCGCGCGCCGGCGCGGTGCGCGGCCTTTCCCTCGCGGTCACCCGGGGAAGTCGTCCGGGTCCACGGGCGCGGTGCGGGCGTTGCCGCCTCTGATCGAGTGCAGGGTGATCCGCCAGTCGTGCCAGAGGATCTGCGTGGCGGTGAACGTGGTCTTGAACTTCACCGTCTTCTCGAACCGCTCGAAGCTGCAGTCCCTGGTGAACGCCTTGGTCTTCCCGTCCCAGTCCGCGCCGTGGGTGAAGTAGATCTTGTAGCTGCCGTCCCGCACGCCTCTGATCTTGAACTTCGCCTTCTTCCGCACGTACACGCTGAGCACCTTGCTGCCGCCCTTGAGCACGGTGACCACGGCGTCGAGGCTGCCGCCGTTGTCGATCTCCAGCGAGCTGCGCCCGTTGAGCGTGCTCCTGCGGATGAACGTGCCGTTGCGCAGCCGCCTGGTCTGCCGCTCCCCCGCCTTCACCGACACGACGTCGGCCGGGTAGTCGCCCGCGCTCTGCAGCGCCTTGCCGGCCTGGTCGAGCGCGTTCAGCTTGTCGCCGAGGTCGGCGAGCACGGCGGAGGAGGTGCACAGGTCGCGCGCGCCGACCTTGCCGGACGTGGCGCCCAGCTCGGTGGCGACGTCGCGCAGGCTGGTCACGTACGTCTCGTGCTGGCCGCGCACGGCCTCGGGCGGGGTGAGCGCCGACAGCGCGTCCGCGGCGCCGCTCAGCTCCTCCTCGGCGCGTCCCACCCGCTGGTCCAGGGCCTTGAGGCCGCGCGCGCCCGCCAGTGCGGTGATCGCGTCGGCCATCGCCTTGTGCCGGCTCTCCAGCTCGCTCTTGTACGCCTCCGGCGTCAGCTCGGCCGAGGTCTGGCCGCCGCCGGTGCCTGCCTGGGGGACGATGCCGTTGCCGCCCGCGACGCCCGTGACCTTGGGCTCGCCGCCGGTCGGGGACAGCGTCCCGGAGGAGCACGCGCCGAGGGAGGTGAGCGTCACCAGTGCGAGAAAGCTGGAGATCAACCGGGGTGTAGCCACCTGCCACACTATCGTCCGGTTGATCCCCAACCGTCAATTACGATTCGGTCAGTCCCTCCTCCCGATGCTGCCGCAGCCGGCGGGTGATCCCCAGCGTCTCCAGGAACGGCAGGTCGTGGCTGGCCACGATGAGCGCGCCCCGGTAGGCCGACAGCGCCTGCGCGAGCTGGCGGACGCTGGCCATGTCCAGGTTGTTGGTCGGCTCGTCGAGCAGCAGGAGCTGCGGCGGCGGCTCGGCCGACAGCAGCGCGGCGAGCGTCGCGCGGAAGCGCTCCCCGCCGGAGAGCGTGCCGACGGCCTGGTTGGCCCGTTCCCCGCGGAACAGGAAGCGGGCCAGCCCCGCGCGTACGTCGTTCACCGAGGCGGACGGCGCCAGGGCCCGCACGTTGTCCACCACGCTCAACCCGTCGTCCAGCAGGTCGAGCCGCTGCGGCAGGTAGCGGACGGGCACCTGGGCGCCGTGCGCGACGATGCGCTTGAGCAGCGTGGTCTTGCCCGAGCCGTTGGGCCCGAGCAGCGCGATCCGTTCCGGCCCGCGCACGACCAGCGTCTCCAGCACCACCGCGGAGGAGTCCGCGTCCACCCGGCTCGGCGGCTCCAGCGGGAGCGTGAGCACCGTGCGGCCGGCGGGCACCTCGGTGCCCGGGAGCTGGATGCGGATCTCCGCGTCGTCGCGCACGGCCTGCTCGGCCTCGGTGAGCCGCTCGCGGGCCTCCGCCAGCTTCTCCAGGTGGAGGGTCCGCTGCTTGCCGGCCGTCACCTGGGCCTTGCCCTTGAGCGTGTTCGCGACGATCTTCGGCACCTTCTTGTTCTCGAACGCCTTCCTGCCGGTGCGCAGGCCGCGGTCGATCCTGGTCCTGGCCTCGATGAGCTCGCGCTGCTGCCGGCGCACCTCGCCCTCGGCGGTGCGCACCGAGCGCTCGGCCGCCTCCTGCTCGGCGGCGACCTGCTCCTCGTAGGCGCCGAGGTTGCCGCCGTACATGCGCACAGCCCCCTCGCGCAGCTCGGCGATCTGGTCCACCAGCTCCAGCAGCGCCCGGTCGTGGCTGACGACCAGGAGCACCCCCTGCCAGGCGGCGACGGCGGCGTAGAGCCGGCTCCGCGCGTCCAGGTCGAGGTTGTTGGTGGGCTCGTCGAGGAGCAGCGCGTCGGGCCGCTTCAGCAACTGCGCGGCCAGCGCGACCATGATGGTCTCGCCGCCGGACAGCGTGCCGACCGTGCGGTCGAGGCCGACGTGGCCGAGCCCGAGCCGGTCGAGCTCGGCCCGGGCGCGCTCCTCGACGTCCCAGTCGTCGCCGACGGCCGTGAAGTGCTCCTCGGCCACGTCGCCGCGCTCGATGGCGTGCAGCGCGGCCCGCGTCCGGCTGATCTCCAGCAGGTCCGACACGGTGCGCCAGGCGCCGAGCGGCACGTTCTGCGGCAGGTACCCGACCACGCCGGAGACGGACACGGACCCGGACCGCGGCGCCAGCTCACCCGAGATGATCTTGAGCAGGGTGGACTTGCCCGATCCGTTGACCCCGATGAGCCCGGTACGACCGGCGGGGAAGGCGGCGTCGAGCCGGTCGAGCACGGGGGTCCCGTCGGGCCAGGCGAAGGAGACGTGATCGACGACAATGGAATAAGGCATAAGGCGGCTCCCATCACAAAAATCGAAATTTCGTGACTTGGCGGGAAACACCGCATACACGCGCGACACACGGGAACTCGGAGTCGAAGTCCGCGGCAAGGGGCGAGGATGCCCTCGAGGTCCAGGTGATGCGCGCATGCCCATGACAGGGCCGAACGGCGCGGTGCCCGCGACCTCAGATCCTCACGTCAGCTGCCCCCACGGATCGGCGATAGAACGTCGGGAAGTCTACGCGAGCAATCGATCACGTGGCAAGGCGGCGGGCCCGGTGCGCCGCCACGTTCACCCTGTTGGCGCAGCCCGGCGAGCAGAACCGGCGCCGCCCGTTGCGGGAGGTGTCCACGTAGACGATCGCGCACCCCGGCCTGCCGCACCGCCCCAGCCGGTCGCCGCCGGCGAACGACAGGGCCATGGCGAGCCCGCCCGCGGTGGTGTCCCTCGACCTGGCCACGATGTCGGCGTCGACGGAGAAGAAGTGCAGGTGCGGCTCGCGGCCGTCGTGGGCGCTGACGTACGGCTTGGACGTGGTCAGGTCGAGCAGGTCGTTGACCAGCTTGATCTGCGTCTCCTGGTCCCGCTCCCCGAACACCGGCGCCAGCCTGGCCGCCCACGCCCGCAACTCCTCCGCCTGCCCGGCGGTCACGGTGGCGCGCACCATGCGGTGCTCGGTCAGCATCGCCTCGACCGCCCCGGGGCTGAAGTCGGTCGCGTTGACCAGTGCCGCCGCGAGGGCCGCCCCGTTGCCGCCGTAAGCGTTGAAATGCATAAGGCCATTACATCAGGTTGGAATCATGCACACCAGAGACCTGCACGACCCCCTCTCCATGACCGTCGTGTCCTCCCACCGCACCTCGGAGGGGGTGGTGTCGTACCTGAAGTGCTCCTGCGGCGTCTGGGAGGTGCGCACCGCACGGCTGGTCGGCGTCGCCACGCCGGGCGCGCGTTCGAAGATGACCATCGACTGAGACGGTGCCGTCGTCCTAGAGTCGGGCCTACACCCCCAGGAGGTCAGGCATGTCCAGCATTCCCTCCCTGTTGCGCGACCGCATCGCGGCGACCCCCGACGCCGAGGCCTACCGTGTGCCCTCGGACGACGGGTGGACCTCGTTGACCTGGCGGGAGGTGGGCGAGCGGGTACGCGGCCTGGCCCTGGCGCTGTCGGGCCTGGGCTCGGGGCCCGGCACCCGCGTGTCGATCCTGTGCTCCACCCGCCTCGAATGGATCGTCTGCGATCTGGCGGTGCTGGCGACGGGGGCGGCCACGACCACGATCTACCCGTCGAACACGGCCGCCGAGTCCGCCTTCGTCATCACCGACTCGGGCAGCACGATCGTCATCGCCGAGAACGACGAGCAGGTGACCAAGCTCAGGTCCGTCCAGAAGGAGCTCCCCGACGTCACCCACGTGATCGTCATCGACGGCTCGGCGAGCGACGACGGCTGGGTGATCACCCTCGACTCGCTGAGCGGCGGTGACGGCGACTACGACGCGATGGTGGACGCCATCGCCCAGGACGACCTGGCCACCCTGATCTACACCTCCGGCACCACCGGCCGCCCCAAGGGCGTCGAGCTGACCCACGACAACTGGCTCTACGCGGCCGGCGCGGTGCGCGAGATCGACCTGATCTCCCCGTCCGACCTGCACTTCCTGTGGCTGCCGCTGTCGCACTCGTTCGGCAAGCTGCTGGAGGTGGTGATGATCGACATCGGCGTGCCGACCGCGATCGACGGCCGCCTCGACAAGATCGCCGAGAACCTCGGCGCGGTGAAGCCGACCGTCATGGCCGCCGCGCCGCGCATCTTCGAGAAGATCCACAACACGGTCGTGGCGAACATGCAGCGCGAGGGCGGCCTCAAGCTGCGCATCTTCACCTGGGCGCGCAGGACGGGCCAGCGGGTCGTCGGGGCCAGGCAGCGCGGCGCCGCGATTCCGGTGACCACCCGCGCCGAGTACGCCCTGGCCGACCGCCTGGTCTTCGCCAAGCTGCGCGAGCGGTTCGGCGGCCGGATCCGCTTCTTCATCTCCGGCGCGGCCCCGCTCAACCAGGAGGTCGCCGAGTTCTTCGACGCGGCGGGCCTGACGATCCTCGAAGGGTACGGGCTGACGGAGTCGTCGGCGGGCAGCTTCCTCAACCGGCCCGAGTCGGTGCGGTTCGGCACGGTCGGCCTGCCGTTCCCCGGCACCGAGGTGCGCATCGCCGACGACGGCGAGATCCTCATCGGCGGGCGCGGCATCATGCGCGGCTACCACGGGCTGCCCGGGGAGACGGCCGAGGCGCTGGAGGACGGCTGGCTGCACACGGGCGACATCGGCGAGCTGGACGAGGCCGGCCGGCTGCGCATCACCGACCGCAAGAAGGAGCTGATCAAGACCTCGGGCGGCAAGTACGTCGCGCCCACGTACCTGGAGGGCCGGATCAAGGCGGCCTGCCCGTTCGTGTCGCACGTGTTCGTGCACGGCGACCGGCGCAACTACGTCACGGCGCTGGTCACGCTGGACATGGACGTGGTCAAGCCGTGGGCGCAGGCCGAGTCGCTGCCCGCCGAGCCCGAGGAGCTGCGCGAGCACCCGCGCATGCGCGCCGAGGTCGAGAAGGCGATCAAGCAGGTCAACGCGAGCGAGGCCAGCTACGCCACGGTCAAGAAGTTCGCGATCCTGGCCGAGGACTTCTCGGTGGAGACGGGCGAGCTGACGGCCAGCCTCAAGATCAAGCGCAAGGCGGTGGAGGAGCGGCACGGCGCGACGCTCGACTCCTTCTACGAGTGATCTCCCACCTGCCGGTGCGGCCGCGGCACTGCGACGCGCAGGCCATGATGCACGCGACCCGTTACTACGAGTACTTCGAGGACGCCTTCCTCGACTGGCTCGGCGCCAGGGGCGGCTACGAGCGGCTCCGCGAGGAGGGCGCGGACCTGGTGGTCAAGGTCAGCGGCTGCGAGCATCACGCGCCCGCGCGGCTCGGCGACGTGCTGGCGGTGGAGAGCGCGCCGGCCAGGATCGGCTCCACCTCGATCACGATGACGTTCACGATGCGGCGCGGGGAGGAACTGGTGGCGGTCGGCACGGTCACGTACGTGTGCGTCCGCGACGGCCGCCCCTCCCCGCTGCCGGGGATGCTCGTTCAGAGCACCCGCTTGGCCCCCGGCAGCGACCGCACCAGGTAGGCCAGCGACCAGCACAGCGGCAGCGCGAGCACCAGCATGGCCGCGAACTTCACGATCGCGATCGTCTCCAGCCAGCGCAGCGCCCAGCCCAGCCCGACCAGCACGACCGGGTGGATGATGTAGACGGTGAAGGCGTGCTCGGCGAGGAAGCGGCCACGCGGCCCCTGCGTGTTGTGCCGCTCCCTGAAGTACACCGTGAAGCCGATGATCATGCTGACCGCGAAGGCGGACTCCCAGGCGGCCATCAGCGCCGCCGACACCGCCCCCGTGGTGAGGAGCGCCGGCACCAGCAGCAAGGGGGTCGCCACACCTGCCGCGACGAAGCCCAGCCTCGCCGCCCGCGCGGGCAGCGTCTCGAACCAGCCGCGCCGGAAGGCGACGCAGCCGAGCACGAACATGGAGACGTACTGCGGCAGGAAGTACGGGGTCGGCAGCCCGATCACCGGCCACACGGTGGGGCTCGGCACCGGGATGCGCCACAGGAACGTGGCCACCGCCAGCCCCGCCGTGAACAGCACGATCCACTTCATGGCGAGCGGCGCGGGCCGCTGGTCGAGCGGCGCGCGCAGGGCCCGCCAGCCGGTGTAGGCCAGCACGAGGACGATCAGCACCTCGACGAACCACATGGGCCCCGGGTCCCACGTGCGCAGGTAGTACTCCCAGAACGGCATGTCACCCCGGCCGAGCACCCCGCCGAGGTCGGCCAGCGGCCGCAGCAGCAGGATGTAGACCAGCAGCGGGATGCCCAGCCGCACCAGCCGGTCGCGCACGAACACGCGGGCGCCCTTGCGGTCGTGGGAGCCGGGGGTGAAGAAGCCGGACAGGAGGAAGAAGAACCCCATGAAGAACGCCTGGTTCGTGACGACCAGGATGTCGAGCGCGATCCCCGAGGGGTCCTTGGCGGGCTCGACGTAGTACCACAGGGGGATGTTGCCGTAGGTGACCGCGACGTGATGGGCGACGACGAGCACGGTCAGTAAGATCCGCAGGTTGTCGATCGCGTAGAGCCTGGTGCTGGTCTCCGTCTTCATGCTCGGCATGCCCTTTCCATCAGATCGGCGAGTTCGGTGGCGTGCGCTTCGAGGTCGTGGCCGGGGTGGGTGATCCAGTAGGCGAACATGTGGTCGATGGCCGCCTGCTGGGTGACGGCCATGACGCGCAGGTCGAACTGCCGGAACTCCCCGGTCGACTGGCCCAGCCGGTAGATCAGCTCCAACCCCTGGTAGAGCTCCTCGTTGGTGTGCATCCCGAAGCGGTGGTTGCCGTCTGCGGTCCGGAGATTGCTGAAGATCTCGCCCAGGGCCCTGACCTGGGTGCGGTGGCCGAGCATGTGCTCGGCGACGGCCATGATGTGCGTCCTGAGCAGCTCGGTCGCCGCCGTGATGCCGTCCATCCTGGCGAACACGTGCTCGGCGATGGCCCCGTACGTGTGCTCGACGACCTGCTCCATCAGCTCGTCCTTGCCGGCGAAGTGGTAGGAGATGACGCCCTTGCTGATGCCGGCGTGCGCGGCGATCCGCGCCAGCGACGCCTGGGCGAACCCCACCTCGGCGATGACCTCGATGGCGGACGCGATGATCTGCGCCCGCCTGGCCTCCTCGATGAACGAGCGCTCCTTCTGGCCGCTCTTCCCAATTTCTGACCGCATGGCCAAAATCTAGCACGCACGGACGCCGTGTTGGCCAGTCGGTCAGATTTCAGGCCGGGCGGATCAGAAAGGGATCCGTACCAGGCGCCGCCGCCGAGGTCCTCGGGCGGCACCGTGAGGCAGGATCAGCTCAGCCGCCCGTGGTAGACGGCCCTGGCCTGCTGGAGCAGCGACATGTGGTCGCCGAACTGGTACGGGCTCGCCAGGCGGCCGTGCTGCCTGATCAGGTTCTCCAGCCCGTCCAGCCACTCCAGGCACCAGCGCACGTCCTCCTGCCTGGCGACCTGTTTGCCGGCCACGTCCACGTACACGGGGCTGGTCAGGGCGTAACCGGTGGCGGTGAGGGTGCGCGGGTGCGGGTCGCACAGGACCTCTGCCACCACGTACGTGGGCGCGTCCACGCGCAGCTCGGCCGTCACGGTGAGCCGGTCCTCGCCCCTGCCCCCGTGCGCGGCGCTGTGAACGGCACTGTGGACGGCGCTGTACCCGGCGTTGTGATCGGCGCTGTAACCAGCGCTGTAACCGGCGTTGTAACCGGCATCGCGGCGGGCGTCGTGGCCGTTGCGGTGGCCGGCGTGGTCGTCGGCGGGCAGCCGCTCGGCTCCCGCCCGCACGCCCTCCGCGGTGCGGATGCGCACGGCGGTCACCTCGGGGCCGATGGCGGTGGCGGTGACGCTGATGCGCTCCCCCTCCCCCGCGTGGAGCACGTGGCCGGGGCCGTGGCCGTTCACCGACAGCTCCAGCCAGGGGCCGGTGGTGGCGAACGTGCGGCCCGCGCGTACGGCCGCCGCGAACGACCGGGCGGTCAGCTCGCCCTCGACGCGCGCGTAGACGCGGGCCCAGCCGGGCGGGTTCGACTGGTTGTCGGAGCGGGTGAAGGAGATCATCGCGTCCGTGCCCGCCGTCACGGCCAGCCTGTTGCCCGCGCCGAGCAGCCGCCGGTAGACCGACGCCGTGGCCGGGATCGAGGCGTGGGTGAGCACGTCGAGGCTGTCCACGAGGCCGAGCGCGGCGTCGGCGACCAGCTCGCGGGCGGCGCAGTTGCGCGGCACCGGCGAGACGATGCCCTGGGGCGGGTCGCCGTCGGCGATGGGCGTGCGGAAGGGGTGGCTGTAGCCGACGAGCGCGCCGAGGCCGCGCAGCTCGCGCAGGCCGTCGGCGTTGGGCGGCCAGTCGGAGTCGCCGTCGAAGCCGGTGTGGTAGCGGCCGGGGGCGGCGCGGGGCGCGAAGGCGTAGATGTGGCCGAGCAGGTCGTTGCGGTACTCGACGCCCATCCTGGCCACGTGCGTGGCGTCGGACCACGGCAGGTCCCGGTCCGTCCAGTGCTCCAGCGCCTCCCTGTCGTACACGCGCCTGCCGGAGACGTTGCCCGCCAGCAGGTTGAGCACGTGCAGGTCCTCGCCGTGCTGGGCGGCGGCCGCGTCGGCGGGCACGGCCACCAGGTCGCCCGCCCAGTTGAGGTGCACGTGCAGGTCGCCGCCGTACCAGCCGCGGGCGGCGGCGTCGTACAGGCGCGCGGGGGTCAGCTCGACCAGGTGCTCGCCGCCGGGGCGCGGGACCAGCCGGGTCCTGGCCTCGTCGTGCTCCATGCCCCGGGCCGCCGTGACCGTCAGCTGCATGCAGGGCACCTCGAGGCGGAGGTCGTCGCCGTGGAAGTACGGGCGGCCGTGGTAGTCGTAGCGGTGCGGGACGTCGGGCGGGAACCAGCCGCTGCCGTCGCCGGCCACGACGCTCCACCGGCAGGGCACTCCGGCCACCAGGCGCAGCGTGGCCGACGGGATGGGCCGCAGCAGGGTGTCCAGGCGGACGCGCACGCCGTCGGCGATGACCATGCTGTCCTCGTCCACCTCGACCAGCCAGGCGCCGCGCGCAGGCAGCAGGCGCTGCGTCTCGTCCACGCTGACCAGGCAGGGCGCGTCCCGCCTGGAGTCGATGAGCAGCGAGATCCGCTCCTCGCCGCGGCCGGGGAGCGGCCCGGGCAGCGGCACCGCGGGGGGCGGCTCGTCCGCCGGGAGCGGCCCGGGCAGCGGCGCCGCGGTCGCGCCGTTGCCCGCCGCCCGCGCGCCGCCGGGCAGCGCCATGAACGGCTTGTCCCTGGCCCAGCGCCTGCCGTGCCGGTCCGCCGGGGGAGGCTCCGAGGGCAGCAGCACCGTGCGAGGTGCCCCTTCGAGCGCGATGTTGTCCGGCTCGATCCGCACGGCGACGAGGTGTCCCGGCAGCTCGCCGTCGAGGGTGTCGCGCAGCACGCGGTCGTAGTCGGGCTCGGCCAGCCGGGCGGCCACCTGGTCCCGCGGCTCGTCGGGATGGCTCTCGGCCACCGCTTCGAGGACGAGCTGCCAGAACCGGTCGAACAACGCGGGCGGCAGCACCCGGCGCCTGGCGAAGAACTTCACGTAATGGATCTCCGGTTCGCCCCAGGTGATCCCGTGCTCGCCCAGCAGACGCCCGTACTCCTCCAGCGCCTGCGTCACCCTGCCGGGCAGCATCGATTCCGCACCCATATGAGCCCTCCCCACTCGGTTGCGCGACATCGTGACATGCATCACGCAACCGCTCGGTTCGGCCGCCTCCCCGGAGAGGGGGTTTTCTCAACCCCGGAGGATGTATCTCCACCCGGGGAGTACCGATGCCGCTCCGGATCCGGGCCCGGCAGGGCCCGAACCCGGGTCAAAGCCGCTTGAACACGGACAGAATTTTTTCTGCCGCGAGGGCCGGCGTCAGCTCTCCCGACAGCACCTCGCGCTCGACCTCACCGGTGACCGCCGCCACCTCCGGGTCGCCGCGCAGCTCCGCCAGGAGCCGGTCCTGGACGAGCGTCCACGTCCAGCGCACCTGCTGGCGGCGGCGCCTGGCCGGCAGGTCGATCGTGTCCTGGTGGGACAGCACGCGCCGCCACAGCTCGTCCAGCCCGGCGCCGCTGAGCCCGCTGCAGGTCAGCACGGGAGGCGGGGCGGTATCGGAGCGGAGCAGGCGCAGCGCGCCCGACAGCTCGCGGGCGGCCTTCCTGGCCGGCAGCTCGTACTCGCCGTCGGCCTTGTTGACGGCGATGACGTCGGCGAGCTCCAGCACGCCCTTCTTGATCCCCTGGAGCTGGTCGCCGGTGCGGGCCAGGGTGAGCAGCAGGAACGTGTCCACCATGTCGGCCACCGCGGTCTCCGACTGCCCCACGCCCACGGTCTCCACCAGCACGACGTCGAAGCCGGCCGCCTCCACCACGACCATGGCCTCCCTGGTGGCCTTGGTGACGCCGCCGAGCGTGCCGGAGGTCGGCGAGGGGCGGATGAACGCGGCCGGGTCCGCCGCCAGCCTGGACATGCGGGTCTTGTCACCGAGGATGCTGCCGCCGGTCCTGGTCGAGGACGGGTCCACGGCCAGCACGGCCACCCGGTGCCCCGCGGCCGTCAGCCGCGTGCCGAGCGCGTCGATGAACGTGGACTTCCCCACCCCGGGCACGCCCGAGATGCCGACCCTGCGGGCCCGTCCGGACAGCGGGGTGAGCTCGACCAGGAGCCGCTGCGCGAGCGCGTTGTGGTCGGGCCTGGTCGACTCGACCAGCGTGATCGCGCGGGCGATCCAGGTACGGGAGCCCGCCCGCACACCCCGGGCGTAGTCCTCCAGCGAGTGCACCCCACTTACCCCTTTCTTCGCAGTTGATCAGCCTAACTTCTGACAAGTCTTGACTTTTGCCAGTAGGGTGCTCGATGTTCTTGTCTCAGCCGTCACAGGAGTCACTCCCCTCATGCCCAACGTCGAACCCCTGCGCGAGGGCGACCCGGCAGCGGTGGGGCCCTACCGGCTGGTCGGGCGGCTCGGCGCGGGCGGCCACGGTGTCGTCTACCTCGGCCAGGCACGCAACGGAACCCCGGTCGCCGTCAAGGTGCTGCGCGAGGGGCTGGCCGTGGGCGAACGCCTGGTCAAGGACATCGCCGCCGCACGCAACGTCGAGCCGTTCTGCCTCGCGCAGGTGCTCGACGCCTCGACCAGCGGCAGGCCGTACATCGTGTCCGAGTACGTGGACGGGCCCTCGCTGCAGCAGGCGGGCCGGCTCGGCGGGACGGAGCTGCAGCGGCTCGCCGTGGCGACCGCGACCGCGCTCGACGCGATCCACCAGGCGGGCGTCGTCCACGGCGACCTCACGCCGGCCAACGTCCTGCTCGGGCCCGACGGGGCCCGGGTGGTCGACTTCGGCATCGCGGCGGCGCTGAGCTCGGGCATGAAGGCGACCAGCAACATCGTGGGCACGCCCGCCTACATGGCGCCCGAGCAGCTCGCCGGGCGGCCCGTGGGGGCCGCGGCGGACGTGTTCTCGTGGGCGTCCGTGCTCGTGTTCGCGGCGACGGGCGTGCCGCCGTTCGGGGACGACTCGCTGCCCGCGGTGATCAACCGCATCCTGCGCGAGGAGCCGGTGCTCGGGGAGCTGGGACGGCCGCTGCGCGAGGTCGTGACGGCCTGCCTGGCCAAGGACCCGGCGGCCCGGCCGTCGATGCGCGACGTCCTGCTCCGCCTGACCGCCCCGTCCCGGCAGACCGCCACGCCGTACGCGGCCCCGGCCCCCGAGCCGTCCCGCCTCCCCGAGCCGCCCGTGCCACCGGACCCGCGCGACGCCTGGCAGGACACCGTCGACCATCCCGCGGTCCGGCCCCAGGCCGCCGACCCGCGGGACCTCCCGCGCAGGCGCGGCCCCGCCCAGGCGCCCGCCCAGGCGCCCGACCAGACGCACCCGCACGGCCAGGGCCAAGCACCTGAGCAGCCCCGCACGCGTGACCAGGCGCACGGGCTCGGCCCGGCCCGGCCCCACGACCGGGCACAGGCGCCCGGCCAGGCCCAGCCCCACGACCAGGCGTACACGCGTCACGCGGCCGCCCACGAGGGGCCCGGCCCGGCGACCTCGCCGCTGCAGGCGCTGTTCGACCTCTCCTCGCCGGTCGGGCAGCCGCCCGCCGCCGGGGCGCCGGCCTCCCACCCGTCCCAGGCGCAGGAGCCGCCCGGCGGCGCGGCGGCGTCCCAGACCGCGTCCCAGGCCGCGTCCCAGACCACGGCGTCCCAGACCACGGCGTCCCAGGCCACGGCGTCGTCCGGAGCCCCGGGCGCCGCCGGCCGGCGGGTGCCGCTCGGCGCTCCGGTGGCGTTCGACGACCCGGCGACGGCGCAGTATCCGCCCGCGGGGCCCGCGGGCGAGCCGCACGGGGACGAGCCGCACGGGGGCGGGGCGCCGGCGCCGCGGCCCAAGCGGCCCAGGGGGCGCCGGGTCAAGAAGGTGATCATCGCGGGTGTCTCCGCCGTGTCCGTGTGCGCGCTGGGCGCCGCCATCGTCTGGCTCACCCCCACCACCCCCACTCCCAAGGCCAAGAACGTCGCCGTGGCCAGCGGCGCCCCCACCACGTCCGCCGCCACCTCCACCCCGGCCCCCAGGCGCACCCGTACGACCAGGCCGACCCCGCAGACGGACGGCACCCCCAGCACGGTCCCGACCGACGGCCAGGGCGTCTCCGGCACCCCGACGGCCACCGCGGACCGGCTCAGGGTGATGTACGTCCGCCCCGGCGGCACCCTGGCCGGCGAGTGCTGGGCGGGCGGCGAGGTGACGCTCCAGGCGCTGGTACGCCGCACGGGCGCCCCGGTGACGTTCACCTACACCTGGCTCATCGACGGCGCCGCCGCGGGCCGCTCGACGGCGACCATCACCGAGAACGGCCAGCGTTACCTGACCGCGCCGCGCACCCTCACCAGCACCGGCGGCACCCACACCGTCACGTTGCGCATCACCGCTCCCGTCACCGCCAAGCGGACGATCTCCGTCACGATGTGCGACGAGGGAGCGGCCTACTGACGTGACGGGCTGCGGAGCGGCGCTCTCACCGGCGGCCGCGAAGCTGCTCCAGCAGGTCCAGGGCGGCGTCCGCGATCACCGTCCCCGGAGGGAAGATCGCGGCGGCGCCCGCGGCCCGCAGCTCGTCGTGATCGCCGGGCGGGATGACGCCGCCCACCACGATCATGATGTCGGCGGCGTCCAGCTCGGCCAGGGCCGCGCGCAGGGCGGGCACCAGCGTGAGGTGCCCGGCGGCCAGCGACGAGACGCCCACGATGTGCACGTCGGCCTCGACCGCCTGCCTGGCGACCTCCTCGGGCGTCTGGAACAGCGGGCCGACGTCCACGTCGAACCCCAGGTCGGCGAAGGCGGTCGCGATCACCTTCTGGCCGCGGTCGTGACCGTCCTGCCCCATCTTGGCCACCAGGATGCGCGGCCGGCGGCCCTCGGCCCGCTCGAAGTCGGCGCAGGCGGCGCGGACCCGTTCGATGTTGCCGGCTGATCCGGACTCGTCCCGGTACACGCCAGTGATCGTACGCACCTGCTCGGCGTGCCGGCCGAACACCCGTTCCAGCGCGTCGGAGATCTCCCCGACCGTGGCCTTGGCGCGGGCGGCGTCCACGGCCAGCTTGAGCAGGTTGTGCTCCAGGCCCGGGGCGGGATGGCCGGCGGCCTTGGTGAGCGCGTCGAGGGCGTGCCGCACGGCGTCGGGGTCGCGCTCGGCGCGCAGGCGGGCGAGCTTGTCGAGCTGCTGGGCGCGTACGGCGCTGTTGTCGACCTTGAGCACCTCGATGTCCTCGTCGGCGCTCGCGCGGTACTTGTTCACGCCGATCACCGGCTGGCGGCCGGAGTCGATGCGGGCCTGCGTGCGCGCGGCGGCCTCCTCGATGCGCAGCTTGGGCAGCCCCGCCTCGATGGCCTTGGCCATGCCGCCGGCCGCCTCGACCTCCTGGATGTGGTCCCAGGCGCGCTCGGCCAGGTCGTGGGTGAGCCGCTCGACGTAGTACGAGCCGCCCCACGGGTCGATCACCTGCGTGGTGCCCGACTCCTGTTGCAGGAGGAGCTGGGTGTTGCGGGCGATGCGCGCGGAGAAGTCGGTGGGCAGGGCGAGCGCCTCGTCCAGGGCGTTGGTGTGCAGCGACTGGGTGTGGCCCTGGGTCGCGGCCATGGCCTCGACGCAGGTGCGGGCGACGTTGTTGAACACGTCCTGCGCGGTCAGCGACCAGCCGGAGGTCTGGCTGTGCGTACGCAGGCTCAGCGACCTGGGGTTCCTGGCACCGAACCCGGAGACGAGCTTGGCCCACAGCAGCCGGGCGGCGCGGAGCTTGGCGACCTCCATGAAGAAGTTCATGCCGATGCACCAGAAGAACGACAGGCGCGGCGCGAACCGGTCGACGTCCATGCCGGCCGCGACCCCGGCCCGCAGGTATTCGACCCCGTCGGCGAGCGTGTAGGCCAGCTCCAGGTCGCAGGTCGCCCCGGCTTCCTGGATGTGGTAGCCGGAAATGCTGATGGAGTTGAACTTCGGCATCTTCTCGCTGGTGTACGCGAAGATGTCCGAGATGATGCGCATCGACGGCGCCGGCGGGTAGATGTAGGTGTTGCGGACCATGAACTCCTTGAGGATGTCGTTCTGGATGGTCCCGGCGAGCTGCTCCGGCGCGACACCCTGCTCCTCGGCCGCCACGATGTACATCGCGAGGACCGGCAGCACGGCCCCGTTCATGGTCATGGACACCGACATGCGGTCGAGCGGGATGCCGTCGAAGAGCTGCCGCATGTCGTAGATCGAGTCGATCGCCACCCCCGCCATGCCCACGTCGCCGGCCACGCGCGGGTGGTCGGAGTCGTAGCCCCGGTGCGTGGCCAGGTCGAACGCCACCGACAGGCCCTTCTGCCCGGCGGCCAGGTTGCGCCGGTAGAAGGCGTTGGAGTCCTCGGCCGTGGAGAATCCCGCGTACTGGCGGACGGTCCAGGGCTGGTTGACGTACATGGTGGGGTACGGGCCCCGCAGGTAGGGCGCGGCGCCGGGGTAGGTGCGCAGGAAGTCGAGGCCCCGCAGGTCGGCGGCGGTGTAGAGGGGCTTGACCGCGATGCCTTCTGGCGTCTGCCACGGCTCGCCCTGCGGCTGCGGGCCCTGCGCCGCCCGCTCCGGCAGGGGGTCCAGCGGGATGCCGGAGAAGTCCGGGATCATCGGGTCACCTCCAGGTCGTCGAACGTCTCGCGGAGCACGGCCAGCGCGTCGCAACCGGCGTGCAGGTTGCCGTCCACGCCCTCGTAGCGTCCCTTCCCCGCCAGCCAGACCTTTCTCGCGCCCGCCCTGCGCAGGGCCGTGGCCACGGCGGTGGCGTGCTGGGCGTACAGCTTGTCGCTGGAGCACAGGCAGGCGACGGTGGCGCCGCTGACGGCGAACGCGGTCGCGATCTGCTCGGGGTCCGTGCCGGGGCCGGCCGTCTCGGTGGCCAGGCCGCCCGCCTGGAACAGGTTCGCGGCGAAGGTGGCCCTGGCCGTGTGGTCGGCGAGGGGGCCGATCGTGGCCAGGAACACCGTGGGGCGCTCGGGCCGCGCGTCGGCAAGGTCGCGCAGCCGCTCGAACGGCTCCGCGTACCGCACCTTCGGCAGCTCACCGCCGGGCGACCCATCTGCCCCGGCCGTTCCGCCGGCCTGGGACGGGCCGCCCTCGCGCCGGCGCACGGGCTTCTCGCCGACGTCGGGGTACTCGCTCACCCCCGTGATCGGGAGGCGGCGGTGGGCGATGTCGTCGTCGCGGCGGGCGCGCGTGGCGGCGATCCGCTCGGACACCGGCCCGGCGGCCGCCACGATCCCGCCGGCCGCCTCGATCTCCTGGAAGAAGGCCCACGCGGCCTCCGCGAGGTCGGCGGTGCGGCGCTCGACGTACCAGGAGCCGCCCGCCGGGTCGATCACCCGGCCGAGCCCCGACTCCTCCAGCAGCAGCGACTGCGTGTTGCGGGCGATGCGGCGGGAGAAGGTGTCCGGCAGCCCGAGGCACGCGTCGAACGGCTGCACGGTGACCGCCTCCGCCCCGCCCACCCCGGCGGCGAAGCAGGCGACGGTGGTGCGCAGCATGTTCACCCACGGGTCGCGGGAGGTCATCATGGCCGAGCTGGTGACGGCGTGCTGCCGCTGGCCCCCCGCCTCGGGAGCGCCGCAGACCTCGGCGACCCTGGCCCACAGGCGGCGCGCGGCCCGCAGCTTGGCGATGGTGGCGAACTGGTCGGCGGTGGCGGCGTACCGGAACTCGAGCTGCCCCAGCGCCTGCGCCACGGACAGCCCGCCGCCGGTCAGCGCCCGCAGCTCGGCGACGCCCCTGGCGATCGAGCAGGCCAGCTCCTCCGCGTCGCTGCCGCCCGCGTCGTGGTACGGCGTCGCGTCCACCGTGACGGCCCGCAACCCCGGATGGTCGGCGGCGCAGCGCAGCGCCAGCTCGACCCCGTCGGCCCCGAGCACCGCGGAGGCGCCCAGGTTGCCGCTCAGCACGCTCCCGCCCCCGGCGGGATCACCCCGTCCGCCCGGCGCGGCCCCGCGGGCGGCGGGATCACCCGGCGCGGCCCCGCCGACGGCGGGATCGCCAGGTGCGGCCCCGCGGGCGGCGGCCAGGCTGAACAGGGCCTCGGCCGCCTCGCGGGTCCGCTCGCCCGCCTGCAGCACGATCGGCGCCAGGTCGAGGTAGACGTCCTTCAGCACCGCGCCCAGTTCGCCCACCGGGATGGCGCCGTCGCCGACCACCAGCCACAGCGACGTGACGCCGTTCTCCAGGTCGGCCAGTACGGCCTCCGGGTCGGCCACCGCGTGCCGCTGCCGCACGTCCCAGCCCGCGACGGCACGGGCGCCACGCACGTAGGGGGCGGCGCCGGGCGAACCGGGGTCGCCCGGCAGGTCGTCCGCGTCGTACAGCGGCGCGACCGTCACCCCGTCATAGGTCCGTCTCGACAGCGCCTCCTCGGGCGAGCCGGCCTCGACCCCGGACTTGCGCAGGACCTCCGCCGCCAGCGCGCGCCAGTCGTCTCGTGAGATGGACGCGAACCCCGCTGCCAGTTCCATGTTTCGGATAGTAGGCGGAACGGCCATGCGCCAGTAACCCCGGGGTCGCCCGCCATGATCCGGACGGGATCACCCCGTGAGCCGCCCGGGAGCCGGGTTCCTCAGCCGACAGGCGCCTCCCAGGCCAGCCGCCAGGTGACCGGCCCCACGATCCCGTCGTCGGCCACGCCCTGCTCCTGCTGGAACCGTACGCACACGTCGCGCGACCCGGGCCCGTACGCCCCGTCCACGGCCAGCTCGAAGCCGCGCTCGCGCATCCGCTCCTGCCACGTGCGCACGTCCTGCCCCCGCATGACCGGCGGGTAGGTCAGCAGCCGCCCGGGGAACGGCGGCGCGCTCGGCTCCGGGGCGCCGTTGCCACCGCCGGGACGGGGCGCCCCGCGCCTGACCCAGGCGTAGAGGGGGTCGCCGGGGCAGTCGGTGGCGTAGCCGTCACGGTGTCCCTTGATCTCCTTGCCGGCGCGGCCGTGGTCCCGTGCGTACTGGACGGCGTCGAGGATGCCGTGCAGGATCAGGTCGGGCGGCTGGACGAGACCCGAGTTGCCGACCAGCCCGAGCACGGCGTAGTGCCCCGCGTTGAGCCCGGGCCCGTTGGCGGCGGGCAGGTGGTACAGCCCGCGCCCCTCGAACACCTTCCGGTGGGGGCAGCACACGAACGAGTAGCCGATGTCGACCCAGCCGTTGCCGTCCATGTGGTAGCCCTGGATCGACCGCACCAGGGCAACGCACCGGCTGTGGTCGGAGACGATCGCCGGATCGACCCTGCCGCCCGTGTAGTGGACTTTCACTCCCTTGGTGGAGTCGAGCTGTGTGTAGTCGCCGCGCGGCGCACGCGCGTTCCAGTCACGCCGTAACACCAGGTCGATGGCCACAGTGATCTCCGAGTGTCGCTGCCGGGACCACCGAGCGTAACGCGGGGGACGCGGACCGGTCATGGAGATCCGGGATTTCGCTACGGTCTGATGACCCGCTGCTCCGTCACGATCGCGCTGATCAGATCGTGCGGGGTCACGTCGAACGCCGGGTTCGCCGCCGGCGTGCCCTCCGGGGCGACGCGCACCCCTCTGAAGGTGACGATCTCGCCGGCGCCGCGGTCCTCGATCTCGATGTGCTCGCCCGACGGGGTGCCCTGGTCGATGGTGGACTCGGGCGCGACGACCACGAACGGCACCCCGGCCCGCTCCGCCCCGAGCGCGAGCGCGTACGAGCCGATCTTGTTGGCGGTGTCGCCGTTGGCGGCGATGCGGTCGGCCCCGATGAGCACCGCGTCCACCCCGCCCTTGGCCAGCAGGTACGGCCCGGCGGAGTCGGCGATGAGCCGGTGCGGCGCGCCCATCCTGGCCAGCTCCCACGTCGTGAGCCTGGCGCCCTGGAGCAGCGGCCGGGTCTCCAGGACGAGCACCTCGGCCAGGCGCCCGCGCTCGTGCAGGGTCTGGATGACGCCGAGGGCGGTGCCGCGTTCGACGGCGGCCAGGCTGCCGGTGTTGCACACGGTCATGATCCGCAGGCGGTCGCCTTCGAGCAGGTCCGCGCCGCGTTCGCCCATCGCCAGGCAGGCGGCGATGTCGTCGTCGCGCACCTTCAGCGCCGCCGCCAGCACCGCCTCGCGGCCCTTGCCGAGGTGGGCGGCGGCCCGGTCGACGCCCCACGCGAGGTTGACGGCCGTGGGGCGGGCGGCGCGCAGCGCGGCGATCCGCTCGGCGTCGCCGTCGGCCAGCACGACGCCGAGCGCCCCCGCCACGCCGAGCGCGGGCGCGCCGCGCACGGCCAGCCGCTGGATGGCGTCGATGAGCTCGCCGACGGTGTGGATGCGCAGCATCACGAGCTTGTCGGGGAGCAGGGTCTGGTCCACGAGCTCGACGGCGCCGTCGACCCAGTCGATGGTCCTCACGGGCAAACGCTAACCCACCTCAGCGTTCGGCGAGGACGATGACCGAGTCCCGCCCGCCCAGCACGATGGGCTCGGACTTGTCGGGGTTCAGCACGATGCCGTAGTGGGGCGGGTCGTTGCGGGCCGTGGCGTTGCGGTAGCCGATCGCGGTCTCGCCCCTGCGCCGCGCCGACTCCACGACGGTGGCGAACGACACCCGCGTGCCGGTCTTGACGTAGTCGCCGGCGGGCCGGGGGTAGATCTCCGAGCCCTGCGAGTCGAAGAGGTAGGCGAACACGTCCGCGAGGTGGCGGTTCTCGGCGAGCTGGGCCAGGAGCAGGCCGATGACGGTGTCGCTGATCACGATGTCGTCGGCCTCGGTGACCTCGGCCAGGGCGCGGTTGTTCTCGTCGTGCATCTCGCTGACGATCGAGTAGTGCTCGCCGAGCGTGCTCTGCATGTCGCGCAGCTGCAGCAGCGTCATGAGGGTGCGCGTGTCGGCGTGGTGCGGGTCGAAGCGGTCGTCGGAGAGCACGATGACGTGCTGGAAGAGGCCGACGCCGAGCGACTCCAGGGCGAACCTGTCGGTGGTGTCGCAGTCCTTGACGTTCACGGTGAGGTTGCGCAGGCCCGCGAGGTTCGTGCCGGCCTTGGGGTGGTCGGCGGCGACCTCCAGGACGGAGCCGGGGGCCACGTAGCCGTCGAGGTAGCGGATGATCTGCTCGGCGCGGCCGTTCCAGTTGAGCAGGAGCGTGCGCTCGGGCTCGGTGAGCGCCTTGCCGGTGGTGACGATGGCGGCCTCGTCGATGGCCGGCTTGCCGGCGGCCAGGCGGACGTGGGAGTCGTCGTGGGCGATGACGACGATCTCGTCGTCGGCGTTGATGACGGTGTCGGCGGGCGGGTTCAGCACGACGCCGGACGGCCGGCGCAGGCCGATGGCGGAGGCGGTCTGGTAGGCGTGCAGCGCCTCCCCGTAGGTGACGCCGACGAGCTTCTTCGGGGTGCGCAGGTAGATCTCGCCGCCGTCGAAGTTCAGCAGGTCCATGCAGACGACGGACATGCCGGACTGGCGGGAGGACTGCACGATGAGCCGGGAGGCGGTGTCGTCGGAGTCGACCAGGTGCACGTCGGGGCCGCCGGCCAGGCGGGCGGCGGCGGCGTTGCGGCTGGAGGTGAGGCCGGCCACCACCGGCGGGTGGGCGCCGCGGCGCTTGGCCAGGGCGAGGAGGATCTTGATGACGTGGGCGTCGGGGTCGTCGCCCTCGGGCGAGAGCACGACGACGGAGCGGGCCGTCGCCAGGTTCATCAGCGCGAGGTCGCGCGGCTCGGTGGGGCGGCCGGTGCGGCAGACGACGCGGGTCCTGCCGAGGTCGCCGACGTGCTCGCGGATGGCCTCCTCCATCTCGAGCTTGTCACGTTCCGCGAGCACGGCGATCACGGACTTCTTCTGGCTGGCGTGCGCCTTGACCAGCTCGGCCACGATCGTGAACACCTGGTCCGACCAGCCGAGGATCACGGTGTGCCCGGACTCCGCGATCCGCGAGCGTCCCCTGCGCAGCCGGTCCACCTTCTGCTTGAGGCCGTTGGAGAGCAGGCCGACGAGCATGCTGACGATGAACAGGCCGCCGAGCGAGCAGACGAACATCACGGTCATGTACGCCAGCGAGCCCTTGTCGCTGGCCACCTTGCCGGGGGTCAGGGCGTGCATGAGAGCGATCCAGAGCACCTCGCCCGCGTGCCCCACGCCCTCGGGCTCGCCGGGCGCCAGCCACATCGTCAGCGCCGCGACGACCACGATCAGCCCGACCGACACCACAGCCAGCCAGCCGATCAGCGACGCCGTGCCCCTGGACATGGTGTTGTCGAACCAGTACCGCGCCCGCTCGCGGAACGTGATCTTCGACACTTCCCCGATACCTCCGAGTAAGGAGTGATTTGGCCCGAGGACACGGTACCGGGCGATCTTGGGTTCCGCATGGCGACGGGCGACCTCCCCCGCCGCCGCGAAGCACGGCACTCCCCGATAAACCCGGAACATACCGACCCGCTCCGGCCTGGAGCGTACATGCGCGGGGCCCGGGCGACGCGCTCCCCCAGCCGGTACGCTGAGGACGAAACTCAGCGGATCCCCAGCCAAAACCCTTCGACATCCGGCCCAGAGACGGAGATCATAAACGGTATGTCTGTGATCAGGGAGGTGCCGTTCCCCAGCCCCGAGTCCTCTGAGCTCCCGATGAACATCTGGATCGACGACGCCGACTCGGCCATCGACGTCATCGACGCGCTGGCGCTGTCGCCGTTCGCGACGGGCGCGCAGCCGTGGTCGCGCCTGGCCAACCTGGAGCGCGTGCGCCCCGAGGCCACGCTCGCCCCCGCCGGCGGGCGCGTGCTGCGCACCGCGCGGGTCGAGGACGGCTCGGAGTCGCGGCTGATCAGCGGCGACGGCTGGACCCTGCGGAGCGTGCGCCACCGCAACCGCACCGCGACGGTCAGCGTGACGGCGGTCAACGAGGACCTGGCCAAGACCGTGCTGGCCGAGAGCATCGAGGGCGCCGAGGAGCCCGTGCCCGACGTCGACCACGTCGAGATGGGGTTCTGGTGGCGGGGCATGCACGGCGGCACCCGCTCGGAGAAGCCGATCACGGCGCAGCCCTGGGCCGAGATCAGCGCCAACTACTCGGCCAAGGTCCGCCCGGCGCTCGACCGGCTCATGTCGGTCACCCCGGCCGACGTCAACGGCCGCCTCATCCTCCTGCACGGGCAGCCGGGCACCGGCAAGACCACGCTGCTGCGGTCGCTGGCCAAGCAGTGGCACGAGTGGTGCCAGGTCGACTGCGTGCTCGACCCCGAGCGGCTGTTCAACGAGCCGGGCTACCTGATGGAGGTGGCGGTCGGCTACGACACCGACGACGAGGCGCAGCGCTGGCGCCTGCTGGTGCTGGAGGACTGCGACGAGCTGATCAGCTCGGGCGCCAAGGCGCAGGCGGGGCAGGGGCTGTCGCGCCTGCTCAACCTGACCGACGGGCTGCTCGGGCAGGGCCGCGACGTCCTGGTGGCGATCACCACCAACGAGGACCTGGCCCGCCTCCACCCCGCCGTCGTCCGCCCCGGCCGCTGCCTGGCGCAGGTCGAGGTGGGGCCGCTGAGCAAGGAGGAGGCGACCGCCTGGCTGGGGTCCGCGGAGGGGGTCGGGCCCTCGGGGGCGACGCTGGCGCAGCTGTACGCGCTGCGCTCCGGCCGCGAGATCACCCCCGTGCTGGGCGACGAGTCCACGGGCCTGTACCTCTGACCCTCGTCCCCACCCGCGCGTTCGAGGAGTGGGGACGAGCACGTCAGCGGCCCCTTCAGGCCGTCACGTCAGGTACGTGTGCAGCCTGCGGGCCTCCCGGACGAAGTTGTTCGAGGCGCGGCGTTGCGCGATCTCGGCGACGCAGGCCACCGCCCCTCGCGCCGCCGCCCACCGCGCGGCACGCAGGGCGAACGTGAGCCCCTGCGCGTGCCGGGTGTGCGGCCGCTCCCCCGGCCCCGGCAGGAACACGGCCAGGAACCCCGTCATGATCCGCCACACCTCCCGGTGAGCGCCGAGCGCCGCCGCGCTCTCCAGCGTCTCGAACACCGGGCCCGGCTTGAGATCCGTCCGGCGGACCAGCAGCGCGAGCTGCCGTCCCACCTCCTCGGCGGCGAGCTCGCCCCGGGCGGCCAGCTGCACGAGGGGCCTGGCCCGCTCCTCGGGGTCGGCGCACCAGGCCCGGTCGGCCACGAAGTACGCCTGCACGAGCGCGCCCGCCTCGCCCATCGGCCCGTCCGCCCGCGCGAGCGCCCACGCCTGGGCCGGTTCGGCGCGGGCCCGCAGCCAACGCTCGGTCAGGTGCGGCACGAGGTGCGCCGCGACGGCCTCCCGGTCGGACGGCATCAGGTACGGCCACCAGCGCAGGTACCCGTCGTGCTCCTTCAACCGATGCTCCACGGCCCCGCCCAGCAGCCGGTCACCGGTGGGCCCGTCGCCCGGCGGCGGTGTCAGGTGGAGGTGCGCCGTCAGCTCGTAGAGCACCGCTCCCGTCCCGGCCGGCTCGCGGTCCTCGCGGTAGACCCGTCTGTCGCCGCACCCGGGCGTGCCCGCGGGCGGGTAGTACCACCAGCCGATCTCCGCGACGGGCTCGGGCCGCTCGCCGCTCATCCAGCGTGCCACCGCCCGGCCCGCCGCCGAGGTGAGCCGCCCGGCCCGCGCCACCACCTCGGGCGCGGTCGCGCGCGGCAGCCGCAGCAGCGCCTGGCCCAGATCTGCGGGCAGCGCCTCGACGCCCGCGCGCTCGTATCCCGCCAGCCGCTCCACCAGCACCGCGCCGTCCAGATGGCCCGTCGTCGAGGTGGGCTCGGCCAGCAGGTACGGCGGCAGCGTCCCCGCCTCGATCGCCTCGCACACCTCGGCCCAGCGCCGCAGCAGGAACAGGTGCGGCCCCGGCACGTCACCGGCTTCGGGCAGCCGCGACACCCCCGCCGCGAGCACCGAGCCGCCGGAGCCCTCGGCTGCCGCCGTCACCAGCCGCGCGATCTCCCACGCCCAGTGCCAGACCGCCTGCCACCGCCCCGCCGGCGGCGCCACGCCCGGCATCAGCCCGGCCAGCCGGGCGGCCAGCCCGTCGCGATCGCTCCCGTACAGCCGCACGACCCCGGCCAGCCACAGCTCGGCGGCCTCCCACCGGCCCCCGTCCGGCAGCGCCTCCAGGTCCCCCGCCACCACCACGGGCCCGGGGAACGGGGCGGCGGACACCGCAGGCGGCAGCGGCACCGGCACGAACCCGCCGGACTCGCGCGGGTCCTCGGCGGCCTCCCCGCCGAACACCGAGGCCAGCGTCTCCCCCAGCTCCTGCGGCAGCACGGTGGCCGCCTCCCGGACGGCCCGCGCCCCGGCCTCGCCGAACCGCTTGGCGTGCTTGACCGCCAGCCGCACCGCCCGCCCCTGCACGTCGGCGGACTCGCAGGCGAACGCGTACCCCAGGGCGGGCGCGAGCGATTCCAGCTCGGCCGCCGGATCGCGGGCGACCTCGTCGAGCCAGGTGAGCCCGGCCGTCAGCAGCTTGCGCTCGCCGCGCGACAGCAGCGCCCGCACCGCCTCGGTCACCTCGCCCGGGTCGAGGTCCTCCAGCCGCCGCAGGTGCCTGAGCATCGGCTCGGCCACGGCGCCGGGCGCGACGGGCAGCAGCCGCAGGTAGTCGTGACGCCGCTTGCTCACCTCGTCGTACGTGGGATCGAGCAGCTCGTGCAGCCGCACGAAGAAGCGCAGGTCGGCGGCCTGCCCGCCGCGCAGGAAGCGCCGCAGGCACCCGTCGAGCAGCACGTCTCGCCCGATCCGTCCCTCGCGCTGCAGCGTCCCGAGCGCGGCCAGCCAGCTTCTGGGGGCGGGCGGGTCGGCGCGCTCGTCGCGCAGCAGCCCGCCGACGCCCTCCGCCTCGAACAGCCGGGGCAGGAGATGGTCGAGCAGCGGGTCCTCGCGCAGCTCGGCCGCGATGGGGATGCCGGTCGCCCAGGCCACCACGAGCGGGTCGTGCCGGGGCGGGGTGGATCCGCTGCGCCGCAGCATGGCCAGCACGAGCCCGGCCATGGGGTCCCGGGCGGCGCGCCGGCGCGGGGTGTCGCGGAGCCTGAGCGTGGCGCGGGCGGCGAAGTCGGCCTGCCAGGCGGCGGGGCGGGCCGAGAGCACGCGTTCGAGGACGGTGGCGGTGTGGCGGTCCCAGGACCAGCGGTCCTGGAGGTCGCGGCGGTTGAGCCAGGCGACGACGGCGGCGGCCCCGCCGATGGCCGCCGCACCCGCCACCCGCAGCGGAGCCGCCCAGCTCTCGCCGGAGCCGTGCGTCCGGGACCGGAACCACTGGGCGTCCCAGCGCCAGCGCTCGTCCTCGGCCACGGTGCGGCCCTCGCGTTCGGCGGCGCGCACGTACGCGCGCCAGGCGGCCTCGCCCTCCCGCGCGCGCGTGGCCTCGCGCTCGCGCCACCTGGCCGTGGCGCGCTCCTCCGCCACGGGGATGTGCGCGGGCAGGGCGGCGGCCACCTCACGGCGGGCATGCTCGTCGAGCGCCAGTACGCGGTCGGCCACCAGGTCGAGGTCCCCGGTGTCCAGCGCGGCCACCACCGACTCCCACACCGATTCCCACACCGATTCCCGCGCTGACTCCCACGCCGGCTCCCCCACCGGCGCGCCCTCCGCCATCACCCCGCCCGCCGCCGCACCGACCAGCGCCGCACCGCCCGCCGTCGCACCGACCGCCGTCATGCCGGGCACCGTCGCACCGGCCGCCGTCATACCGGGCACCGCCGCACCGGCCGCCGTCATACCGGCCACCTCTGCACCGGCTGACGTCACGCCGGGCACCGCCGCACCAGCCGGCGTCATACCGGCCACCGTGACGTCGCCCCCGCCGGCGGGTCTGTCCGCCGTCACGGGGTGGCCTCCACCGCCAGCCGGGCGGCGATCCTGGCCGAGAGCACGTGCTTGCACGGCCCGCGCGACCCCCGGTGGTCGAACCACCACGGGCACGTGCACGTCCCGTCGCCGACGTCCACCCGGCGCACGCCGCCGTCGGTGGTCACCTCGGCCCGGCCGTCGGGCAGCAGGCGGACGGCGCCGGCGTCGACGAGCTTCCTGGCCGAGGTCAGGCGCGGGTTGAGCGCGGCCACCTGGTCCTTGTCGTAGGGCAGCTCGCGGTGGAAGTGGGCGGCCTCGTGCAGGTCGTAGCCGACCCGGCCGGAGGTGCCGAGCTGGGTGAGCGCCGCGCGTACCCGCTCGACGGGCAGGCCGGAGCGGTCGGAGAGCAGCCCGAGCTCGACGGTGGGCTCGAAGTTGAGCAGCATCCCGACGACGTCGGCGTCGGCCCCGGCCTCGTCGGTGGCCAGGTCGTCGAGGACCTGACCCTCGCCGGAGAAGCCGCGCGCCGGCTGGGGCGAGACGGCCAGCGTGTACCGCATGCCGGGCAGCTCCAGCTCCCACGCGCTCGCGGTGGACGAGCCGTCCGCCGGGCCGTAGACCCGCAGCGCCTTGGCGAACCTGAGCAGCGGCATCAGCGTCGCCACCCGCCCGGTGCCCGACAGGCACACGCCGCCGCGCGCCGCGGCCGAGGACAGCCGCAGGTCACGACCGGCGGGCACGGCCCAGACGGTGGAGCGGGCCCCCTTGGGCAGGGAGCGCAGGAACCGTACGGCCTGCGGCCCCGCCAGCTCGGCCCGCAGGTCCCACCCGGCGGCCATCACCTGCACCTCGGCGAACCCGCGCAGCCACCGCGACGGCAGCGGCACCTTCTTCTCCACCACCGCCCCGCCGAGCGTGGTGACGGTCAGCTCGTCGGCGCCGACGCCCACGTGCAGCGGGTCCTTGCCGCCGACCCTCGCCAGCGCCTCGCGCAGCGGCCCGTTGACGTCGACGTTGGTGGTGCCCCGGTCGAGCACGTCGCCGTCGAGGGCGAGCACGTCGAGCCGGGCGTAGACGCCGCCGCAGGCGGAGAACGACTCGAACCTGAGCCGCTCGCCGTCGCACGTCACGACCGGGTCGCGGGTCCATCCGGGCCGGGGCTGGTGGTAGCGGGTGAGCGCCACGTCGGCCACGGCCAGCAGCCCGGCGGCGGCCGGGGCGGCGTGGGTGAGCAGCCCGCTGAAGAACCTGGGGTGGGCCTGCGGGCCGGATAACGCCGTGCCACCGGAGGTCGAAAGAGCGAGCCTTCCGTCAGCCAGCACGGAGGGCCCGGTGTAGGTGTATGCCTGTACCGCTGAAGTCATGCCCCGAACCATAGAGATGATCACCGACACAATTCGGGGCCGGTACGTAAACCTTCCGATGTGCGACATGGAGTGCGAAACCACAATGTGCCTGGTGCTCACCGTCGATCTGGCCCATGTCGCCTTCACCCGCTTCACGGTGCCCGCAGACGAAGGGCTCTCGGACGAAGGGCCCCCAGGCGAAGGACCCCCAGGCGAAGGGCGCGCCGGCAGGTGGCTCAGCGAGGAGCGGCCGATCGGCTTCCCCGCGACCCAGATCGTCCCGTCGTGGACCGCGCGCACCCCGCCGGGCACGTGGATCGAGATCGCGCTGCGGGCCAGGACCGCCTCCGGCGACCTCACCAAGTGGTACGTCATGGGCCGCTGGTCCGAGCGGGGCGGCCCGCGCACCTCGGTGCCGGGCCAGGGCGACGAGCACGGGGACGTGGCGGTGGACACGTTCGTGGCCAGGCGGCCGGTGACGGCCTACCAGGTGCGGGTGACCCGGCACGGCGGCGGCGCCCGGGTGACCGGGCTGGGCGTGATGGCCTCGGCGCTGCCGCGGCTGCCGCCCGCGCCGAGCGCGCCGGGCCCCGGCGGCGCCGTCGAGCTGGCGGTGCCGCGGCGTTCGCAGCACGCGCACACCGGGCACCACGTGCGCTACGACGGCGGGGGCGTCAACTGGTGCAGCCCCGCCTCGGTCGCCATGGTGCTGGCCTACTGGGGCCGCGGGCCCGCGCCCGGCGAGCTGGCCTGGGTGGGGGACGGCGATCCGGCCCCCGCCGTGGACCACGCGGCGGCGGGCACGTACGACGAGAGCTACCAGGGCACCGGCAACTGGCCGTTCAACGTCGCGTACGCGGGGCGGTTCGGGCTGGCCGGGTTCGTGACGCGGCTGCGGTCGGCGGCGGAGCTGGAGCAGTTCGTCCGGGCCGGGATCCCGGTGATCACGTCGCAGTCGTTCAAGGTGCACGAGCTGCCCGGATCCTGCTACTCCACCAGCGGCCACATCCTGGTCGTCACCGGTTTCACCGCCGGGGGCGACATCGTGGTGAACGACCCGGCCGCGCCCCGCGACGCCGAGGTCCGGCGGGTCTACCCGCGGGCGGCGTTCGAGCACGTGTGGCTCAGGAGCTCGGGCAGCGGCGGCATCGCGTACGTGCTGCATCCCCCCGACGTTCCTCTTCCTCCTTGTACCAACGGCAATTGGTGAGTTGATGAGCATTCGACCGATCGACGTGGCCCATATCGACGGCGGCCCCCAGTGGGTGGAGGCGGTGGCCACGCCCTCCGGTGTCGAGGTCTGGTGGGACGAGCCGCGCCCGCACGAGGGCGGCAGGCGCTGCGTGGTGCGCCGCCTGCCGGACGGCTCCCGCGTCGACGCGCTCCCCGCGGGCTGGAACGCCCGCAACCGGCTCGTCGAGTACGGGGGCCGCTCCTGGCGCCCGCTGCCCGGCGGTGGGCTGGTCTTCACGAACTGGGCCGACCAGCGCCTGTACCGGCTGGACGGCGGCGATCCCGTGCCGCTCACCCCGGAGGGCCCGTCGCGGTACGGCGACCTCTACCTGCCGCCGGGCAGGGACGAGGTGTGGGCGGTCAGGGAGATCGCCGACGTGCGGGACCTGGTGGCGGTGCCGCTGGGCGGGGGCCCGGTCAGGGTCGTCGCCAGGGCCCAGCACTTCCTGATGAATCCCCGCGTCTCCCCTGACGGCCGGTGGGTGGCCTGGATCGGCTGGGACCACCCGAACATGCCGTGGGACGGCACCGAGCTGTGCGTGGCCCCGCTGTCCGGGGACGGCTCCGCCGGGCCGTACGAGGTGGTCGCGGGCGGCCCGGAAGAGTCGGTGTTCCAGGCCGAGTGGCGCGACGACACGAGCCTGTACGCGGTGACGGACCCGACCGGCTGGTGGAACGTGCATCTCGTCCCCCTGGACGGCTCCCCCGCCCGCAACCTCACCCCGATGGAGCTGGAGTTCGGCGCGGCCGCCTGGAAGCCGGGTCTGACCTGTCTCGCCGTGGCGGAGGACGGCCGCCTGGCCCTCGTCTACGGCACCGCCGACCACCGCCGCCTGGGCGTGCTGGACCCCGGAACCGGCGACCTGCGGGAGATCGGCGGCGCGGCCACGCACTGGTCGTCGACCGTGTCGGTCGCGGGCGGCAAGGTGGCGGCCGTGGGCGCGACGCCGTACACGCCGCTGGAGGTCACGCTGGTCCGCCTGGACGACGGCGCGCACGAGGTGGTGTCGCCGCGCAAGGCGCTGCCGGACCGCGACCTGCTGCCCACGCCCGAGGCGGTGACGATCGAGGGGGTGCACGCGCACCTGTACCCGCCGTCCGGGCTTCGGGGGCCGGGACCGTGGGTGATCTTCGCGCACGGCGGCCCCACCGGGAACCTGCCGGTCATGCTCGACCTGGAGATCGCCTACTTCACCAGCAGGGGCATCGGCGTGGCCGTGGTGAACTACGGCGGCTCCACCGGTTACGGCCGCGCCTACCGGGAGCGGCTGCGCCACCAGTGGGGCGTGGTGGACGTGCAGGACTGCGCCAGGGTGGCGCGCGGCCTGGTCGAGCTGGGCCGGGCCGACGCCGCCAAGCTGGCCGTCAGGGGCGGCAGCGCGGGCGGCTGGACCACGGTGGCGGCGCTGGTGCACAGCGACGTGTTCGCGGGTGGGGTGGCGCACTACGCGATCACCGACCCGGAGAGCTGGGCCGCCGAGACGCACGACTTCGAGTCGCGCTACCTGGATGGGCTGGTGGGCCCGCTGCCGGAGACGCGGCAGCGCTACACCGAGCGCTCCCCGCTGCTGAACGCCTTCCGCGCCTCCGGCCCCTGCCTCATGCTGCACGGCCTGGAGGACAAGATCGTGGACGTCTCCCAGGCCGAACGGTTCACCGCCGAACTGGACAAACATGGCAAAGAGTGGGCACTGCTCACCTTCCCCGGCGAGCAGCACGGCTGGCGCAGGGAGGAGACTATCGTCGCGACGTTGGAGGCCGAGCTGGCCTTCTACGGGCTGATCTTCGGCATGGAGACGCCTGAGGTGCCGCCGTTGACCTTGAAGGGGAGAGCGTGAAGAGCGTTGCCGAGATCTGCTCGGATCTGATCAGGTTCGACACCACGAACCCGGGCTCGGGCGAGCGTCCGGCCGCCGAGTACGTCGCCACGCTGCTGGCCGACGCGGGCCTGGAGCCGGTGGTGTTCGAGTCGGCACCGAAGCGGACCACGGTCGTGGCCAGGATGGACGGCGACTCGCCCGACGCGCTGCTCGTGCACGGCCACCTCGACGTGGTGCCCGCCGACCCGGCCGAGTGGCGGATGCACCCGTTCTCCGGTGAGATCGAGGACGGCTGCGTGTACGGGCGGGGCGCGGTCGACATGAAGGGCTCGTGCGCGATGACGCTGGCCACCGTGCTCGGCATGCGGGCCCGGGGCGAGCGGCCGAAGCGGGACCTGGTGCTGGCGTTCCTCGCGGACGAGGAGGCCACCGGCGACTACGGCTCGCGGCACGCCGTGAGCGAGCACCGGGAGCTGTTCGACGGCGTGAGCGAGGCGATCAGCGAGTCGGGCGGGTTCAGCGTGGCCTCGCAGGAGCACCGGGTGTACCCGATCGCGGTCGGCGAGCGCGGCACCGCCTGGATGAAGCTGACTGCGCACGGCGTGGCCGGGCACGGGTCGCGTCCGGCCGTGGACAATCCGGTCGCGACGCTGGTGCACGCGTTGTCGCGGGTGGCCGCGTACGAGTGGCCGGTGCGGCTGACCCCGACGGTGGCGGCGCTCGTCCAGAGCCTGTCGGAGATCACCGGCCGGCCGATCGACCTGGACCGGCTGGACGCCGAGGCGACCCGGCTCGGGGCGCTGGGCAGCCTGTTCAGGAGCCAGATCCGCAACTCGGCGAACCCGACCATGCTCGACGCCGGCTACAAGGTCAACGTCGTGCCCTCGACGGCCTCCGCCCACGTGGACGGGCGGTTCATGCCGGGGTTGCAGGAGGAGTTCCTGGCGACGATCGACGAGCTGCTCGGGCCGAAGGTCACCCGCGAGTTCGTGAACCTGGAGGACGCGCCCGACGCGCCGTACCCGTCGGCGTTCTTCGACGAGCTGGCCGGGGCACTGGTGGCCGAGGACGCGCTGGCCAGGCCGGTGCCGTACGTGATGGCCGGGGGCACGGACGCCAAGTCGTTCGCCAGGATCGGCATCAAGGGGTACGGGTTCGCGCCGCTGATGCTCCGGCCCGATCTGGACTACTTCGGGATGTTCCATGGGAAGGACGAGCGGGTGCCGGTGGAGGGCCTGGAGTTCGGCACCCGGGTGCTGACCCGCCTGTTCACCTAGCGATCGGGGGCGCCCGCTGCCGGCGAGCGCCACACCGCCGCACGCGTAGGCGCCACCACGGCCGACTTCACCCAGGCCCTCGACACGCTGATCCGGGGCCTGGAAAGTGAGCGATCCTAGTGGAACAAAACATTCCGTTCTGATAGAGTGGAGTCACCGACACGAAAGGGGCTCACTCATGAGCGACAGCGTCACCATCAGCGGCTGGGACGTTCTCGACGCCTCGCACGAGGCGCTGCGCCGGGCCGTGCGCGCGGTGCCCGCCGGCGGCTGGAGCCTGCCCACGCCGTGCGCCGGCTGGAGCGTCGCGCACGTCCTGCAGCACGCCGCGGGCGACCAGATCGGCTTCGCCGCCGCGCTCACCGGCGAGCCCGGCCCCTCCTTCGACCCGTTCGACCCCTCGGGCACGATCGACGGGGACCCGGGCGCGTTCCTCGAGGACGCGCTGGAGCGCTCGGCCAGGGCGTGGGCCGGGGTGGACCGGACGGCCGCCGAGGTGGCGACGCCGGTGCCGCCGCACAAGATGACGCCGGAGTCCGGCTCCGCGGCGTGCGCGCTCGACGCGGGCGTGCACGCCTGGGACATCGCGATGGCCTGCGGCGGGCCCTCGCCGCTCACGCCGGAGCTGGCCCGCCCCATGCTGGAGGTGGCCAGGCAGATCGTCGAGCCGCTGCGCGCCTGGGGCGCCTACGCCCCGGCGCTGGAGCCGCTGCCCGGCGACGACGACGTCGCCGCGCTGCTGCGTTACCTCGGCCGCGACCCCCGCTGGACCGCGGCCTCCTGACCCGTCAGGCGAACTTGCTCTTCGGCCGTTCCTGCAGCACGCCGTCCACGTACACGTCGAGCTTCTCGTCGTAGAACGCGATCAGCCCGGCGATCTTCGTGCTCTCCGGCAGCGGCGTCCGGTACGACCACGCCAGGTCCTTCTTGCCGTTGACCGACCAGTACTCGGCCGTGCCCTTGTAGGGGCAGTGCGTGGCGGTGTCGCTGGGCTCCAGCAGGTCCAGCCGCACGTCGGTCTTCGGCAGGTAGTACCGGGCGGGCAGGCCGGTCTCGAAGAGGATGCGCGGGTTGCGGGAGTCGGCCACGGTCACGCCGTCCACCTCGATCCGCACGTGCCGCGAGCCGGCCAGGATGTCCACCCTGGTGTACGGGTCGCGGGCGTGGAAGAACACCTCCTCGTCCTCCTCGAACCAGGCGTCCATCGCCTCCCACTCGAAGCGCACGTGCCCCCGGATCTGCTCCAGCGGCGACTCGGGGTAGGCCAGGGCCGCGTCAGCGGCCTCGGCGGTGCCCGAGGTGACGGTGTAGACCACCGCGTCGCCCCTGCTCGGGGAGTGCTTGGTGGCTCCGGTGGCCTTCAGCGCGGACTCGTCCACGTCGTCCAGCGGGAAGTAGTAGGTGGGATAGTACGGGACTTCCCACACCAGCAGGGCGGAGGTGGTGTCGGCCACCACCCGGCCGCCCAGATAGGTTCGCACGCGCTTGGCCGTGCGCTCGACACGCACCCGGCCGCGGTTCGTGGCATCCATGTTCGCGCCAACCCCGCCGGGCACGCTCCTATTCCACGGGTACGGGCTCAGCTCAGGCCGAAGGCGTTCAGGGTCGCCCAGGTCGTGAGCGTGCCGGCCGCCGCCCCTGCGACGACCTGGGCCCAGGTGTGGTGCGTGAGACGTACTCTCGCCCAGCACACCAGCCCCACGACGGCGGCTCCCGTGATCGCGGTCGGCCACGCGGGCAGGACGTGGGTGAGCACCACGACCGTGCCGGCGGAGACGGCGGCGTGGAAGGAGATCTTCCAGCGCAACGTGATCGGCACGGTCACGCCCAGGGCGACCAGCATCGCGGTCACGGTGGCGACGAGCAACGTCGGCGCGCCCATCACCACCAGCAGCGCCAGCGCCACCAGCACGGCCGCCACGGCGGCGAGCAGCGGGCCGGTACGGCGGGCGCGGTCCACGATGTGGTGGGAGTCGAGCTTGCCCGAGCGCACGCCCACCGCGATCACCGCCGCCGGCACGCCGCCGCAGAACGCCGACGCCACCAGCCCCCAGGCCGCCCCCGACCACCCCTGGGCCAGCAGGCCGACGAGCGGCGGCATGATGATCACCAGCACCTGCGGTGCCAGCACGTTCGTCACCCGTCTCGCCACCAGGTCGGCCGTCATGTCAGGAAAGATTACGCGATCATGGCACCCGCACCTCGCAACGGGGCCAGATGGCCCGCGGCGGCAGCGGGTTTTCCGCCCCGGCCCGCGTCAGGGGCCCGTGCGGCGGCGGTGGCGGGCCGGGCGGTCCGGGGCGGGGGACGGCTCCGGGCGCGCGGGCGTGTCGAGGCGGGGCTGCGGCGTGAAGAAGTCGCCGCGCGTGGCGGTGGCGTCCTCACGCGCGAAGAATCCGTCGTGCTCGTCCTGGTCCGGCTGCCGGGAGAAGAAGTCCTCGTGCTCGGTGTCGTGCGCGGTGTCGTGCGCGTGCGCGGCGAAGAAGTCCCCGCCCCGCCTGGAGGCCTTGGCCCGCGAGCCCGGCCCCGCGTCCCGGGCGGCAGGGTTCCGGGCGGCAGGGTTCCGGGCGGCAGGGCCCCGATCGGCGGGATCTCGATCGGCGGGGGCCTCCGCGAGCCGCCGGGACGCCGTCAGGGCGGCCAGGGCCGTCGTGATGGGGACGGCCGCGATGAGCCCCAGCGTGCCGACGATGCTGCGGACGATCTCCTGCGCGATGACCGGCGTGGACATCACCTCGCCCAGGGGCTGCTCCCCGATGCTGAACAGCAGCAGCAACGGCAGCGACGCCCCCGCGTACGCCAGGATGATGGTGTTGATCACCGAGGCGATGTGCGCCCGCCCGATCCGGCTCGCGGCCCGGTAGAGCTTGGCGAAGCCGTACGACGGGTTGGCGTGGGCCAGCTCGGCCACCGTCACCGCCTGCGTGACCGTGACGTCGTCGAGCACCCCCAGCGCGCCGATGATGATGCTGGCCAGCAGCAGCCCCTGCGTGTCGATGGACAGGCTCATGTCCAGGGCCAGCGCGCTGTCGTCGGTGATCCCGTTGAGCCGGGCGAACCCCAGCGCCACGTACGACAGCCCCCCGGTCAGCGCCAGGCTGGCCAGCGTCCCCAGCACGGCCACGGACGTGGACAGCGAGAAGCCGTGCGTCAGGTAGAGCACCGCCAGCATGATCGCCGAGGCGCCCACGATGGCCACCAGCATGGGCGACCGTCCCTCGAGGATGCCGGGGATCACGAACGTCAGCAGCAGCACGAACGTGACCGCCAGCCCCACCAGCGCCGTCACCCCCCGCCACCGCCCGAAGGCGATCACCGCAAGCGCGAACGCCGCCCCGAACAGCCACAGCGGCAGGGCCCTGTCGTGATCGGAGATCTGGTAGGCGCCGTCGGCCCCGCGCAGCAGGATCACCTCGTCGTCCACGGTGAAGTGCTGCGCGCCGGGGCCGCTGGGCAGGCGGAGCTCGACGTCCTGACCGGCGTCGGGCCCCTCACCGACCTTCACGACGGCGTTCCCGCAGGTGGCGGGGTCGGGCTGGGGCGAGCCCTCGACGGCGGCCGGGCAGGTCTTGAGCGTGACGCCGACGACCGTGCCGGTCAGCCGCTGCACGCCGGACTGCGCCGGGGCGGCCTCCTTCCCGCCGGCCGGCCAGAGCCACACCAGGGCGATCAGCGTGACGACGGCCAGCGGCACCAGGACGGCCAGGCCGGCCACCACCGTGCGCCGCGAGCTGGGGACGGCGGTGCCGTGCGCGTGGTTGGCGCCCATTGCGTGAAAGGTCCTCCTCGACGTGACGGACATGGGGCGTGACGGACTAGGACACGTGACGAACTAGGACAGTTGTACTGCACGCGGCCCCACAGGGTAGGCCAGATGCCATGACACGGCTGGTGGGCACCTCCGGATGGCAGTACAAGGACTGGCGCGGGGTCCTGTATCCGGAGGGCGTGCCGCAGCGGCTCTGGCTGGAGACGTACGCGGCCGAGTTCGCCACCGTGGAGAGCAACAACGCCTTCTACCGGCTGCCGAGCCCGGAGTCGTTCGCCGCCTGGCGCGAGCGCACGCCGCCCGGCTTCGTGATGGCCGTGAAGGCCAGCAGGTTCCTCACCCACATCAAGCGGCTGGACGAGCCGGAGGAGCCTGTCGCGCGCCTGATGGGCGCCGCGGCCGGGCTGAAGGAGAAGCTGGGCCCGATCCTGCTGCAGCTCCCGCCGACGCTGAAGGCCGATCCGGCCAGGCTCGACCGGTGCCTGGGCTGCTTCCCCGCGGGGGTCCGGGTGGCCGTGGAGCCGCGCCACGACTCCTGGTGGACCGAGGAGGTGCGGCAGCTCCTGGTCGCCCGCGGGGCCGCCCTGTGCTGGGCCGACCGGCTGGGCCGGCCGCAGAGCCCGCTCTGGCGTACGGCCGGCTGGGGTTACGTGCGCCTGCACCAGGGCCGGTCCGGCTGGGAGTACGGCGAGAGCGCGCTGCGGACCTGGGCCGCCCGGGTGCGCGAGGCGGGCTGGGAGGACGCCTGGGTCTACTTCAACAACGACCCGGGAGGGGCGGCCGTGCGGAACGCGAGACGATTTGCCAGACTCGGCTAGTGCACACGCGGCTTTACCGGAACGGCGTCCTGGAGAAGGAAGGCTTCCCCGTCGAGGAGGTCTCCGACCACGTGGCGGACCCGGCGAACGCGGTCTGGTTCGACCTGTGCGCCCCGTCGCCCGCCCAGCTCGCCGCGATCGGCGAGGAGCTGGGGCTGCACGAGCTGGCCGTCGAGGACGTGCTCACCGACCACCAGCGGCCGAAGGTGGACGTCTACGACAACCACCTGTTCATCACGGTGTACGGGCTGCACCTGGAGGCGGGCCGGATCGTCCCCGTCGAGGTGAACGTCTTCGTCACCGCCAACGCCCTGGTCACCGTGCGGGAGAACGACCGCTTCGACATCGGCGGGGTGGTCAGGCGCTGGGACGCCGCCTCCCGCATGGCCCGCCACGGCGTCACGTTCCTGCTGCACGGGCTGCTCGACTACGTCGTGGACCAGCACTTCGACCTGGTGCAGGACCTCGACGGGCAGGTCGAGGCGATGGAGGAGGCGCTGTTCGTGCAGGGTGTCCGCGACAGCAGGGCGCTGCAGCACTCCATGTACGTGCTGCGCAGGGACACCACCAAGCTGCGCAGGATCACCTTCCCGATGCGCGAGGTGGTCGGCACCCTGCTCCGCCGTGACCAGGACCTCGTCGCCGACCCCGTCATGAAGCCGTACTTCGAGGACGTCCACGACCACGTCCTGCGTGTCATCGAGTGGGTGGAGTCCATCCGCGACATGCTCGCCAACGTCCGCGAGACCCGCCTGTCGCAGCAGGGCTTCCGGCTGAACGAGATCATGAAGCGGGTCACGAGCTGGGCCGCGATCATCGCCGTGCCCACCGCGATCACCGGCTTCTACGGCCAGAACGTGCCCTATCCGGGGTCGGGGACGCCCGCCGGCTTCTGGACGTCCTCGGTGCTGGTGGCGCTGGCCTCAGCGGGACTGTACGCGGTGTTCAAGAAGAAGGACTGGTTGTAGGGCCGCGAAGGCGCCGGGGCACGGCCGGCTCGTGACCTGCGGGGTGAGCACGAGCGACAGCCGCACCTCGCCGGCGCCGGAGGCCGGGTAGAGGGGCAGGCAGCGCCCGCCCGAGATGACCGTCCTGCGGCCGATGGAGGTCGTCAGCAGCGACAGCTCCTCGTACGTGGCCGGCTCGGCGAGCCGCAGCAGCCACAGGTCCCCCGGCAGGCGCACCCGCTCGCCCTCCACCGCGTAGTAGTCGAGCACGCCCTCGTTGACCGACAGCACGGCCCGCATCGTGAACCGGGTGCCGTCCACGGTGAACAGCTCGGCGGAGGGGGCCCTGTAGATGCTGTGCACGTAGCCGAGGGCGAAGCCCCGGGTCACGGGGAGGCCGTTGACGGTGAGGCGCCCGGCACCGTCGCCGGTGCCGAGCGCCGCCACCGCCGCGAGCGTCAGGAGCAGGCGGATCAGCCCTTCTCCTTGTAGTAACGCGCGGCGCCCGGGTGCAGCGCGACCGGGGCCACCTGCTGGCCCATGGCCGGGTCGAGCTTCTGGGCCTCGGGGTGCACCTTCGCCAGCTCGGACTTCTTCTCGAACAGGGTCTTGGTGATGTCGTAGGCGAGCTGCTCGTTCATCGAGTCCGGCACCAGCAGCACGTTCGCGATGCCGACGGTCTGGAGCCGGCCGGACAGCTTGTAGGTGGCGGACATGTCCACGTTCAGCGCGACGTACTGCTGCCCGTACGTGGACTGCATCTTCGCCAGCACGTCGCTGGTGTCGAGCATCTTCATGTCCGGCTTGCTGGTGGCCAGGTCGGTGATGCCGGCCGTGGGCAGGCCGCCGACCCAGAAGAACGCGTCGATCGTGTCGTCCTTGACCGCCTGCACGGACTCGTTGATCGAGAGCTGCTGCTTGGTGATGTCGGTGTCGGGGTCGATGCCGGCCGCCTCCAGCATGCGCCTGGCGACGACCTGGGTGCCGGAGTTGGCGGGGCCGAGCGAGACGCGCTTGCCCTTCAGGTCGGCGACCTTGGTGGCCTCGACGCCGGGGGCGACCACGACGTGCGTGTAGTTGTCGTAGATGCGGGCGATGGCCTTGACGGGCTGCTTGGCGGTGAAGGTGTCCTTGCCGTTGACCGCGTCGGCGGCCGTGTCGGACTGGGAGAACCCGATGTGCGCCTTGCCCGAGGCCAGCAGCTTGATGTTCTCGACGGAGGCCGAGGTGACGGACGCGGTGGCCCGGGTGTTGGCGATGTTGGCCGAGAGCTGCTGGGCCAGGCCGCCGCCGTAGACGTAGTAGACGCCGGTCGTGCCGCCCGTGGCGATCGACAGCCGGTTGCCCGAGCCGCCGCCGGCGCCACCGCCGCCGCAGCCCGCCACCGCCAGGACCGTGGCGGCGACGATCGTGAGAATCCGCTTCACGCTGCTCTCCTTCTCCTGCTTCTGATGAGGTGCATGGCGGCGGCCACGGCCAGCACGGCCAGACCGGCGACGATGGGGACGGGTTCGAGGAACAGCAGCAGCACCGCGGCCACCGCCGCCAGCAGCCGCTCCGGCAGGCCGGCCAGCCCTCCGGTGGCCATGGCCAGCGCGGCCACCGCGACGGCCGAGACCGCGGTCATCAGCAGCACGGTGCCGATGGGCCCCTGCCCGAGCAGCGCCTGCCCGTTGGGCGTCAGCACGAAGGCGAACGGCACCAGGAAGGCCGGCAACGTGTAACGCCAGGTCATCATCATGGTCTTGTACGTGTTGCCGCCGGTGATCGCGGCCGCCGCGACCGCCGACAGCGCCGTGGGCGGGCTGACCTCCGACAGCACCGCGTAGTAGAAGACGAACATGTACGCCTCGGGCCTGGTGACGCCGAGGTCGAAGAGCGCCGGCCCGATGATCACGGCCGCGATGATGAAGCTGGCCGTCACCGGCACGGCCAGGCCCAGCAGCAGCACCGCGATCGCCGCCATGGCCGTGGTGATGACGAGGTTGCCCGCGCCGATGTCCACGATGATGTCGGCCAGGTTCTGGCCGAGCCCGGTCAGCGTGATCGCGCCCACGATGATGCCCGCCGCCGCGCAGACCGCGGTCACCGGCAGCACCTCCAGCGCGCCCTTGGCCAGCGCCTGCCCGATCCGCTTGGGCCCCATCCGGTGCGCGGGGTCGAGGAACGACAGCAGGAACGCGACCGCCGTGGCGATCACCACGGACTGGAACGCCGACCGGTTCATCGCCATCAGCACGACGATGAGGATCAGGGAGCTGAAGTGGTAGCCGAAGCGCAGCAGCAGCCGTCCCACCCTGGGCGCGTCCACCTGCACGGCCTGGGTACCGAAGCGGCGAGAGTCGATCTCGATGGCCAGGAAGATGCCGAGGTAGTACAGCAGGGTGGGGATCGTCGCGTACAGCAGCACCTGCAGGTAGCTGACGCCCAGGTACTCGGCGATGATGAACGCCGCCGCGCCGAGCGTGGGCGGCGACAGGATGGCGCCGATGCCGCCGGCCGCGAGGATGCCGCCCGCGGGCTCCTTGGGGTAGCCGGCCCGCCGCAGCACCGGCCAGGCCACGCTGCCCAGGCTGACCGTGGTGGCCACGCCCGAGCCCGACACGGTGCCGAGCAGGAAGCCGGCCGTGGTGACGGTGCGGCCGGGGGCGGCTCGGGACTTGCGGAAGGCGGCGAAGCTCAGGTCGATGAAGAACTTGCTGGCGCCCGAGTAGTCGAGCACCGCGCCGTAAATGGTGAACAGGATGATGTAACTGGCCGCCACCTGCATCGGAACGCCGAAGAAACCCTCGGTGCCGGTGTAGAGCTGCGACACGATTTGCCCGATATCAAACCCGATATGCCCGATGGTCCAATCAATGGGCAAATATGAGCCGTAGTAGGCATAAATCAGGAAAAGGATGCAGATGATGGCGAAGGCCCAGCCGACCGTGCGCCGTACCGCCTCCAGCAGCAGCACCGTCAGCACCACGCCCGCCACGATGTCCAGGTCCGTCAGTGCCGCGCCCGAGCCCCGGTCGCGGAACGCGTCGATGTCCAGCAGCGGGTAGAGCAGCACCGCCAGCGACGCCGCCGCGAGCGCCCAGTCGGCCGCGCTCGGCCACTCCGCCCGCGACCCCTCCCCCGCGGGAGCGGGCTCCGGCCGCCGCAGGAGGCGCCGCGCGTACGGCGCCATCCCGGAGCGGTAACAGAGGAAGACCAGCGGCAGCGCCACCGCCAGAAAGGTCATCCGGTGCTCGATCGCCTCGACCGGCCGGAAGACCACCATCAGCGAGTACGCGGAAAGCAGCCCGCCGACGACCCACACGCCGAGTTTGAGCGGCCCGCCCAATTGCCGCGCCGGACGTTCCTGCTCGTGGGCGGAGACCAGCTCTGCCTCACGGTCGCTCAGCTCGGTCAAATGCGTCCTCCCCGACACGGCGTTGCAGGGACTTTACGAGCCGTTCAGGTGATCAGGGAAGCTCCGTTATGCATTTGATTTCCGCTTGTCAGGCGAACGGTCGCGATTGCGCGGCCAACTGCTCGATCGGCACCTCGCCCGCCTGGCTCCCGTCGCGCAGCCGCACCGCCGCCCGCCCGCTCGCCACCCCGCCGGCCACTTCGCGCGGGCCCACCACCAGCTGGTAGGGCACCAGCCGGTGGGCCCTGATCCTGGCCCCGAGGCTGCTCCGGTCGGCGGGCACCAGCTCGGTCCGCAGCCCGGCCGCCACGCACCGGCGCAGCACCTCCTCCGCGCCGGCCAGTTCGGCGTCCGACAGCGGCAGCACCACCGCCTGCACGGGCGCCAGCCAGGCGGGGAAGGCACCGCCGTGCACCTCGATGAGGTGGGCGACCAGGCGCTCGAGGCCGCCGACCACGCTGCGGTGCACCATCACGGGCCGCTCGCCGCCCACGTAGCGCAGGTCGAAGCGCTCGGGCTGGAAGTAGTCGACCTGGACGGTCGACAGGGTCGACTCGCGGCCCGCCGGGTCGGCGATCTGGATGTCGATCTTCGGGCCGTAGAAGGCGCCCTCGCCGCGCTCCTCGTCGTACGCGCGGCCCCGTTCCTTCAGCACGTTCCGCAGCACCGACTCGGAGCGCGCCCACATGGCCGGGTCGTCCACGAACTTCTTGCCCTCGCCGCGCAGCGACAGCCGGTAACGCGCGGCCCGGATGCCGAGCCGCTCGTGCGCGGCCTCGATCAGGTCGAGCGCGGCCGACACCTCGGCGGCGGCCTGCTCGGGCGCGCAGAACACGTGCCCGTCGTTGAGCTGGATGGCCCGCACCCTGGTCAGCCCGCCCAGCACGCCCGACAGCTCCGCGCGGTACATGCCGCCCAGCTCGGCGATGCGCAGCGGCAGCTCGCGATGGCTGCGCTGCCGGGAGCGGTAGATGATCGCGTGGTGCGGGCACAGGCTGGGCCGCAGCACGAACTCCTCCCCGCCCACCTCCATGGGCGGGAACATGTCCTCGGCGTAGTGCGCCCAGTGCCCCGATCGTTCGTACAGCTCGCGTTTACCCAGCACCGGCGAGTTGACGTGCTGGTATCCGTTGCGGCGCTCCAGCTCGTGCACGTAGTCCTCGACGGCCTTGCGCACGGCGGCGCCCGCGGGCAGCCAGTAGGGCAGGCCGGCGCCGATCAGCGGATCGGTGCCGAAGATGCCCAGCTCACGGCCGAGCCTGCGATGGTCGTTCATGATCATCCTTTCCGTGGAAAGGGCGAACGACCAGCAGTCCCGGGCGTCCGCCCGGGAAGCATGCGGTCAGCGCGCCGGGACGGTGTCCGGCGTCGTCGTGACGGAGGCGCGCTGCATGTGTACGACCATAGCACCGCCCGCCCGGGTGGCACCCGGGTAAATAGTCGGGCCGAAAATCGTCAAATGATATAAAAGCACCGTGGCCCAGATCACCGTGGACGTGCGCCATCTCCAGGCGTTCGCCGAGGTCGGCTACCAGGTGGCGGGCGGCGGGGGCGCGCACGGGGCGATGGCGGCGCTGCGCCGCGTGGTCCCGCTCGACGCCTACGAGTTCGTCGCGTACGACCCCGCCACCGGGCGGCACCACAGCGTGATCTCGGACGGCCACTCGCGCATCGATCAGGACGCGGCCGAGGAGTACGCCGGGCTGGCGGCCTACCGCAAGGCGATCTCCACCCGGGCGCCGGTCCCCATGCCGGAGCCCGACACCGAGCGGTACTTCCGCCGCCACCTCGCCCCCTACGGCTGGCGGGCCGGGCTGACGGCGCCGCTGTTCCTGAGCGAGGGCCGTTACACGGGGCTGCTGCACCTGGCGTCCAGGCAGGCGTTCCCGCGGCTCACGGGCGCGCTGGTGGCGGCGGTCAGCCCGATGCTGGCGCACGTCACCGACCTGAGCAGGTGCGTGATCGACCCGGTGGGGCTGCCGCCCGACTTCCGCGCGGTCGCCTACGACCGGGTCGGCACGCGGCGCGAGGTGCCGGGGCACGAGGTCTCGGCCGCGCTGTGGGACGATCCGGCGATGGCCGCGTACGCGCGGGCGTTCATCGACTCGCGCGAGCTGAGCAGGCGCGGGCTCTGGCCGGGCGCCGGCGGGCGGTGGCACGAGGTGCGGCTGCTGCGGGCCGGCGTCGGCTTCCAGGGGACGCTGCAAGGGGCCGTGGCGGCCGAGCGGCGCTGCCACCTGCCGTACGACCTGACGGGCCGGGAGGTGGACGTGCTGACCCGGGTGGCGGCGGGTGACTCCAATCCGCAGATCGCGGCCGCGCTCGTGCTGAGCGTCCGCACCGTCACCACGCATCTGGAGCACATCTTCGCCAAACTGGGCTGCGACAGCCGCACCCGCCTCACCACCAAGGCCCTGGCCGAGGGTCTGTGCCGGCTCGATCTCTGACGGTTCTGGATCTCTGAGGATCTCAGCGGGCCTGGCTCACCACCAGTCCCAGTCGCCTCCCCAGGGGCCGCCCCACCAGCGCCTGCGGCGGCGGCAGCGGCGGCGGCGCCAGCGGCGGCGCCCGCAGCCTCCACCTTCGTGGAAGCCCGATATTCCGGCCATGATTCCTCCTCCGCATCATCGCTCCTTCATCCACACGATAACCACGCAAATCGCCTTAAACTAGGACATATCCACTGATTTCGCCGGGCCTTGACGGCGACTTCACCACGTAAACCGGCGCCCGGCCAAGAGCGCCCGCGAGACCGGCACGACCCCTGCCCCGTCCGCTCACGAAAGTCGCGATAGAAATTTCCGGAAGGCGTGTCCTTCCGCGCTCGTCCCGTTCGTAGACATGGCGACGCGGCACTCCGGCCGCGCGAGACGACCACACACGACCACAGACGACAGGGAGACCGGCCATGAAGTACATGCTGCTGATCAACAGCCCCGCCACCGAGAGCGACGCCGAGATGGCCTCGTTCGAGGAGTGGGTGGCCTACGACAAGACCGTCAGGGAGTCGGGCGTGTACGTCGCGGGCGAGTCGCTCGCCGACCTCACCACCGCCACGACCGTCCGCGTGAACGCGTCGGGCGAGCGGACCGTCACCGACGGGCCGTTCGCCGAGACGCGGGAGGTCCTCGGCGGCTTCTACGTCATCGACGTGCCCGACCTCGACGTCGCCCTCGACTGGGCGGCCCGCTGCCCGGGGGCGCGCGGCGGCGGCTCCGTCGTGGTCCGTCCGGTCGCCGAGTTCGACTGAGCCGCGACCGCGGGCGGGAAGGGATGATGATGGCGGCGGTGGGATCCTCCATCGAGGCGGTCTTCCGCGAGGAGCGGGGCCGGCTCCTCGCGGCCCTGGTGCGCCGCTTCGGCGACCTGGACCTGGCCGAGGAGGTCGCCTCGGAGGCCATCGAGGCGGCACTCGTGCACTGGCCGGCCGGCGGCGTGCCGCCGAACCCGGGGGCCTGGCTGATGACCACCGCGCGCCGCCGGGCCGTCGATCGGCTGCGCCGCGACCGCGCGTACGCGGCCCGCCTGGCCATCCTCCAGGTGGAGGCGGAGCGGGCCGGGCCCGCGGCGCCCGCCGACACCGGCGGCGAGCTGCCGGACGAGCGGCTGCAGCTCTTCTTCACCTGCGCCCACCCCGCCCTGCCCGCCGAGGACCGGGTGGCGCTGACGCTGCGCTGCCTGGCCGGGCTGACCACGCAGGAGGTCGCGCGCGCCTTCCTCCTGCCGCCCGCCACCATGGCCAAGCGCATCGTGCGGGCCAAGAAGAAGATCCGCGAGGCCCGCATCCCGTTCCGCGTGCCGGGCGCGGACGAGCTGCCCGAGCGGCTGCCCGGCGTGCTCCAGGTGATCTACTCCGTCTTCACCGAGGGGTACGCCGCCAGCACCGGCCCCGACCTGCAGCGGCCGGACCTGGCGGAGGAGGCCATCCGGCTGGCGCGCATCCTGCGCCGGCTGCTGCCCGGGGAGCGGGAGGTCGCCGGCCTGCTCGGACTGATGCTGCTCGTCCACGCCCGCCACGAGGCCAGGATCGGCGCCGACGGCGAGCTGGTCCTGCTCGACGACCAGGACCGCTCCCGGTGGGACCGCACGATGATCGAGGAGGGGCAGGGCCTGGTGGTCGCCGCGCTCACCGGCGGCCCGCCCGGCCTGTACGGCGTGCAGGCCGCCATCGCCGCCCTGCACGACGAGGCCGCCGACGTCGCCACCACCGACTGGCCGCAGATCGTGGCACTGTACGACGTGCTGCTCGCCCTCGCCCCGTCCCCGGTGATCGCGCTCAACCGGGCCGTGGCGGTGGCCATGCGTGACGGCGCCGAGGCCGGGCTGGCGCTGCTCGACGAGCTGGCCGGGGAGCCGCGGCTGCGCGGTTACCACCCGTACGCGGCGGCGCGCGGGGACCTGCTGCACAGGCTCGGCCGCCACCGTGCCGCCGCCGACGCCTACCGCCAGGCCCTCGGCTGGGCGGGGACGGAGCCCGAGCGCGCACACCTGCGGCGCCGGCTCCAGGCGTGCGAGGCCGGCTCAGGAGAGGGCGACGACTAGCCCCCTGATCTCGTATCCCCCGATGTCGTTGTTGAACGTCACCCTCGGGGCCGCCGCCATCGAGACCCCCTCCATGGCCAGGAGCCGGGTCAGGAAGACGTCGGTCTCGAGGATCGCGACGCCGGATCCCGGGCACTTGTGCGGGCCGTCGCCGAACGCCAGCGCCGCGGCCCCCGTGCCGTCGCCGACCGCCCGGCCCGGCCGCACCGCCAGCGGCTCGGCGCCCACGGCGGCGGGGTCGGTGTTGGCCGCGTCGACCAGCACCTCGACCAGCGCGCCCGCCGGCACCGTGACCGGCCCGCCGTCGCCGGGCAGCTCGATCGCGGCCGTCGTGCGCCGCCGCAGCCGGGACACCACCGGCTCCAGCCGCACGATCTCGTGCAGCACGGCCAGCCGCTCCGGCTCGTCCGCCTCCCGGTAGCGGGCCATCAGCGCGTCGTCGCTGAACAGGTGCCAGGCCGCCACGCAGATGAACTCCCGCGTGGTCACCATCCCGGCCGCCGCGAACGTCAGGCACTCGCCGAGGATCTCCGCCGCCGAGCACCCGTCGTCCAGCAGGTGTGAGATGAGGTCGTCACGCGGCTCGCGGCGGTGGTCGCGGATCGCCGGGCGCACGTCGGCCAGGTAGACGCGCATCCAGTTGACGTTCTGCCTGATGGTCCAGTAGAGGCCGTGGAGGCTGGTCAGGCCGGGCCGGCCGTACTTCTCGGGGAAGAAGCGCTCCAGCCGCTCGCGGATCCCCGGCCTGCCGGAGGTGAGCCCGATGATCGCGCTCGCCACCTCGATCGCCATCCCGAAGCTCAGCTCGGAGAGCTGCGCCCGGCCCGCCGCCCGCAGCTTCGCCAGCTGCTTGTCGGCGACCTCCGCCATCAGCCCGCGATACCGCTCGTCCACGCGGCGGGGCGTGAAGAACCGCGCCGTCTGCCGCCGATCCTCACGATGCTCGGGACCGTCGCGGTACAGCACCGGCCGCCGGACCCTGGCCGGCAGCTTCTCCACCGTCTCGACCCCCAGCCCGGCCTGGACGGTGGCCTCGCTGCGCAGCACGGCACGGGCCGCCGCGAGGCCGCTGACCTGCCAGGTGCCGTCGTCCGCCCGGTGGATCGGGCAGCTCTGGTGCCGCTGCGTGCCCGGCCGCTCGACCTTCCGAGCGTCGCCGCCGTCCCGACTCACGTCCCGTGTCTCCCGTCCGTAGCCGGCTCCCGCTGACCATGGTCCTTCGCGACCGGCCGCGGATCAAGACGGAGCGACGGCTAACCGGCCATGCGGGCGGGCACCCGTTCCTGCAGCAGCTCGAACCAGACCGTCGTCGACCCGGCCTCCCTGATGAACCCCCAGCGGTGGCTGAGCGCCTCGATCAGCGGCAGGCCGCGGCCGCTCGTGGCCTGCGTGCTCGTCCGGCACACGCACGGCGGCTCCTGCGACCCGCCGTCCGCCACGAACACCCGCACCGCCGTCGCCGAGCTGGCCACGCTCACCGTGAACGAGCCCCCGGCGCCGGACTTGGTGTGCAGGATCGCGTTCGTGGCCAGCTCGCTGGTGAGCAGCGCCACGTCGTCGTAGAGCGGATGGTCGCGGCCGAGCGCCGCGGTGACGAGCTCTCTCGCCCTGGCCACCTGGGACGGCATCCCCGGCAACCGGATCACGAGATCACCGGTGCCGGCCTGATCATCCCCGTTCACGTGGTGCGAGTCCGCCGGTGCCACGGTGACCTCCCCCGAATCCGGTGCCGTTGTGAGACGCCTCGGGGGCCGCCCGGAGATTATCGCGAAAAGGTAGGAATGACCTTTCCCGAGGTCGCTTGCACGTCCCGGTTCACCGACCGAGTACGCTGCGATCGACGAGTCGTCTAGGCCCGTGGGGGAGCAGGAGGTCGTGTGAGCAGCCTGGAGGCCGTCTGGACGCAGCCGTACGAGCGGCCGGGGGCGGCGGTCGTGACCGGCGTCTTCGACATCCTGCACGTGGGCCATGTGCGCTACCTGGGCGCGGTGGCGGCGCGCGGGCTGCCGCTGATCGTGGGCGTCGAGGACGATCCGCGCGTGCGCGCGTGGAAGGGGCCGACCCGCCCGTTCAACCCATCGGTGGAGCGCGCCGAGGTGCTGGCCGCGCTCCGCTTCGTCACCGGCGTCTTCATCGTGACGGGCCCGCCCGAGGCGCACGGCCCCGAGGACTACATCGACCTCCTGGCCCCGATGCGCCCCTCCGCGCTCGCCCACACGGCGGGTGACCCGCACGCGGGCGCCCGCGCCGCGGCGGCGGCGATCCTGGGCGCCGAGTGCTGGGAGATGGACGCCATCCCGGACCGCTCGACCACCCGCATCGTCAACGCGGCCGGCAAGGGCTGACCCACCCGCCCGGGAAGTCGCCCCAGCCCGCCGCGCCACTCGCGGCGAGGTAAAGGCAGGGGCGGGGGTCAGTCGGCCTCGGCGCTGCCGTCCACGCGGAGCTTGCGGCGGGCGCGCTCGTAGAACGTGGTCCCCAGCCGCACCACCTTGGCGGCCCCCGGCCACGCCGTGACCGTGACCGTGTCGCCCGGGCACAGGTGCCCCATCACGGCCCCGTCGACCTCCACGGCCAGCCGCCCGCTGCTGGGCAGCACCTGGAGCGTCACCTCCTCGTCCGCCGGCAGCACCAGCGCCCGGTTGAAGGACGAGTGCGCGGCGGCGGGCACCACCAGCACCGCCTCCACGCGCGGCGACACGATCGGCCCGCCGGCGGAGAAGCTGTAGGCCGTGGACCCCGTGGAGGTGGCCACGATGACGGCGTCGGCGGAAAAGCGGACGAAGGGGCTGCCCGACGGGGTGACGGACACGGCGGCCAGCCCCTCACCGGGGATGCGGACGAGCGCGATGTCGTTGAACGCCGTCACCTCCACCCCGCCCACCGAGCCGCGGATCGCCATGCGCGGCTCGATCGTGTACGCGTGCTCGTCGATCGCCGACAGCGTGCCGGGCAATTCGTCCACGTCGATCTCCGCGAGGAACCCGAGCCGCCCCAGGTTCACCCCCAGGATGGGCGTCGGCCGCCCGGCCAGCAGCCGCATCGTGCGCAGCATCGTGCCGTCGCCGCCCAGCCCGACCAGCAGGTCGGCCCGCTCCACCAGCGTGGCGGCGTCCACCGGGACGGCGGTGCAGTCGATGCGGCCCACCTCCTCGGGCAGGCCGAGCACGGTGGCGCCCTTGTCGGCGGCCCACCGCAGGATCGTGTCTATCGCCTTCTTCGAGTCGCGCTGCGGATGCAGAACCAGCCCGACCGTCCCGACCATGCCCATGCCGCCACACTACGACCACCCGATCCGTGGCGACGCCAGAGGGCGCGGGTGGCGATAACGTCGTGCCCATGCGCCTTCACGTGGGATGCGCGATGTGGACACATGCGCGCTGGCAAGGACGGTATCTGCCCGGCCACCTCGACCCCGGTGACCGCCTGCGGGCCTACGCCACCTGGTGCGACGCGGTGGAGGGCAACACGACGTTCTACGCCACCCCGTCCAGGGCCACGGTCGAGTCGTGGGCGGCGCAGACCTCCGACGACTTCCGTTTCGTGATCAAGCTGCCCAAGCCGATCACGCACGAGCGCCGCCTGGCGGGCGCGGAGGCTGAGCTGGCGGCGTTCCTGGAGGCGATGGAGCCGCTGGGGCCGCGGGTGCACGCCTTCTGGATCCAGTTGCCCGGCTCCTTCTCCCCCGCCGACCTCGGCACGCTGGCGGCGTTCCTGAGACGGCTCCCGCGGGAGCACCGTTACGCCGTGGAGGTCCGTCACCCCGCATTCTTCACGGACGAGCGCTCGGAGCGCCTGCTGGAGCGCGTCCTGGCCCCCGCGGACGCCGAATGGGTGCCGTTCGACACCACGGTCATGTTCGCCGGCCCGCCCACCAGCGACGCCGAGCGCGACGCGTGGACGAAGAAGCCGCGCGTGCCGCGCCGCACGCGCGCGCTGACCGCCCGCCCGATCGTGCGCTACCTGGGACGCGACGCCGAGGAGCGCACGATCGAGGGCTGGCGGCCGTGGGTGGAGCAGGTCACCCGGTGGTTGCGCGAGGGTCGCGAGCCGACCGTGTTCGTGCACACCCCGGACAACGCCGACGCGCTGCGGCTGGCCCGCCGCTTCCACGACGAGGTACGCGCCGGCGTCCCGGAGCTGGACCCGCTGCCCGACCCGATGCCGGACGGCCCGGCGCCGGACGAGCCCCTGACCCTGTTCTAGCGGGTTCTAGCGGGTTCAAGCGGTTCTAGCAGGGTTTCAACGGACGAGGCAGGGCCGCTTCGGGTCGAAGGCCCAGCCCTCCACGAGGAACTGCATGGCCACGGAGTCGTCGCGGGCGCCGAGGCCGTGGCGCAGGTAGAGCTCGTGGGCCGCGGCCAGGGCGTCCCGGTCGAGCTCGACGCCGAGGCCGGGCGTGTCGGGCACGTCGATCGCGCCGCCGGTGATCTGGAACGGCTTCGTGGTGAGCGCCTGGCCGTCCTGCCAGATCCAGTGCGTGTCCAGCGCCGTGATCTCGCCCGGCGCGGCGGCCCCGACGTGCGTGAACATGGCCAGCGAGATGTCGAAGTGGTTGTTGGAGTGCGAGCCCCACGTCAGCCCGAAGTCGTGGCAGAGCTGGGCGACGCGGACCGACCCCGCCATGGTCCAGAAGTGCGGGTCGGCGAGGGGGATGTCCACCGCGTCGGAGCGGATGGCGTGGGCCATCTCCCGCCAGTCGGTGGCGATCATGTTGGTGGCCGTCGGCAGGCCGGTGGCGCGCCGGAACTCGGCCATCGTCTCCCGCCCCGAAAAACGCCCCTCGGCGCCGCACGGGTCCTCGGCGTAGGCGAGCACGCCGCCGAGACCGCGGCACAGCCGCACGGCCTCGGACAGCAGCCAGCCGCCGTTGGGGTCGAGCGTCACGCGCGCTTCGGGGAACCGGGCGGCCAGCGCCTTGACCGCCTCGACCTCCTCCTCGCCGGGCAGCACGCCGCCCTTGAGCTTGAAGTCGGCGAAGCCGTAGCGCTCCTGCGCGGCCTCGGCCAGCGCGACGACGGCGTCGGGCGTGAGGGCCTCGCGGCGGCGCAGCCTGGACCAGGCGTCGTCGCCGCCGTCGTCCACCAGGTACGGCAGGTCGGTCCTGCCGGGGTCGCCGACGTAGAACAGGTAGCCCAGCATCGGCACCCGGTCGCGCTGCCGCCCCTCGCCGAGCAGGTCGGCCACGGGCAGGCCGAGGTACTGGCCGTGCAGGTCGAGCAGGGACGACTCCAGGCCGGTGACGGCGTGCACGGTGGTCCGCAGGTCGAAGGTCTGCAGGCCGCGCCCGCCGGCGTCCCTGGCGGCGAACCGCTCGGCCACCGACCGCAGCAGCGAGCGGTAGCGGGCCACGGGCTGACGGATCAGCAGCTCGCCGGCCTCCTCGACGGTCCGCCTGATGGCCTCGCCGCCGGGCACCTCGCCGAGCCCGGTGCGCCCGTCGGAGTCGGTGACGATGACGACGTTGCGGGTGAAGAACGGGCCGTGGGCGCCGCTGAGGTTGAGCAGCATGCTGTCGTACCCGGCGACCGGGACGACTTCCACGCGCTGGATCGTGGGAGACAAGGAAGCCCCCTAGCTGATCTTGTTGATGAGGGCGGTCAGCTCGGCGAGCTCGCCGTCCTTCAGGTCCGACAGGGGCGGGCGCACCGGGCCGGCCGGGCGGCCGACGGCGGCCAGCCCCGCCTTGATGATCGAGACAGCGTAGCCCTTGGTGCGGTCGCGGATGTCCAGGTACGGCAGCACGAACTCGCGGATGCGCCGGTAGACGGCCTCGCGGTCCTGGGCGCGGACGTCGGCGTAGAAGTCGAGCGCGTACTGCGGCACGAAGTTGAAGATCGCCGAGGAGTACGTGCTCATGCCGAGCTGCAGCAGCGGCAGCGCGAACGTCTCGGCGGTGGGCAGGCCGCCGATGTAGGCCAGGCGGTCGCCGACGGAGGCGTAGATGCGGGTGAGGTTCTCGATGTTGCCGACGCCGTCCTTGAACCCGATCAGCGTCTCGTTCCGCTCGACCAGGGCCGCCACGGAGCGGTCGTTCAGCACGGCGTTGGCCCGGCTGTAGACGATCACGCCGAGGCCGCTGGCGCGGCAGACAGCGGAGACGTGCTCGACCAGGCCCTCCTGGCCGGCCTCCGTGAGGTAGGGGGGCATGAGGAGGATGCCGTCGGCGCCGGCGGCCTCGGCCGCCTTGGCCTGGGCGACGGCGCTGGCGGTGCCGCCGGTGGCGGGGGCCATGACCGGGACCTTGCCGTTCACCTCGCTCACCGCGACGCGGACCACCCGGTCGATCTCCTCGGCGGTCAGCGAGAAGCCCTCGCCGGTGCCTCCCGCCGCGAACAGGCCGGCCACCGGGTACGAGCTCAACCACGCCAGGTGGTCACGGTAGCCCGCCTCGTCGAACTCCAGGTCCTGGGTGAAATGGGTGACGGGGAACGACAACAGACCGCTCTTGAGCTGTGTGGCGAGCTCCTGCGGGGAGTAATGGGGCATGGCGGACGCTCCTCGCTTCACTTGCGGCCGTGGGATTCTCCCGCACCGCCGGTAAGAACTGACGCCGACAGGCTAAGGAGGTGGGGCGATACTTGTCCAAGTGCGATTATGTATCCGGCGATACCCATAGAGCATCACGAGCCTCCAGGTCGGGTAGCAGCTCCAGGACGCGGGCGAGCGCGGGGTTGGTGGACTCGCGGCTCCAGATGACGTGCAGCTCGACCGGCTCACCGGTGCCCCCGTCGCCGTCCAGCGGGTCGCCGCCGCCGCGTACGAGATCGCAGAAGGCGATGCCGTCCACCCCGAGCGAGCGCGCGCTCGCGGGCGCCAGGGCCACGCCCCGGCCGGCCGCGACGAGCAGCACGGCGGTGAGGATCTGGTGGACCTGCTGCTCGATCCTGGGGTGGGCGTTGGTGAGGAAGCGCACGGTCAGCTCATGGAAGTAGCGCGACTGGACCGGGTTGTAGCTGATCACCGGCAGGCCGTCGAAGTCGTCGGGGGCCAGCGGCCGGCCCAGGTCGGCGAGCGGGTGGCCGAGCGGCACGGCGGCGCACAGCGGCTCGCGGAAGACGACGCGCGAGTCGAGCGTGTCGATGTCGAAGGGCGGGCGGGCCAGGCCCAGGTCCAGCTCGCCGCGCAGCAGGCCGTCCACCTGCCCGGCGGTCACCCGCTCGTGCAGGATGACGTCGATCTCCGGGAGCCGCTCCGACAGCCGCCGCAGCAGCGCGCCGAGCATGCTGATGGCCGAGACGGCGGTGAACCCCAGCCGTACGGTGCCCGCCGCGCCGCTGGCGATCCGGCGCGCCCGGTCGCCCGCGGTGTCGACGAGCGACAGCATGCGGCGGGCGTCCTCCAGGAAGCCGCGCCCGGCGTCGGTGAGCACCACGCGCCGGTTGTCACGTTCCAGCAGGGTCACCCCGATCACCCGCTCCAGCTTCTGGATGTGCCTGCTCAGCGGGGGCTGGGTCATGCGCAGCCGATCAGCCGCACGGCCGAAGTGGAGCTCCTCGGCGACCGCTACGAAAGCCCGGATCTGATCGAGTGTTAGCATGATGCAGGAAGAGTATCACTCGATACCGAATTGAGCCTGGACAGGCATCGAGGCTGGTCCATAGTCTCCGGAGACTACAGAGCGGAAACCTTGCCGTAACCTTACGCAACCTCCCTCTCCGCTTCACAAAGATCCACGGGCGGCTCCCGCCCGCATGAAGGAGAAGTCAATGCCGACATCTCGGACAGCCCCCCGCCGCATCCTCCTGGGTGTCGTCGGCGCCGCCGCCGCGGTCGCGCTGACCGCCTGTGGTGGTGTCAAGACGACCTCCTCCGGTGGCGGGGACGGCGACTATCCCACGGGCAACATCGAGTTCAGCGTGGGCGCCTCCGCGGGCGGCTCGACCGACCTCATCACCCGCGCGCTCGCCCAGGGCATCGGCAAGGAGCTCGGCGTCTCCACCCCCGTGCTGAACAAGCCCGGCGCGAACGGCGCGCTGAACGCCAAGGAACTGCAGTCGGCCAAGCCCGACGGCTACAAGATCGCCGTGCAGAACGCCTCGCTCTTCACGATCACGCCGCTCACGGTGTCGGCCGCCGAGGCCACGAAGATCGACTCGTTCGACGTCATCACCGGCATCTCCCGTGACGACTACGTCATGGCGACCAGCGCCCAGTCCGGCTTCAAGTCGATCGACGACCTGAAGAAGGCCGGCAAGACGATCAGGTACGGCACCACCGGCGTCGGCACCGGCGCCCAGCTCGCCTCCGCGCTGACCTTCAAGTCGGCCGGCGTCGAGGCCACGGCCGTGCCCTTCGACGGCGGCGCCCCCAACCTGACCGCCCTGCTGGGCAACCAGGTGGACGTGTCCACCATGCAGATCGGCGAGGCCATCGAGAACATCAAGGGCGGCAAGCTCGTCCCGCTCGCCGTCTTCTCGCAGGAGCGCATCCCGTACCTGCCCGACGTGAAGACGGCCAAGGAGCAGGGTTACGACGTCCTGGTGACGCAGTACCGCTTCCTGACCGCGCCCAAGGGCACGCCGGAGAACGTCAAGACCAAGCTGCTCGACGCGGCCAAGAAGACGTTCGCCACGCCGGAGTACAAGAAGTTCAACGAGGAGAACTCGCTCACCCCGATGGAGGTCTCCCCGCAGGAGGTCCTCACCTCGTTGCAGAACGACTCCACCACGTTCAAGGCGCAGCTCGACAAGTTCGGCATCAACCTCGCCGGTTGATGACGGGGACGGCGGCCGGGCGCACACCGGCCGCCGCCGTCGACTGGCACAAAGGAGTGTGCATATCCATGTCCGACCCCACGAAGCCGCCCGGCGCGGAGCCTGAACAGGCCGCCGTCGCGATGGACCTGCAGGAGGAGGCCGACCGGCTCCAGGCAGAGCTGGAGGAGGCCAGGCCGCCGCACGCGGGCCCGATCTCGCAGATCGCGGCCGCGCTGGTGGCGCTCGCCGTCGGCGTCTTCGGTGCGGTCGGCTCGTACGCGCTCGGGCTCGGCCGGCTCACCCAGCCCGGCCCCGGCCTGTGGCCGTTCGCCATCAGCGTCGTCATCATCGTGCTGTCGGCGGTGCTCGTCGTCACGGGCCGCGGCCTGCAGGACACCGAGCGGTTCTCCCGCTCCAGCCTGCTGACCGCGGTGGGCCTGGTGACGCTCGTCGGGCTCGCCGCGCTGCTGCCGGTGATCGGCTTCGAGATCCCCTCGCTGCTGCTGATGTTCATCTGGCTGCGCTGGCTGGGCAAGGAGTCGTGGCGCTCCTCCATCGTGATCAGCATCGGCGCCGTGGCCGTGTTCTACGTGCTCTTCGTGCTGCTGCTGCAGATCCCGCTCCCCCGCCTCATCTGAGAAAGTCACATGGACATCTCCCCGATCCTCGACGGTTTCGGCGTCGTCCTGGAGCCGACCAACCTGCTCTACTGCCTCATCGGCGTCATCATCGGCATGCTCATCGGCGTGCTGCCCGGCCTCGGGCCCGGCGCGACGATCGCCATCCTGCTGCCGATCACGTACGGCATCGGGCCCGTGTCGGCGATCATCATGCTGGCGGGCATCTTCTACGGCGCCCAGTACGGCGGCACGATCACCTCGGTCCTGCTCCGCCTGCCCGGCGAGGCGTCCTCCGTGGTCACCGTCTTCGACGGCTTCGCCCTGGCCAAGCAGGGCAAGGCGGGCACGGCCCTGGGCATCGCGGCCATCGGCTCCTTCGTCGGCGGCACGGTCTCGATCATCGGCCTGACGCTCGTCGCCCCGGTCGTGGCCGGGTTCGCGCTCGACTTCGGGCCCCCCGAGTACGCCGCCCTGGGCATCCTCGGCGTGCTGCTGATCTCCTCGATCGGCAACGGCAACAAGCTCAAGGCCATCATCGCCGCCTGCGTCGGCCTGCTGATCGCGACCGTGGGCCGTGACACGTTCACCGGCGCCGAGCGCTTCACCTTCGGCAGCCTGAACCTGGCCGAGGGCATCGACTTCATCCCGATCGCCATGGGTCTGTTCGGCCTCAGCGAGATCCTCTACAACCTGGAGGAGCGGCACAACAAGGTGCACTCGCCGGCCAAGGTCGGCAACGTGTGGCCGTCGCGCAAGGATCTCGGGCAGGCCAGTGGCGCGATCGGGCGCGGCTCGCTCATCGGGTTCGTGCTGGGCGTGCTGCCCGGCGGTGGCGCGGTGCTGTCGTCGCTGGCCGCGTACGCGCTGGAGAAGCGGCGCGCCAAGCAGCCCGAGCGCTTCGGCCAGGGCGCGGTCGAGGGCGTGGCCGCGCCGGAGACCGCCAACAACGCCGCCGCCACCTCCTCGTTCATCCCGCTGCTGACGCTCGGCATCCCGGCGAACGCGACGATGGCGCTGATGTTCGGCGCGCTGCTCATCCAGGGCATCCAGCCGGGCCCGCAGCTCGTCACCGAGCACCCCGACGTGTTCTGGGGCGTCATCAACTCCATGTACATCGGCAACATCCTGCTGCTGATCATGAGCATCCCGATGGTGGGCGTGTTCGTGCGCATCCTGCGGGTGCGGCCGGCCATCATGGCCCCGATCACGGTGCTGATCACGCTGCTCGGCGCCTACACGGTGCGCAACCAGGTCTACGACATCTTCCTGGTGATCGTGTTCGGCGTGCTGGGGTATCTGATGAAGAAGTTCGGCTTCGAGCCGGGGCCGCTGGTGCTGGCGTTCGTGCTGGGCTCGATGATCGAGAGCTCCGCGCGGCAGGGACTGCTCATCTACGGCGGCGACCCGACCGGCTTCCTCACCCGGCCCATCTCGGGGACGATCTTCGCCGTGATCCTGGTGGTGGCGGCCTGGCCACTGATCCGCAAGGCGATACGCCGCAAGACATCCGATGATCGTGTTGAGGAGAAGATCAAATGACCATCCTCGTCGGTTACCTGCCCACACCCGAGGGCGAGGCCGCCGTCGACGCGGGCCTGCGTGAGGGCAAGCTGCGCGGGGAGCGCGTGATCATCGTGAACTCCCCGCGCCGCGGCGCCCCCATCGACGAGCACAAGATCGACGACGCCGCCGGCGCCGAGCTGCTGCGCCGGGCGCGGGAGGCGGGGGTCGACGCCGAGCTGCGCCAGCCGCTGCACGACGACGACCTGCCCGAGACCTTCGAGGCGCTGGCCAAGGAGACCGGCGCGACGCTCGTCGTGATCGGGCTGCGGCACCGGTCGCTGGTGGGCAAGTTCATCATGGGCAGCGAGGCGCAGCGCATCCTCATGGAGTCCACCGTGCCCGTGCTGACGGTGAAGGCGGCGCGATGAGCGTTCGCGAGGCCGGCCGGATCAGCCGGGTCGTCGTCACCCCCGTCGCCTTCCGCGACCCGCCCCTGCTCAACGTCGTGGGCGTGCACCAGCCGTACGTGCTGCGGACCATCGTCCAGGTGCACACCGACGAGGGGCTGGTGGGCCTCGGTGAGACGTACGCCGACCAGGCGCACGTGGAGCGGCTGGAGGCGGTCGCCGCCGCCCTGCCCGGCGCGGACGTCTTCGACCTGCACGCCCTGCGCCGGATCGTGACCGAGACGCTCGGCGCCTCCACGGCGGGTGCGGGCGCGAGCTTCGGCGGCATGCTGGAGGTCTCCAGCGCCGTGGACACCGTGGTGTCGCCCTTCGAGGTGGCGCTGCTGGACCTGCAGGGCAGGGCGCTCGGCCGGCCGGTGAGCGACCTGCTCGGCGGCGCCGTACGCGACCGCGTGCCGTACTCGGCGTACCTGTTCTACAAGTGGGCCGGCCACCCGGGCCACGACGAGGACACCTGGGGCGAGGGGCGCACGCCCGAGCAGATGGTCGCCCAGGCGCAGCGGATGATCTCCGAGTACGGCTTCACCGCCGTCAAGCTCAAGGGCGGCGTGTACGAGCCGCGCCACGAGTTCGAGACCGTCGAGGCCCTGGCGGCGGCCTTCCCCGGCCACGCCCTGCGCATCGACCCGAACGGCGCCTGGACCGTCGAGACCTCGATCAAGGCGGCCGACCGGCTCTCCGGCGTGCTGGAGTACCTGGAGGACCCGACGCCGGGCATCCCCGGCATGGCCGAGGTCTCCAAGCACACCGACCTCCCCCTCGCCACGAACATGTGCGTGATCTCGTTCGATCACCTCAAGCCGGCGGTCGCCGCGGACGCCGTGCAGGTCGTGCTCTCCGACCACCACCTGTGGGGCGGCCTGCGCCGCTCGGCGCTGCTGGGGGGCATCTGCGAGACGTTCGGCATCGGGTTGTCGATGCACTCCAACTCGCACCTCGGGGTCAGCCTGGCCGCCATGACCCACCTGGCCGCCGCCACCCCGAACCTCACCTACGCCTGCGACACCCACTACCCGTGGAAGACGGAGGAGGTCGTCAAGCCGGGGGTGCTGGAGTTCCGCGAGGGCGCCATCGCCGTGCCCACCGGGCCGGGGCTCGGCGTCGAGCTGGACGAGGACGCGCTGGCCGCCCTGCACGAGCAGTACGTCCGGTGCGGGCAGCGGGGCCGCGAGGACACGGCGTACATGCGCTCGATCGTCCCGGACTTCACCCCCAACACCGCCCGCTGGTAACGGGTCAGGGCGCCTGCAGCCTGGCCCGCGAGTTGGACAGGTGCAGGCGCATGGCCGCCCGCGCCGCCGCGGCGTCCTGGCCGGCGATGGCGCGGTAGACGTTCTCGTGCTCCAGCGTCACCCGCGTGAAGTGGGTGGCGTCGGAGACCGTGTAGACGTGCTCCAGCCGCGTCCGGGGAAGCATGATCATCATGGGCCCCAGCGACGTGAGCAGATCGGCGTAGAACCGGTTGTTCGCGGCGAGCGCGATCTTGAGGTGGAACTCGAAGTCGGCCTCGACCGCGCTGCTCGGCTGCTCCCCGATCCGCCCGAGATCGACCAGGGCCCGTTCGATCGCCTTGAGCTGCAGATCCGTACGCCGCTCGGCCGCCAGCCCCGCCGCCTCCGTCTCGACCCCGATGCGGAAGTCGATCATGTCGAGGACGTCGCGGTGGGTCCGCACCTGCGACGCCTCCACGGAGAACGCCGTGGAGGCGGGCAGCGCCAGCACGAACGACCCGCGCCCCTGGAAGGTCTCGACGAGCCCGGCGGCCTGCAGCCGCGAGACGGCCTCGCGCACCACCGTACGGCTGACCCCGAACTCCTGGATCAGCGACGACTCGGTGGGCAGCTTCTGCCCTGGCTGGATCTCGCCCGCCAGGATGCGGGCCTTGAGCCGCTCGACGAGCTCGTGCGCGAGCCCGCGACCGGTGTCGCGGTCGAGTCGGTGATCGGGCGGCACGGCGGACAATCTACCGGCCGTCCGCGTGGAACTCGACCTCGTCCAGCCGCCAGTCCCTGGCCCGCCCGGAGAGGGTGAGGCCGAGCCCCGGCCGGTCCGGCACGGTCATCCGGCCGCCCGCGATCTCCAGCCGCTCCTCGAACAGCGGCGAGAGCCACTCGATGTGCTCGACCCAGGAGTCGCGCGGGTAGGCCGCGGCCAGGTGCACGTGGATCTCCATCACGAAGTGCGGCGCGACCTGGAGGTGCGCGTGGTCGGCCAGCGCCGCGACCTTGAGGTAGGGGGTGATGCCGCCGACGCGGGGCACGTCGGGCTGCAGGAAGTCCACCGCCCGCAGGTCCACGAGGCGGACCAGATCGGGGACCCCGGCGAGCATCTCGCCGGTGGCGATCGGGGTGTCGAGCGCGGCGGCGAGCTGGGCGTGCCCCTCGGCGTCGTAGGCGTCCAGCGGCTCCTCGATCCACACCAGCCCCAGGTCCTCCACCGCCCGCCCGAACCGCAGCGCGCTCGCCCGGTCCCACTGCTGGTTGGCGTCCACCATCAGCGGCACCCCGTCCCCGAGGTGCTCCCGCACGGCCGCCAGCCTGCGCAGGTCCTCCCGCATGTCCGGCTGGCCCACCTTGATCTTGATACCGCCGATGCCGCCGGCCAGCGACCGCGTGGCCTTCTCCCGTACCTCCTCGATCGGAGCCTGGAGGTAACCGCCGGAGGTGTTGTAGACCCGCACCGAGTCGCGGTAGGCGCCCAGCAGCTTGGCCAGCGGCAGCCCCGCCCGCTTCGCCTTCAGGTCCCACAGCGCCACGTCGATCGCGGCCAGCGCCTGCGTCGCCACCCCCGACCGGCCCACCGACGCGCCCGCCCACAACAACCGGTCGTGGATCCGCCCGATGCCGGACGGGTCCTCGCCCAGCAGGAGCTCGCCGACCTCCTTGGCGTGCGCGAACTGCGCCGGCGTGCCCGCCCTGGTCGTGTAGGAGAACCCCAGCCCCGCCAGGCCGTCCTCCGTGGCGATCTCGCAGGTCAGGACGTCGATCCGGGCCAGGGGGCGCTGCCGCCCCGTGGCCACCTTGGCGTCGCTGACCGGCCGGGCGAGCGGCACGGCGTAGCGGCCGAACCGTACCGACGCGATGCGCACGGCTCAGGCCTTCCCGAACTCGACGGAGTCCACCGTCCACTTGCGGCACTGCTCGCTGAGCGTGAACCCGAGGCCGGGCCGGTCCGGCACGATCATGCGGCCGTCACGCGTCTCGAGCCGCTCGTTGAACAGCGGGTTGAGCCACTCGAAGTGCTCCACCCAGGGCTCGCGCGGGTACGCGGCGGCCAGGTGGAGGTGGATCTCCATGGCGAAGTGCGGCGCGAGCTGCAGCCCCGCGTGGTCGGCGAGCGTGGCCAGGCGCAGGAACGGGGTGATGCCGCCGACGCGCGGGGCGTCGGGCTGGATGATGTCGGCGGCGCGGGCCTCGATGAGGCGGACGTGCTCGGCGACGCTGGAGAGCATCTCGCCGGTGGCGATCGGGGTGTCGAGCGCGGCGGCGAGCTGGGCGTGCCCCTCGGCGTCGTAGGCGTCCAGCGGCTCCTCGATCCACACCAGCCCCAGGTCCTCCACCGCCCGCCCGAACCGCAGTGCGCTCGCCCGGTCCCACTGCTGGTTGGCGTCCACCATCAGCGGCACCCCGTCCCCGAGGTGCTCCCGCACGGCCGCCAGCCTGCGCAGGTCCTCCCGCATGTCCGGCTGGCCCACCTTGATCTTGATACCGCCGATGCCGTCGGCCAGCGACTGCGTCGCCCGCGCCTTGACCTCCTCGATCGGCGCGTGCAGGAACCCGCCGGAGGTGTTGTACGTCCTGACGGAGTCGCGGTAGGCGCCCAGCAGCTTGGCCAGCGGCAGCCCCGCCCGCTTCGCCTTCAGGTCCCACAGCGCCACGTCGATCGCGGCCAGCGCCTGCGTGGCCACCCCGGACCGGCCGACCGACGCGCCGGCCCACAGCAGCGACTCGTACACCTTGCCGATGTCGGACGGGTCCTGCCCGAGCAGGTTCTCGCCGACCTCCTTGGCGTGCGCGTACTGGGCGGGGCCGCCGGCCCGCTTGGAGTAGCTGAAGCCGGTGCCGCTGTGGCCGTTCTCGGTCGAGATCTCGGCGAAGAGGAAAACGATCTCGGTCATCGGCTTCTGCCGCCCGGTCAGCACCTTCGCGTCACTGATGGGGACGTCGAGCGGGAGCGTGACGGACGACAGGGCGACGTGGCGGATGCGGTCCATGGAGGGTCCTCGGCGTGGTCGGCGGCAGATTCATCTGTCATCGTATGACTCCATAAGTCGTATGACAACTCTGGACGACGCCCCGATCCGCGCCCGGCCCCGAGCGTCACGCGGGGGCCACGCCGTCGTACTCCACCACCAGGTGCCGCGGCCCCCGCAGGACGGCGCTCGGCCGGTAGGGCGGCGGGTCGGCGACCAGCCGCGGGTTGTCCAGCCTGCGGACCAGCTCGTTCAGCACGATCTGCGCTTCCATCCTGGCCAGCGGGGCGCCGAAGCAGTAGTGCACGCCGCCGCCGAAGCCGAGGTGCTCGTTGCGCGGCCGGTGGAGGTCGAACTCGTCCGGATGCGCCACGTGGCCGGGGTCGCGGCTGCCCGCCGCCATGGCCAGCACGACGGGCGCCCCCGCCGGGATCGTGGTGCCCGCGATCGTGATGTCGTCCAGGGCCACCCGGGAGGACACGAACTGCACGGGCGGCTCGTATCGCAGCAGCTCCTCGACGGCGGGGATGATCAGGTCGGGCTCCTCGCGCAGCCGTTCCAGCAGCTCGGGGCGACGCAGGAAGGTGAGCATGCCGTTGGCGATGAGGTTGATCGTGGTCTCGTGGCCGGCGATCAGCAGCAGCACCGACGTGGCCACCACCTCGTCCTGCGTCATGCCGCCCTCGGGGCCGCGGTAGGTCATGAGCCCCGACAGCATGTCGTCCCGCGGCTCCCGGCCGCGCGTCTCGGCGAGCCCGGCGAGATACCGCGACAGCTCCGTGGCCGCCGCCCCGCGCGCCCGCTCGCGTTCCGCGCGGTCCTCCTCCCCCGGCCCGAGCGTCTCGACGACCTCGTCCGCCAGCGCGTGGAAGCGCGGCTCGTCCTCCTCCGGCACGCCGAGCAGCGCGCAGATCACCGCCACCGGCAGCGGGTAGGCCACCTCGTCCACGAGGTCGGCCCGGTTCCTGCCGGCCAGGGCGTCGATCAGCGAGGTGGTGAGGGCGAGCATCTTCGGGCGCAGCCGCTCGACCGTCCCCGGCGAGTGCGGCGGGCCGAAGTGCCGCATGGCCAGGCGGCGCAGCCGGTCGTGCTCCGGCGGGTCGAGGCCGATGAAGGACGGGTGGAGGTCCGGCTCGTGGGGCGCGGCGCTGTCGAGGTTGCGCCGGTCGGAGCTGATGCGCGGGTCGTGCAGCAGGGCGACGATCTCCCGGTAGGTGCTGACCAGGTACGTGCCGTCGTCCTGCAACGCCACGGGGCTCTCGCGGAGCGCGCCGAAGAACCGGTACGGGTCGGCGCGGGCGGCCGGGTCGAGGATCTGCTTCAGGACGTTCATGCTCTTCTCCTGCTGTCAGCGTGGGTGCACCAGGGAGGCGCGGCGCTCCGCCGGGTCGTGGCCGGTCACCACGACCGTCGCCCCCGCGGTGGCCACCAGCCGCTCGGGGACCCGCGCGGGCACCGGCTCCCCGTCCGCACCGCCGCCGACGTGGCGGAAGTCCGGCGGGAACGGGGCCGCCCGCTCGATCTGGCGCTGGTAGAACTCCAGCCACATGGCCTGGTCGAAGGTGACCGCCGCGGTGATCCGGCCCTGGTAGCCGTAGACGGCGACGAACCGCCGCTGCTCCGGCGAGCCCTGGGTGAAGACGACCTGGTCGGCGAACGTGGGCACCCCGACCGACTTGATGTTCACGCCGAACTGGCTGGACCAGAAGACCGGCACCGACAGGTGCGGCCAGCGGTGCGCCTGGTCGCTCACCATGTTGTGCGCGGCGACCTCGGCCTGGGCGACCGCGTTGCCCCAGTGTTCGAGGCTCATGAACTGGTAGTCGTACAGCGGGTGCGGGAAGCGGGCGATGTCGCCGGCCACGAAGACGTCGTCGGTGACCAGGCCGTTGATGTCCACGACCCGGCAGCCCGCGTCGCACGTCACGCCCCACGCCCCGGCGGCCAGCCCGGAGTCCCGCAGCCAATCGACGTTGCGCACGGAGCCGAGCGCCACCACGGCCACGTCCGCCTCGACCGTGCTGCCGTCCGACAGCCGGGCCCCGCGCAGCCGCCCGTTCCCGTCCGATTCCAGCGCCGTGACGGTCGTGCCGCAGCGCAGGTCCACGCCGTGGTCGCGGTGGAGCTGGGCGGCCACGTCGCCGATGACGCCGCCCATGGCGTTGTAGAGCGGGGCGGGGCCGCGCTCGACGACGGTCACCGGCAGGTCCAGCTCCCGGCAGACGGAGGCGATCTCGCTGCCGGTGAATCCGGCGCCCAGGATCAGCACGCGGCGCGGGCCGGCGGCCAGCGCCTGCCGCAGGTCTGCGGCGTCCCGCGCGTCGCGCAGCGTGTGCACGCCGTCGAGCGCGCCCTCGGCCGCGTCCGGCCAGGGGCGGGCACGGGTGCCGGTGGCCAGCAGGACGCGGTCGAAGCCGATCTCCCTGCCGTCCGCCAGCCGTACGCGCTTGCCGGCCACGTCCAGCCCGGTCGCCGGCGTGCCGAACAGCAGCTCGGCCTCCACCTCGCGCAGGCGGGGCAGCAGGGTGTGCTCGGGCGGGACCTGGCCGGTGAGCACCTGCTTGGACAGGGGCGGCCGGTCGTACGGCTCGCGCGTCTCGTCGCCGATCATGGTCAGCGACCCGGCGAAACCCTCCCGCCTGAGCACCTCGGCCGCCCGCGCCCCGGCCAGCGAGGCGCCCACGATCACGATCCTGCCGTCCTTCCCCGCGGCGCCGGACGCCGGAGGCGGCGGCTCGGCCTCCCGCTGCCCCGGCGGCGGCATGGGCAGCGCCGTCCTGTCGAGGTGGATGGCCTGGACGGGGCAGGCCGCCGCCGCCCTGAGCACGTGCTCGCGCTGCTCGCCGGCGGGCTGCAGGTCGTACAGGAGCGCCTCGTCGTGCATGGTGAAGACGTCCGGCGCGAGGAACACGCACTGCCCGTAACCCTGGCAGCGCGTCAGATCGACGACGACTCGCACAAGCCACTCCCCCGGTCGACCGCGACGGCTGCCGGTGGGGAGCGCCCCGCCCCTCCTCGCCGGAGGCGGGCCCGGCTCCCCGAGCCCTTCCCCCTCGTCGCGGGCCGTAGCCCGCCCGCTCCATTCCTTTCCCTTGCCCTTGCCGAGGCCGGGACTGGCACGCGCGATGGGCGGGCGGCGCGCTCAGGTCTCGATGATGTCGGCCTGGGCCAGGACGCGCAGGTGCTCGAGCAGTTCCTCGGCGCTGGCGGTGAGCGGCTGGACGCAGACGTGGTCGGCGCCCGCGTCGAGATGCGCGCGCGTCCGCTGGATGATCGTCTCCGGATCGCCCCACGCCACGATGGCGTCGACCAGCGCGTCGCTGCCGCCGTCGGCCAGATCCTCGTCCTGCCAGCCCAGCTCGCGCAGGTTGTTGGCGTAGTTCGGCAGCGCCAGGTAGCGCGAGGTGAACTGGCGGGCGATGCGCCGCGCCCGGTCCGGATCGGTCTCCAGCAGGACGGTCTGCTCCGGCGCCAGCAGCGGCTCGGGGCCGAGCGCGGCCCGCGCGCGGGCGGTGTGCTCCGGGGGCACGAAGTAGGGATGCGCCCCGCTCGCCCGCTGGGCCGCCAGCTCCAGCATCCTGGGGCGCAGCGCGGCCAGCACCCGGGGCGCGGGCTCCGGCAGCGGGCCGGCGTACTCGGTGGCGTCCATGGCGTCGAGGTAGTGGCGCATGGCCGACACCGGCTTGCGGTAGTCGTGCCCGCGCACCGACACCACGGGCGCGTGGCTGACGCCGAGGCCGAGCACGAAACGGCTCTCGTACGCCTCCGCGAGCGCGTTGGCGCCGTTGGCGGCGGCGATGGGGTCGCGCGCCCAGATGCTGGCGATGCCGGTCGCCACCGTGAGGCTGCTCGTGGCGCCCAGCAGGATCGCCGCGTGGGTCAGCGACTCCTTGCCGTTCGGCGTCTCGCCGACCCACAGCGTCCTGAAGCCCAGGTTCTCGATCTCCGCGGCGGCCTCCCGCTCGACCGAGGCCGGTTCCCTGCTGAGGGTGGCGTTCCAGACCCCCACGCGCCCCATGCGCCGCTTCAGCGCCTCGATCTCGCTCGTCTCCGGCATCGCGCTCCACCACCTCGTCGGACCGGGCTTGCAAGATCCACGATAAACAGCCCATGGTCGAGGCAGGTTAATGACGTGCCGTGCTCCCGGCCATCCCGGTCATGGGGCCTGCGCCGGGATCACGCCGGCGTCGGCGAGGACGGCCAGGAACAAACCCAGGCACAGCAGCGCCACGGGCCACACCTTCTGGGAGAGCGCGAGAACGATGCCGGCGAGGAGCGCCACGATGGCCAGGATGTCGAGGGCGTGCATGGGGAGGTCTCTGCCCGCCCGTACGGATCTCAGGCCCCGCGAACACCGGCGCGCCTGGTTGAACCGGACGCCGACGATGATCGTTTGAGGTGGCATGAGATGGAGTTCGATCGTCGTCATGGTGCTGGTGCCGGTGCTCGCGGGCTGCGGGGGCGCGCAGGCACGACAGGCCGGCCCGGCCACCCCGAGCCCTGAACGGCTCGGCCGGCCCTCCGCCCCGCCTGCGAGCAAGCCGGCCACCGTGCCTTCTACCGTGCCTCCTACCGTGCCTCGTACCGCGCCTCCTACCGTGCCTTCTACCGCGCCCACCACCGCCGCACCCGCTGCCGGGGTGACAGCGGCCGCCGACGGGCGTCCGGTGGCCATGTGGCTGCACGTGGGCGGCCTGGCGGCTTCCGGCCTCGTCGCCGTACGCCCTCCCTCGCTGGTCGTCTACGCCGACGGGCGGGCCATCGCCGACGCCGCCCACGAGCTGCGCCTGCCACCCGCGGAGGTCGAAACCCTGGTGAAGGAGCTGGGCCGGGAGCTGGCCGGGCAACCCGCCACCGCGTCACCCCGGCCCGGCACGCCCACGGTGTACGACGCGCCGGCCACGGTCCTGGGCGTCGACAGCGGGGGCGGGATGCACGAGGTACACGTACCGCATCTGAACATGACCCGGGACGCCTACGCCCCCGCGCTCGCCGGCGCCGACGACCGGCTCAGCCGCCTGGCCGACCTCGCCGCCGCGAAGGGCCGCCCCTACACCAACACCCGGGTGAGGCTGTCCGCCCAGCGGCTGAACGCCCCCGGCATCGACGCCGACCCGTGGCCGCGGGGCCTGCCCGCGCCGCCCCGGAAGGAGACCGAGGACTACGAGGGCGACAAGGCGCGGAAGATCGCCCGGCTGGTGCCTGCCGACGGGGGCCGGCACGTCTACCGCACCCCGTCCGGCGAGCACATCGCGCTGTCGTGGCGGTACCTGCTCCCCCACGAGTAGCACGGCGCCGGTCAGGGCGCGGTGGCCCGGTCGAGCAGTTCGAGCAGGTGGTGGTACGGCTTGCCGGTGGCCCGCGTCATGCCCAGCTCGCAGGTGCGGTTGACCGAGGCGTGCGCGGCGAACTCCCCGGCCCGTACGGCGGCGGCCTCGGCGCGGGTGGCGGAGGCGGTCAGCTCGGGGTGGAGCAGGCCGCGGTCGCCGGCGAACGCGCAGCACTGCCAGTCCTGCGGGACCGTCACCTCCTCGGCGACCGCCTGCGCGATCCGGTTGATGGCGGCGTCCAGGCCCAGGCGGGTGGAGGAGCAGGTGGGATGCAGGGCCAGGGACGGCAGGCGGCGCTTGACGGCCAGGCGGGGCAGGAGGTGCTCGGCGGTGTAGGCGACCGCGTCCATCACCTCCAGGCCCGTCACCTCCAGGCCCGTCACCTCCCGCTCCGTCGCCTCCAGGCCGAGGTGGGCGAAGCCCTCGGTGCAGGAGGCGGCGTCGCTGATCACCGGGAGGCGGCCGCCGTCCGTCGCTTCGAGCAGCGCGTCGCGGACGCGGCCGGCCATGACCTCGTGGCCGGCGGAGTAGCCCTTGGACGACCAGGGCGTGCCGCAGCACAGCCCGGCGATGCCCTCCGGCACGTGCAGCCGCACGCCCGCGCGCCGCGCCAGCCGGGCGAACGCGATCATCACGCCGGGCCCGCCGTCGGCGGGGGCGAACATGGTGTTCAGGCAGGACGGGAGGTAGACCGCGTCGGCCTCGGGGTTCGGCAGCGGGCGGCGGCGCGACCCACCGCGCGGCAGGTCGCGGCTCCACTGGGGGACGGCTTCCGCGGCGGCGAGGGCGCGGGCGGCGCGGCTGCCGGCCTCGGGCAGCGCGGGCGGGGTGGCGGCGGCGGTGTCCAGGGCGAGGTTCATCGCCCGGGTGACGCCGTCCCAGTGCCTGGCGGCGCTCTTCCAGCCCTGCCGCGCGGCGCGGCCGTGGCGTTCGGCGCGCAGGCGCTTGGTCAGGTCGCCGGTGTTGATGCCGACGGGGCAGGCGGTGGCGCACATGCCGTCCACGGCGCAGGTGTCCACGGCGTCGTAGCCGTACTCCGACTCCAGCTCGCGGGCGAGGTCATGGTCGCCGGCGGAAACGGCGGCGGCCAGCTCGCGGCGCAGCACGATGCGCTGGCGCGGGGTGGTGGTCAGGTCGCGGCTGGGGCAGACCGGCTCGCAGTAGCCGCACTCCACGCACCGGTCCACCTCGGGCTCGACGGCGACCACGTGCTTGAGGTCGCGCAGGTGGGCGTCGTCGCGGTCGGTGAGCACGACGCCCGGGTTGAGCGTGCCGTCCGGGTCGCACAGGCGCTTGATCTCGCGCATCACCTCGTACAGCTCGTCGCCGTACTGGCGGCGCACGAACGGGGCCATGACGCGCCCGGTGCCGTGCTCGGCCTTGAGCGTGCCGCCCCTGGACAGGACGGCCTCGACCATGTCCTCGGTGAAGGCGGCGTAGCGGTCGAGCTCGGTGTCGAAGCGCTCGTTGAGCATGAAGTGCAGGTTGCCGTCCTTGGCGTGGCCGAAGATGACGCTGCGCTCGTACCGGTGCCGGGCGAACAGGCCGGTCAGCTCGTCGCAGAGCTCGGCCAGGGCGGGCACCGGAACGGCGACGTCTTCGAGCAGGGCCGTGGTGCCGCTGGGGCGGGCGCCGGCGACCGAGGCGTACAGGCCCTTGCGGATGTGCCACAGCGCCGCCCGGCCGCCCGCGTCCCTGCTCAGCGAGGCGGGGACGGCCAGCTCCAGCTCCGGCAGCAGCTCCCCGGCCGCGCGCTCGCGCCCGGCCAGGAGGTCTTCCTCGGACTCCTGCCACTCGACCAGGAGGGCGGCGTGCTCGGCGACGGCGAGCGAGCGCAGCATCTCGCCGGCCTCGGCGTCGGTCCTGGCCACCCGCAGGGACTCGGCGTCCAGCAGCTCGACGGCGGCGGGGGCGGCCTCGACGAGGTGGGGCACGGCGGCCATCGCCGCGTGCAGGGTGGGGAAGACGAGCAGGCCGGTGGCGGCCAGCCGGTGCGCGGGCACCGTGCGGAAGATCGCCTCCGCGACGAAGCCGAGCGTGCCCTCGCTGCCGATGACGAGGTGGGCGAGGATCTGCGCGGGCGTGTCGTGGTCGAGCAGGCTGTTCAGCCCGTAACCCATGGTGTTCTTGAGCGAGAACTGGGCCCGGATGCGGCGCACCGAGTCCGGATTTTTCCGGACTCGGTCGCGCAGTCGCTCCAAGCCGGCCGCCAGCTCCGGTTCGAACGCCCGCAGGCGCTCGTCCGCGTCCGGTGCGCCGGTGTCGATGACGGTGCCGCTGGGCAGCACGATCGTCATCGACTCCAGGGTCTGGTACGTGTTGGCGTGCGTGCCGCAGGTCATGCCGCTGGAGTTGTTGGCAACGACGCCGCCGATCGTGCACGCCGACTCGCTGGCCGGGTCGGGGCCGAGCTTGCGGCCGTACGGGGCGAGGCGGGCGTTGACCTGCCTCAGCACCGCGCCGGGCTGCACCCGCACCCGGTTCCCGCCGTCCAGCACCTCGATGGCGCGGAAGTGCCGCCGGGTGTCCACGAGCAGGTGCTCGCTGACGGCCTGCCCGCTCAGGCTGGTGCCGCCCGAGCGGAACGTCAGGGGCAGCCCCGTCCGCAGCAGCGCCGCCACCTGCTCCGCGCTCTCCGGCACCAGCACGGCCTGCGGCGTGAGCAGGTAGTGCGAGGCGTCGTGAGCCAGGCCGAGCCGGTCGCTCGCCCGCGCCCTGGCGATCCCGGGGACGGCGGCCTCGACTGCGGCCAGGACTGCGGGATCGGGTGCGGTCAGGCTCATGCTTTCTCCGTGTTCCAACGAGGTGTCCAGCGGCGCGCGTCATGACGGCGCCCGCCGGCGGCTTCAGCGGGGGGCGATGACCTGCTGGCGCTGGCTGCCGAGGCCCTCGATACCCAACTCCATCACGTCGCCCGGCTGGAGCCAGATCTGGGGGTCGTGGCCCATGCCGACGCCGGGCGGGGTGCCGGTGTTGATGAGGTCGCCGGGCTCCAGGACCATGAACTGGCTCAGGTGGTGCACGATGACGTACGGGTCGAAGATCATCGTCTTGGTGGTGCCGGTCTGGCGGCGCACACCGTTGACGTCCAGCCACATGCCGAGGTTCTTCACGTCGGCGAGCTCGTCGGGGGTGACCAGCCACGGCCCGGCCGGGTTGAACGTCTCGGCGGACTTGCCCTTGCTCCACTGGCCGCCGCGCTCCATCTGGAAGGCGCGCTCACTGACGTCGTTGACCACGCAGTAGCCCGCGATCGCGTCCTTCGCCTCCTCCACCGAGTCGAGGTAGGAGGTGCGGCGGCCGATGACGATGCCCAGCTCCACCTCCCAGTCGGTCTTGGTCGCGCCGCGCGGGATCCGGACGTCGTCGTACGGGCCGACGAGCGTGTTCGGCGACTTGGTGAACAGGATCGGCTCGTCCGGCACGGCCTGGCCGGTCTCGGCGGCGTGGTCGCTGTAGTTGAGGCCGATGCACAGGATCTGGTGCGGCCGGGCGATCGGCGCGCCGATCCGCTCACCGGCGAACTCCCGCACGTCACCGCGCGCGACCCGGTCGCCGAGCAGGGCCGGGCCGCCGGCGGCGAAGAAGCGCTCGTCGAAGTCCGGGGTGACGTCAGAGACGTCGATGTAGTGAGTGTCGTCGATGCGGACGACGGGCCTCTCGGCGCCGGGCGCGCCGATGCGCATGAGGTACATGGGGGTCTCTCTCAGCAGGGGTTCCAGTAGGGCGTGGGCAGGCCGCGTACGCCCACCCTGGCGGTGAACAGGCGGCCGTCGTCGGGGCCGGGGTCGCTCAGGCCGATGGTGGCCGTGGTGATGACGAGGACGTCGAGATCGGGGCCGGCGAAGGCGGCGCTGGAGGTGTGCGGGGCGCCGGTCTCGACGACGTCGAGCAGCTCTCCGGCGGGAGTGCGGCACTCGACGCGGCCGAGCCCCCAGTTGGCGATCCACAGGTTGCCGCCGGCGTCGGCGCACATCCCGTCGGGCGAGCCGTCGGTGATGGTGAACGCCTCCCGCCGCGGCCCGGCCCTGCCGCTGTCCGGGTCGTAGTCGCGGACCCAGATCGTGCCGGGGATGGTGTCGACGCTGTAGAGCCGGCCATTGGCCCAGGCCAGGCCGTTGGAGAGCACCAGGTCGGTGTCGAGATACGTCAGCCCGGTCCTGTCGAGGCGGGCCAGCACCTCCTGACCGTGGCGGCCGTCCTGGGCCAGGCTGCCGATCAGGAACCGCCCGGCCGGGTCCACGGCGCCGTCGTTCAGCCGGCTGCGCACGCCCTCGGGCAGCACCCTGGCCAGCTCCGTACGGCTCCCGCCGGCGTCGGCCCTGATCAGCGTGGCCTGCCCGGCCACGATCAGCTCACCATCGGCCGCCACGGCCACGGCGCCCACGGTGCCGTCGAAGACGTGCCGGCCGCTGACCGTGACGCGGCCGGTCTCCGCGTCGAGGCGCCCCTCGTACACGGTGCCCGCGACGATGTCGACCCACAGCAGGCGCTGCCGGCCGGCGTCCCACACCGGGCCTTCGCCCAGCTCGTAGACGTCGGCCGAGGCCGGGACGGCGGTGAACGTCACGGAAGGTCCTCTCCTGAGGCGATGGCGCGGATGGCGGGCACGTCGTCGACGAGCTTGCGCAGCGGCGTGCGGTAGGCCAGGCCGCTGACGCTGATCGCGCCGCTGGGCACGGTGGGCGAGGTCAGGTAGGCGGCGACGGCCACGCAGTTGACCCCGGGCTCGTTCTCCTGGTCGTCGGTGGCGTAGCCCTGCTCGCGGATGCGGACGAGCTCGGCGTGCAGCTCCTCGGCGGTGCCGATCGACTGCTCGGTCGGCCGTTCCAGCGTGCGGCCGTCCGCCCAGGCGCGGACCGCGTCCTCGGTCCTGAGCGCGTCGGCGAGGAGCACCTTGCCGACAGCCGTGCAGTGGGCCGGGTTGCGGCCGCCCACCACCGAGCTGAGCCGCACCGCCCCGGCGGCCGGGTCGAGCTTGGACCGGTAGACGACCGAGGGCCCGTCGAGCACGGCGTAGTGCGCCGTCTCGCCGTAACGCTCGCACAGCGCCCTGAGCACCGGCATGACGCGGACGTGGTCGGGCCGGGCCTCGTGGTGCGCGAAGGCCATCCGCAGGAACTCGTCGCCCAGCACGTAGCGGCCGTGGCCGTGCTGGGCGGCGAGGCCGGCGCGGCGCAGCGCGGCCAGCGCGCGGTGCACCGTCGGCTTCGGGCTCGCCACCGCCCGCGCCATCTCCTCCAGCCCGATGCCGTCGGGATGGCGCGCCAGCTCGGCCAGCACCGCCAGCACGCGGTCGGAGCCGACGAGCTTGTCCGCGGAGTTTTGCTCGGACATGTTCCGAACCCTAGACCATCGTTCCGGTAAACGAAAGTTAACGCTCTCGCTGGCCGGCGAGCATCAGGGGACGGTGACCACGATCTTGCCGACCTGCGCGTTCGACTCCAGGTAGCGGTGCGCCCCGGCGATCTCGTCCAGCTCGAAGGTGCGGTCCACGACGGGCCTGAAGGCCCCGGAGCGCAGCCCGGACGCCACGAACGCCGCCGCGCGGCGCAGCCGCTCGGGCCTGGTCGTCGTCTCCAGCATCGTGTACGTCCGCATGGCCACCGCCGGCATGCCGAGCTCGATCCCCGGGTAGGGCGTCGGCTGCCCGCTCAGCGCCCCGTACACCAGCAGCATGCCGCCGTCCGCGACCGCCCGGGTCAGGTCCCGCACGCCGGGGCCCGCGACCGCGTCGAGGACGAGCTCGGCGCCCCGGCCGCCGGTGGCCGCCAGCACCCGCTCCGCCACGTCCTCCTCCTGCTCGGTGACGATCACCTCGGCCGCGCCCTCCTTCAGCAGCGCCTCCTTCTTGGCGGCGGTGCGGGTCAGGGCGATCGGCGTGGCGCCGAGGCGGTCGGCGACGTGGATGGCGGCCAGCCCCACGCTGCTGGAGGCCGCGTTCAGCACGACCGTGTCGCCGGGCCGCGTGCCGCCGGTCTCCATCAACGCGCCGTAGGCCGTCACGTACGACATCCACACGGCGGCGCCCTCGACCGCGCCGATCCCCTCCGGGCGGCGCAGCACCGCCGCGGCGGGCACGATCATCCGCTCGCCGTACACGCCGTAGTCGTTCATCGAGAACGTCTGCACCGTGCTGACCGGCTGCCCCGGCCGCACCCCGGTCACCCCCGCGCCGACCGCCTCCACGACGCCGGCCGCCTCCGTGCCCAGCGTGGCGGGGAACCGCTTCACCGGCTCGATGTACCGTCCGGAGCGGAACAGCGTCTCCGACCGGTTCAGCCCGATCGCCTCCACCCGGATCCGCACCTCGCCGGGCCCCGGATCGCGCACCTCGACGTCCTCGATCCGCATCACCTCGGGCCCGCCGAGCTCGCGGAACACCACAGTCCTGGCCATCACTCAGTCCTTCCGTCACAGGGAACGCGGGGTCCACTGCAGCACGAAAGTTCGATGGCTGTCAAACTTTGATGTCTGTCGTACTACGACATGCCTTCAGACCGGGCGCTTGGCCCCCGACTCGCCGTCGGCCAGCACCATGGCGCTCTGCGGCGTGCGGACCACGTTCGCGTCGGTGCAGGGGTCCGACGCGCCGTCCGCCCGCGCCGGGGAGGCGCCCAGCGCCAGCACGGCGACCAGCGCGGCGGTCGCGGCGGCGGCACGACGGGTCCGGGTACGGAACTGCATGGGTCCTCCACTCGAGCGGCGATCAGGGCGGTGCTGCTCACCAGCATCGAGCCCACACCCCCGCCCGTCCACCCCGAATCCTCCCTTTTCTGCTAGTTGCGCCCCGCGCCTGGTCCCGTATCGTCCCCACCAACGATCCTGATCACGTGAGAGGTGACCGGCATGTCCGTCGCTGCGATACGACACGTCTTCCAGGTGGTGGACTCGTTCGACGTCGACGAGTTCGTGAAGTTGTTGTCCGAGGACGCCACGCTCGTGTTCGCCAACGCCGAGCCGGCGGTCGGGCGCGAGGCCATCACCGCCGGGCTGCGGACGTTCTTCTCCACGATCGGCGGGCTGCGGCACCGCATCGTCAGGACCTGGCAGACCGGTGACGACAGCATCGCCGAGACCGAGGTCACCTACCGGCGGCTCGACGGCAAGGACGTCAGCGTCCCGGCCGTGTCGATCTGGCGCACCGGCTCCGACGGCCTGATCTCCGACTACCGCATCTTCGTCGACCTCGCCCCGGTCTACGCGGCATAGCCCGCGAGGAGCCTGCAGCCCCTGACCATCGGCTGCAGCCGCCTCGCCCACGGAGCCGACCCGATCCCCGACCCGCCCGTCCACCCGGCCTGCGTCGCCGCGATCGGCGAGCGACTCGGCACCGGCATCGTCATCCTGCCCCGGCGCAACCCGCCTTCCTGGAACGCCACGCTGCCCTCCCGCACTGAAGTCCTCACACGAGGACTTGAAAGTCCCCACATAAGGACTTTAGAGTCGGCCTCGACGAACCCGCCACCTGGTGACCAGGAGATGCCATGTACGCAGTCGTCCGCCACTACAGCACGGCTCCGGGCTCGGTCGAGGCCATGGTCTCGGCCGTGGACAACGAGTTCGCCGACCGCGTCCCCCAGGAGGTCGGCGCCGTCCTCTACAGCGCCGTCGACACCGGCGACGGTACGGCGATCACCATCACGATCTACGACGACGAGGAGGCGGCCGTGCGCTCGGAGGCCACGGTGGCCGAGCTCCAGCGGAACCTCGGCGAGCGGTTCGGCGTCGAGCAGACCGCCGCGCACCGGGGCGAGGTCGTGGTGAGCCGGGCGAGCGAGGCCGTCGCCCGGCCGGTGCGCTTCCGGGCCTAGCCTCGCCTCCATGAACAGGACAGGACGGCGGCCGGGCGCCTCGACGACCCGGGAGGAGATCCTGGCGGCGGCGGCCGAGGCGTTCAGCGTCGGCGGCTACGAGGCCACCAGCGTGCGCCAGGTGGCCGCCGCGGCGGGGGTGGACCCGGCCCTGGTGCGGCGGTTCTTCGGCGGCAAGGAGCAGCTGTTCGGCGCGGTCGTGACGGACGTGTTCCGGCCCGAGCACGCCGTGGCCATGCTGCTGGACGGCCCGCGGGGCAGGCTGGGTGAGCGGCTGGTCACGTACGTGCTGCGGCTGCTGGGCGAGGTGGAGCGGCCGGGCCCGCTGCTGGGGCTGATGCGCTCGGCGGCCACCAGCGAGCCCGCCGCGGCCCTGATCAGGAGCTTCCTGGCCGACGACATGCTCGGCAAGGTCACGCGGCGGCTCGGGGTGGACCAGCCCGAGCTGCGCGCCGCGCTGGCCGCCGGCCAGCTCGTCGGCCTGGCCATCACCCGCTACGCCGTCCGCGCGGACGCGCTGGTCGCCGCCGAGCCGGACGAGCTGGCCGGCTGGGTCGCGGCCGGCTGGCGGATCCGCGACCTGAACACCCTCATGGCCGACGACGCCACCCTCGCCCTGATCCACCCCGACCGCTACGTCCCCCATCCGGACCTCGGCTGAGGAACGCCGGAGCCCTCGCGGCCAGGCGGCCCGTTCGCGTTCGGCGGCGAGGTCCCGGGTGAACTCGTCGATGCCGGCCCGCCTGCCGGGCCCCGCCGAGCGGGAGGCGATGGAGGCGACGAGCTCGGCGTAGGAGAGCTCTCGGCGGGCTCTGCGCCGGTCAGGTGTCCTCGGCCAGGAGGCGCAGGCTCTCGCGGGCCCAGTCGGCGCGGGCCTGCGCGACGGCGATCTGGCCGGCGAAGACGTGCGCCTTCAGCCTGGCGATCCGGTCGTGCTCGGCCGGCGGCCGGTTCTTCAGCCGTTCCTTGAGCAGATCGGTCTCCTTGGCCAGCAGCGCCTCGCTGTGGGCGCGCCATTCGGCGATCAGCTTCTCCTGCTCGGCGATGTACGTCCGCAGCACGGCCGCGGCCTGCTCCGGATCGACCATGTCGAAGAAGAGCGCCTGCAGGAAGAACGCGTCCCGCACCGGCGGCGCGGCGTGGCCGGTGCCCACCCAGGCGCGCAGCTCCTCCAGCCCCCGCTCGGTGATCGAGTAGACCATCCGCCTCAGCTTCGTGCCGCGGATCTCCTGCTGCCCCTCGATCAGGCCGGCCTGCTCCATCTGCCGCAGCGTCGGATAGATCTGGCTGTGCGGCGCGGACCACACCCAGCGCGGGGCGGCCTCGAAGAAGCGGGTCAGCTCGTACCCGTTCATCGGGCGCGCCTCCAGGACGCCGAGCAGCGCGTGCTGAAGCGACATGCCCCTCAGCATAGGGAGGGCCACAGAACCCCTAGAACATGTATCGAGATACATGTATGGTCCTGCCTGATCGACAGGGAGGTCGTGGTGTGAAGGCAGAGCTGGCGGACGCGGGCCGGGTGCTCGCGGCGGCCGGGCTGGTCACCGCGTTCGGGCACGTGTCGGCGCGGCTACCGGGCGATCGGCTGCTCATGACGCCGCCGGTGCCGCTGGGCACGCTCGGCCCCGACGCCCCGTACGCGGAGATCCCGCTGGACGCCGCCGGCCTGCCCGACGGCGCGCCACGCGAGGCGTGGATCCACGTCGAGATCGCCGGGGCGCGGCCCGGCGTGGGCGCGATCTGCCGGGCACAGCCGCCCACCGCCACCGCGCTGGCCTCGGCCGGGGTGCCGATCCTGCCGCTGCACGGGCAGGGCGCGTTCCTCGGCCCGGAGGTGCCCGTCCTCGACGACGCCGTGCTGGTACGCGACCGCGCCCGCGGCAGGGCGCTGGCCGAGCGCCTGGGCGACGCCCCCGCCCTCGTCATGCGGGGCAACGGCGCGGTGACCGTCGGCGCGAGCGTCGGCGAGGCCGTCGCCCTGATGTGGGTGCTGGAGGCCAGCGCCCGCATGAACGCCACCGCCGCCGCCTCGGGCACCCCCGTCCCCCTCACGCCCGCCGAGCAGGACGCGTGGCGGGCCGTGCGATCCGAACTGTCCGGCCGCATCTGGTCCCATCTCCGGGAGTCGTCATGATCGAGTTGACCGACATCGCCTACGTCCGCTCCGGCGCCGCCGACCTGGACACCGCCGTGCGCTTCGCCGTGGACGTCGTCGGCATGGAGCTGACCGCCCAGGAGGACGGCGTCGCCTACCTGCGCGCCGACCAGCGCCACCACTGCCTGGCCCTGGTCGAGGGCGAGTCCGGCGTGATCAGCTCCGGGTTCCTGGTCCGCGACGAGGACGCGCTGGCCGCCGCCGAGACCGAGCTGGAGAAGGCCGGCATCGCCGTCGCCCGGGGCGAGGCCGGCGCCGCACGCTCCCGCCGCGTCCGCGACTTCGTCGCCTTCGACGATCCCTTCGGCAACCGCATCGACCTGGCGATCGACCAGGTCACGCTGACCGCGCCCGTGCACGGCGGCCGCGCGGCCGGCATCACCGAGTTCGGCCACCTGTGCCTGGACGCCCCCGACGTGCGCGAGGCGTACCGCTTCTGGAACGGCCACTTCAACGCCCGCGTCTCCGACTGGATCGGCGACTGGGCCTGCCTCATGCGCATCGACCCGGTCCACCACAAGCTGGCCGTCTTCCAGGGCAGCCGGCCGGGCCTGTGCCACATCAACTTCCAGGTCGGCTCGCTCGACGACGTCATGCGCAACTGGCACTTCCTGGAGGCCAGTGGTGTCGAGATCGAGATGGGCCCCGGCCGCCACCCGCAGTCCACGGCCGTCTTCGTCTACTTCAAGGGCCCGGAGGGCATCACGTACGAGTACTCCTGGGGCGTGCGGCTCATCACCGACGAGGACGCCTGGCGGCCCCGCTACTTCGACCCGGCCGAGCCGGGCTCCATCGACATGTGGCAGGGCCCGACCCGCCGCGTGCACACCCAGCCCCAGATCCGCCGGCCGCTCGGGCAGAGCTGACCCATGACCGACTGGACCATCGAGCGCACCGCCGAGGTGCTGCTGGAGGCGGAGCGCGACCGCGCGGACCGCGACCCCAACGCCGCCGAGTGGCCCCGCCTGGACCTGGCCACCGCCTACCGCGCGCAGGACGTGCTGCTGGAGCGCAGGAAGGCCGCCGGCGAGACGGTCATCGGGGTGAAGCCGGGCCTCACCTCGCGGGCCGAGCAGCGCCGGATGGGCATCGGCGCGCCGCTGACCGCCTGGCCGACCGACGCCATGGCGCTGCCCGACGTGGTCGCGGACAACGCCTCGTCCGCCCGCTTCGGCATCGGCCGGGCCGGCGCCCGGCGGGCTGGACCTGTCCCTGCCGGGCCGCGTGCTCGAGGCGGACGGCCAGGTCGTGGACACCGCGACCGGCGCCGCCGTCCAGGGCCATCCCGGACAGGCCCCGGCCCTGGCGGCGAACTCGCTCGCCGGGCGCGACCTGGCCCCGGAGGCCGGGTGGATCGTGCTGACGGGCGGGATGACGGACGCGGTGCCGCTGCGGCGCGGCTCGTCGGTGACCGTACGCTTCGCCGGCCTCGGCGGGCTGACCGTGGCGGGGGTGTGACATGCCGCTGGTCGAGGTGACGCTGTCAGAAGGGCGCGATCCTGCCGCGATCCGGGCGCTCATCCACGAGGTGCACGCCGCCGTGGAGCGCTCGCTCGGCGCCCCCGCGCAGAGCATCCGGGTGATCGTACGCGAGGTGCCGCGCACCCACTGGGCGGCAGGCGACGAGACGCTCGCCGAACGAGACTCCCGAGGAGGCTGACATGGAATTCTTCGGACACGTGATCGACGGCGCGGAGGTGAAGTCCGCGAGCGGCGAGACGTTCGCCGACGTCGACCCCTACACCCGCGAGCCCTGGGCGGAGGTGGCGCTCGGCGGCGCCGGCGAGGTGGACCGGGCCGTGACGGCGGCCCGCCGGGCCTTCGACGAAGGCCCCTGGCCGCGGATGAGCCGCGCCGAACGCGGCCGGCTGCTGCACCGCCTGGCCGACCTCATCGCCGCCGACACGGACAAGCTGGCCCTGGCCGACACCCGCGACATGGGCAAGCCGATCGCCCAGAGCCGCGGCAAGGACGTGCCCCGCTCCGCCGACAACTTCCGCTTCTTCGCCGACCACGCCCGGCTGACCCCCGCCGAGGCCCTGCCCATGGACTCCGGCCACCACGCCTACACCCGCTACGACCCCGTGGGCGTGGCCGCCGCCATCGCGCCGTGGAACTTCCCGCTCATGCTGGAGACCTGGAAGATCGCGCCCGCGCTGGCCTGGGGCAACACGGTCGTGCTCAAGCCCGCCGAGGACACCCCCGCCTCCGCCACCATCCTCGCCCGGCTCGCGCTGGAGGCGGGCCTGCCGCCCGGCGTGCTGAACGTCGTGCACGGCTACGGCCCGGACTCCGCCGGTCAGGCGCTCACTGAGCACCCCGGCATCGACCGCATCACCTTCACCGGAGAGTCCGCGACGGGGCGGGTCATCTCGGCCGCCGCCGCCCGGAACCTGGTGCCGGTCAGCCTGGAGCTCGGCGGCAAGGGCGCCAACGCCGTCTTCGCCGACGCCGACCTGGACAACGCGGTGAGCTGGTCCCTTCGCGCGATCTTCACCAACGCCGGCCAGGTCTGCCTGGCGAGCTCCCGCCTGTACGTGCAGCGGCCGGTCTTCGAGGAGTTCCTGGCCCGCTTCACGGCCGGCGCCGAGGCCATGCGCCTGGGCGACCCCAAGCAGGAGAGCACCGAGATCGGCCCGCTGGCCTCCGAGACCCACTACCGCAAGGTCCGCGGCTACGTCGAGACCATCGCCGGCGAGGGCGGCACCGTGCACTCGGGCGGGCTCGGCGACGGCTGGTTCGTCCGGCCCACCATCGTCACCGGCATGCCCGCCACCGGCCGCCACCAGCGCGAGGAGATCTTCGGCCCGGTGGTCACGGTCACCCCGTTCGACACCGAGGACGAGGTCGTGGCGCTCATGAACGGCACCCGCTACGGCCTCAACGCCATGCTGTTCACCGAGAACCTGTCGCGCGCCCACCGCGTCTCGGCCCGCCTGCGCGCCGGCACGGTCTGGGTGAACTGCTTCTTCATCCGCGACCTGCGCGCTCCATTCGGCGGCGTCGGCGACTCGCGCGTCGGCCGCGAGGGCGGCACCTTCAGCCGCGAGTTCTTCACCGAGCCCAAGGCCGTCGTCATGCAGATCAGCTGACCGTCGAAACCCCTCACCAGCACGGCGCCTCCGGTCTCACCTCGTGAGCGAGGCGCCGTTCAGCTCTCCGCTCCCCCGGCCCGGGGCCCCTGCCGCACCTTGGCGTAGTGGCGGGCGGCCCGCGCGCGGTTGCCGCAGCCGGGTGAGCACCACTCGCGCCGCGGGCTCTCGCGGACGAAGTACAACACGCAGCCGGGGCCGTGGCAGGCGCGCAGCTCGTGGCGGAGCGGCCCGGCGAACAGGGCGACGGCGTCCTCGGCCAGCCACCCCAGCGCCGCCGTGACAGGCCGGCCCGCGGTGCGCACCGCCATGTGCGGCTCGGGGGTCGTGCGCAGCTCGCGCCACCGCGGGGCCTGGCTCGCATGGCGGTTCAGGGTCGCGACCGCGGCCGGATCGGGTTCGCGGCCGTCCACGATGGCGGCGGCGAGCGATCGGATGACGTCCCTGAGCTCCCTGGCGGCCTGCAGGTCGCTGTCGGTCACGCCGTCGAGGTCGGCGTCCGCGAGCGTGACCGCCAGGCGCGGGCGCATGTCACGCAGCCACGCCGCCAGGTGCCCTGCGTTCTGCAGCCCCTCCTTGGGACGGCCTCTGGCCGCGTACGAGGTGTTGCCGAGTTCGATCGGCGGCGGTTCGCCCAGGAGCGGGGCGCCGCCACCCGCAAGATGTGCCACTTCCACTTTTCTAACGCTACCTCCGAGTTGACACCGCTAGAAACGGCTGCCAGCATTCTAATGGCAAGCGGGTCAGCAATCCGTTAGAAACGGAGCTGCAACCCCGTCCTTTCCCATCCAGCTTGGAGTACTTCGCATGAGCACACCGGCCTTCCAGACCGGGCACGTCGCCCTGAACGTGACCGACCTGGCACGTTCCACCTCCTTCTACGGCACGGTCTTCGGCTTCGAGGTGATGGCCGAGCGGACCGACGGCGACCGCAGGTTCGCCCTCCTCGGCCGCGACGGCACCCTGCTGGTGGCGTTGTGGCAGCAGAGCGGCGGCACGTTCGTCACCGATCGCCCCGGCTTGCACCACCTGTCGTTCCAGGTGCCCGACATCGAGGCGGTCCGCCGCGCCGAGGCCGTCCTGAAGGACCTCGGGGTGGAGTTCGCCTACGACGGGATCGTGCCGCACGGGGAGGGCGCGGCCTCCGGCGGCGTCTTCTTCACCGACCCGGACGGCATCCGCCTGGAGATCTACGCGCCCACCGGCGCCGACCTCGCACCGGCGCCCGTCCAGGGCGCTCCGACGTGCGGCTTCTTCTAACAGAGCCGCCGGCGCCCGGGCCGCACGCCGCGGCCCGGGCCGGCAACGGAAGGGATCATCCATGCTTCACCAAGGCGAACGAGCGGTGCAGCGCCGCGCCGGAGTGACGGCCGACGGCTGGGGATCGGCCGGCGTGGGCGCGGCCGTCCCCCCGGTGGCCGCGGAGTTCCTCAGCCTGCAGCGCCTGGTGGTGATCGCGGCCGCCGACGACGCCGGCTCCCCATGGGCCGGCGCGCTCACCGGCCCGCCCGGGTTCATCACCGCGCCCGATGACCGTACCGTCGTCGCCGACGGGCTGCCCGGAGCCGGCGATCCGCTCGCCGGCGCGTTCGACGCCGGGCGGGACATCGGCATCCTCGCGATCGAGCCGTCCAGCCGCAGGCGCATGCGGGTCAACGGCCGTGCCCGCCGCGACGGTGGCCGGCTCGTGGTCCACACCGAACAGGTGTACTCCAACTGCCCGAAGTACATCCAGACCCGCACCCACGCCGGCGCCGCGCCCCCGCAGGGCAGGACGGCACGCGTCACCGGCGAGCTGACCGCCGAGCAGCGGCGGTGGATCGCCGGGGCCGACACGTTCTTCATCGCCACCCGGGTGGCGGGGCTGGGGGCCGACGCGTCGCACCGGGGCGGCAACCCCGGATTCGTCACGGTGTCCGGCGCTCGCCGCCTGACGTGGCCCGACTACCTCGGCAACTCGATGTACATGACGCTGGGCAACCTTGAGCTCGAACCGCGCTGTGGGCTGCTCTTCCTGGACTGGGAGAACGGGCACACGCTGCACCTGACCGGCCGGGCCCGCGTCGACTGGGATCCGGCCCGAGCCGCCGCCGTGCCAGGCGCGCAGCGCCTGATCGACTTCGACGTCGAACGAGTCGTCCAGGTCACCGGCGGCCTCCCCCAGCGCTGGTCCTTCGGCAAGTACTCGCGGTTCAACCCCGCCTGACCCCTCCCTGGACGAAAGGAAGCCATGCGCGTCCGTGTCGACATGACCCTGTGCGAGACCCATGCCCAGTGCGTGTTCGCCGCTCCGGCGGTGTTCGCCCTCAACGACGATGACGAGCTGGTGTACGACGCCACGCCCGATGACGCGCTGCGGCCCGCGATCGAGCAGGCCGTGCGGGCCTGCCCGGTGGGGGCCATCTCCCTGGACGGGGGTTGAGCGATGCGCCGCATCGCCATCGCCGGCGCCGGCCTGGCCGGGCTGACCGCCGCGCAGGAACTGCGCCGCCTCGGATACGAGGGCGAGATCAGCCTGGTCGGCGCCGAGCGCCACCTGCCCTACCGCAGGCCGCCCCTGTCCAAGGAGTTCCTGCTCGATCACGATGCCGACGTCGGGCTGCCCGGCACCGGTGAACTCGGCGTGACCTGGTTGCTGGGCCACGCGGCCACCGGCCTGGACCTGGCCGGCCGCCGGCTGCACCGCGGCGCCCTGGAGCCCGTCACGTTCGACGGTCTGGTCATCGCCACCGGAGCGCGGGCCAGAACGCTGCCGGGCACCGGCGGCCTGCCCGGCGTGGTCACGCTGCGCGGCCTCGACGACGCCCGGGCGCTGCGTGCCGTGCTCGGCGCCCGTCCCCGCGTGGTGATCGCCGGCGCCGGGTTCATCGGCTCGGAGCTCGCCGCCACCCTGCGCGGCCTGGACCTGCGGGTCACCCTGGTGGAGCCCGGCCGGGCGCCGCTGCGCCGGCCGCTGGGTGAGCGCCTCGGCGCCGTCATCGCGGACCTGCACCGGGCCCACGGCGTCGACCTGCGGCTCGGCCGCCGCGTGGTCAGCGCCGCCGGCGCCGGCCGGGTGGAGCGCGTGCACCTCGACGACGGCACGGTGCTCCCGGCGGACCTGCTCGTCGTGGCTCTCGGCGCCGAACCGGAGACCGGCTGGCTGCGCGGCACCGGGCTGCGCCTGGACGACGGTGTCGTCGTCGACCGCCACGGGCTGGCCGCGCCGGGGGTGGCGGCGGCCGGAGACGTCGCCCGCCGGCCGTCCGTCCTGCTCGGCGGGCAGCTCGTGCGGGTGGAGCATTACAGTGACGCCGCCGGGCAGGGCACGCACGCGGCCCGGTCGCTGCTCGGCGCCGCCGCCCCGGCCGGCCCGGTGCCGTCGTTCTGGTGCGACCTGTACGGCCACCGGCTGCGCTCTGTCGGCGTGACCGGCACCGGCTGCCGGCCGCGGCTGATCCACCTCGAACCGGATGGCCGGTTCCTCGCCGAGTACCACCGCGACGGACGCGTCGTCGGCGCGGTGACGGCCGGCTTCGTACGCCACCTGGCCACCTATCGCCACCTGCTGGCCGACGAGCACGCATGACCCGTCGCACCGCCGGAGCCGCCGCGGATGCTGCTCCAGCGGGCTGCGGACGGACGTGCGAAAGGGTGCCACCCTGAGGAGTGACACCCTGATCGACCAGCGAAAACCTGGTCGGGACGACAGGATTTGAACCTGCGACCCCTTGACCCCCAGTCAAGTGCGCTACCAAGCTGCGCTACGTCCCGGCTGTGTCGGCCGCCCCCTCGGGGGCGAGACGTCATAACCTTAGCGCACATCGGACGTGCACGCGTACACGGAGAGCGGGAGCGGAGGCTGCCAGGTGGGGCGCAAGCCGACCATTGATCGCCAGGAGCTGGCACGGCGGGTGGCGGAGGGGATGAGCGTGCAGGATCTGGCCGCTCACTTCGGCGTCAGCGAGTCAGGGGTGCTGCAGGCCAAGCGGGCCGCCGGGCTGGCCAAGCCGATGCTGGACCACAGCGCCGCGCTCCCGTGGAAGCTGGCCCGCGCGCACGCCCAGTCGGGGCCGGCCACGAACCTGCGGAACCTGTCGGCCGCGGCCCAGGGCAAGCCGCCGGCGGCCGAGCGGCTGAACACGGCGCTGCGGTGGGCGCAGCGGCTCGTCGAGGCAGGGCTCGACGTGCGCTACGACGCCGCCGAGGGCTTCACCGAGGTGCCCGCCGCCCCTCAGGGCTCGCACGTCGCATCCGTGCTGGCCGCGGCCAGGAAGGCGCTCGACGCCCGCTGAGAAAGGCGTTTCGACCTGCCGTTCGAGGGCAGTCGCTGGTCTCGACACAGAGACCGGAGGCGAACATCATGACCACCTGGGCTTGGGTGGCCGTCGTCGTGGTCGCGGTGGTGGCGCTCGCCGCAGTCGGCTATTTCGTGCTGCAGCAGCAGAAGCGCCGCACCCATCTCCGCGAACGCTTCGGCCCCGAGTACGAACGCATAGTCGCCGAGCACGACAACCGCCGCGAGGCGGAGCAGGAGCTGCTCGACCGCGAGCAGCGGCATGCGGAGCTCGACATCCGCCCTCTGACGCAGGAGTCGCGCGACACCTACGCCAACCGGTGGACCGAGGTGCAGGAACGCTTCGTGGACGCGCCCGGGTTCGCGGTGACCGAGGCCGACCAGCTGGTCACCGCGGTCATGGCGGAGCGGGGTTACCCCACGGAGGACTTCGAGCAGCGGGTGTCCGATCTGTCGGTGGGGCACGCCGCGACACTCGACCACTACAGGACGGCTCACGAGATCAGCGGGCGCGCGGCCAGGAAGGAGGCCTCCACGGAGGACCTCCGGCAGGCCATGGTGCACTACCGCGCGCTGTTCGAGGAGCTGCTGCATGAAACCACCCGAGGACGGTGAACGATATGAGCAGCGACGAGCTGAAGGTCCCGTCGCAGCAGCAGCGCAACGACGTGCCGGACAACGACAACGACCGCGACAACGACCACGACAGGGACACGGACAGGGACAGGGACGCGCTGAGGAACGACCCCGTCGACGGCGACGAGCTCGCCCGCAGCGAGGCCAGGACCGAGAACCTTCCCCGGCACAACGACGAGGAGGACGACGGCACGGGCCGCGGCCCGCGCCTCGACGACGAGCACGCGGCGGCAGTCCCTGGCGCCGCCACTCCCGCCACCGCCGTTCCGGGAGCCCCTGTTCCCGGCGCCGTTCCGGCAGCCCCTGTTCCCGGCGCCGCCGTCCCCGACGACGAGGCCCCCTACCGGGACCCGTACGCCAGGACCGACGGCGACATGCTGGCCGAGCCCGACCCGGCCCACGCCACCCAGGGCTCCCACGCCGCCCCCGACGACATCGTGCTGTTCGACCAGGACCCCGCCGAGGTGCAGGCCCGCTGGCGCGACCTGCAGTCCTCCTTCGTGGACGACCCCGGCCAGGCCGTGCAGCGGGCCGACGGTCTGGTCGGCGAGGTGGTGGACTCCCTCACCAGCACCCTGACCAACCGGACGAACGCCCTGCGCGACCGCTGGAAGGAGACCGGGAGCAGCGCCGACACCGAGCAGCTGCGCCTGGCCCTGCGCGACTACAGGACGGTCCTGGAACGCCTGCTGGCGCTGTCCAGCAAGTCACCGGCACAGCCGGCACAGTCAGCGCAGCCGGCGCAGACCTCGCAGCCTGATCCGTTCCAGAGTCAGGGAATGAGGTGACATGACATGCTCGCGGTCATCGCAGCGATCATCTTCGGGCTGGGCTTCCTGCTCGACCTGGTAGGCGCGACGATTCCCGGCGGGTTCTCCGGCATGACGTTCGTCCTGCTGGGGCTGACCCTGCTGGCCCTGCACCAGGCAGGCGTCGGCACGGCCAGCATCCGCACGGGTTACAGCAACTGGCGCGGCGGCCGAGCCCGCCGATAGATGAACCGGACAAGGATCGCCGGGCGGCCGTGCCGCCCGGCGATCTGCTGCTCGGAGGGTCAGCCCTTGCCGGGGAACCTCATGATCACCGTGCTGCCGCCGCTGCCGACGCGCAGGGTCAGATCCGAGGAGAGCAGCCGCGCGACCCACAGCCCCATGCCGCCCACGGCGCCCGGCATGGGCCCCGGCTTCCAGGTGCCCTCGTCGTGCACCTCGACGATCAAATCCCCGCTGATCACCCAGGTACGCATGCGGGCGTCCGCGGCCCCGTGGGTGACGGCGTTGGTCGCCACCTCGTTGACGGCGATGACGAAGTCGCCGATGACCTCTTCCGGCATGCCGACGGCACGGGCTTCTTCCTCGGCGAACTGCCGGACCTCTGGCAGGTCCGGCAGCCGGAACAGCAGCGACTTCACGGGCGCGCCGGGTGGCGGGCTCGTGTAGCCCGACTGAGGCTCGACGTCCTCGTTCACCCGGCGACCGCCTTCGTCAGCCGACCAGCTCGGTGCGAAGCTGGTCGAGAACTTTGCGGAGAATACGCGAAACATGCATCTGGGAGATTCCGAACTCGGCCGCGATCTCGGCCTGCGTCATGTTGCCGAAGAAGCGCAGCAGCAGGATGTGCTTCTCGCGGGAGGGCAGCGCGTCGATGAGCGGTTTGACGGCTTCCCTGTCGACCATGTTGCTCAGCGTGTCGTCGTCCTCGGGGATGACGTCGCCGAGCGAGGCGGCGTCGTCGTCGGTGCCGAGCGGCGCGTCGAGCGACAGAGTGCTGTAGGCGGCGGAGGCGTCGAGCGTGAGCAGGACGTCCTCCTCGCTGATGTTCATCTTGGTGGCCAGCTCGGCCACGGTCGGGGACCGGCCGAGGTCCTGGCTGAGGTCGGCCACGAGCCGGTTGAGCTCGGAGCGGCGCTCCTGGTAGAGCCGGGGCACCCGGATGGCCCAGGTGCGGTCGCGGAAGTGGCGCTTGACCTCGCCGGTCATCGTCACGACCGCATACCCCCGAAACGCGTGCCCGAGGGTGGGGTCGAAGCCGTTGACGGCCTTCATCAGGCCAACATACGCGGCCTGGAGGAGATCTTCCAAAGGTTCGCCGCGGTAGCGGTAGCGCCGGGCGATCTCCATGGCGAGCGGCCGGTGCATCTCGACGATGCGCTCGCGCAGACGCTCCCTGTGGCTGTCGGGCGTCTCTTCCCTGACCATCTCGGCCAGAAGTTCTTCCGCGGTCATCTCCTCGAGGATGTATTCCTGCACAGCCATCGCTGCTCCTCATATGGGTCGCAGGCGGCCTGCCGCACAAAGAAAAAGCCCATGCAGAGGCACGCCTCGCTCTACTCTCGAGACCGAAGCCCTCTGCTGGACTTCGGCTCCAGTATCCCCCATGCGGCGGGAAGTATTCCTCGATCGCGTGGTGACAGTAGGGTTGCCCCGTGACAATGCCGGAGAACGGCGAGGAGCCAGTGGCGGCCCTCAGCCTGACGTCGTCGACCGTGGACGAGATCACCGTGGTCAGGGTCGATGGCGTGCTCGACGCCACGACACGGGCCCAGTTCGCCGACTACCTGACGATGGCGGGCTCGGACCTGATCCTGGACCTGGCCGGGGTGACGTTCATGGATTCGCGCGCCCTCGGGCTGATCGTGCACCACTGGCAGACGAGTCTGGCGGCGGGCGCCAAGTTCGCGCTGATCGGGGTCGAGTACTCCAAGTCCAAGGTGATGTGGATCACTGGCCTGGCTCAGCGCCTGCCGCTCTACGACACGCTGGAGGACGCGCTGGCCGCCATCAAGTGAACGGCCGGCCGCCTCAGCGCCGCGCCGATTTGCGCTGGTGCTCGTCGACCAGCAGCCTGGCCAGGTCGGCCACCTTGACCTGGTGGTGCTGGGAGATCCTGCGCAGCTCCTCGAAGGCGGCCTCGGCGGTGCATCCGCTGGTCTGCATGATGATGCCCTTGGCCTGGTCGATCACGGAGCGGCCGGCCAGGGCCTCCTGGAGCTGCGCATGATCGGTGCGCACCTCCTCGAAGTCCGACATGTTGGCTATGGCCACCCCGACCTGCTCGCTCAGCATGTCGGCCAGCGAGGCCGCTCCCTGGGGGGAGAAGGCGCCGGGCCGTACGGAGTACAGGCCCACGACGAGCAGGGCGGGCGGTGCCTCGATGGGGACGACGAGCACCGAGCGCACGCCCCAGCGGGTGGCCAGCGCGTCGTAGCGGGGCCAGCGGGTCTCCTTGAGCACGTCCGGGACCGTGGCACGGCCGCCGCTCTGCCTGGCCTCGATGGAGGGGCCCTCCCCCAGCTCGCGCTCGCCCTCGACGAGCATGATGAGCTCGCTGTGAGAGCCGGAGACGATGACCCGGTGGTCGCGCCAGTGCTCGGCGGAGGCGCCTGAGCAGTTGGGGACGCCGTTGGCCAGGGCTGTGGTCAGGCCGCGCAGCACGCTTTCCGTCGAGGTGTCCTCCCCCAGCCGGCCCAGGGCGGCGAGGTCTCGGGCGAGCACAGGGGTGATCATCGCGGTCGATTCCATAGCAACAAGCTTCTACCCCTTATGGCTAGCATTATCCCGAGTGGCGTAGCGTCAGACCATGACCATGCCGGACCTCGAACACGCGCTTGACGCGCTGGCCGGGCGCGTCTCCTCGTTGCGTGAGGCGAGGACCGCCTACCCCGCCGACCTGGCGCCCACCCTGGATGCCGCGCTGGCCGAGCTCGACACTGCCGCCGAACTGCTGGCCGAGGCCCGCGAGGAGCTGCGCAAGGCTCCCAAACGGGCCGGCGGCCGCAAGGACGGCGGCCAGCGGGAGCTGAAGCTGCTGCGCCAGGTCCTGCGGGCCTTCCCGGTGCCCGTCATCGTGCTCGACGGTGGCGGCGTGGTGCGGCGGATCAACCCCGAGACCTCCCGCGTGCTGGGCAGCCCCGACGGCTACCTGGTGGGGCGCTCGTTCCCGCTGCTGGTGGACGTGTCGCGGCGGGCGGCGTTCCGCTCGCACCTGACGTCGGTGCTGCAGACCGGGCAGCCGGCGGCGTTCGAGACGCGGCTGGCGCACCAGGGGCGCACGCACACCGTGCAGCTCGCGCTGACCAGGCTGACGATGCCGGGCGAGCCGCAGCAGATGGTGGCGGCGGTGGCGCTGCCGACCGAGGTGCAGCTCCCCGAGCCGGGCGCGCTCCGGCCCGAGCAGAGCGACGGCGCGCTGCTGCTGGCCGCGGCCAGGCGGCAGGACCTGCTGACGCGCATGGGCAGGCTGCTGCTCGATGAGGAGGCGCTGCTGCGCCCTGTCGCGCTGCAGCGGGCCTCGCGGCTGCTGGCGGCCGAATGGGCCGACTGGGTGATCGCCGACATGGTCCGCGACGGCGCGCCGCGCCGCTCGGTCGTCATGGCGCCGAAGAACCACCCGCTGGGCGAGCTCGTCCGGCAGATCGAGTCCGCCGACCCGTCGGCCGGCCAGCTCGTGCTGCAGGTGCTGGAGCGCGGCTCCGGCATGGTGCTGGAGATGGTGGACGACGACACGCTGCTCGGCTTCTGCGCCGACGGGCCGCTGCTGACCGCGATGGGCGCCGGCTCGGTGCTGTGCGTGCCGATCGGCCGCGCCGACGGGGTGCTGACGCTGGTGCGGGCGCACGACAGGCCGCCGTTCGCGCTGGCGGACCTGGCCGTCATGCAGGAGGTCGGGTTGCAGATCGGGCTGGCCGTACGCGCCCAGAGCAGCTTCCAGAGCCGCTCGCGGGCCGCGGACGCCCTGTCGGCCAGCGTCGCCCCGCGCAACCTGCCCGACGTGCCCGGCTACGAGGCGGCGGCCGTCTACCACCCCGGCTCGTCGGTGGGTGCCGAGTTCTACGACGTGTTCCCCGTCTCGGGTGGCTGGGGCTTCGCGCTGGGCGGGGCCGCGGGCAAGGGCGAGGAGGCGGCCTCGGTCAGCGCCATGGTGCGCGGCGGGCTGCGCGTGCTCAGCGTCTGGGAGACCGATCCCGACCTGGTGATGCGCAAGGTCAACCAGGCCCTGGTGACGCAGGGCACGGGCATGTTCGTGATGGCCGTGGCCGGGTTCGTGAAGGGGCGGCAAATCCGGCTGTCGTCTGCCGGGCACCATCCGGCCGTGACGCTGCAGCCGGACGGCGGCGTGCGCTTCGCGGCGGGCGGCGGCGTGCCGCTGGGCATCTCGCCCGAGGCGGAGACCGACGTGCAGACCCTGACGATCTCCCCGGGGGAGACGCTGTTGCTCTACTCGGAGGGGCTGATCTCCTCCAGGAACGACCACGGCGAGCCGTACGGGGAGGAGCGGCTGGCCGACGTGCTCAGCCGGTGCGCGGGCCAGGCGCCGTCCACCGTGGTCAAGGCGGTGGAGGCGGACCGGCACGCGTTCTCCGGCGGCCAGGTCTGGGACGAGATCGTGGTCTTCGCGCTCCGAGGTGTCTGATCTGCGGGGGTTTGCGATCGACGGAAATCTGGGTATGGTCGGAGACGTAGAACGACGTGCCTAAGACGCAGGCACACCTTCAAGGCTTTCCACGCTGAGGTGTGCCATGAATATCGCGATCGTCGCTTCCGCAAACGGTAACCAGCGTCACCGGATCATGTCCGTAGCACGCGAGCTGGGGCGCGAGCATCACGTCACCATCTACTCCCGCCGTGACAACGCCGATGGCAAGCCCAAGACGAGGGTGGCCCCGGGTGTCACGCTGGAGCACATCGACGTGGGGCCGGCCAAGGAGCTCACGGGTGACGACGTGGTGCCCTACCTCAACGAGGTCGGCAACCAGTTGATGCAGCGGTGGAGCCACGAGCGCCCCGACGTGATCCACGCGCACTCGTGGACCGGCGGGCTGGCCGCCGTGGCGGGCGCCAAGGGGCTGGGCGTCCCGGTCACGCAGACGTTCCACACGGTCGACACCACGCACATGGAGCTGGAGCGGGCGCTCGGCCGCCGGGCCGACGCGGTCATCGCGGGCTCGGGCGACGAGGAGTCGGCGCTGATCAGGCTGGGCGTGCCGCGCGGCAACATCGCCGTGGTGCCGTACGGCGTGGACACCGAGCGCTTCCAGCGCCGGGGCGCGGTCGCCACGCGCGGCAGCCGCAAGCGCCTCCTGCACGTGGGGCCGCTCTCGATCGACCGCGGCGCGCACACCATCGTGCGGGCGCTGCCGGGCCTCGGGGACGTCGAGCTGGTCATCGCCGGCGGGCCCGAGCCGGAGGACCTCGACCAGGACCGGGACGCGCGCCGCCTGCGCGCGCTGGCGGAGCAGCTCGGCGTGTCCGACCGGGTGACGCTGCTCGGCCAGGTGAAGCGGGCCGCCGTACCGAAGCTGATGCGCAGCGCGGACGCCGTGGTGTCGGTGCCGCGCGAGGCCGTGACGGGCATCGTGGCGCTGGAGGCGATGGCCTGCGGCGTGCCGGTGATCGCCTCGGCCGTGGGCGCGCACCTCGACTCCATCATCGACGGCGTCACCGGCCTGCTGGTGCCGCCGGACCGGCCCGCCCGCACCTCGCGGCTGGCCCGCGAGCTGCTCTACGACCCGACCCTGCGCACCGCGCTGGGCTACGCGGGCGCCGACCGGGCGCGCTCGCGTTACTCCTGGGAGCGGGTGAGCCAGGAGCTCGTACGCGTCTACGAGGCGGCCTGCGCCTGACCCCTTCGAGACTCCGGCAGGTGGCGGTGGCCACCTGCCGGCGCCATTTCCAGACCATCCCCCGTGTGCGATCGTGCGCGCATGGACCTCCAAGACGCGCACGCGCTGGCCCGCGCCCTCCAGAAGCTCTTCCACGACGCCCACAGAGTCATCGACGAGTCGCAGCCGACCTCCGAGCTGGCGGCCAGGGTGACGGAGCACCTGTCCTGCGCGCTGAAGGACCTGGTGTGCGTCACGCAGTCCTTCCAGAACTGGGAGCACGCCAGCCTCCAGCGCGGCGTGGACGCCTACCTGGAGACGAGGGGCGAGCCCGCCTGGTACGGCGTGTCGGGGCAGGGCCGGGCGCACAGCGACACGATCGACATCCTGACCATGTCCAGACGCGGCTTCGAACACTTCGAGATCGGCGCGGTCGACTACGCCACCACCGCGATCGGCCCCGACCAGACGATCGACGTCGTGACCTTCGGCCTGGTCGAGACCGTCGCACCGGACGGCGCGCCCATCGTGCTCGGCCTGCGCGGGCCGGCCGAGATGTTCGGCAGGGAGGGCTGCAGGGTCGAGGTCATCGCCGCGTCGCGGACGAGCGCCACCGCCGCGCGGGAGGAGATCGAGCGGCTGATGCGCCGGCACGACGTGATGCGCGGCCAGATCCTCACGTTCGGCGTCTCGGAGCACCGGGGCAACAGCCTGGTGGCGTTCCTGCCGCGCCCGGCGCTCGGGCCCGACGAGGTGATCCTGCCCGAGGGCGTCCTGGAGACGGTCGAGCGGCACGTGGCGGGCATCGGCCGGCACGCGCAGGCGCTGCTCGCCCGCGGCCAGCATCTCAAGCGCGGCCTGCTGCTGCACGGCCCGCCCGGCACCGGCAAGACCCACACGGTGCGCTACCTGATGGGCCGCATGCCGGGCGTGACGGTGGTGGTCATGGCCGGCACGGCCCTGCGCGCCATCTCCGACGCCGCGGCCCTGGCCAGACGCCTGCAGCCGGCGATCGTGGTGGTCGAGGACGTCGACCTGGTCGCCCACGAGCGCCGCTACTCCGAGGAGGGCAGCCCGCTGCTGTTCACGCTGTTCGACGCGATGGACGGCATCGGCGCCGACGCCGACGTCACGTTCATGCTCACCACGAACCGCGCGGACCTGCTGGAGGAGGCCCTCGCCGACCGCCCCGGCCGGGTGGACCTGGCCGTGGAGGTGCCCAGACCGGACCCGATCCGCCGGGCCGCGCTGCTGCGCCTGTACGGCGCCGGCCACCTGGCCGAACCGGACCTGGAGCGGCTGGTGACCAGGACCGAGGGCATGACCGCGTCGTTCTTCAAGGAGCTGCTGCGCCGGGCGGTGCTGGAGTCCCTGCGCGAGGACCCCGCCCCGGACAGGCCCGGCATGGAGCACCTGACGGTCGCGCTGGAGGAGATGCTGCGCGGCCACGAGGCCCTGACCCGTTCGCTGCTCGGCGCCCCGCGCACCGCCCCGCGTGCCGTCTCCAGAGTGACGGATGGGACAGAAGGGTTGTTATCCGAGTGAGATCTTTGCTTCGATGGACCGCATGCCTACACGCAGTCCGATCCTGGCGGCGGTGGCGCTCGCGGGCGTAGCCGTCCTCCCCCAGGCCGCGCACGCGCAGACCTCGGCGAGCTGGGGCCGCCCCGTCCTCGTGGAGAACTTCGACGGCTCCTCGATCGACACGAACCGCTGGATGATCTACCACTCGCCCCAGGCCGCGCGTAACCCGCGCACGGGGAAGGCCGCCTCGGTCTCGGACGGCGTGCTGCGGCTGAAGGGCGGCCTGTACGGCGGCAAGGACCTGTCGGGCGGCGTGGCGACCCGGCTCGCCCAGGAGTACGGCCGGTGGGAGGTCAGGTTCAAGGCGGAGGCCGGGGCCGGGTACACGCCGGTGGCGCTGCTCTGGCCGACCTCCCAGGACGAGGACTACTCCGAGGTCAACTTCGCCGAGATCGTCGACCCGAAGCGGCAGGGCGGCGGGATCTTCGTGCACAGCGGGCAGGGGCGCGCCAGGAAGGTGCTGCGGGGGGACTTCACGCGATGGCACACGGTGGCGGTCGACTGGCTGCCGGAGCGGCTGACGTTCTGGATGGACGGGAAGAAGGTCTGGGACTATCGGGGAGCGCACGTGCCGGAGGGGCGGCGGATGGGGCTCGCGCTGCAGAACGACGTGGTGTGCGAGCCGCGCTGCCGCGACTCCGCCACGCCTGACACCGTGTCGATGTACGTGGACTGGGTGAAGGTCTACAAGGCTCGCTAGCGCGGTTCTTGCCCTGCCGCCTGGAACAGCGCCTCTATGCGGAGGTGGTGGTGGAGGCCCGGGGTTCGAGCCGATGGGTTTCTGTCGGTTTCCTGGTCTAGATTGACGACCGACGAGAAGGAGCCACCCCATGACCGAGCCCAAGACCCACACCCTCGAGGTGCCCGGCGCCACCATCGCCTACGACGTGCGCGAGGCCGAGGGGAGCGGCGAGCCGATCCTGCTGATGATCGGCTCGCCGATGGACGCGACCGGATTCACCACCCTGGCCGGCCACTTCGAGGACCGCACGGTCGTGACGTACGACCCGCGCGGGGTCTCCCGGAGCAGGCGGACCGACGGCCTGGCCGAGTCGACGCCCGAGCTGCACGCCGACGACCTGCACCGGCTGATCGACGCGATCGGCGGCGGCCCGGTCGACATCTTCGCCAGCAGCGGGGGCGCGGTGAACGCGCTGGCGCTGGTGGCGCGGCATCCCGGGCAGGTGCGCACGCTGGTGGCGCACGAGCCGCCGGTCGCCAAGGTGCTGCCGGACCGGGAGCGGGCGCTGGCCGCGATCAGGCACATGCGGGAGACGTACGAGCGTGAGGGCTTCGGGCCGGCGATGGCGCAGTTCATCTCGCTGACGAGCCACCGCGGCGAGTTCCCGGCGGATCCGAGGGAGCTGCCGGTGCAGGATCCGGCCATGATGGGCCTGCCGACGCAGGACGACGGGTCGCGCGACGACGCGCTGCTGGGGCAGAACCTCATCACCTGCACCCACTACGAGCCCGACTTCGAGGCGCTGCGGGCGGCCTCGACCCGCGTCGTGATCGGGGTCGGCGCCGAGTCGGAGGGGGAGATGGCCCATCGCGGGGGCGAGGGCGTGGCCGAGCGGCTCGGTACGAAGCCCGTGACCTTCCCCAGCAACCACGGGGGCTTCATGGGTGACGAGTTCGGCATGCCGGGCCAGCCCGAGGCCTTCGCCGTCACGCTGAGGCAGGTCCTGAGCGCGTGACGGCAGGGCCGCCTGGAGCCGCACGGGCGCGCGGCCGGGCGACCTCCAGCCTCGTCAGCCGGACCGGTAACGGCCTCACCAGCCGGACCGGTCACGGCCTCATCAGCCGGGCGGCCCGCAGCCTCATGGGCGCGTAGCCGGGCGGCCGTCCGGAGCCTCGTGGGCGCGTAGCCGGGCCGCCTTCAGCCCCATGTGCACGGCGAGCCGGTCGTCGCCGTCCGACAGGTCGCGGTGGATGAGGCGCTCGGCCTTGCCCAGCCGGTAGTAGAGCGTCTGGCGGTGGATGCCGAGCTCGGCGGCCGTCTTCTGCGCGTGGCCGCCGCGGTCGAGGTAGACCTCAACGGTCTGGGCCAGCTCGGTGTCCAGCGCCGCGGTCTCGTCGGCCAGCTCGCGCAGGTCCGCCTGGCTCAGCCGGGCCAGCAGGCGGTGCACGCCCAGGTCCTCCCAGCGGGCGATGGGCGCGTGGCGGGGGAAGTGCTCGGCGATGCGCAGCGCCTGGCGGGCCTCGCGCCAGCTCAGCCAGGCGTCGGCCGGGTCGGCGCGGGAGGCGCCGATGCCGGCCGCGGTGCCGTACGCGCTCTGCACGGTCTGCGCCACCTCCGCCGCCAGGTGGGCGGGGGCCAGCAGGGCGACAGGGGAGCCGGCGCGGGCCAGGACGCCGCGCGGGAGCGTCCAGAGTGCCGCCAGGCGCTCCTGCGACTCGCGGACGGCGATGGCCGCGACCGGGCCCGGCACCTCGATGGAGGCGCCGGCCCGTTCCTCCGGGTCGGCGGAGAGCAGGGCGCGCAGGCCGTGCCCGAGGTCCTGGCGGCTCCTGGCCTCCTGGGCGAGCGCGGCGGCGGCCCTGGCGACGAGCGGCGCGGCGGCGCGCAGGGTCTCGTCGGTCAGCTCGCCGGAGTCGAGCAGCCACAGGTAGCCGTAGGTGACGTCGGCGTGGCGCAGCGGCCAGCAGACTCTGGCCAGCACCTTGAGCTCGGCGTCGGCGGGGATCCTGACCGGGCCGCCGGCCCGGGCGATGCCGTAACGTTCGAAGTACTCGCGCACCTCCCCCGTGGCGCGCCGGCGCAGGATCGACTCCTGGCGGACCGTGTCGATGTCGCCGTGCTGCGCCCCGTACGCCAGCAGCCGGAACGAGCGGTCCTCCAGCGTCGCGGACGCGCCCAGCCGGGCGGCGATCTCGTCGACGATCTCTTGTAGGTCAGCCGAGTTGTGCATTTGTACGACAGCCTGCCACAAGCGGCGTTACGCCCGTCGATGGCCCCCTCTGAGCTGCGGTTTCTACACTGAACCCATGCTGGGTCAACTGCTGCTCGCCGCGTCGAGAAGCGGCGTCGTACGCCGCACCGTGTCAGGCTTCCCGCTCACGAAGAAGGTCGTGCAGCGGTTCGTCGCGGGCGAGGGCGTCCAGGAGGCCCGCGCCGCGATCGAACGGCTGCGCGACGCCAACCTCGCCGTCACCGTGGACCACCTCGGCGAGGAGACGCTCGACGCGCGGGCCGCCGAGGACACCGCCAACGCCTACATCACGCTGCTGCAGGCCGTCGAGCCGCTCGGGCTCGGCGCCCGGGGCGAGGTGTCGGTGAAGCTGTCGGCCGTCGGCCAGCGGCTCGACGACTCGATGGCGCTGGAGCACGCCCGCGAGATCTGCGCCGCCGCGGCCGCCAACGGCTCGACCGTCACGCTCGACATGGAGGACCACACCACGGTCGACTCCACGCTGTCGATCCTGCGCAAGCTGCGCGAGGACTACCCGGCGACGGGCGTGGCGATCCAGGCGTACCTGTTCCGCAGCGAGCAGGACTGCCGCGACCTGGCCTCGGAGGGCTCCCGCGTGCGCCTGGTCAAGGGCGCCTACCGCGAGCCCGCGTCGGTGGCGCACCAGGGCAAGTCGGACGTGGACAAGGCGTACGTGCGATGCCTGCGGATCCTCATGGCGGGGAAGGGGTACCCCATGGTGGCGACGCACGACGACCGCATGATCGCGATCACCGAGCTGCTCGCCGACCGCTTCGGGAGGACGATCGGCGACCACGAGTTCCAGATGCTCTACGGAATCAGGACCGACCGGCAGGAGGCCCTGGCGGGAGCCGGTCACACGGTCCGCGTGTACGTCCCCTACGGCGACGACTGGTACGGCTACTTCATGCGCCGCCTCGCGGAGCGCCCGGCCAACGTCGCCTTCTTCCTTCGTGCCCTTGGGGGTAAGTAAATGGATGCCATCAGCAACGTCCCCGCGCCCGCGAACGAGCGCGTGTACGGCTACGCGCCCGGCAGCGCCGAGCGGGAGACGCTGGCGGGCCGCATCAAGGAGCTGGCCGGCGCGTCGCTCGACCTGACCATGACCATCGGCGGCGAGCAGCGGCTCGGCGGCGGCGCCCCCATCGACGTGGTGCAGCCGCACAACCATGCCTCCGTCCTGGGCCGTACCAACGACGCTACGGCCCAGGACGTGCAGGACGCCATCGGGGCGGCGCTGAAGGCGGCGCCGGCGTGGCGGTCGCTGTCGTTCGACGAGCGGGCCGCGATCTTCCTGAAGGCCGCGGACCTGCTGGCGGGCCCGTGGCGGGCGACGCTGAACGCGGCGACCGTCCTGGGGCAGTCGAAGTCGGTGCAGCAGGCGGAGATCGACGCGGCCTGCGAGCTGATCGACTTCCTGCGCTTCAACGTGGCCTACGCCCGTCAGCTCTACGCCGACCAGCCGATCTCCTCGCCGGGCGTGTGGAACCGGATGGAGTACCGCCCGCTCGAGGGCTTCGTGCTGGCGATCACGCCGTTCAACTTCACCGCGATCGCCGGCAACCTGCCGACGTCGGCCGCGCTGATGGGCAACGTCGTCGTCTGGAAGCCGTCCCCGACGCAGCAGTTCGCCGCGCACTTCACGATGCGGCTGCTGGAGGAGGCGGGGCTGCCGCCGGGCGTGATCAACCTGGTGACGGGCAACGGGCAGGCCGTGTCCGAGGTGGCGCTGGCACACCCGGCGCTCGCGGGCATCCACTTCACCGGCTCGACCGCGACGTTCCAGCACCTGTGGCGCACGATCGGCGAAAACATCTCCTCCTACCACGGCTACCCGCGCCTCGTCGGGGAGACCGGCGGCAAGGACTTCGTGCTCGCCCACCCCTCCGCCGACCCGGCCGTGCTCACGACGGCGCTGGTCAGGGGCGCGTTCGAGTACCAGGGGCAGAAGTGCTCCGCGGCGTCGCGGGCCTACGTGCCGCGCTCGCTCTGGAGCCGCATGCGTGACGACTTCGTCGCCACGGCCGAGTCGCTGACGGTGGGCGACGTGGCGGCGGACCTGTCGACGTTCATGGGCGCGGTCATCGACGGCCGGGCGTTCGCCAAGCACAAGGAGGCGATCGACCGGGCGCGCGCGGCCTCGAACATCGACGTGCTCACCGGCTCCTACGACGACTCCGTCGGCTACTTCGTCAAGCCGACCATCCTGGAGTGCGCGGACCCGGCCGACGAGATCTTCGTCAAGGAGTACTTCGGGCCGATCCTCGGCGTGCACGTCTACGAGGACCGCGACTACGACCAGGTCGTGGACCAGATGGAGGGCATCGCCCCGTACGCGCTGACCGGGTCGATCATCGCCCAGGACCGCTACGCCGTCGCCACGGCCGCCGAGCGGCTGCGCTTCGCGGCGGGCAACTTCTACGTCAACGACAAGCCGACGGGCGCCGTCGTGGGCCAGCAGCCGTTCGGCGGCGGCCGCGCGTCCGGCACCAACGACAAGGCGGGCTCGATCTTCAACCTGACGCGGTGGGTGAGCGCCCGCGCGATCAAGGAGACGTTCGTGCCGCCGACCGACCACCGTTACCCGCACATGGGCTGAGCGCCCATCGCCGCCGAGAGCCCCCGGATCCTGCCTCCGGGGGCTCTCGGCGTTCTCGTCATGATCTTGGCGTAATCTGCAATATTCGTGTCGTTGACGCCACCCGGGCGCGCGACCAGCATGAAGGACATGCAGCGACGGATCCTGATCGTCGTCTTCCCCGGGTTCCAGCTCCTCGACATGGCCGGTCCGGCCGACGTGTTCGGGACGGCGGCCCTGATCGCGCCCGGCGGCGGCTACGCGGTGGAGGTGGCGGCACCCGGCGGTGGCGCCGTGCCCGCGGGGAACGGCGTCACGGTCATGGCCGGCGCGCTCGGCGACGTCGCGGGGCCGGTCGACACGCTGCTGGTGGCGGGCGGGATGAGCGTGCCCGAGCACGTCGAGGACCGGGAGCTGATCGCCGGCATCGTCCGCCTGGCCGCCGGCGCGCGCCGGGTGGCCTCGGTGTGCAACGGCGCGTTCCTGCTGGCGGAGGCCGGGCTGCTGGACCACCGGCGGGTCACCACGCACTGGCTGTCCGCCGGCGAGCTCGGCAGCCGGTACGCGGCCGTCGAGGTGGACCCCGACCCGCTCTACATCGAGGACGGCAACGTCTGGACCTCGGCCGGCGTGCTGTCCGGCGTGGACCTGGCGCTGGCGCTGGTCGCCAGGGACCACGGCCACGCGCTCGCCAGTGACGTCGCCCGCGGCCTCGTGGTGTACCTGCACAGGCCCGGCGGGCAGAGCCAGTTCAGCACCCCGATGCGGGCCATGACGCCGCGCAGCGAGCCGCTCAGGGAGTTGCAGGCCTACATCGACGCGAACCCGGCCGCCGACCTCAGCGTGCCCGCGCTGGCCGCGCGCGCCGGGATGAGCGAGCGCCACTTCTCCCGCGTCTTCACCGAGCAGACGGGCCTGTCACCCGGCCGGTACGTCGAGCGCAGCCGGGCCGACACCGCCAGGCGGCTGCTGGAGGTGACCGGTCTCCCCCTGGCCGCGGTGGCCAGGCAGGCGGGCCTCGGCACGCAGGAGACGCTCTACCGGGTCTTCCGCCGGCACTGGCGGATCTCGCCCGGCGACCACCGCAGACGATTCCATGCCAAGGAAAGGCGAGGCCCATGAACGTAGCCATCCCGCTCTATCCCCGGTTCACCGCACTGGACGCGGTGGGGCCGTACACGGTGCTGGCCTTCTCGCCGGGCTGCACGGTCACGTTCGTGGCCGGCCAGGCGGGGCCGGTCCCCGACGACCACGGCACGCTCACGATCAACGCCACCGCCTCGTACGCCGACCTGCCCGCGCCGGACGTGATCGTGGTCCCGGGCGGCAGCGGCACCTTCGACGCGCTGTCCGACGAGGCCCTGGTGGGGTGGATCAGGCAGGCGCACGAGCACACGCGGTGGACGACGTCCGTGTGCAGCGGCTCGCTGCTGCTCGGCGCGGCGGGGGTGCTGGAGGGCGTGCCGGCGACCTCGCACTGGGCGGTGCTCGACGAGCTCAAGAGGTACGGGGCCGAGCCGGTGAGCGAGCGCGTGGTCACCGCCGGCAAGATCGTGACGGGGGCGGGGGTGTCGGCGGGCATCGACATGGCGCTGACGCTGCTGGGGCAGGCGAGGGACGAGGAGACGGCGCGGAGCGTGCAGCTCATGATCGAGTACGACCCGCAGCCGCCGTTCGACGGCGGCTCGGCGAAGACTGCCTCGCAGGCCATGATGGAGCGCGCCCTGAGCCTGCTCTCCTGACCCCGCTCCCCCGTCCCCGCTCCGCCGGCCGGCCTTCTCCGGCGCGGGGCAGGCGCCCCCGTCCCACCAGCCCGGGACGAGGGCGCCGCCCCTCCGGGCCCTATGTCCGGCGGGCCCGGAGGCCTCGCGCAGCGGTAAGGGCTACGGCGCCGCCGAACATTGCCCGCTCCGACGGCGGCGCCGCGCCCGGTCTCCTTCCCCGCGACCGCACGTACCGAGGCCACACGTACCGAGGCCGCACGCGCCGGGACCGCGTACGGGCGCGTCCGATGAGATCGGCGCGGGCACCCTGACCCGCGCCCCGCCGGTCAGCCGTCGTCTCCCGCGCCCACGGGCAGGACGTCGAAGTGCACGACGACGTGCCCGGCGCCTTCGCGGCCCCCGCCGTCCGACAGCGCCCGGAACCGCTCCAGCACCTCGAACACCTCGTCCCGCATCCGCGCCGTCTCCTGCGGGGTCAGCCGCAGCGAGCGCCGCCCGTACACGCTGGCCTGGACCCACTCCTCGGGCGCCGTGGCCGACTCCTCGCGCCAGCGGGCCAGTTCGGCGCCGCGCGTGCGCACCAGGTCGTCGAGCAGGTAGTCGAGCGCGCCCGCCACCTCGGGGTCGGCGGGGCGCGCCTCGCCGTAGGAGAAACCGCCGGGCGTGACGCGCCAGTACTTCTCCTTGCCGCGGCCCATCCCGGCCACCACCTCGATCATGCCGTGCTTGGCGAGCTCCCTGAGGTGGTAGCTGGTGGCGCCGGTGTTCTGGCCGAGCAGGGCGGCCAGGCCGGTGGCCGTCGAGGGGCCGCGCTCCTCCAGCAGCTGGTAGATGCGCAGGCGCAGCGGGTGGGCGAAGGACTTCAGCGCGTTCGCGCCGAGCGTACGGGCGGAGAAGCTCTTGATCTGCATGACTGTGCAAGCCTATCTTTGCAAAGAAACCTATGCACACTTTTCCTTACACACTATCGGAGCAAGCCGTGGCGCGTCTCGGGCGATCGTTCGCCTTCCTGTGGTCATCCACGGGGCTGTCCAACCTGGCGGACGGCATACTCAAGATCGGGGCGCCGCTGCTGGCCGTGACGATGACCCGCTCCCCGACCCTGGTCTCCCTCGTGGGAGCGGCCGCCACGCTGCCGTGGCTGGTGCTGGCGCTGCACGCGGGCGCCATCGCCGACCGGGCCGACCGCCGCCGCGTCATGGTCCGCGCGAACCTCGTCCGCGCCGCCCTCCTCGCCTGCGTCACCGCCCTGGCCGCCCTCGGTCTGCTGAACCTGTGGCTGCTGCTCGCCGCCGTGCTGCTGGCCGGGGTGTGCGAGGTGTTCGCGGACCTGTCGGCGCAGTCCGTCCTGCCCATGACCGTCCCCGGCGGGGAGTTGACCAGGGCGAACGGCCGGGTGTCCACCGCCCAGATGATCGGCAACGACTTCGTCGGCGCCCCGGTCGCGGGCCTCCTCGTCGTGGCGCTGCCCGCCGCCGTCTTCGGCGCCCCCGCTGTCCTGTACGGCGCGGCGGGGCTGCTCCTGCTGGGCATGCGCGGCACGTACCGGCTGCCGGACCCGCCCGCGCGCCGCCCGATGCGGGCCGACATCGCCGAGGCGCTGGGCTACCTGTGGGGGCACCGGATCCTGCGCAGCCTCGCGATCACGGCCGGCCTGCTCAACCTCGCCAACGCCGGCTACTTCGCCGTCTTCGTGCTGTGGGCGGTCGGCGACGGGTCGCGGATCGGGCTGGAGCCGGGCGAGTACGGCCTCATGACCACGGCCTTCGCCGTGGGGGCGGTGTTCGGGTCGCTGCTGGCCGACCGGGCGGCGGCGGTCCTCGGCGAGCTCAGGACGCTCGTGGGCAACTGGCTGACCACCAGCGTGCTGCTCCTGGTGCCAGTGGTCGTGCCGTCGCCGTGGACGCTCTACCCCACCGCCGTGCTGTGGGGGGTGGTCGGCGCCGCGGGGAACGTCCTGGTGATCTCGGCCCGGCAGCGGCTGATCCCGGCCGGACTCCTGGGGAGGGTCAATTCGGCATACCGCCTCATCGGGATGGGTGGCATGCCGCTGGGAGCGGCCCTGGGCGGCGTTGTGGCGGAGCTCGCGGGGCTTACGGCCGCCCTCGTGGGCGCCACAGGAGTATGTTTGGTGGCAGTCGGACTGGTATGGCGCGCTTTGTCAGATCAATTTTCTGGGCCTCTGACCAGCGAACCTACACTTTCCGACATATCCAGATCACGTTAGGCACCCTACAGCCTGTGCTGAGGTGACATGATTATCCCCGAGCTTGAGGGGATGGTATGCGGAAGATCGGCGGACGGTACCTCCTGAACGAGGAGGCCGGTCGTGGGGGTATGGGAGTCGTCTGGCGGGCGTTCGATCAGCTCCTCCACCGTACGGTGGCGCTTAAGGAGCTGACCTTGGCCGGTGAGGCCGAGATGGTACGCCGCCGGGTGCTGCGTGAGGCGCGCATGGCCGCCGGGCTCACGCACCCGAACATCATCACGGTCCACGACCTGATCGAGGAGGGCGGCAAGCTCTGGATCGTGATGGAGTACCTCGACGGGCTCTCGTTGCACCAGTTGCTCTCGCAGGTGGGCACGCTACCGGCCCAGTCGGTGGCGGCCATCGGGCAGCACCTGCTCGCGGCGCTGCGCACCGCCCACCAGGCCGGCGTGCTGCACCGTGACGTGAAGCCGGCCAACGTCATGCTGACCGGTGACCGGGTGGTGCTGACCGACTTCGGCATAGCGACCGCCGAGGGCGACATCCGCATGACCACCTCCCGCCGCCTGCGCGGCACGCCCGCCTTCATGGCGCCCGAGCGGCTGCACGGCGGGCCGGCCAGCAAGGAGGCCGACATGTGGTCCTTCGGCGCCACCCTCTACAGCGCCATCGAGGGCCAGCCGCCCTACCCGGGGCAGGACGCCGCCACGGTGCTCGGCATGGCCCGCAGCGGGCCGTACCCGCCGCCCCGGCGGGCCGGGGTGATGCGGCCGCTCATCGAGGGGCTGCTGCACCACGATCCGGTGCGGAGGTACACGCCGGAGCAGACGGCGGGGTTGCTGGCGGGCATGCGCGCCAGCGCGTACCAGGCGGCCATCTGACCGGTTGACGACCGGTCGTCACAGGGCGGTTCCCGCGTGTCGGCGAGGGGACCGCGGCGCCCGCGTGCCTAGCGTGGGTGGGCATGGACGACCGGACGAGCCGCCGCTGGACGACCTTCAAGGGGTCGCCGTACTTCCCGGCGACCGTGATCGTGCTGATTCTCGCCGCCGCGGCGGGGCTCTTCGCCGGGTCCTACACCTACGCCATGGCCGACCCGGCCCCGCACCGCGTCCCGGTCGCCGTGGTCGGGGTCAGCCATGAGACCGTGCGCGGCAGGGCCTTCGCCGCCGGTCTGGAGCAGGCGCTGGACGCCTCGCTCGCCCTGTCCTTCGGCAGCTCCTTCGAGCAGGCCGTCCAGGCGGTCGAGGAGCAGCGGGTCTTCGGCGTCATCGCGGTGCGCGGCGACCACGTCACGCTGAACGTGTCGAGCGCCTCGGGCGCGTCGGTGGCGCAGTTGCTCACCGAGGCGGCGCCGAAGGTGGCCCCGCGGGTCGGTGTGCGGCTGACCGTACGGGACATCAAGCCGCTGCAGCGGGGCGATCCGCGCGGGCTGGCGCTGTTCTACATCACCCTCGCGGCGGTGGTCATCGGGTTCATCGGGGCCGCCCAGCTCAGCGTCAACGCCGATGCGCTGGCCGCCGGGGAGCGTATCGCGTTCACCCTGGCGTACGCCGCGCTGGGCGCGCTGTCCATCGTGGCCGTCGTGGACTGGGGGCTCGGCGCGCTCGATCTGCCCCTGCTGGAGTCGTGGTTCATCCTGGCGCTGACCATGTTCGCCTCCGGGATGGTCTTCACCATGTTCAACACGCTCGTCCGGCGCTGGGCGATGGTGCCCACCTGGGGGTTGATGGTGCTGCTCGGCAACCCGTCCTCGGGCGGGGCGGTGTCCTGGCCGCTGCTGCCGTCGCCGCTGGGCGAGATCGGCCGCTGGCTACCGCCGGGGGCCTCCATCAACGCCCAGCACACCGCCGTCTACTTCGGCGGGCATCAGCGGCCGGCGCCGTTCCTGGTGCTGGCCGCCTGGGCGCTGGTGTCGTGCGTCGTCTTCCTGATCTGGCGCGACCGCCACCCCCGGGGCCGTTCCGCCGAGTAGCCGCTCCCAGGGCCGGGACCGCCGGCCCTCAGTCGCGCCTGGCGCGGGCCTCTGCCTCGGCGGCGTCCATGGCCGCGGCCTCCTCGGGCGTCGGGGCCGTGCCGCCGAGGTGGGCGGGCTGCCACCACACCCCCTGCGGCACCTCCGGGTACGTGCGCTGCGCCCGATCCACCAGCTCCGACAGGCGGGCGTGCAGGTCGGCCGTGTGCTCGTTGACGTTCTCCCCGCGCTTGGGGTACATCGGCTCCCCCACCAGGATGGTGAGCGGCACGTGACGCTGCAGCAGCTTGCGCGGCCTGCCCTTGGTCCACAGCCGCTGGCTGCCCCACAGGCTCACCGGGATGATCGGGGTGCCGGTGGCCATGGCCATGCGGATCGCCCCGTTCTTGATCTCCTTGACGGTGAACGACCGGCTGATCGTGGCCTCGGCGAACACGCCGACCACCTCGCCCGCCTTCAACATCCGCAGCGCCGTCGCGTACGAGCCCGCGCCCGCCCCCCGGTCCACCGGGATGTGATGCATCCCACGCATGAGCGGCCCCGAGATCCGGTGCGTGAACACGTCCTCCTTGGCCATGAAGCGCACCAGCCGCTTCGACGGCAGCGCGGCGAACCCCGCGAAGATGAAGTCGAGGTAGCTGATGTGGTTGCTCACCAGCACCGCGCCCCCGGATCGCGGCACGTGCTCGGTGCCCTCCATGTGGAAGCGGATGTCGAGCACGCGAAAGAGGGTCCGCGCGGCGGCGATCACCGGCGGGTACACGATCTCAGCCATGTGCAGACGGTAACCTACTCAGGCGGGTGTCACGGTAGTCGGGAGGCTCACCGTGCCCCGCAGGTCGCCGTGGGCGGTGCGCCTGATGCCGGTGGGATCGACGTCGTGGCCGGGCGTGACGGCCCCCGCCGGCTCCGGCTGTGGACGACATCCACCCCGACGGCGCCACGACGCTTGCGCGGTCGTGAAAACGGGCAGATGTTTTGACCATGAAGAAGCTCATCAACTCGGCGGACTCCGTAGTTGAAGACGCGCTGAACGGCATGGCCGCGGCCCACCCGTCGCTCCGCGTCCGCGGCCGGGTGGTCTACCGGGCGGAAGGCCCCCGCCCGGGCAAGGTGGGCCTGGTCTCGGGCGGCGGCTCGGGGCACGAGCCGCTGCACGCCGGGTTCGTCGGTCACGGCATGCTGGACGCCGCCTGCCCCGGCGAGGTCTTCACCTCGCCGGTTCCCGACCAGATCATCGAGGCCACGAAGGCCGTGGACGGCGGCGCCGGGGTGCTGCACATCGTCAAGAACTACACCGGCGACGTGCTCAACTTCGAGATGGCCGCCGAGCTGGCCGAGGGCGTCGAGGTGGCCGACGTGCTGGTGGACGACGACGTGGCCGTCCAGGACTCCCTCTACACGGCCGGCCGCCGCGGCACCGGCGCGACGCTGTTCGTGGAGAAGATGGCCGGGGCGCTGGCCGAGGAGGGCGCGCCGCTGGCCGAGGTCGCCGCCGTGGCGACCGAGGTGGACGAGCGCAGCCGGTCGTTCGGCGTGGCGCTGTCCTCCTGCACGGTCCCGGCGGCCGGAAAACCCACCTTCGACCTGCCGGAGACGGACGTGGAGCTGGGCATCGGCATCCACGGCGAGCCCGGCCGGGCCAGGGTGCCGATGGTGTCGGCGCGCGAGCTGGCGGGCGTGGCCATGGAGGCGATCCACGGCGACCTGCCGCTCCAGGGCGACCTGCTGGTGATGGTGAACGGCATGGGCGGCACCCCGCTCATGGAGCTGTACGTGGTGTTCGCCGAGGTGGCGGCGTTCGTCAAGGGCAAGGGGGCGCGGGTGACACGGTCACTGGTGGGCAACTACGTGACGAGCCTGGAGATGCAGGGCTTCTCCGTGACCGTCTGCCGGCTCGACGACAGGCTGACCCGGCTGTGGGACGCCCCGGTCGAGACGCCCGGCCTGCGCTGGGGGCGGTGATGGAGACCGCGCTGTTCGTGGCCTGGTTCGAGGAGTCGGCCAGGCTCGTACGCGCCGACCGCGACCGGCTGACCCGGCTGGACGCGGCGATCGGCGACGCCGACCACGGCACCAACCTCGACCGCGGCCTCACCGAGGTGCTCAAGGCGCTGGCCGACACGGCGATCGAGTCGGAGTCGCAGGTGCTGACGACGGCGGGCGCGACGCTGATCCGCCGCGTCGGCGGCGCTTCGGGGCCGCTGTACGGGTCGCTGTTCCGGCAGATGGGCAAGGCGCTGGAGACGCCGGTGACGCTGGCCGGGTTCGCCGCGGCGTTCGAGGAGGGCGTGGTCGCGGTCGAGCGGCTGGGCAAGGCCGCGCTGGGCGACAAGACCATGGTGGACGCGCTGGCCCCCGCCTCCCGCGCGCTGGCCCTGGCCGTACGCGACGGGGTCGGGGTACGCCAGGCGCTCGACCAGGCGGCGCGCGCGGCCGCGGACGGCGCCAAGGCCACGATCCCGATGCAGGCGAGGAAGGGGCGGGCCAGCTACCTCGGCGAGCGCAGCATCGGGCACGAGGACCCGGGCGCGGCGTCGGCGACGCTGTTCATGACGGCGCTGGCCACCGTGGCCGGATGACCGTGGCTGGATGACCGTGGCTGGATGACCGTGGCTGGATGACCGCGGCGGGATGACCGCGGCGGGACACACGGGTCCCGTGGTGGGCGGCGGTGCGATGACGGGAGGTGGCGGGGCGGCGTGATGGTGGGTTTGGTGCTGGTCTCGCACAGCGCCGGGCTGGCGGCCGAGACGGCGGCGCTGGTCCGCGGGATCGCGGGCGAGGACGCGCCCGTGGCGGCGGCCGGGGGCACGGAGGACGGCGGGCTGGGCACGAGCGTGGACCTCATCGAGGCGGCCGTGCGCGGCGTCGACAGCGGGTTCGGGGTGGTGATCATCCCGGATCTCGGCAGCTCGGTGCTGACCGCCCGGCTGCTGGAGGAGGACGGGCGGGTGGTGGTGGCGGACGTGCCGTTCGTGGAGGGCGCCGTGGCGGCGGCGGTGGCGGCCGGCGCGGGCGCCCAGCTGGCCGACGTGCTGGCGGCCGCCGAGGAGGCCCGCGCCTTCCGCAAGCTCTGAACACCCGGCCCCGCGGGCCGGGTGCGTTCAGTGCCCCTTGAAGGCCTCCTCCAGCCACCATGAGCCGCGCTCCCCCGCCACCTTGGCGTGCACGAGCAGCGGCCGGTCGCGCGGGCCGTCCAGCCAGCCGGCCACGCCCGCCAGGTCCTCCCGCCCGGTGACGGTCACGGCGGCCAGGCCGTGGCCGCGGGCGATGGCGGCCAGGTCGGCCGGCGGGAAGGTGACCGTGCCGAGCGGGTGACCGTGCGGCCCGAAGTGGTGCACCTCGGCCCCGTACGCCTCGTCGTCGTACACGACGATCACCATGGGCAGCCCGAGCCTGACCACGGTCTCCAGCTCGGCCAGGCCCATGAGCAGGCCGCCGTCGCCGAGCGCGGCCACCGGGAGGCGGTCGGGGCGGGCCAGGGCGGCGCCGATCGCCGTCGCCAGGCCCAGCCCGACCGACTGGAACGCCTGCGTGAAGCAGAACCCGCCCTCATCCGGGACATCAAGGAACATCGACGGATATCCCATGAAATTCCCGGAGTCGACGGAGACGATCCGCTCGGGAGGCAGGAGCTCGTCCAGGCCGATCGTGAGCGTCCTCGGGTCGATCCGCCCGCCGCCGCTCCCGTCCTCGTACGGGACGGCCCGCCAGCGCCCCTCGGCCCGGATGCGCTCGGCCACCTCGGCCGTACGGTAGCCGGAAGCCTGCGCGGCCCGGGCCGTCACCGCCCGGGCGACCGCGGCCACGTCGCCCACCACGCCCAGGTCGGCGGGGACGTGCGTCTTGAGCGCCGCGGCGTCGAGGTCCACCTTCGCCACCCTGGCGCCGGGCGAGACGAGCGAGCCGTGGCGGGTGGTCCACATGTTCAGGGCGCAGCCCCAGGCGACGACCAGGTCGGCCCCGCGGATCAGCTCGGCGGTCAGCGGCGTGGCGAACCCGCCGGACACGTCCAGGTCCCACGGGCTGCCGCGGAAGAGCCCCCTGGCCACCGCGGACGTCGCCAGCAGGGCGCCCGTCCGCCCGGCCAGCTCCTCCAGCTCGCGGCGCGCGTGCCTGGCGCCGCGCCCGGCGATGAACACCGGCCGCCGGGCCGCCCCCAGGGCCCCCGCCAGCGCCGCCGCCTCGTCCTCCGGCACCGGTCCGGCAGGCGAGCCGGCAGTCGAGCCGGCCCAGGACGAGGCGGCCTCACCCGGGCTGCCAGCCGGGCGCAGCAGCCCGGCGGCGAGCCCGGCCACGTCGCCGGGGCCCTCGTAGGGGGCGGACTGGACGTCGAGAGGCAGGTTCAGCAGCACCGTGCGGCGCTCCCCCACCGCCACCCGGTACGCCTCCACGGCCTGCTCCACGGCGGCCTGCGCCGAGGTGACCCGCAGCGCCACCGCTCCCACGGCGGTCGCCAGGGCGGCCTGGTCGATGTGGAAGTTGGACCGGGCCTCGGTGGCCTCGCCGGCGAGCACGATCAGCGGCGTACGGCTCTTGGCCGCCTCCGTGAGGCCCGTCATGGCGTTCGTGAGCCCCGGCCCCTGGTGCACCGACACCACGCCGGCCCGCCCGCTCATCCGGGCGTAGGCGTCGGCCATGGTGGCGGCGCCGCCCTCGTGGCGGGCGGCGACGAAGCGCGCGCCGCCCGCCACGAGGGCGTTGGTGACGTGGAAGTTGCCGCTGCCGACCACCCCGAAGACGGCCTCCGCCCCGCACGCGGCCAGGGCCCGGCCGACGGCCTCCGCGACGATCAACGTTCCACCAGGGCCAGCACGCGCACCGGGCTGCCCGAGCCGCCCACGATGGGCAGCGGCGGCGCGACCACGACGGCGCCGGTCACCGGCAGGCGGTCGATGTTGCGGAGCTGGGTGAGGCCGTACTTGCCCGCGCCCAGCAGGAAGGAGTGGCAGGGGAAGGCCGGGTCGAAGGAGTGGGCGGCGCCCGCGTCGGTGCCGACGGTCTCGACGCCGATGCCGAGGATGGGGCTCTCGGCGGCCAGCCAGCGCGCGCACTCCACGGAGACGCCGGGCGTGTGCGGCCCGGTCTCGTCGGCGTTCAGGAAGGCGGCCTGGTCGCCGGAGCGGGTGTCCCAGCCGGTGCGGTAGAGCAGCCAGCCGCCGTCGGGCAGCGGGCCGTTGGCCCGCTCCCACTCCTTGACGTGGTCGATCTGCAGGAGGAAGTCGGGGTCCTTCGACGCCTCCGCCGTGAAGTCGAGCACCACGGCGGGCGCGATCAGGCTGCGCGCGGGCACCTGGGAGACGTCGTGACCGTCGCGGCCGGTGACCCAGTGGACGGGGGCGTCGAAATGGGTGCCGGTGTGCTCGCCGGTGTGGATGTCGTTCCAGTACCAGCCCGGGCCGCGATCGTCGTACCGGCTGATCTCCTCCAGCCGGAACGGGATCGTGTTGCCGAACGGCTCGGGCAGCTGGAGGATCGGCGTCTGCGCAGAGAGGGGCGCCGTCAGATCGATCACTTCGATGGCGCCGCTGCGCACGCTGTCCACGAAGCTCCGCAACACCGACATGTTTCCTCCTTGGTGGGTTGAGCGCATCCTCCTACGCTCGCCCTACCAGTGCCAACACCTCTACCGGCAGGCGGTGCGGGTCCCGTCCAGGTCGTAGGTCTTCTTCAGCGAGTTGAAGTTCTGGGCGTTGGACCTCGCGCAGAACTGGGAGGTCTTCAGCTCGTACTCGACGTGGAAGACGGCCTTGCCGGCCTTGACGAACTGGTCGTAGCCGTACGCGCCGTTCTGCGCGGTGGTGCACTCGGAGTACTGCCAGCACTGCTCGTTGACCGCGAAGTCGAAGTACGGCAGGAGCTGCGGGATCTGGGCCACGTCGTTCTTGAGCCCGACGGACAGGCCCCGCTTGTGCGCCTCGTTGGCGAACCAGGCGTTGTAGGCGAGCTGGTCGGCGGCCTTGAGCGGGAAGCCGCTGTCGTTGGTGTAGGCGTCGACGTTGTCGGGTTCCACGGCGTCGAACCCGGCGGCCTTGCACATGTCGAGCCTGGCCTTCATGATCTCGCCGAGCTTGCCGGTGTACTGGCGGATGTCGAGCCAGCGCTCGCCCTCCCACTCGTCCAGCGGCTTGCCGAGCACGCCGGACGGGAACCGGTCGGCGTCGGGGCGCCAGTCCTCGTGCGAGCCCGCGCTGATGTAGCAGACGAGCTTGCGGCCGGGCTTGGCGGCCTTGAGCGCCTTGACGATCGTGCCGTTCTCGGCGGCGGCGAAGCCGTCGATGTCGTACATCTGCACGTCGAGGAACGGCTTGGCCGGCAGGGAGGACAGCCGCCACTCCCAGCTCGTGTTCAGCGCGGGCTTCCAGCAGCCGTCGCAGGCGACGGGGGCCGGCAGGGCGGTGGCCGCCTGGACGGGGGTGGCGACGAGGGCGGTGGCGGCCAGGGCGGCCGCGGAGACGAGTACGGAAAGACGCATGGTCACTCCTCACGAACGGAAACGGTTCGGATCGGTGGCTCACGCGTGCTGTTCCGCACTCTCCGCTACGCGTCCTGGCCAGGGACGCCGGAGTGGCGTGGCCCATGGACCGCAGGGACGACACGCCAGCACGCCCGGGCGTGCCTCCTCTCTGTCGTCCGACAGAATTGCGCGTTTCTGCCGTGTTGTCCACCGCTTCGGTCAGGAAGGCGCGTCAGGCGCGGGTCCACTCCACGCAGCCGCCCGTCTGGAACGCCTTGTCCGTGGCCTGGATCGTGACGGTGGCCGGGCCGTTCGGCATGCCGGTGGCGATCACGCCGCCGGTCGTGGTGCGCAGCCTGGCCCAGTAGCACATCGGGAAGCCGGACATGGGGCCGGTCGTGCGGTACGTGCCGGGCTGGATGTCGGTGCCGACGACGAGCGTGCGCAGGAGGGAGGAGAGGTCGATGGCGGGAGCGGTGGCGCCACCCCCACCGCCCGGCGTCGTCGCCCCGAGGCCAGGCTGGGTCTGGCCGGGCTGAGGCAGTCCTGTCTGCCCCGGCTGGGGCTGTCCGGTCTGGCCGGGCTGGGGCTGCCCTGTCTGCCCCGGCTGCGGCTGTCCGGTCTGGCCCGGCTGTGGCTGTCCCGTCTGGCCGGGCTGGGTCTGCGCCGGGGGCGGTGAGGTCTGCTCCGGGAGCGTCTCCCCCGGCGGGGTGTCCTCGACGGTCACCGTCACCTGGGGCTCGGGCTCCTCCGTCGTCGTTCCCGCCCCGAACCCGACGAGCACGCCCAGCAGGAACCCCAGCAGCGCCGCCAGCCCCGAGACGAGCACGATGATCGGCGGACTGCTCGTCGCCCGCGGGTACTCGGGATACCGGGGATGGTCAGGAGGCGGGGGCCCGTACATCACGGACCAAGAGTGCCATCCCTGTCAACGGTGGAGATAGTCGACGAGCGACGCCTTCTCCGTCTCCAGCTCCTCGATGGCGCTCTTGACCACGTCGCCGATGCTGACGATGCCGATGAGCCGGCCGTCCTCGACCACCGGCATGTGCCGGAACCGCTGCGTGGTCATGGTGCGGCGCAGCGAGTCGACGTTCTCGCCGGGGCCGACCGTGGTGACCTCGGTCGTCATGATCGCCGAGACGGGGGCGTCGAGGATCGCGGCGCCGCGGTCGTGCAGGCGCCGCACGACGTCGCGCTCGGAGACGATTCCCTCGATGACCTCGCCGTCGGTCGAGACGACCACGGCTCCGATGTTGTGCTCCGCGAGCTTGGCGAGCAGTTCCCGCACGGTCGCCTCCGGCGCCACGGTCGTCACGCCACTGCCCTTGCCGCGAAGGATCGTCCCGATGAGCATGTGCACCACCTCTGCCCTCAGTCTTCCAAGCCTGCATCCAGGCAAACAAGCCCCTGGGGACGGAGTCAATGGGTCACGTAGGCTGCTTGGCGTACGAAATCCCGTACAAAGACCGAAATATCACCCAAGGACTGCGAGATGACCGAGCCGCTCAACACCGGAAGCCACGACCTGCCCGTCACTGAGGAGCTGGCCGCCTTCATGCGCACCGGCTGGGGGCGGCAGGGCCGGGCCGAGGTGAGCGCGCGGCCGATCGCCCCCTGGGCGGCCAAGCGGCGGGCCGCGCTGGCGCAGCGTTTCCCCGGCGAGCGGCTGGTGATCCCGGCGGGCACGCTGAAGGTGCGCAGCAACGACTGCGACTACCGGTTCAGGCCGCACAGCGCGTACTCGTACCTGACCGGGGCGACCGAGTCGGACGACGTGCTGGTGATCGAGCCGTCCGGCGAGGCGGTCCTGTACGTCAGGCCGCGCGCCCCGCGCGAGGAGGGCCAGGAGTTCTACCGCGACCGCCGCTACGGCGAGTTCTGGGCGGGCCCGCGCCCCGACCTGGCGGAGGCGGCCGAGCTGTACCAGATCGACTGCGCGCACATCCGCGAGCTGGACCTGAAGGGCCCGGCCAGGGTGCTGCGCGGGGTGGACGCCTCCGTGGACGCGCGGGTGCCCAGGGGCGACGGCGACGCCGAGCTGGAGTCGTTCCTGTCGGAGATGCGGCTGGTCAAGGACGAGTGGGAGCTGGCCGAGCTGCAGGGCGCCGTGGACGCGACCGCGCGCGGCTTCGAGGACGTCGTGCGCGCGCTGCCCCGGGCGCTCGGCCACCCGAGGGGCGAGCGGTACCTGGAGGGCGTGTTCGGGCTGCGCTCGCGGCTGGAGGGCAACGCCGTCGGCTACGACAGCATCGTGGCCGCCGGCGCGCACGCCTGCGTGCTGCACTGGATCCGCAACGACGGCGCGCTCGACGCCGGCGACCTGCTGCTGATGGACGCGGGGGTCGAGGCCGACACCCTCTACACCGCCGACGTCACCCGGACCTTCCCGATGTCCGGCCGGTTCAGCGCCGTGCAGCGGCAGGCGTACGAGCTGGTGTACGAGGCCCAGACGGCCGCCATCGCCACCCTCAGGCCGGGTGCCCGCTTCCGCGACTTCCACCTCGCGGCCATGCGCGTCATCTGCGACGGGCTGCGCGACTGGGGCCTGTTCGACCAGTCCACGGACGAGCTGATGGAGACGGGCCTGTACCGGCGCTACACGCTGTGCAGCAGCGGCCACATGCTCGGCCTGGACGTGCACGACTGCGCGAAGTCGCGCGCCGAGGTCTACCTGGACGGTGTCCTGGAGGAGGGTCACGTGCTGACCGTCGAGCCGGGCCTGTACCTCCAGCCGGACGACCTGACGCTGCCGGAGGAGCTGCGCGGGATCGGCGTCCGCATCGAGGACGACCTGGTCATCACCGCCGGCGGCGCCACGCTGATGTCCTCCGCGCTCCCCCGCCACCCGGACGAGATCGAGTCGTGGATGGGCGCCCTGCTGTAACGGAACGGCCACTATTCGTACCCGGCTGACAAGGCCCGACCGGGCCCTCATACCTTTCGCGCAAATTCCCGCCAAGCCATGGCCTACTGGACAGCCCGTCAGTAGGGTTGGCGATCCGTAGGCGGCGGAGGTGGTGATGGCCTGGTCCGGGTACGTCGGGCGGCGGGCCGGCTCGGCCCTCGGCCAGGTCGGTGACCTGTTCGTCATCGTGCTGGAGGGCCTGCGCCGGAGCTGGGACGTCAGGCGCTGGTGGTGGGAGTTCGTCGACCAGTGCTGGTTCCTGGCCCGCGTCACCAGCGTCCCCGTGCTGCTGGTCGCCCTGCCGCTGGGCGCCACCGTGGCCTTGCAGGTGGGCGAGCTGGCCAGGCAGCTCGGCGCCGGCTCGGCCACCGGTAGCGCGGTCTTCGTCGGCCTCATCCGCGAGGTGGCGCCGCTGGCCAGCGCGCTGCTCATCGCCGGGGCCGGCGGCAGCGCGATGACCTCCGACATCGGCGCGCGGCACATCCGCGACGAGCTGAGCGCGATGGAGGTCATGTCGGTCAACCCGATCCATCGCCTGGTCACGCCGCGCATGTGGGCGGCCAGCACGATCGCGGTCTGCCTGTGCCCGCTGGTCATCGTGGCGGGCGCGGCGGGAGGCTACTTCTTCAACGTCGTCGTGCAGGGCGTCACGCCCGGCGCGTACTTCGACGGGGCGTTGTCGCTGGTCGTGGCCTCCGACCTGTACGTGACGCTGTTCAAGGCGTGGATCTTCGGGTTCGTCGCGGCGGGCGTGGCCTGCTGGAAGGGCATGACGTGCGCGACCAGCCCGGTCGGGGTGGGGCGGGCGGTCAACCAGGCGACCGTGGTGACGTTCATGCTGGTGTTCACGTTCAACTACGTGATCTCGGCCGTGTACTTCCTGGCCTACCCGCCGAGGTCGCTCTGATGGTCACGCGGACCGCCGGCCTCCGGCTCGCCCTGAAGGGGCGGGACGCCGCCGAGCGGTTCGCGTCGCTGGCCGACTGGCCGCTGTTCGTGTGGCGGGTGCTGTTCTACTCCGTACGTGACGTCGTGCTGCGGCTGAAGTACTTCAAGGTCGTCCTCCGGCAGGTCAGCGACGTCGTCGTGGGCGTCGGGGCGACCGTCATCGGCGGCGGCATGATCTTCGTGGTGTTCACGATGGCGTTCGTCGTGGGCGCGACCGTGGGCCTGCAGGGCTACCAGGGGTTGCAGGCCATCGGCGCGGAGTCGTTCATGGGGCTGGTCGGCAGCTTCGCCAACGTCCGCGAGATCACCCCGATCATCGCGGCCACGGCGCTGGCGGCGCAGGTCGGCTCGTCGTTCACGGCCGAGCTGGGTGCGATGCGGATCTCCGACGAGATCGACGCGCTGGAGGTGATGGGCATCAACGCCTTCACCTACCTGATCTGCACCCGGGTCGTGGCGGCGCTGCTGGCGCTGGTGCCGATCTACCTCATCGCGCTGTTCGCCAGCTTCTTCGCCACGCGGCTGATGTGCACCGTGCTGTTCGGGCTGGCGCCCGGCGTCTACGACTACTACTTCTACCTGTACCTGCCGGTCAGCGACATCGTGTTCAGCGTCGCCAAGGTCGCGGTGTTCGCCTTCGCCGTCGTCGTGATCCACTGCTTCCACGGCTTCCACGCCACGGGCGGGCCGGTGGGCGTGGGGGTGGCGGCGGGCCGGGCCATCCGCCAGTCGATCGTCACGATCGTGCTGCTCAACCTGCTGCTGTCGTACCTGTTCTGGGGCGGCGGCGGCAACATACCGCTGACGGGGTGAGCCGGTGACCCGAGCTGATCTCCCTCTCGCCGCCCGGCTGGGCATCGCGCTGGCCGTGCTGGCCGTCTTCGCCGCCGCGGCCCTGTACGCCGTGCGCGCCGCCACGCAGGTCCCCGGCACCCGGATCGACGCCGTGTTCGGCCGGGCCGGCCAGGGCCTCGACACCGGCTCCCCCGTGAAGATCCGCGGCATCACGGTGGGCGAGGTGACGGACCTGTCGCTGGACGCCGAGGGCAAGGCCGTGGTCACCATGCACGTGACCGTCAGGCTGCCCGCGACCACGGTCGCCACCGTGGAGCCCGCGTCGGTGTTCGGCCCCAAGTTCGTCGGCCTGGAGCCCGGCTCCGGCGAGACCACCGGCCCCTACCTGGCCGCCGGCGCCGTCATCACCGACACCCGGGACCCGCTCGACCTGTCCGACACCCTCGGCGACGCCTACGAGGGCCTGGAGGCGGTCGATCCGCGCGAGGTCACGGTCATCGTGCACACGCTGGCCAAGGGGCTGGAAGGGCAGGGCAAGGACCTGCGCGAGCTGATCGGCGACGCCGGCACCGTCGTGGACGTGGCGCACCGGCACCGGCAGCGGGCCAGGCAGTTCCTGCGCGACGCCGCGCTGCTGGGCACGGCGCTGTCGGACAAGGGCGACGACCTCGTCTCCATCTCCTCCGACGTCAACGTCATCACGCCGGACCTGCTGGAGCGGGCCGACAAGGTCCGCGTGCTGCTGCAGGAGATCACCTCGGTCTCCGGCCAGGTCACGCACGGCCTGGCCAAGCACCGGCAGAACCTGCGGGCCGGCGTGCACTCGGGCGAGCGGGTGGCCGCGCTCATCTACGCCCAGCTCGGCCTGGCCGGCGACGGCGTGCGCGGCCTGAACAGGCTGGTCGACCTGCTCAACGAGCTGATCGAGGCGCCGGGCCCGGGCAACAGCCGGCAGCTCCAGGTGGAGGCGTTCGTGGCCACCGACATCTGCGAGCTGATCGTCGGCGCCTGCGGCCCGACCGACGGGAGGCGCTGATGGAACGCGTGCGCCGCCGCTGGACCTTCCTGCGCTTCGTGCTGTTCATCGGCCTGACCGCGTCGCTGATCGTGTTCATCGCCGTGCAGATCGCCCGGGTGAGCACGGGCGGCGGCTACCGGCTGACCGCCGTCTTCGACGACGTGTCGGGGCTGGTCGAGGGCGACCAGGTGAAGATCGCCGGAGCGCCGGTCGGCCAGGTGGACACGATCAGGGTCGTGGACGGGCGGGCGGAGGTGACGATGGAGGTGCAGGACGCGGTCAGGGTTCCCACGGACACCGAGGCCGCGATCCGCTGGCGCAACGCCGTCGGACAGCGGGTGGTCTACCTGCTGCCCGGCACCGCGCCCGGCAGGCTGCCGCCCGGCTCGCGCATCACCCGCACCTCCTCCGTCGTGGACATCGGCGAGCTGGTCAGCGATCTCGGCCCGCTCACCCGCAGCCTGGACCCCGAGCAGATCAACCAGCTCCTGACGGCCGCCGCCACCTCGCTCAAGGGCAACGACCGTAACATCCCGCGCCTGCTCGACAACGTCAACGCGATCACCACCACGGTCACCGAGCGCAGGCAGACCATCGAGCGGCTCCTGGAGGACTACGCCACCGTCACCGGCGTGGTGGCCAAGCGGGACCAGCAGATCGAGCGGCTGGTGGACAACCTGGTCACGCTGTCGGAGGCGTTCGCCGACAACCGGCAGCTCGTGGACGACGCGCTGGTGGAGCTGTCGGCCACCTTCCACACCTCCAACGAGGTGCTCGGCAAGAACGCCGGCGAGCTCGGCCGGCTGGTGGACAACCTGTCGGGGCTGACCGGTGGCATCAGGCGGCACGTGGGCGAGATCGACAAGGTGGTCGACACCTTCCCGCCGCTGCTCACGCGGGCGTACTCGTCGGTCAACCGCGGCCACTACTTCATCACCGCCGTCCCCTGCCTGGCGCTGAGCGCCGCGCCCTGCCCGTACGGGATGCAGACGCCGCCGCCGCTGCGCAACACCCGCATCCAGAGCGAGAAGGACCTCAGGAAGCTGCTGGTGGGCCAGTGATGGCGCTCAAGTCGTTCCGGGATCGCAACAAGCACGCCGTCGGCCTGGTCTCCCTGGCCACGCTCACCGTGGTCCTCGCGGCCACGTTCCTGGTCGGCAACCTGGGGCTGCTGGAGGGCGGCTACACCGTGTCCGGCGTGTTCGTGGACTCCGGCGGGCTGCGCACCGGCAACGACGTGCGCGTCGCCGGGGTGCGGGTGGGCAAGGTCACCGAGGTGCGGGCCGACTACGGCCAGGGGCACGTGGTCGTGACCTGGAAGGTGGACGACGGCGTGCGGCTCGGCCGCTCCACGCGGGCCGACATCGCCCTGTCCAACCTGCTCGGCGGCCGGTACGTCAAGCTCACCGGCGCGGTCGCGCCCCCGTACCTGGACCAGCTCCCCGAGGCCCAGCGGCGCATCCCGGTGCAGCGGACCGGCGTGCCCACCCTGATCAACGACGCCGTCAAGGACGCCACCAGGCTGGTCGAGCGGCTCGACACCGAGGCCGTGGACGACCTGCTCGCCGAGCTGGGCAAGCTGGACACCTTCAAGCACGGGCGCGTCACCCGGCTCCTGGACAACATCGGCGACCTGTCGGAGACCATCAGCAGGAGCGAGCCGCAGCTGCAGAGGCTGCTCGACAACGGCACCCGGGTCATGGAGCTGCTGGAGAAGAAGGACGCGCAGCTCGGGCGGCTCATCGACGCCGTCGAGGTGATGCTGAGCGAGCTGCGCAGGCGCCGCAACGAGCTGCGCACCATCCTCGGCGACGGCAGCGACCTGGTGCAGAGCACCACCCGGCTGATCACCGAGCACGAGAGGACGCTGGTGCGCGTGCTCGACGACAACGCGGCCATCACCACCCGGCTCAGCGGCAGCACCGGGCGGCTCAACTCGCTGCTGGCGTGGGCGGGGCCGACGTTCTCCGGGCTGGCCACGATGGGCGGGCAGGGGCCGTGGCTGGAGGCCATCGCCACGGGCCTGGGGCCGATCAACCCCGAGGTGCTGGCCGCCATCGCCGAGGACAGGGAGAGCCGGCGATGAGGCGGCTCGCGGCGGTGCTGCTCGCCTGGACGCTCCTCGCCTCCGGCTGCTCGGTGGGCGGGGCGGGGCCGTACCTGCTGGTGGCGATCTTCAGCCAGGCGCCCTCCCTGTACGAGGAGGCGCGGGTCAAGGTGATGGGCCTGGACGCCGGCTACGTGGACCGGATCCGGATATCTGGCGACAAGGTACGGGTCGAGCTGCGGATCGACCGGCACGTGCCGCTGCCGTCCGGCGTCAAGGCCGTGGTCGCGCCGCAGAACACGCTGGGCGAGCGCAACGTCGTGCTCTACCCCCCGTGGAAGCCGGGCGACCAGCGGATCCAGGCCGGGGCGACGATCCCGCTGGAGCGCACCGACCTGCCGGTGGAGATCGACGAGGCGCTCGACGCGTTCACCAAGCTGACCGACGCGCTCGACGACGAGAAGCTGGGCGACGTGGCGGGCGACCTGGCCGACGGGGTGCGCGGGCGCGGCAAGACGATCAACGACGCGATCGCCGACACCGCCGACCTCACCGGCGTCCTGGCCAAGCAGGACCAGCAGCTCGTGGACCTGGCCAGGAGCCTGAACGAGCTGGCCACCAGCCTCAACGAGCGCGAGCGCCAGGTGACCGGCGCCATCGACGCCTTCTCCGAGGCGAGCGCGATCCTGGCGGAGGAGCGGCGGCGGCTGCGCGGGTTCGTCACGGCCATGGCCGGGTTCGTGCGGCGCGGCGACGTGATCATCGAGCAGTACGCCGAACGGCTGCCCAGGGCCGCCACGACGCTGGCCGAGCTGGTGCTGACGGTCCGGGCCAACAGCGCCTCCACCGCGCGCGCCGTCAAGGGCGCCGCCGACTTCGCCGACATCCTCATCGACTCCTGGGACCGCAAGCAGCACGTGCTGAAGATCCGCGTCGTGCTGAACGCGATGACCAGGGCGTGGCTGACGCCGCTGTTCGACGCGCTGAACCTGGGCCCGGTGCCGTGCCTGCCGGCCGGGCTGAGCAACTGCCCCTTCGAACGCCGGGGAGGCTCGCGATGATCAGACGGCTGGCCGCCGGGCTGGCGGCGCTCGCCCTGGCCGCCGGGTGCTCGCTGCAGACGCTCGGCGCGACCACCGGCGACCTGACCCTGCACGCCGTCTTCGACGACGTGCAGAGCCTGGTGACGGGGCACAGCGTGCAGATCGCCGACGTACGCGTGGGCACGGTCACCGGCATCCGGCTGGAGGGCTACCGGGCCAGGGTGACCATGTCGGTGCAGTCGGCGCACCGGGTGCCCGAGGGCAGCACGGCCACCGTGGCCAAGACGTCCGTGCTCGGCGAGAACTACGTCCGGCTCACCCCGCCCGCCGGGAAGAACCTCGCCACGGGCCCGTACCTGAAGGACGGCGCCACGATCGCCGGGACGTCGGTCGAGCCGGACATCGAGCAGGTCACCGCCAAGGCCGGGCCGCTCATCGAGGCGCTCGGCGCGCAGGACGTCAACGCCATCCTCGAGGCCGCCTCCACCGCCTTCGCCGGCCAGGGCGACGAGGTGAACCGGCTGATCAGGCAGACCGCGCAGGTCACCGACGCCTACGCCGCCGCCCGCCGCGACCTCGGCACCTCCATCGACGCCCTGGCCAGGCTCGGCGACGACCTGGCCGAGGGCAGCGCCGAGCTGGACCGGCTGCCGGGCACGCTGGCCGCGGCCACCGAACGCCTCGCGCACGGCCGCAGGCACGTCAAGCGGACGATCGTCGCGCTCACCGAGCTGGCCGAGCAGGCCAACCTCACCGTCTACCCGCGCCACGCCGAGCGGCTGCGCACGCTGCTGCGCGAGCTGGAGGCCGTCTCGACGGCCATGCAGCGGGGCAAGGAGGACCTGAAGGCGCTGGTGGCCAAGCTGCAGGCGTTCATCGACACGCCGCCGATCACCGTGAACGGGCAGGTGCTGATCTACGTGTGGCTGAAGGGCCTGCTGCCGAGCGTGCGCGGAACCCCCGTACGCGAGCGCGGCGGGGACTTCAGCCTGCTGCTGGAGCCGCCGCGATGAGAAGCCGCATCTACGTGAACCTCGGGTTCTTCGTGCTGCTGGGGATCGTCATGACGATCTGGGCGTTCAGCACGATCATCCGGCTGGACGCGATCGAGCGGCCGTACCGGGTGTCGGCCGAGTTCGTCTCCTCCCCCGGGCTGATCCGCGGCTTCGACGTGGCCTACCTGGGCGTCCGGGTCGGCAAGATCGGCGACGTGCGGCTGGCGCCGGGCAGGATCGTCGTGGGGCTGGACATCGACAGGGAGATCCGGCTGCCGAAGGGCGTCACGGCCGAGGTGCGGCGCCGCTCGGCCATCGGGGAGCCGTACGTGGCGCTCTCGCCGCCGCCCACCGGCGTCGCCGGGCCCGCGCTCGCCCCCGGCGACACGATCCCGCTGGCCAGGACGACGGTGCCGCTGGACTACAAGAAGCTGTTCGAAGGGGTCGGCAAGCTGCTGAACGCGGTGCCGCCCGAGGACGCCGACACCATCGTGCACGAGCTGGCCGTCGCCCTGGACGGGCGGGCTCCCGCGATCAGGCGCATCGTCGACGACGCCCACGCCCTGACCGGGACCCTCGCCGACAACGCCGAGCTGCTCGACGACCTGTCGGTGCAGCTCACCCGGCTCACCCACACGCTGGCCGGCAAGCGCGGCGAGCTGGCCTCCGGGATCTCGGACCTGAGCGCGGTGACGGCGGCGCTGCGGGCGTCCCGCAGCGACCTGAACGCCTTCCTCGACCAGGGGCCCGGCGTGTTCGCGCAGCTCGACGCGGCCGTGCGGACGTCCAGGCCGGGATTCTCGTGCCTGCTCACGGCGGCGGGGCTGCCGCACCAGCCCGCCTTCTCGGCGGCGACCAAGCGGAACGTGCACCACCTGCTGAGCATCGTGCCGACCGCGCTCACCCTGGCCGACGACATCAGCGACCGGCGCGGGGGGACCGTGTACGGGAAGGCGTCGTTCATCTTCAGCGTGCCGGGCGGGCCGACGCCGGCCGAGGAATACGCGGGCCCGCTCGGGCCGCCCACCGTGCCCAAGGTGCGGTCCTGCCCCTCCCGCGCGCCCGCACCCGACCCCGGCCCCGACGCCGGGCCCGCCCCGGACGCCGACCGGCACGCCGACGCCTCCCGGCCCACCGGGCACCCCCGCGAGGAGGACACCCCGCAGCCCTCCCAGGAGAGCACCGGCACCGAGTCGCCCAAGGCCGCGGCCGGCACCCGGACCGCGTCCGGAACCCCGATGAACATCGTCCCGCTGGTTGCCGCGATCTTCCTCGCCGTGGTGGTGAGCGGTGGCATCGTGGGCTGGATCGCGGCGGGCCGGGCCGCCCGCCGCCGTGAGGAGTCACCATGACCGACGAGCCCGAGGCCACCACCCCGCCCGCCGACGCCCAGCGGGACACCACCCCGGCCACCGAGGCCCGGGAGGACAGCGCGCCGGCCGCCGACGAGCCCGAGCCGAAGCCCGAGCCCGAGCCGAAGTCCGAGCCCGAGCCCGAGCCGGAGTCCGAGGACGCCCCGCCGGGCGGGCCGGACGCGGGCGCCGCGGCCGGCGGCGAGCCGCCCTCCCGGGGCAGGCGCTTCACGCGGGCCAAGGTCGTCGGGGCGCTGGCCGCGATGCTGGTGACCGCGATCACCGCCACCGCCGTCCTGCAGTGGATCTCCGCCGCCCAGGCCGAGGACGCCCGCGCCGGCCTGGAGTCGGAGCGCGCCCTGCGCCTGGAGGTGTCCGGCGCGGCGAGCGCGTTCAGCCGCGCCCTGCTCAGCTACGACTACCAGAACCTGCAGAGCACCCGCTCCACCCTCGCCGCCCAGGCCACGGGCGACTTCCTGACCACGTACGACGCGGCGTTCGGCGGCGCGATGACCCAGGTCATCGTCAAGCTCAAGGCCACCTCGCAGGCCACCGTACGCGAGGTCTACCTGGCGGACGTGGACGAGGCCACCGCCCACGCCATCGTCGTGGTGGACCAACAGGTGAACACTTCGGAGGCGATCCGCTCGGTCAAGGACTCCCACCTTAAGATCAGTCTTGTCAAGGAGAAGGGGACCTGGAAGATTCATGACGTGACCGTGCTCGGCGCGGCGTCGGAGGACCAGTACAACCTCAACGGCGACGACAAGAAGAAGGACTGACGATCGGCCCCTTAGCGATGGGTGGCCGCCCCGACGAGGTGCGCGCCCCCGACGAATGGCTCACCGAGGTGGAGCAGGAGCGGGCCGCCCGCTTCAAGTTCGACCACGACCGCACCATCTTCATCGCCGCCCACCTCCTCGTCCGGCTCTGCGCCGCCGAGGTGCTCGGCGCCGACCCGGCGGAGCTCACGCTGCTGCAGTACTGCGACCTGCACGGCTTCGGGCACGGCAGGCCGTCCATCGAGCAGGCCCCCGACCTCGGCGTCAGCTTCAGCCACACGCGCGGCTACGTGTGCGCGGCGGCAGGCCCGGGCAAGGTCGGGGTGGACGCCGAACGCGTCCGCCCGGGCCCCCTGGACACGGTGCTGGCCGACCGCGTGCTCACCCCGCGCGAGCGCGCGATGGTCACCGGCAACGACGAGCTGATCAGGCACTGGACGCGCAAGGAGGCGCTCATCAAGCGGGGCGAGCTGACGCTCGACAAGGTGAGCGAGGGCGGCGAGGACCTGACCGGCCGGCACCTGCTGGAGTGGAGCGCCGGCCCGGACATCAGGGTGGCGGTCATCACCGACAGCCCCGCCCGGCGCGTGCCCGTCCCGGGCCAGGACTCATGAACGGCGGCGGGTCGGGGTCGGGTCGAGGAAGACCTGCCTGACCCCCGGGAACCGCTCCCGCAGCCGCCGGTCCACCTCCTCGCAGGCGATCTCCACGCCTCCCGCACTGGCCTCGTCCCTGAAGTCGATCTTCGCGGCGACCAGCACCTCGCCCGGCCCGATCATCATGGTCAGCAGCTCCACCACGTCCTCCACCTCGGGCTGGGCCAGCAGCACGGCGCGGATGCCGGTCTCGATGCCCTGCGGCGCGGCCTGGCCGATGAGCAGCGACAGGTTCGACCGGATCAGGATGAGCGCGACGACCAGCAGGAGCAGCCCGATCGCGACCGACGCGGCGCCGTCCCAGAGCGCGGAGCCGGTGAGCTGCGAGCCGAGCAGCCCCCCACCGGCGATGAGCAGCCCGGCCAGCGCGGCGGCGTCCTCGAACAGCACGGCCTTCAGCGCGGTGTCGGAGGTGAGCCGCGCCAGCCGCAAGGGGCTCACGTCGTAGCGGCGAGCCTCGCCCTGCAACTGCCTGTACGCCTTGGAGAACGAGACGGCCTCGATGACGAACGAGACGGCCAGCACGACGTAGGACGGCGTCAGGTTGGACAGCTCCTCGCCATGGCTGATCTCGTGCAGCCCGTGCGTGACCGAGAACCCGGCCCCGCCCACCAACGTCGCGACCGCCGCCATCATGGCCCAGAGGAAGCCGGCCTTGCCGTACCCGAACGGGTGCCGCCGGTCGGCGGGCTTGCCCGAGCGGCGCACCGCCACCAGCAGCAGGAGCTCGGTGACGGTGTCGGCCGCCGAGTGCGCCGCCTCCGACAGCATGGCCGCCGAACCGCCGATCAGCCCGGCGATGAGCTTGGCCAGCGCGATGGTGAGGTTCGCGGCGCCGGCGACGAGCACGGTGCCCAGGCTCTCCCCTGACTTGCCCTCTCCCATGGCGTTCAACTGTACGTGCGCTAGATTGGGGATCATGAGCGCGCCTCGCTGGCTTTCACCCGCCGAACAGCGTGCCTGGCGTACGCACCTGGCGCTGCACAAGCTGCTCATGCACCGGCTCGACCGGGAGCTGCAGGAGCACTCGCTCTCGTTGAACGACTACGAGATCCTCGTCAACCTCTCCGAGAGCCAGGGCAGGCGCATGCGGATGAGCGACCTGGCCGACGCGACGATCCAGTCGCGCAGCCGGTTGTCGCACCAGATCTCCCGCATGGAGGCCAAGGGCCTGGTGGTCAGGGAGGACTGCCGTGACGACCGGAGGGGCACGTTCGCGGTGCTGACCGACGAGGGGTGGGACACGATCCAGCGGGTGGCTCCGTTCCACGTGGCGAGCGTGCGCGAGCACTTCGTGGACCGGCTCACCGACGACCAGCTCGACGCGATCGAGGAGGCGTACGCGCCTCTCGTGGAGCATCTGAAGAAGCTGCGCTGACACCCAACCGATACCGGCGACGGCGCACGGCCTCCGCCGGTGGTCGATACGATCCGGTCATGCTCAGAAGACTCCTCGTCGTGGCCGCGCTCGCGTCAGTGGCGGCGTGCTCATCGGGCGGCGGCGGGGCCGAGCTGCCCGCCGGGCCCGAGCTGATGAAGAAGGCCTCCGAGTCCATGAAGGCCGTCAAGTCGGCCGGCTTCTCGATCGCGACCGAGGGCAAGCCGCAGGTGCCGGTCAAGAAGGCCGACGGCCGGCTGACGGCGGAGGGTGACGCCGACGGCACGCTCACGCTCGACGTCCTCGGCACGCTGCAGGAGGTCTCCTTCGCCCTGGTCGGGGAGACGGTGCACTTCAAGGGGCCGACGGGCGGCTTCCAGAAGATGACGCGGGCGCAGCTCGCGCAGTTCTACGACCCGTCGGTGATCCTGGAGCCCACCAAGGGCATCGCGCAGTTGCTGGCCTCGGCCACCGACCCCAAGGTGGAGGGCGTCGAGGGCGGCTCCTACCGGGTCGCCACCACCTTCCCCGCGAACGTCGTCGCGCCGATCGTGCCGGGCGTCACGCAGGGCGTGAACGGCAAGGTCTGGCTCGACCAGGCCACCAGCCGGCTCACCAGGGCGAGCCTGCCGTTGCAGGGCGGTACGGTCACGGTGTCGTTCAGCGACTACGACGCCCCTGTGACGATCACGCCGCCCGCCGCCGAGTGAGGCCGGCGAGATGAGGCGCGCCCGCCGGGTGGTGCTCGGCACGGGCGGCGCGGTGGTGCTGCTGGCGGCGCTGGACGCGTACGTGGTGGTGACGGTCCTCATCGACATCGCCGAGGATGTCGGCATCCCGCTCAACCACCTGGAGCGGGCCACGCCGATCGTGACGGGCTTCCTGCTCGGGTACGTCGCCGCGATGCCGCTGCTCGGCCAGCTCTCCGACCGGTACGGCCGGCGTCCCCTCATCCACGCCTGCCTGGCGGCCTTCGCGCTCGGCTCGGTGCTGACGGCGCTGGCGGCCGGGGAGGTCATGGTGGTGGCCGGGCGTACCGTGCAGGGGGTGGCGGGGGGCGCGCTGCTGCCGATCACGATGGCGCTCATCGGGGACCTGTGGGACGAGCGGGAGCGGCCGGTCGCCCTGGGCGCGGTGGGGGCGGCGCAGGAGCTGGGCAGCGCGCTCGGGCCCCTGTACGGCGGGCTGCTGGCCGGGGTGCCCGGCGCCGTGGTGGCGGGGATCGAGCTGGGCGGCTGGCACGCGATCTTCTGGATCAACGTCCCGCTCGCCGCCCTGGCCGCCCTCGCCATCCACTTCACCGTCCCGCCCCGCACCCTCGCCCCCGTCCCGGCGTCCGCCGGCGAGGAGGCCACGTCCCCCGACGCGGACCTTGCGGCGGCGACCAGCACGGACGCGGGCGCGGCCTCGCGCAGCGGGCCGGGCACGCCGGGCGCGGCCCCGACCGGCGAACCGAGCACGGCGGCCTCTGACGGGCCGGACGCGCGCACGATCGCCCCGGAGACGGTGGCAGGCACAGCGGACACGCGCGCGACCGCTCCGGAGACGGTGGCAGGCGCGCCGGGGAGTCCGGCGGGCGGCGGACGCGACGCGGTGCCGACGATCACTCACGAGGCGGTAGCGCCCGTGGCGGGGCGGACGGTGGCGGGGCGGACGGTGGCGGGGCGGGTGGTGGCGGGGCAGGTGGGCCGGGCGGCGGCCGGGCGGGTGGACGTGGTCGGCGGGGCGTTGCTCGCGCTGGCGCTGGCCCTGCTGGTCGTGGGCCTGTACAACCCCGATCCCGCCACCGCCGTCCTCCCCCCGTGGGGCCCACCGGTGATCGCGGCCGGGGTGCTGGTGGCCGTGGCGTTCGTCTGGTGGGAGATCCGCTCTCCCGTACGCCTGCTCGACCTCACCACCACCCGCAAGGGCCCGCTGCTGGCCACCCTGGGCGTGAGTTTCCTGGCCGGGGCCGCGCTCCTGGTGACCATGGTGTTCGTCCAGCTCGCCGCCCAGACCCTGCTGGGCAAGGAGGCGCTGGCGGCGTCGCTGGTTCTGGCCAGGTTCCTGGCTGCGCTGACCGTCGCGGCCCTGCTGGGCGGGCTCCTGGCGCGCAGGCTGGGCGACCGGGTCGTGGCGGTGGCGGGCATGGCGCTGGCGGCCGGAGGCTACTGGCTGATGAGCCGCTGGCCGCTCGACCTGGCCGGGTCGGGTCTGGTGATGGACCGCGACCTGGTGCTCGCCGGTCTGGGTCTGGGCCTGGTGATCGCTCCGGTGTCGTCGGCGGTGCTGCGGGTGAGCACGGCGGCGCAGCACGGGGTGGCGTCGGCGGCGGTCGTGGTGGCCAGGATGATGGGCATGCTGATCGGCATCGCGGCCGTGTCGGCGTGGGGGTTCTACCGGTTCCAGTCGCTGACGGCCCAGCTGGACACGCCGCTCCCGTTCGGCGTGGATCAGGAGACGTACCAGCGGCGGCTGGCCGACTACACCGCTCAGGTGCAGGCGGCCCTGCACACCGAGTACACCGAGATGTTCCTGGTGACGGCGTTCATCTGCGTGGCGGGCGCGGCGGTCGCCGTCCTCATGCCGCGCCGCTGAGGCACGCCTGGGCGGGAAGCGTGCCCGCCCCGCTGCGGGAGCGGAGCGGGCACGCGGAGGTCATGGCGAGAGCCGGTGCAGGTCGCGCGGGAACGCGGTGGTCTGGCGGACGTTGGCCGCGCCCGTCAGCCGCGCCGTCCACCGCTCCAGCCCCAGCGCGAACCCGCCGTGCGGCGGCATCCCGTACCGGAAGGCCTGCAGATACCCTTCGTACGCCCGCGTCCCCTCACCCCGCCCGGCCAGCGCCCGCACGTAGTCGTCGTACCGGTGCAGCCGCTGCCCGCCGGTGACCAGCTCCATCCCGCGGAAGAGCAGGTCGAACCCGTTGGAGTAGGCGGGCCGTTCGGGGTCGGGATGGGTGTAGAACGGCCGCTTGCTCATCGGGAACCCGGTGACGAACAGGAAGTCGGACCCGTGCTCCCGCTCCGCCCACCGCGACAGCCACCGCTCCTGCGCGGGCGCCAGGTCGGGCTCGTCGGAGGAGGTCAGCCGCTGCGCCTCGGTGAAGTGGAGGGCGGGGATCTCGGCGGGCACCGTGGGAAGGGCGACATCCAGCAGGTCGAGTGCGGCGGCGGCACGCAGGCGTACCGACTCCAGCATGCCCGCCACGGTCTCCCGCAGCACCGCCATCACGTCCCGATGGTCGCGGACGAAGCCCAGCTCGGCGTCCAGGCTGGTGTACTGGGCCAGGTGCCGTACGGTGTCGTGCGGCTCGGCGCGGAAGACGGGCCCCACCTCGTAGACCCGCTCGAACACCCCGACCATCGCCTGCTTGTAGAACTGGGGCGACTGGGCGAGGTAGGCGGGCCGCCCGAAGTAGTCGATGCCGAAGACGTTCGCGCCTGACTCGGTGGCCGAGCCGACGATCTTGGGTGTGTGGATCTCGGTGAAGCCGAGCCGGTCGAGCGTCTCGCGGAAGCCGGCCACGCTCGCCGCCGAGATCTCCAGCCCGGCCCGCAGCAGCGGGTGCCGCAGCGCGACCGGCGCGTGGTCGAGCACGGTCGGCAGCGCCGCCGCGACGACGGGCCTGTACAGGTCGAACGGCGGCGCCGCGCACGGCTGCGCGAGCACGTCCACCTCGGGCGAGACCAGCTCGTAGCCGCCCGGCGCCTGCTCGCCGGCGACGACGGTGCCGGTGACCCGCACGACGCTCTCCTCGGGCGGCAGGTCGCCGGCGGCGACCACCTGCGCCAGCCCGGTACGGTCCCTGACGACGAGGAAGGACACGGATTTGAGTTGCCGGCGGCGATGGACCCAACCGGCGATCGTCACTCGTTGGCCGGCGTGCTCAGCGAGCTCCGCCGACATGACACGAGAGATCATCACAGCTCCTGTCGAGGAATTGCATGACCCCTTGGGAGTGCGGGAGAGAAGGGAACTCTCGGTGCCACCGCACTTTCGCCGCCCCGCGACGGGGACGGCCTCGACGACCCGATGACGGGGGTCAGGCCGGCGGGGCATTTCCTCCCCGCACTCGGGAGTGTCTTCACCAGCGGGGCACGGTGCCGCCTTCGCAGCTACCGGCGGCTCTCTCGGCCCGTGCGGGGCCGCTGGCTACTCGTCTCCGTCAACGCGTTACCGCCGATCCTACGATCACCGCGGGACCGGCGGCAAAACGATTACTTGTCCTTCTTGGCGCGCTTCTCGCGGATCTTCATCGTCACCTCGATCGGCGACCCGGCGAAGCCGAACTCCTCGCGGATGCGCCGCTCGATGAAGCGCCGGTAGGTGTCCTCCAGCCATCCGGAGGTGAACAGCACGAACTTGGGCGGCTCGACGGACGCCTGCGTGGCGAAGAGGATCTTCGGCTGCTTGCCGCCCCGCACCGGCGGCGGGGTCTGCTGCACCAGCTCGGTCAGGAACGCGTTGAGCCGGGCCGTCGGCACCCGCGTGGACCAGGAGTCGAGCGCCTTCTCCAGGGCCGGGACGAGCCGGTCGACGTGCCTGCCGGTCTTGGCGGAGATGTTGACCCGCAGCGCCCACGGGGTGCGGACGAGCTGCCGGTCGATCTCCTTCTCCAGGTAGTAGCGCCGGTCCTCGTCGACCAGGTCCCACTTGTTGAAGGCCACCACCATGGCCCGCCCGGACTCGATGACCAGGCCGATGATGCGCAGGTCCTGCTCGGTGAGCGGCTCGCTGGCGTCGATGAGCACGATCGCCACCTCGGTACGCTCCAGCGCCGCGCGGGTGCGCATGGCGGCGTAGAAGTCGGCGCCCTGCAGCTCGCGGTCGCGCCGCCGGATGCCGGCGGTGTCGACGAAGCGCCAGGTGCGCCCGCCGAGCTCGATCAGCTCGTCCACGGGGTCGCGGGTGGTGCCCGCCATGGGGTCGACCAGCACCCGCTCCTCCCCGGCCAGCTTGTTGAGCAGGGAGGACTTGCCGACGTTCGGCTTGCCGAGCAGCGCGACGCGGGCGGGCCCGCGCTCGGTGCCGAACGTGACCTGGGGCGTCTCGGGCAGCGCGTCGAGCATCACGTCGAGCAGGTCGCCGCTGGATCGGCCGTGCAGGGCCGAGACAGGGTACGGCTCGCCGAGCCCGAGCGACCACAGCGCGGCGGCCTCCAGCTCGAGCTGCTGGTTGTCGACCTTGTTGGCGGCCAGGATGACCGGTTTGCCGGACTGACGCAGCACGGAGCCCACGATCTCGTCGGCGTCGGTCGCGCCCACGGTGGCGTCCACGACGAACACGATGACGTCGGCCAGCTCGACCGCGACCTGGGCCTGCTCGGCGATGCGCAGGTTCATGCCCGTGGCGTCAGGGTCCCAGCCGCCGGTGTCGACCACGGTGAAGCGGCGGCCGCGCCAGTTGGCGTCGTAGGTGACACGGTCGCGGGTGACGCCCGGCACGTCCTCGACGACCGCTTCGCGGCGGCCGATGATGCGGTTGACCAGCGTGGACTTGCCGACGTTCGGCCGTCCGACGATGGCGACGACCGGCAGCGGCGCGCTGTGGTGCTCCTGCTCGTCGATCTCCAGCTCGTCGAGGTCAGCCTCGACCCAATCCCCCGTTGACACGATTTTTCGTCCTTAAGGTGAGTACCGCACCTGAACGGTTCAGGTGCGCTCCTTGACCAGTCTCAGCACCTCCGCGATGACCTCGTCCAAGGTCAGCGTGGTGGTGTCGAGCTCGATGGCGCCAGCCGCCATCGAGAGCGGGTCCGTCTTACGTGTTGAGTCCAGGGTGTCACGCCTGGCCAGGGCCTCCTGCTGCGCCTCCACCGTGGAGCCGGCGACCTCGGCGCTGCGCCTGCGGGCGCGGGCCTCCGCGCTGGCCGTCAGGTAGATCTTGACGGCGGCCTGGGGCCAGACGACCGAGCCGATGTCGCGGCCCTCGACCACGATGTCACCGGCGCCGATGATCTCGCGCTGCAGCGCGACGAGCCGCACGCGCACCTCGGGCACGGCGGCGACGGCCGAGACCGCGCCGGTGACGTCGGCCTGCCTGATCGGCTCCGCCACGTCGACGCCGTCGACGTGGATGGCGGGGCCGCCGGGGTCGGTGCCGGAGACGATGGCGGGCTCGCCGCAGCGGGCCGCGACGGCGGCGGGGTCGGCCAGGTCGACGCCCTGCTGGAGCATCCACCAGGTCATCGCGCGGTACATCGCCCCGGTGTCGAGGTAACGCAGGCCAAGCGCGCGGGCGGCTCCGCGCGACACGCTCGACTTACCCGACCCCGAAGGGCCGTCCATGGCGACGACCAGACCGGTCACGGCCTCTCCCTCTTCACGTGTTAGGTCCAACTTGAAGAGGCTACCGCCTCCGGGTCAGTCGGCGATCCAGCTCCCGTGGAAGCCGAGCGGCACCCGGGCGGGCAGGTGCACGGTGGCGACCGGCTCGCCGGTGAAGTCCTGCGCGGAAAGGATCACCAGGTCGGCGGCGCCCCGGGACGGGTCGTTGACGAACGACAGCACGTAACCGTCGTCCTCGGCCTCGCCCGCGCCGACGAAGACGGGCTCGCCCGCGTACGCGCCGCGCCCGAGCCGCCGCGACTCCTGCGTGCCCCGCCGCAGGTCGTGCTTGATGAGCGTGTTGTCGAAGGCGTCGTCCGGCAGGTCCTCCAGCTCGCCGCCCACCACGTCGACCAGCTCGCGGGTGGCGGCGGTGTAGCCGTAGCGGTAGGGCCGGCCGGTGCGGCGCTCGTCCATGCGCGGGAACTCCTGGGGGCGGTCGTCGAGCCGCGTCCGCCCGACCCGGCCGGTGGCGAGGTCGATCCGCCACCGGTCGAGCGTGGGCCGGCCGCCCAGGTCGAGCCGCGCGTCCACGAACCCTCTGGGGTAGCTGACCACGTCCACGACCACCTCGCCGCCGTCGTCGTAGGCGTTGAGCGTGTGGAAGACCCAGCACGGCGGCGCGTCCACCCAGCGCAGGTCGCCGCTCTCGCGCGACATGAGCCCGATGCGCGCGGGGTGGCCGTCGTTCCACGCGTACGGCAGCCGGTCGCCCCGCTCCGCGTGGGCCATGCTGAACGTGACGGGCAGGTCGTAGATCACCACGAACCGCTCGGTGAGCGCGAAGTCGTGCACCATCGGCTTGTCGGCGACCGGGATGTCCGTGACCCGCTGGACCACGCCCTTGGGGTCGAGCACGAGGTGCTGGTGGTGGTCCCAGCCGAAGAAGTACGCCAGCGCGTGCAGCTCGCCGGTGACCGGGTCGAGGTGGGTGTGCGCGGCGAACCCGCCCGGCAGCCCGCCGTCGAAGTCGCACGCGCCGATGGTGTCGAGCTCGTACCCCAGCTCGTACGGCAGCGCCCCCGCCTCCACGGTGGCGAACGTGCGCCCGCCGAGCCCGATGACGTGGGTGTTGGCCGAGAAGTCGAGACCGGCGTGCACGGGCCCCGGCCTGGCCTCCTCGCCGAGCCGCCCGGCCACGCGGGCGCTACGGACCCAGCGGTTGCGGTACCACTCGGCGCGGCCGTCGCGCAGCCGCACGCCGTGCACCATGCCCTCGCCGAAGAACAGGTGGCCGGCGCTGGGGTCGTCGAGGCTGAGCGGGTTGGGGCCGTTACGCAGGTAGCGGCCGTTGAGCTCGGCCGGGATGCGTCCGGTGACGTCGAGGTCGAACGCGGTGACCTCCTCGCTCACCGGGGCGAATCCGTCCTTGAACGGAGTGGTCATGGGGTGCCCCTTTCGTCGTCGGGAACCAGGAACGGCGTCAGCACCGAGGCGCAGAGAAGGCGGTAACGCCGCGCGGCCACGTCCCGGTCGAAGTGGCCCAGGATCTCCAGGCTCACGGCGCCGTGGACGGCCATCCACAACACGTCGGCGATCTCCGCGGCCTCGGCCCCGCGCAGCACCCCGGCCTCCAGGCAGTCGGCCACCTCGCGCACCAGCAGCTCGAACGTGCGCCTGGCCGCCCGCACCGCCTCGGGCCGCGGCTTCAGGCCCGGCAGCGCGCCCAGGAACATGACCCGGTAGTAGTCGGGCTCGCCCAGCGCGTACTCCCGGTAGGCCATGAGCCCCCGGTGCAGCAGTTCGAGCGGGTCGTCGTGCGGCGGCACCGCCAGCAGCGCCCGCTCGAACCGCGCGAACCCCTCCAGCCAGAGCGCCTCGCCGAGCCCGTCCTTCCCGCCGAAGAGCGTGTAGATCACCTTGGTCGAACAGCCCACCTCGCCGGAGATCCGCCGCACGGTGAGCGCGGCCGGTCCTTCGGTGACGAGCAGCCGCTTGGCCGCGTCGAGGACGGCCGCCCTGACGACGCTCTGCCCTTCCCGCTGGGCCTGCTGGTACGCGGAAACCGTCATGATGGGTAACGCCGTTTCTTCCCGGTAACACTGTTACCTCCTCTATACGCCTCCCCCGAAGACCCGTCAACGGCCCGGAGGAGGAGTAAGGCCGTCCACTCCGGTAAGTGACACCGTGTGAAGAACGGAGCCCGCGTCACGGTGGTCGTGGCGAGCAAGGACAGGCTGCGGGCGCTGACCCGCTCGCTCCCCCTGCACCCGCGCCCGGTGATCCTCGTGGACAACGGCTCCACCGACGGCACCGCCACGTTCGTCCGGCGCCACTTCCCCGACGTCCACGTGGTCGAGGCGGGCAGGAACCTGGGCGCCCCCGCCCGCAACATCGGCGTCCAGATGGCCGAGACGCCCTACGTCGCCTTCGCCGACGACGACTCCTGGTGGGCGCCGGGCGCGCTGGAGCGAGCCGCCGACGTGCTGGACGCCTACCCGCGGCTCGCGGTCCTGGGCGCGCGCGTGCTGGTGGGCCCGGAGGAGCGGCTGGACACGGTGTCGGAGCAGATGCGCGACTCCCCGCTCGGCGTCGAGCCGGACCTGCCGGGGCCGAGCGTGCTGGGCTTCCTGGCGTGCGGGGCGGTGGTCCGCAAGGAGGCTTACCTCGATGCGGGAGGGTTCGACGACGTGATCTTCTTCTTCGGCGAGGAGGAGCGGCTGGCCATGGACCTGGCCGCGAAGGGATGGGGGCTGGCGTACGTGCACGACGTGGTGGCGCACCACCACCCCTCGCCGGCCAGGGACCCGCGCGGCAGGCAGGTGCTGGCCGCGCGCAACGCCGTGCTGACGGCCGTGCTGCGCCGCCCGTGGCGGGTGGTGGCCAGGCGCTCGTTCGAGGCGCTGCGCGGCGGCTCGGCGGGCCGTGAGGGGCTGCGTACGGCGGTGCGCAGGCTGCCCCGGGCGCTGGCGGAGCGGCGCGGGCTGCCGATCTCCGTGGAGCGGGCCCGGCGCACGCTGGAGCGGGCCGATGGCTGACCCGCGCGTGGGCGCCGTCGTGATCACCTGGAACCGGCGCGAGGAGGCGCTCACCGCGCTGGGCCGCCTGCTCGCGCTGCCGGAGCGGCCCCAGGTGGTGCTGGTGGACAACGGCTCGGCCGACGGCACCGCGCAGGCGGTGGCCCGGGCCTATCCCGAGGTTGACGTGGTCGCCCTGGACGAGAACCTTGGCGCCGTGGGCCGCAACGTGGGGGTGGAGCGGCTGCGCACGCCGTACGTGGCCTTCGCCGACGACGACACCTGGTGGGCCCCCGGCTCGCTGGAGCGGGCCGCCGACGTGCTGGACGCCCATCCCCGCCTGGCCGTCGTGACGGCCCGCATCCTGGCCGAGCCCGGCGGGCGCGACGACCCGATCGTCGCCGAGCTGCGCGACTCCCCCGTACAGGGCCCTGACTGGCTGCCCGGCCCCGCGCTGGGCAGCTTCCTGGCGGGAGCGTCGGTGCTGCGGCGGGAGGCGTTCCTCGAATGCGGCGGCTTCTCGCGGCGGCTGTGGCTGGGCGGCGAGGAGGAGCTGCTGGCCGTGGACCTGGCCACGGCGGGCTGGGAGCTGTGTTACCTGGAGGAGCTGACGGTCCACCACCAGGCCTCGGCGCAGCGGGACGCGCACGGCAGGAGGCGGGTGGGGCTGCGTAACACGCTCTGGTTCACGTGGCTGCGGCGGCCGCTGCGCGCGGCGCTGCGGCGTACCGCGCACCTGGCCAGGACGGTGCCGCGCGACCGCGTCTCGGCGCTGGCGGCCCTGGACGCCCTGCGTGGGCTGCCGTGGGTGCTGGCCGAGCGGCGGCGCGTGCCACCGCGGGTGGAGGCCCGGCTGGCGAGCCTGGAGGCGTCCCAGGAGAACTCGCGGGCCCGCCGTTACGTCTCGTGAACGCGGGGCAGCAGGCAGGCATGAGCACTGCACCGAACCCGATCGACCTGCAGAAGCACCTGAGCGGGGTGGACTACCCCGCCAGCAAGGACGACCTGGTCAAGGCCGCCCGCGAGCACAACGCGGGCGATGACATCGTCCAGGCGCTGCAGAACATGCCCGACCGCCAGTACGACGGCCCGAACGCGGTCAGTGAGGCGGTCACCAAACGCTGATCCGTGGGGGTGCGGTGGGCGGGGCCGTGCACGGCCCCGCCCATCGCGCGTCCGCGCCCGCTCACGAGAGCCCGGCCGTCAGCCCGAACGTCCAGACCGGCACCAGGTCGCGCTTGAGCAGCTTGAACAGGGTGATCGGGCTGCTGCTGACCGTCTCCTTGTAGGCGATGGCCGCGCGGCCGGTCAGGTACCACCGGCGCGGGGTGTCGTCCGGGCGGGTGAACTGGATGACGGCGTCCCGCCTGCCGAGGCTGACGGGCTGGTGCACGTACCCGAACTTGAAGGCCGGGGGCGTCTTGCCGCGCAGCGTGGCGGCCAGCGAGTCGGCCGCGCCCAGACCCGTGGGGATGCCGCCCTGGCAGGTGCCGTGCATGACGCCGAACTTCTGGGTGATCGCGGCGGCGTCGCCGACGGCGTACACGTCCGGGTGGGAGACCGAGCGCAGCACCTCGTCCACCACGATCCGGCCGCGCTCGTCCACGCTCAGCCCCGACTCGGCGGCCAGCGGGAGGCCCCTGGTGCCGGTCGTCCAGAGCGTGGCGTCGGAGTGGATCAGCTCGCCGTCGCCCAGCTCGACGCCGTCGGGCAGCACCTTGGTGATGTCCGCGCCCGCGCGCACCTCGACGCCGAGCCGCTCCAGCACCCCGTCCAGGTACGCCCGCGCGCCCCGGCCCATCATCGAGCCGGGCCGTCCCCTGGTCAGCAGGACAACGCGCAGGTGCGGGCGGGCCTCGGCCAGCTCGGCGGCCGACTCGACGCCGGTCAGCCCGCCGCCGGCGACGACCACCGTGCCGTGGGTGAGGGTGTCCAGGTGCCGCGAGAGGCGCAGGGCGCCCGCGTGGTCGTCGTAGACGTGGGCGTGCTCGGCGACGCCGGGGACGGCCGCGTCGGTCACCGTGCCGAGCGCGTAGATCAGCTTGTCGTAGCCCAGGGTGCGGCCGGCGTCGAGCCGTACCTGCCGCCGTACCGGATCGATCGCGGCCACCCGCCCCAGCACGAACTCGACGCCGCTGCCCGCCAGCACGCCGGTCAGCGAGTGGTCGGCCAGCCGCTCACCCGCCGCCGTCTGGTGCAGGCGCAGCCGCTCGGTGAACCTGGGGGACGCGTTCACCAGCGTGACGCGCGCGCCCGTGGAGCGGGTCCTGCGCGCGACCCTGATGGCCGCCGCGACGCCGGTGTAGCCTCCGCCGAGTACCAGGATGTCGGTCATCTTCCTTGCCTCCTCGATTCGTGCTTGCAGACGGATCGGGGAGGCGCGGATGTGACATCGGCGCGGAGAACTTCCTAAGGAACCTGCCAGCCGCGCTCGTGCAGGGCCTCGGCGAGCGTGCCGGCCGCGTCGGGCTCCACCGACAGCTCGGCGATGCCCAGGGGCAGGCCGGGGGCGTGCTCCAGGCGCACGTCCTCGACGTTGACGCCGACCTCGTCGCACACCTGGAACAGCCGGGCGAGCTGGCCGGGACGGTCGCCGATCACGACCTGGACGACGGCGTAGGAGGAGGCCGGGCCGCCGTGCTTGCCGGGGATGCGGTCGTGGCCGGCCACACCGCGCTTGAGCAACTGGGTGATCTCGTTGGTGGCGGTGCCGTCGCCCTCGGCCAGGGCGCGCAGCGCGCTCGCGGCGTCGGCCAGGTCGTTGGCCACGGCCTCCAGCACCTCGGCGACCGGGGACGCGTTGCCGGACAGGATGCCCAGCCACAGCCCCGGGTCGCTGCCCGCGATCCGGGTGACGTCGCGTACGCCCTGCCCGGCCAGCCCCAGTGCGACGTCGGTGGCGTCGGCCAGGCGGGCGGCCACGGCGGAGGCGGCCACGTGCGGCGCGTGGGAGACCACGGCGACCGCGCGGTCGTGGTCGATCGCGCTGACCTCGACCGCGTTGGCGCCGCACAGCTCGATCAGCCGCAGCACCGCCGCCTTCGCCTCGGGGTCGGCCTCCTCGGTCGGGCACAGCGCCCACGGCCGCCCGAGGAACAGGTCGTCCCTGGCCGCGCCCGGCCCGGACTTCTCGCGGCCGGCCAGCGGGTGGGAGGCGACGTAGGTGGCCAGGTCGCAGCCGAGCTGCGCGGCCCGGTGGATGGGCTCGGCCTTGACGCTGGCGACGTCGGTGTAGAACCGGGCCGCTTCGATGCGCTGCAGCTCCAGCAGCTCGGTCGCCACGTACGCCGGCGGCACCGCGATGATCGCCAGGTCCACCCGCTCGGACGCCTGCGCCGTGGCCTGCCCGCCCTTCATCGGCTGCCACTCCTCGCCCGCGCCGAGTTCCCGGGCCAGCCGTACGGCGCCCGGGTCGCGGTCGGCGAGCAGCACCCGCACCCCGCGCTTGCGCAGCGCCAGCGCCGCGGAGGTGCCGATGAGGCCGGTGCCGACGACGAGCACGGTACGAAGATCCATCTCGATGTCCTGATTTATCGGGTCGTACGGGCTGGTGGTGTCGCGCGGCCGGCTTGCCGCGCGCCTGACGGGGTGCTACGGGTGCGGGCTACTGGGCGATGTCCTGGCGCAGCGCCACCGCGCCGCGCAGATAGACGTGCTGGATCTCCGAGCGCGGACGGTCGGTCTCCACGTGGGCCATGAGCCGTACGACGCGGGGCAGCGCGCCCGGCACGTCGATCTCGGTGCAGCAGATCAGCGGCACCTCGTGGAAGCCCAGCTTGCGCGCCGCGAGCGCCGGGAACTCGGCCGTCAGGTCGGGCGTGGCCGTGAACAACACGCTGATCACGTCGTCCGGGGTCAGGCGGTTACGCTCCATGATCGCGCTGACCAGCTCGGTCGTCCCGGAGATGACCGAGTCGCGGTCGTTGGCGTCCACCTGGATCGCCCCACGGATCGCCCGCACCATGTGGTTCGTCCCCTTCCATAGCCGCGAAGCCCGTGCGGAGGTTCGCACGGGCTCCTTCGTCCGGCCAGATTACAGCTTCACGGCCGCGTACAGCTCGCCGACTTCCTTCAGGCTCAGCGCCCTGACGGTGCCCGGCTTGGTCCTGCCCAGCTTCACCGGGCCGAACTCGATCCTGGCCAGGTCGATCACGCGGTGACCGGCCTCCTCCAGCATCCGCCGCACGACGTGCTTGCGTCCCTCGTGCAGCACGACCTCGACCAGCGCCTGCTGGCCGTGCTCCTGCACGATCGAGAACGCGTCGGCCCTGGCGATGCCGTCCTCCAGCTCGATGCCCTGCTTGAGGCGGCGCCCCAGGTCGCGCGGGATCGGCCCCGGCACCTTGGCCCAGTACTTCTTCTGCACGCCGTAGCTGGGGTGCGTCAGCCTGTTGGCCAGCTCGCCGTCGTTGGTGAGCAGCAGCAGGCCCTCGGTCTCGGTGTCGAGCCGGCCCACGTGGAACAGGCGCGGCGCCAGCTCCTCGACGTAGTCGGCCAGGCACGGGCGGCCCTGCGGGTCGTCCATCGTGGAGACGACGCCGATGGGCTTGTTCAGCGCGTAGTAGACCAGGTCGGGCGCGGTCGGGATGCGCTTGCCGTCCACGTGGATGACCTGCGCCGCGGGGTCGACCTTGGCGCCGAACCTCCGTACGACCTGGCCGTTCACGGTGACGCGGCCGTCGCCGATCATCTCCTCGCAGGCCCTGCGGCTGGCCACGCCCGCCTGGGCGAGCACCTTCTGCAGCCGCACGCCGCCCGGGACCTCGGTGGTGTCGCGCTCGTCGGTGTAGCCCTCGGGGTAGAGGTCGCGGTCGCGGATGGGCTGCCGCGCGGCCTTCACCCGGTCGTGCTGCGGGCTGCCGTAGCTCGGCGAGCCGCCGCCGCGCCTGCCGCCCGCGCCGATGGTCTGGACGTCGTCGCGGCGCGGCGTACGGGGTGCGCGGCGGTCGCCGGCACCGCCCTGCCGCTCGTCGCCGTCGCGCCTGCCGTAGCGGGAGCGGGTCGAGCTCGCCGCCGCCCTGGGGGCGGCTTCCTCGCGACGCCCGCTCCGCCCTGCCCTGACGTCACGCCGGTCGTCACGCCGGCCGTCACGCCGGTCATCGCGGCGGTCGTCACGCCGGTCATCGCGGCGGTCGTCACGGCCCTCGGGGCGGTAGCCGCCGCTCCGCTCGTCGCGACGGGGGGCGCGCTCGTAACGCTCACCACGCCCGTAGCGCTCGTCGCGGACGGGACGCTCACCACGGCCACCGAACCGGTCACCACCGGCAGGACGGTCACCACGGCCACCGAACCGGTCACCACCGGCAGGACGGTCACCACGGCCGGCGAAGCGGTCCTCGCGCTCACCCCGGCTGCGGAACCGGTCGTCGCGGTCGCCGCGGCCGGCGAACCGGTCACCACCGGCAGGACGGTCACCACGGCCGGCGAAGCGGTCCTCGCGCTCACCCCGGCTGCGGAATCGATCGTCGCGGTCGCCGCGGCCGGCGAACCGGTCATCGCGGCCGTAGCGCTCCTCGCGGCCATGGCGGCCGTCGCGCTCGTCCCGGCCGCCGCGGTCACCGCGGTCACCGCGATCCCCACGACCGCCGAACCGGTCATCGCGACCGAACCGGTCCTCACGGCCGGGCCGCTCTTCGCGGCCGAACCGCTCGTCGCGGCTGGAACGGCCCTCGTTCTCGCCGTCGCGCCTGCCTCCGTACCGGGCGCGGGTACCGCCCCGGTCGGCGCGCAGGGAGTCGCTGCGGCGAGTGTCATCGCGGAAGCCGCTCTCGCGGCGGGGGCCGCCGCCACGGGAATCGTCGTCGCGGCGGAAACCGCCACGGGTGCCGCCACGGGTGTCGTCGGAGCGGAAGGCGGGACGCCCACCACGGCCGGAGCCGCCCGCACGTCCACGACCGCGTCCATCACCGGACGGGGTGCTACGCCTGTTGATCACTTTGTCGTCTCCTCGAGATTCTCCACGTCGTCCGGGAGGAAGGGCGCGAGCTCGGGGAGCTCGCTCAGGTCCCGCAGTCCCAGACGTTCAAGGAAGTATGAGCTTGTCCGGTAGAGCACTGCCTGGCTCTCCGGGTCGGTGCCGGCCTCCTCGACCAGCCCCCTGGCGACGAGCGTCCGCATGACGCCGTCACTGTTGACGCCGCGCACCGCGGCGACGCGGGCACGGCTCACCGGCTGCCGGTAGGCCACGACCGCGAGTGTCTCCAGCGCGGCCTGGGTCAGCCGCGTCTGCTGGCCGTCGCGTACGAACCGCTCGACCATTGGCGCGCAGTCGGCTCGCGTGTAGAACCGCCAGCCGCCCGCGACTTCTCTCAAGTCAAAACCCCGCCCGGCGGCGGTGTATTCCGCCGCCAGTCCGCGCAGCGCGGCGCTCACCTCGTGCGTGGGCCGCTCCAGCACCTGGGCGAGGGTCACCTCGGCGACGGGCTCGTCAACCACAAGCAGGATAGCCTCCAACGCCGCCTCCAGCGTCGGCCCCGCCTCACTCCCGAGCCCCGGCCCGGCCGCACCCGCGGAGTCGTCCGGCTCAGCGGCCTCCAGCGCCTCGGACTCACCGGCCTCCTGCGCCTGCTCACCGAGCAGCACCTCGGCCTCGGCCGCCTCCTCGGACGCGCCGGTCGCGCCGAGCTCCTCCGCGCCACGCCCTGCCGACCCGGCGCTCTCCAGCCCCGCATCAGAACCACCGGCGGCATCGCGGAGCGCCTCGCCCGCAGGCCACTGCGGCGCGGCGCCCGTGAGCCACTGCGGCGCCTCGTCCGCGGGCCACTGCGGCGCGGCGTCCGCTGGCACCGGGCTCTCCTGCGCAGCGTCCCGGTGGCCCGTCTCCGCCTCCGCCGGGGCCGGCGGTGCGGCGGCCTCGGCTTCCACCTCGGGCGCGCCCGGCTGGGCGAGGGAGCCCGGGAGGGTCATCCAGGCGGGCAGGGGCGGCTCCGAGTCCGGGGAGCGGCGGGGGTTGGGCAGCGGGTTGTCGTCAGTCATGGGATGGTTTCTCCGCGGATTCCTCGTAGTCGTCGCCCACCGCGACGTCCCCCTCGTCGGAGCCCGTCCACGTCACGTGCAGGTCGCCCAGCGGCTCGATCTGCTCGAACGTCACCGCCGACTCCCGGAAGAGCTCCAGCACGGCCAGGAACCGCGCGATGACCTCGATGGTGCCGTCGCAGTCGGCCACCAGCGCGCGGAAGGTGGCGCGCCGGAGCCGGCGCAGGTGCATGACGAGGATCGCCGCCTGTTCCTTGACGCTGGCCAGCGGCTGGTAGACGTGCCCCAGGTTGACGGTGGGCGGCAGCTTGGGGGTGAAGGCCTTGGCGGCGATGCGGGCGAGCTGCTCGGGCCCGATGCCGAGGATCAGCTCGGGCAGCAGGTTGGCGAACTGCTCCTCCATCGTCACGGTGCGGGGGAAGCGCAGCGCCTCCTCCGCCATCCGCCCGGCGAAGACCTTGGCCACCTCTTTGTACGCCTTGTACTGCAGCAGCCGCGCGAACAGCAGGTCCCTGGCCTCCAGCAGCGCCAGGTCCTCCTCGTCCTCCACCTCGCCGGTGGGCAGCAGGCGGGCCGCCTTGAGGTCGAGCAGGGTGGCCGCGACCAGCAGGAAGTGGCTGGTCTGGTCGAGGTCCCACTCGGGGCCGCGGGAGCGGATGTAGGCGATGAACTCGTCGGTGACCTTGGAGAGCGAGACCTCGGTGATGTCGAGCTTGTGCTTGGCGATGAGGCCGAGGAGCAGGTCGAACGGACCCTCGAAGACGTCCAGGTGGACCTGGAAGCCCTGGGGCGGCGGCTGCTCGGTGGTCACCTGGCCATTGTGGCAGGCGCCGGCCAGCGCGAGAGCACCTCGCGGGCCAGCTCACGGTAAGCGTTCGCGCCGAGGGACGACGGGTCGAAGGTGGTGATCGGCTCACCGGCCACCGTCGCGTCGGGGAAGCGCACCGTGCGGTTGATCACCGTGTGGAAGACCTTGTCGCCGAACGCCTCCACGACCCGGGCCAGCACCTCGCGCCCGTGCAGGGTGCGGGCGTCGTACATGGTGGCCAGCAGGCCCTCGATCTCGAGCTCCTCGTTGAGCCGCTCCTGGACCTTGGAGATGGTGTCCATGAGCAGGGCGACGCCGCGCAGGGCGAAGAACTCGCACTCCAGCGGCACCATCACGCCGTGGGCGCAGGTGAGGGCGTTGATCGTGAGCAGGCCGAGTGACGGCTGGCAGTCGATGAGGCACACGTCGTAGTGCGGCAGCAGCGGCTTGATGACGCGGCCGAGCACCTGCTCGCGGGCGACCTCGGTGACGAGCTGCACTTCCGCGGCGGACAGGTCGATGTTGCTGGGCAGCAGGTCGAGGCCCTCGACGCCGGTCTGCAGCAGCACCTCCTCCGCGGTGACGCCGCGCTCCATGAGCAGGTTGTAGACGGTCAGGTCGAGCTGGAGCGGGTTGATGCCCAGGCCGACGGACAGGGCGCCCTGCGGGTCGAAGTCGACCAGCAGCACCTTGAGGCCGTACTCGACGAGCGCGGCGCCCAGGTTGATGGTGGTGGTGGTCTTGCCGACGCCACCCTTCTGGTTGACCATCGCGACCACGCGCGCGGGGCCGTGCACCGCCGGCGGCACCGGCTCCGGGAACACCGGCCGGGGCCGCTGCGTCGGCCCGAGATTGACGCCGTTGGAAGGCGCGTTGGTCTTCGTGTCGCCCCAGGGGTTGTCGGGGGTCCCCGGGGTCGAACCCTTGGTCGTCACAGTCACCAGCTCGAACCTCCCTGACGATCCCGAACCGGACCGTCCGGACGGACACTATGGCGTCACCACTTAACGCGGCAAGGCGGCACGCCGTGGGCCGGCGCACGTCCCAAAAGACTATAGATCACTGCCGGGCACGCGGATGCGCTGCGGCGTAGACCTCGCGGAGTTTGTCGACCGTGACCAGGGTGTAGACCTGGGTGGTCGTCACAGAGGCATGGCCGAGCAACTCCTGTACCACCCTAACGTCCGCGCCGCCGTCTATCAGGTGGGTTGCGAAGGAATGCCGGAGTACGTGGGGGCTTATCCCGTCGAGTCCGGCGCGTTCGGCGGCGGCCTGGAGCACTTCCCAGGCTCCTTGCCTGGTCAGGCGGCCGCCGCGGGCGTTGAGGAAGACCGCGGGGGTGCCGCGCCCGTGGGCGAGCAGCCCGGGGCGGGCCCGTACGAGGTAGGCGTCCAGCGCCGACCGGGCGTATCTCCCCAGGGGCACGACGCGGGTGCGGCCGCCCTTGCCGTGCAGGCGCACCTGGTCGTCCTCCAGGTCGTCCACGGCCAGGCCGACGGCCTCGGAGATGCGGGCGCCGGTGCCGTACAGGACCTCCAGCAGGGCGCGGTTGCGCAGCGTGAGGGGTGCGCCGTCGGGGCCGGAGGCGGCGATGAGGCGCTCGACCTCGTCCACGCCGATGGCCTTGGGCAGCCGGCGGAGCTGGCGCGGCGGGCGTACCTGGTGGGCGGGGTCGTGCGCCGTGACGCCTTCGCGCAGGGCGAACCGGTGCAGCCCTCGCACGGCGGAGACGGCGCGGGCGGCGGAGCTGGCGACCAGGGCGGGGTGCTCCCCGTCGCCCTCGCGCAGCGCGGCGAGGAAGGCCAGCACGTCGGCCTCCCCCACCTCGCCGAGCTCCAGGCGCCCGCGCGCCTGGAGGTGCTCGAAGTATCGGCGCAGGTCACGACGGTAGGACGCGAGCGTGTTGGCGGCCAGGCCGCGCTCCACGGCCAGATGGGCGAGGTAGCTGGAGAGCACCGCCTCCACGAACTGGTCCTTCCGTCACGCCTCCGGTGCGTCGGCCGGGCGCAGCAGGGCATGCCCCTCGACCGAAGCCGCATATGCGGCGAGGATACCGGCCACGGTCGAGGAATTGTGGATCATTCCCATGAGCGCCTTCTCGACCGCGTCGGCCAGAGGGACCCATTCGACCGGCATGTCGATTTCCTCGTGCCGGTGTTCGAAGCCGTTCTCCTCGTCGGGGATCTTGCTCAGGCCGCGCGCGAGGAACACCCGTACGCGCTCGTCGGTCATGCCCGGCGAGGAGCGCAGGTCGACGAGCGTGTACCAGGTGTCGGCCCGGTAGCCGGCTTCCTCGGCGAGCTCGCGGGCGGCGGTGGTGACGAGCGGTTCGCCTGCCACGTCGCGGATCCCGGCGGGCAGCTCCCACATGAGGTGCCGCGTCGGGTGGCGGTACTGCCTGATCATCAGGACGCGGTCGTGCTCGTCGAGAGCGAGCACGGCGACGGCCCCCGGGTGGACGACGTAGTCGCGGTCGGCCACCTCGTCGCGGGGCATCTTGACGCTGTCGGTGACGACGTCGATCACGTGGCCCTTGAACCGGTGACGGGATTCGACGACGTCCCATGCCTCGGGCGTGTCTTCGACCCTCATGGGCCCACCTTGGCACCGACGCGGCTGTCCGCGTAGACGAGGGCGGCGTTGATGAGGCCCTTGAACATCGGGTTGGCCCGGGTGGGCCGGGAGCGGAACTCGGGGTGGGCCTGGGTGCCGATGAAGAAGGGGTGCACGTCGGTCGGCAGCTCGGTGTACTCGACCAGGCGGCCGTCGGGCGACAGGCCGGAGAAGACCAGGCCGACCTGCTCGAGCTGCTCGCGGTAGGCGTTGTTGACCTCGTAGCGGTGGCGGTGACGCTCGTCGGCCTTGGCCTTGCCGCCGTAGAGCTGCCTGGCCAGGGTGCCCTCGCCGAGCTTGGCGGTGTAGCTGCCCAGGCGCATGGTGCCGCCCATGTCGCGCTCGCCGGCGACGACGTCCTCCTGGTCGGCCATGGTGGAGATGACCGGGTGCTTGGTGTCGGGGTCGAACTCGGCGGAGTTGGCGTCCTCGATGCCGGCCATGTGGCGCGCGGCCTCGATGACCATGCCCTGCATGCCGAGGCAGATGCCGAGCAGCGGGATCTTGTTCTCGCGGGCGTGGCGGATGGCGCCGATCTTGCCCTCGATGCCGCGTACGCCGAAGCCGCCGGGGATGAGCACGCCGTCCACGCCGTCGAGCTCGCGCTCGGCGCCCTCGGGCGTCTCGCAGTCGTCGCTCTTGACCCAGCGGATGTTGACCCGGGCGTCGTTGGCGAACCCGCCGGCGCGCAGCGCCTCGGTGACCGACAGGTACGCGTCGGGCAGGTCGATGTACTTGCCGACGAGCGCGATCGTGACCTCCTTGGCCGGCCGGTGCACGCGGCGCAGGAGCTGCTCCCACTCCTTCCAGTCGACGTCGCGGAAGGGCAGGCCGAGGCGGCGCACGACGTACGCGTCGAGGCCCTCGGAGTGCAGCACCTTGGGGATGTCGTAGATGGAGGCGGCGTCCACGGCGGAGACGACGGCGTCCTCGTCGACGTCGCACATCAGGCTGATCTTGCGCTTGATCGCCGTCTGCACGGGCCGGTCGGAGCGCAGCACGATCGCGTCGGGCTGGATGCCGATGCTGCGCAGCGCCGACACGCTGTGCTGGGTGGGCTTGGTCTTCAGCTCGCCGGACGGGCCGATGTACGGCAGCAGCGACACGTGCAGGAAGAACACGTTGTCGCGCCCGACCTCGTGCCTGATCTGCCGCACGGCCTCCAGGAACGGCAGCGACTCGATGTCGCCGACCGTGCCGCCGACCTCGGTGATGACGACGTCCACGTCAGGGCCGGCCATTCCGCGGATCCGGTCCTTGATCTCGTTGGTGATGTGCGGGATGACCTGGACGGTGTCGCCCAGGTACTCGCCCCGCCGCTCCTTGGCGATGACGTTGGAGTAGACCTGGCCGGTGGTCACGTTGGCCGAGCCGTGCAGGTGGGTGTCGAGGAACCGTTCGTAGTGGCCGACGTCGAGGTCGGTCTCGGCACCGTCGTCGGTGACGAACACCTCGCCGTGCTGGAACGGGTTCATGGTGCCGGGGTCGACGTTGAGGTAAGGGTCGAGCTTCTGCATGGTGACCCTGAGACCGCGCCCTTTGAGCAGGCGACCGAGGCTGGATGCCGTGAGCCCCTTGCCGAGACTGGAGGCGACACCGCCGGTGACGAACAGATGCTTGGTTTGCGATGCGCTGCGCAAAGGGGCTCCCGTGGCTCGAGGTGTGGTCGAAGTGTCCACGGGCTCTCAGGATATCAAACAACGCCCCTCACATGCCCGAACGGCATGACCTAGCGGTAACTTTGGTGCCTATGTCAGTAGTTCGGCGGGCCTTGGGCGCGTTGATTCACCGTACCTACGCGGCGATCCGCCACGCCGGCGCGATCTCTGCCGAGAGTCCCGCCGGTTACCGGTTCCGCCGGCTCGGCGACGGGGTCAGCATCGCGTTCCCGCCCGGCGCGATCTTCGGCGAGCAGTGGATCGAGATCGGCGACCACACGCTCATCGGTGAACGGGTGTCGATCTCGTGCGGCATGGTCCCCGATCGGGATCTCGGCCCGGACGCGATCCTGCGGATCGGCGGGAGCTGCTCGATCGGCCGCGGCTCGCACATCGTCGCCCACCAGTCGGTCGAGATCGGCGACGACGTCTTCACCGGCCCGTACGTCTACATCACGGACCAGAACCACGTCTACGACGATCCCGACATCCCGATCGGGCGGCAGTGGCCGCGCAACAGCCCGGTCTCCATCGGCTCGGGCTCCTGGCTGGGCACCGGCGCGATCATCCTGCCGGGCACCACGCTGGGGCGGCACTGCGTGGTGGCGGGCGGCGCGGTGGTGCGCGGCGAGTTCCCCGACCACAGCGTGGTGGCGGGGGTGCCCGCCAGGCGCGTGCGCGGCTACACGCCGGAGCTGGGCTGGCACACGCCGATCACGCTGGACGTCATGCCCTGAGCCGCCACCTGGACGCCACCCCTGGACCGAACAAGGTTCTGACAGTTAGCGTCGTTCCATGCGGACCGCCATCTGTGAGCGTTTGGGCATCGAGTTCCCGCTGTTCGCCTTCAGCCACTGCCGCGACGTGGTGGCCGCCGTCACGAACGCGGGCGGTTTCGGGGTGCTGGGCGCGGTCGCGTACTCGCCCGAGCAGCTCGACACGGAGCTGACCTGGCTGGACGAACGGGTGGGCGGCCGCCCGTACGGCGTGGACGTGCTCGTCCCCGGCAAGATCGACGCCTCCGCGCTCGACCGCCGCACGCACCTGCTGGAGGCCGTCCCCGACCGCCACCGGGACTTCGTCACCCACCTCCTGGCCAAGTACGGCGTCAGCGCCCCCGGCCAGCCCATGACGGCGGTGGCCGACGAGTTCGGCAGGCGGGTGACGGCCGCCGGGGCGACGGGCCTGATCGACGTGGCGCTCAAGCACCGCATCGGGCTGATCGCCAGCGCCCTGGGGCCACCGCCGCCCGAGATGGTCTCCAGGGCCAGGGAGGCGGGGGTGCCGGTGGCCGCGCTGGTGGGCACGGTGGAGCACGCCCGCAGGCAGGTGGCCGCGGGCGCGGACCTCATCGTGGCGCAGGGCACGGAGGCGGGCGGGCACACCGGCGACGTCTCCACGATGGTGCTGGTGCCGCAGGTCGTGGACGCGGTCGCGCCGGTCCCGGTGCTGGCGGCGGGCGGGATCGCCTCAGGGAGGCAGATGGCGGCGGCCATGGCGCTCGGGGCCGAGGGCGTGTGGTGCGGCTCGGTGTGGCTGACGACCGAGGAGGCCGAGACGGCCCCGGCGGTCAAGGCCAAGTTCCTGGCGGCGTCGTCGCTGGACACGGTCCGGTCCCGGTCCCGTACGGGGAAGCCGGCCCGCCAGCTCAGGTCCGCCTGGACCGAGGAGTGGGACTCGGGCCAGGAGAGCCCGGGCGCTCTGGGGATGCCGCTGCAGATGCTGCTCGCCGAGGGCGCGATGGCGCGCATCGGGGCGGCGGCCGAGAAGGGCGAGCCGGGGGCGGTGGAGCTGGTCAACTACTTCGTGGGGCAGGTCGTGGGCCAGCTCGACCAGGTGAGACCGGCCAGGGACGTGGTCTACGACATGATCAGCGAGTTCGGCGAGGCGGTCGAGCGGCTGCGCCGCCTGTCTGCGGAGTGAGACACGGGCGTTTGCCCGTTCTTTGCCAGAAGGTAACCTGCGCCTGTGGTCGGGACTCCGCCTGAGCTGGAACGCGGCACCGGCGTCCCCGCGCACGTGCAGATCGAGCGCTGGCTCCTGGCCTCGATCGCCGCCGGAGAGCTGGCGCCGGGTGATCGGCTGCCCGGTGAGCGGGCGCTGGCCGGGCGGCTCGGCGTGAGCAGGATGACGCTGAGGCAGGCGCTGGCCTCGCTGGAGCGCGACGGCGTGCTGCTGCGCGTGCCGGGCAGGTCGGGCGGCGCGTTCGTCGCCGAGCCGCGCCCCGAGCCGCGCATCGACTGCGACCTGACCGGGCTGGCCGGGTTCACGGAGCAGATGCGCCGCGCCCACCTGCGGGCCGAGGCGCGGATCCTGCGGGCCGCGACGGTGCCCGCGCCCGCCGCCGCGGGCAGGGCGCTGGGCCTCTCGACCGGCTCGCCGGTGCACGAGGTGGCGCGGGTGCGCTCGGCGGGACGGTCGCCGGTGGCGCTGGAGCGCTCGTACTTCCCCGCTCTGCCCGGCCTGCTCGACCAGGACCTCACCGGCTCCCTGTACGCGCTGCTGGCCACCCGGTACGGCCTGGAGCCGCGCACCGCGGTCGAGCACCTCGACCCGGTGATCGCCCAGCCGGCCGAGGCCGCCGAACTGGGCATCGCGCCGGGCACGCCGCTGATGCTGATCGAGCGCACCGCCTACGCGGCGGGCGGCACGCCGGTGGAGTACGCGCTCGACCTGTTCCGCCCCGACCGCGTCCGCATCTCGGTACGCAGCGGCGTCACGGAGACCGCCTGAACCGCCGCCGCGTCACGACACCCCCAGTGTCACGGCACCAGCGGGCCCTTGACCACCACCCCCGGCACCCATCGCCCCTCGATCTCGACCTCGACCGGCGTCCCCGGCTCCGCCTCCAGGTAGGCGTAGGCGATCGACTCCCGCGCGGTGTACCCGTACCCGCCGGAGGTCACCCGGGCCTCGACCCGCCCGTCCACGCGCACCGGCTCGTTGCCGAGGGCGACGGCGCGCGGATCGCTCAGCGTCAGGCAGCGCAGCCGCCGCGCGGGCGCGGGATCGAGGGCGTCCCTGCCGAGGAAGTCCTTGTCGTTCTTGACGCAGAACCCCAGCCCCGCCTCGTACGGCGTCGTCTCGGGCCCGATGTCGGCCCCCCACACCCGGTACCCCTTCTCCAGCCGCAGGCTGTCGATGGCCCGGTACCCCCCGGCCACCAGCCCGTACGGCTCCCCCGCCCGCCACAGCGTCTGCCAGAGCCCGAGCCCGTACTCGCTGGAGCAGTACAGCTCCCACCCGTGCTCCCCCACGAACGTCACCCGCAGCGCCAGCACCGGCACGTCCCCCACGGTGAGCTCGCGCGCGGACATGAAGGGGAAGTCCAGCGGGTCGGGGGTCAGCCCGCCGAGCACGTCGCGGGCCCGCGGCCCCCACAGCGCGAAGCACGCGTACTGGCCGGTCACGTCCGCGATCCTGGCCTTCGACCCGGTGAGCGCCGCCTGCTTGCGCAGCCAGCCCATGTCGTGCGAGCCGAACGCGGTGCCGGTGACGACGAGGAACTCCTCCTCGCCGCGCCGGGTGACGGTGAAGTCGCACTCGATGCCGCCGCGCCGGTTGAGCGCCTGCGTGTACGTGACGGCGCCCACGTGCCGGGCGACCCGGTTGTCGCACACCCATTCCAGCAGTGCGGCGGCGTCGGGCCCGGTGACCTCGATCTTGGCGAACGAGCTCTCGTCGAACAGCCCGGCGGCCGTGCGCGTGGCCCGGTGCTCGGCTCCGATCGCGGACGACCACAGCCGCCCGGCCCACCCGTGGGGCCGCTCCTCCTCCTCGGGAAGGGCGTTGCCCGCGTAGTAGTTGACCCGTTCCCACCCGGACTTCTCACCGAAGACGGCCCCGTGGGCGGCGTGCCAGCCGTAGGCGGGCGAGACCCGCAGCGGCCGGCCCGCCGACCGCTCGTGACCGGGGTAGCGGATGTCGTAGTACGTCTCGTAGTTCTCGACCGCCCGCTTGATCGTGTACGACGGCGAGCGGTAGTGGCGGCCGAAGCGGCGCACGTCCATGTGCCACAGGTCCATGCCGGGCTCGCCCTCGACGATCCACTCGGCCATCACCTTGCCGATGCCGCCCGCGCCCGCGATGCCGTGCGCGCAGAAGCCGGCCGCGACGAAGAACCCGGCGACCTCGGTCTCGCCCAGGCAGAACTCGTTGTCGGGGGTGAACGCCTCGGGCCCGTTGATCAGCTTGCGGATGCCGACGTCGGCCATGGCGGGCACGCGGATCCGGGAGTTGTCCGAGATCTCCTCGAACCTCGCCCAGTCCTCCGGCAGGAGGCGGCCGTTGAAGTCGCCCGGCACCGCGTCGTAGGCGTTCCGGCCGGCCGTCCAGGGCGCGCACTGGCGCTCGTACCCGCCCATGACCAGGCCCTGGACCTCCTGGCGGTAGTAGATGAGCAGGTCGGGGTCGCGCAGCGTGGGCAGCCCGGTGTGGTCGTGGAAGGCGTCGCTGACGACGTACTGGTGCGACATGGGCACGATCGGGACCCGCACCCCGGCCATGCGGCCGATCTCGGCGGCGAACATGCCGCCGCAGTTGACCACGATCTCGCAGGCGATGTCGCCCTGGTCGGTGCGCACGCCCGTGACGCGGCCCCGATCGACGGTGATCCCGAGCACGCGGGTGCGGGTGCGCACGGTGACGCCGCCCTCGCGGGCCCGGGTGGCCAGGGCGTAGCAGAGCTGGGAGGGGTCGATCTGCCCGTCGGTCGGCAGGTAAGCCGCCCCGACCACGCCCTCCGGGTCCATGAGCGGGAACAGCTCCACGGCCTCGGCCACGGAGATCTCCTCCAGCGGCAGCCCGAACGTGCGCGCCCAGCCGATCTGGCGGCGGATCTCCGCCATCCGCTCGGGCGTGGAGGCGAGCTTGATGCCGCCGCACTCGGTCCAGCCGGCGTCGAGGGTGCGGTAGAGCTCGACGGAGTACTGGTTCATCCGGGTCAGCGTGGGGTCGGCGCGCAGTTGCCCGACGAGCCCGGCGGAGTGGAAGGTGGAGCCGCTGGTGAGCTCGTCCCGCTCCAGCAGGACGACGTCGCGTTCGCCGAGTTGGGTGAGGTGGTAGGCGACGGACGCGCCGCCCACCCCGCCACCGATGATCACGATGCGGGCCGAGTCGCTCATGGTCGCGAGGCTAACCGGCACGCCCTTAAAGGTCTAGACCGTTCGGGACAGCGGGGCTAGCATCGAGCATGGCCGCGCCCGAGGTCCTCGATCGCATCCCCCTGCTGTCCGGCGTGCCGCGCTCCGTGGAGGAGCTGCCCGGCGGGCTCACCAACCACAACTACAAGGTCACGACGCCGTCCGGCGCGTACGTGGTGCGCGTGTGGGCCAGCGACGGCGCGCTGCTGGCCATCGACAGGGATGCCGAGCACGCCAATTCGATCGCGGCGGCGCGTGCGGGGGTCGGCGCGCCGGTGCACGACTACCTGCCGGAACTCGGGGTGCTGGTGGTGGGGTTCCTGCCGGGCTGCCGCACGTTCACGGAGGCCGACCTGCACGATCCGGCGAACCTGCCGCGCGTGGCCGAGGCGTGCCGGCGGCTGCACGCCGGGCCGCGGTTCGTGCGCGACTTCGACATGTTCGAGGTGCAGCGGCGCTACCTGGAGATCGTCCGCGAGCGCGGCTTCCGGCTGCCGCCCCGCTATCTCGACTTCATGCCCGCCGTCGCCCAGATCCGGAAATGTCTCGCTGTCAGGGACGAGGGAACGGTTCCGTGCAACAACGACCTGCTGCCCGGCAACATCCTGGACGACGGCGAGCGCCTCTGGCTGATCGACTACGAGTACGCGGGCAACAACGACCCCTGCTTCGAGCTCGGCAACATCTGGAGCGAGTCCGCCCTGCCGCTCGGGCACCTGGAGCAGCTCGTCACCGCCTACTACGGCCGCCGCCTGCGCAACAAGATCGCCCGGGCGCGCCTGCTGGGCCTCATGTCCAAGTACGGCTGGACGTTGTGGGCCTCCATCCAGGACGGCGCCAACGAGACCATCGACTTCGACTTCTGGTCGTGGGGCATGGAGAAGTACGAGCGGGCGGTGGCCGAGTTCACCGATCCCGGCCTGACGGGCCTCATGGACGAGGCGGCGCGGGCAGACTAGGGGAATGCTGGCCGCTTTGACCGGTCTGGGGCTGTCCACGGCCGCCGGGCTGAACGCGTACATCCCGCTCCTGGTCGTGGGGGTGCTCGCGAACGTCACCGACGCCGTGCGGCTGCCCGACGGCTACTCCTGGCTGTCGAACTGGGGCGTGCTCGCCATCCTCGCGGTGCTGCTGGTGGCCGAGATGGTGCTCGACAAGGTGCCCGCCGTCGACAGCGTCAACGACGCCATCCAGACCGTGGTGCGCCCGGCCTCGGGCGGCGTGGTCTTCTCCGCCACGAGCGCCGCCGCCGAGCTGGAGAACTCGACCTGGATGACCGAGCGCCCCTGGGTGGGGTGGCTGCTGGGCATCGTGCTGGCGCTGGCCGTGCACGCGATCAAGGCCGCCGCCCGTCCGGTGATCAACGCGGGCACGGCGGGCGTCGGCGCGCCGGTCGTCAGCACGGTCGAGGACGCCGGGTCGTTCGGGATGAGCCTGGTCGCGGTGTTCCTGCCCGCGCTGGTGATCGTCGCGTTGCTGGCGTTCGCGGTGGGCGCGTGGTGGCTGCTGCGGCGGGTACGCCGCTTCCGCGCCCGCAGGAGGGCGGCCCGGGGTCATCACCCGCCAGGCTGACCCGGGATCCGCCCGCGGGCTGACGCGCCGGCGCGGCGGGGCCGCCTACGGTTGGGGCGAGGTAGCGAACAAGGGATGGAAACGTGTGGGCGGCAATCCGTGGCCCCCAACCCTGGCACGCTCACACGCGTGGGCGCCCGGCGGCACCTCTCGTGCCGCCGGGCCCTTCACCGCTTCTCACCGGCGCCGTGCCCAGCCCGTCACGGCGGCGTGACCGGGCCCCTCACAGGCGCCATGACCAGCCCCTCACAGGCGGCGTAACCAGCCCTCCAGCGCGTTGACGAAGTCGTCGGGCCGCTCCTCGTGCAGCCGGTGGCTCGTGCCCTCCCACGACAGCACCACCGACGCCGGGTCCTTGAGCAGCCCGGCCTCCCAGCTCGCCCGCCCGGCGTCGGCCCAGATCGACAGCACCGGGCACCGCCTGCGGGCCAGGTAGCCGTCGCTGGCCGGGCGCACCCCGATGGCGTCCGGGCCGGTGAACATGGCCTCGAACGCCTGGACGAGCACGTGCGGCGGCATGCCGTACAGCCTGCGCTTGTGCCAGCGCCTGATGACGGGCGGGGTGGCGGCGTTCGTGCACCACTCGTCGATGCGCTCGGCCGCCTCGTGGGGGCGCTCGCCCCGCAGGCCCGCGATCATCCTGGGGAAGCCGCGGGCGAGCTCGGCCGACATGCCGTAGCCCGGGTCGAGGGTGACCAGCGCCCGCACCCGCTCCGGGTGCTCGACGGCCAGGATGGAGACCACCTGCCCGCCCATCGAGTGCCCGACGGCGACCACCTGGGGGATGCCGAGGCGGTCGAGCAGGACGTTCAGGTCCTCGGCCATCGCGCGCGGCGTGTTGCCGCTCTCCGGGACCGAGGAGTAGCCGTGGCCGCGCAGGTCCACGGCGAGCACGCGGTGCGCGGGGGTGAGCGCGTCGATGTGCCACGACCACTGGTGCGAGTCGGCCCCCCAGCCGTGGACCAGCAGCAGCGGCGCCGGGCCGCCCGCGCCGTCGTCGGTGTAGAAGAGCCGGACACCCTCCCCGACCTCCGCGTACGGCACGCTATGCCTCCGGTGCCTTCGGCGCCTTCCACGGGGGCAGCAGCGAGCCCTCCCCCGCGGTCCAGCCGCCGTCGATGGCCAGCTCGGCGCCGGTGACGTACGAGGCGGCGTCGGACAGCAGGAACGCGATCGCCTCCGCCACCTCCTCCGGCTCGCCCCAGCGCCCGGCGGCGGCCAGCCCGAACGTGCCCTCCCCCGACACGGCCCCCAGCCCCTGCGTCATCGGGGTGACGATCATCCCGGGATGCACGGAGTTGACCCGGATCCGGTCCCGCCCGAACTCCAGCGCCGCGATCTTCGTCAGCCCGCGCACCCCCCACTTGGAGGCGCCGTACCCGCCGGTCATGGGCAGCGCGAACAGCCCCGCGACCGACGACAGGTTCACGATGGCGCCGCCGCCCTGCTCGCGCATGGGCCCGACCACGGCCTTCAGCCCCAGGAAGGTGCCGACCAGGTTCACCTGCAGGACGTTCTGGAACTCCTCCAGGGGCTGATGCTCGATCGGCAGCATGGTGGCGATGCCGGCGTTGTTCACCAGGCCGTCGACCCGCCCGTACGCCTCCAGGGTCTCGGTGACGACGGCCGCCCAGGCGTCCTGGCTGGTCACATCGTGCGCGATGAAGCGGGCGTCGAGCTCCTTGGCGGTCGCCGTGCCCTCCTCCACCAGCACGTCGGTGACCACGACCCGGGCCCCTGCCGCGACGCAGCGCCGGGCGGTGGCCGCCCCCATGCCACGGGCGCCGCCTGTGATGATCACAACCTTGCCGTCAAGCACCCTGAATGCCCTCTCTAGGGGTGGTTGGGGAGACATGTGCACTGAAACACACCGGTCAGGTCTGATCAAGAGCTTGCTTGCTCACCGTGGTGCCCGCGGGGCGCGCCTGAACCGCCGAGTCCGACTATCCTTCAAGACACCAACACCAACAGGAGGTGGCGAAGATCGGCGAGTTCCTTGTCATCGTGCTGGTGATCCTGGCGTTCCTCCTGCTGCTGGGCGGCGTCGGCATCTACCTCCTGGTCAAGCTGGGCAGGAAGGCGGCGGTCAAGGCCAAGCAGGCCACGGTCCGCCTCAGCACGCACGTCAACGCGATGGGCACGGGCGACGCCGCCGAGGTCGAGCGGCTCCGGCTCGACCTGCGCCGCGAGGTCTCCCTCACCCGGCAGGCCGTCGAGCACGCGCAGAGCCTGGGCTGGGGCCTGGGCGACCTGCCCCGCCTCCTGGCCGACCTGACGGCGCAGGCCGATGTGCACGACGGGCAGCTCGGCATGTACGCCCAGCAGCGCCGCGTGTCGCCGTACGTGGACCACGCCACCCTCGACCGGCTCAGGGAGCACCAGGCCAAGCTGACGGCGATGTGCGCCCGCATCCGCGCCGACCTCCTCGGCGACCAGGTGCAGCACACCGCCACCGGCATCGCGGACCTCACCTCCCGCACCGACCTGGAGATCGAGGCCCGCCGCCGCGCCCCCGACCCGCTGGACGAGATCGACGAGCTCTACCGGCGCTCGATGGAGGAGCGCAGGGACCGGCCCTGACGGTTACCGTAGGTAGCATCATGGATGCGACGCGCGACATGGGCGAAGAAGGTACTCCGACGCGGGCATCAAGCATTTCTGGCGGGTGGAACAGGAAGACGGCATGCCCGTCGTGTACACGCTCGAGCTCGAACCCGCGGTCAGGGCGTACGTCCCCACAGGCATCCCACCGCAAGCGGCTGCGGACGAACATCGGCTTCGACGTGGACGTCGATCTCGACCTGGACAGAGCCCTGCGCTGAACGCACGCGGGCGGTAAACGGGTTGCGCCCCTTCCCGCCGCATCGCCATACTCGACGATCGTATCGATCGCCGCCTGATCACCGCTGCACGAAGGGAGGATGAGACTGTGACGACGACTGTTCGCGTGCCGTTTTCCGCGTCCTCATTCCTTCCCACCGGGCGTCAGCCGACCTGATCGCGACCGGCCGGTGGGCCGCAGACCTGGAGTCATCCCACCGTGCCGAAGCACTCGCAACACCGCCGCCGTGGCAAGCACGCCCTCGACGCCGACGACCTCGAATGGCTGGAGTCCGCCCCCGAGACGTACGACGGCCCGCCGGAAGGCGACCGCTGGTCCACCTGGGACCAGAGCACGCCGACGGAGAAGGGCCCGCGGCCCTACCCTGACTGGCTCGTCACCGAGCTGGCCGCCGTCGACACCGAGCACGGCATCCTCAAGACGGGCAAGGAAGCCGACGTCCACCTGATCTCCCGCGGCGTGCCGGGCACCGACCGGGTCTGCCTGCTGGCGGCCAAGCGGTACCGATCCGCCGAGCATCGCCTCTTCCACCGCGACGCCGGCTACCTGGAGGGCCGCAGGACCCGCGACGACCGCATGAACCGCGCCATGGCCGGCCGCACGGCCTTCGGCAAGCAGGCCATCGCCGCGCAGTGGGCGGTGGCCGAGTTCTCGGCGCTGTGCCGGCTGTGGGAGCTGGGGGTGCCGGTGCCGTACCCGGTGCAGATCGTCGGGACGGAGATCCTGCAGGAGTTCGTCGGGACGCACGACGGGTACGCGGCGCCGCGGCTGGCGCAGGTGACCGAGGGGCTCGGCGAGCTGTGGGAGCAGCTCGTGGCGGCCATGGTCACGCTGGCCCGCGAAGGGCTCGCCCACGGGGACCTGTCGCCGTACAACCTGCTGGTCCACGAGGGCAGGCTGGTGGTCATCGACCTGCCGCAGATCGTGGACGTGATCGCGCATCCGGTGGGCCCGTCGTTCCTCGACCGCGACGCGCGCAACGTCGCCACCTGGTTCGCCGCCAAGGGCGTCGCCGCCGACCCGAACGCCCTGGCCACCCTGCTCCGCAAGGAGGCCGGGCTCCTCCCCTGACACGGGACCGCCTCGCCCACCCTGACGTGGCCCTTCACAACGGACGCGGGACCGCCGCCCGACAGGGCGAGGCGCCGTGTCGTCAGGCGCCGTGTCGCCAGGCGTCAGGCGTCAGGCGTCAGGCGTCAGGCGTCAGGCGGAGCTTGCGTGCTCTCGAGGGTTTCGATGGTGGCGTGCAGCCAGGCGAGCTCCGCCTGGCTGGTGGCGTGGGCGATGGTCAGCAGGCCCTGGCGGAAGGGGTCGGCGAACTCCTCGGCCGCCATCGGACGGTCCCCGTCGTAGAAGAAGCTCGTCGGCTCCTCCAGGAACGCCAGCCGCCTGCGCAGCACCGCCGCCTGCTCCTTGGGCTCGCCCAGGTGCCGGAGGAAGGCGAGCAGGGTGAACCACCGGTTCTCGTCGCTGATGTCGAGCTCACCCGGATCCCGCAGCCGGCGCTCCAGCTCCGTGCGACCCTCGGGCGTCAGGTACAGCATGCGCCGTGGCGCGGCGGCCACGCCCGGCTCGTCCTTCCTGACCAGCCAGCCGGCTGCGGCCATCCGCTTGATGGCTGGGTAGAGCGTGCCGTCGGCCACCGGGCGCACGTGCCCCATCAGCGCCGCCACCCTGCGGCGCAGGTCGTAACCGTGTAACGGCCGATCCCTGAGGAACCCGAGTATCGCCAGCTCCAACATGGCTATCAGCATACCTCGGCGCCGATATATATTGGCCCCGATACATGAGGAGATCCGTCATGCACGATGCCATCGTTCATCCCAGCGGCGCTCGCATGCGCTGGGTGGAGTTGCCCGGCGAGGAGCCGGCGCGTGTCTACGTCCACGGTCTCGGCGCCACCTCGGCCCCCTACTACGCGGAGGTGGCGGCGCACCCCCTCCTGCCCCGGCACCGGTCGCTCCTGATCGACCTGCTCGGGTTCGGCGTCAGCGACCGGCCGCGGGATTTCTCGTACACGCTGGAGGCCCACGCCGACGCCCTGGCGGAGGGGTTGCGCAAGGCCGGGGTGGCGGGGGCCTCGGTGGTCGCGCACAGCATGGGCGGGGCGGTGGCCACGATCCTGGCCGCGCGTCATCCCGAGCTGGTCGCCCGCCTGGTCCTGGTGGACGCCAACCTCGACCCCTATCCCCCCGCACCGGTCCCGCCGGGCGGCAGCGGCATCGCGGCCTTCGGCGAGGAGGAGTTCGTGGCGGGAGGGTGGAAGGAGGTGCGCGATCGGGTGGGACCGCACTGGTGGTCCACGATGCGCCTGGCCGACCTGCGCGGCCTGCACCGTACGGCGGTCAGCCTGGCCGAGATGCCCCCGCCCACCGTTCGGGAGCTGCTGGTGGAGCTGGCGATCCCCCGCGCCTTCCTGCACCCGGAGGGCGGCGAGCCGGCCGGGGCCGCGGAGCTGCGCGAGGCGGGCGTGCGGGTGCTGGAGGTTCCGGAGTCGGGGCACAACATCATGCTCGACAACCCCGAGGCCTTCGCCCGCACGCTCGCGACCCTGCTCCCCTGACCACCATCCGGACCGGCGGCCTCCGCCCCGGCGCACGAAGCCCACGGCCCGCCCCGCCGCGCGGAACGCGACCCGCCGGATGGGGTCCGCCCCGCCGTACGGAACGCATCCCGCCGGATGGGGTCCGCCCCGCCGCACGGAACGCCACCCACCGATGGGGCCCCCTCCGCACGGAGCGCAACCCGCCGATGGGGTTGAGGTCCCCTGGAAGGAGGAGCGGGACTGAGGGTGGTTCACCCGCACGGCGCCGCGGCGCGGGTCACGTGGTGGCGCTGTTGGTCCTGGTGACCGCGCCCGTGGCGGCGTCCACCGCCACCTCGTGCTTCGTCCCGTCCGGCGCGATCACGTCCGCCTCCCACACGGTCTTGCCCTGCTCCGTGTCCAGGTTCAGCTCCGTGACCCGCCCTTCCGGCACCGCCGCCGCGATCTTGTCGGCCGCCTGCGCGTAGTCGAGCTTGGCCGCCGACACCCGCGCGCGGTGCTTGGCCTTGTCGGCGTTGTCCTCCTGCTCGGTGGTGGGGCCGCTGACGACCTTGCCGGACTCCACGTCCAGCTGGTGCTCGGTCCCGTCCTCGCCGACGACCTGCACCTCCCACAGACGGCCGTTCTCCTCGGTCTCGATCGAGATGAGGGTGGAGCCCGGCACCGCGTCCAGCGCCGCCTGAGCGGCCTGCTTGAGGTCGCCCGCCCCGGGGGAGCCCGTGGGGCTCCCCTGAGGCGCGGTGGTGGCCGTGGGGGTGCCGATGGTCGGCGAGGACTGGACGGCCAGCCGCTCCGCCTCGCGCAGTACGGTGCCGCAGCCTCCCGCCAGCACCGACGCGCCGACCAGGGCCCCAATGATCGTCTTGTTCATACCATGGACGCTGCCCACCAACAGGTGAAGCATTCGCCCAGGTCAGAAGGCATACGACCTATTGAACCCCCGCCTCGCGCATGTCGCGCAGCTCGCGCTTGAGCTCCTTGATCTCGTCGCGCAGCCGGGCCGCCACCTCGAACTGGAGGTCGGCCGCCGACTGGTGCATCTGCTCGGTCAGCGACTCGATCAGCGACTCCATCTGGGCGCGCGGCATCTCACCGGCGATGGTCTTGGCGTGCTGGCCGGCCTGCCGGGCGGCGAACCCGGGCACGGGGGCCTTGCCGCGCGACTGCTGCCGGCCGCCGCCCATGAGCTGCTGGGTGTCGGCGTCCTCGCGCGACAGCGAGTCGAGGATGTCGGCGATCTTCTTGCGCAGCGGCTGCGGGTCGATGCCGTTGGCCTCGTTGTAGGCGATCTGCTTGGCCCGGCGCCGGTTGGTCTCGTCGATGGCCCGCTCCATCGACGGGGTGACCTTGTCGGCGTACATGTGCACCTGGCCCGAGACGTTACGGGCGGCGCGGCCGATGGTCTGGATCAGCGACGTCTCCGAGCGCAGGAAGCCCTCCTTGTCGGCGTCGAGGATGGACACCAGCGACACCTCGGGCAGGTCGAGGCCCTCGCGCAGCAGGTTGATGCCGACGAGCACGTCGAACTCGCCGGTGCGCAGCTCGCGCAGCAGCTCGATGCGGCGCAGCGTGTCGACCTCGCTGTGCAGGTAGCGGACCCGGATGCCGAGCTCCAGGAGGTAGTCGGTGAGGTCTTCGGACATCTTCTTGGTCAGCGTGGTGACCAGGACGCGCTCGTCGCGCTCGGCCCGCTCGCGGATCTCGTGGACCAGGTCGTCGATCTGGCCCTTGGTGGGCTTGACCACGATCTCGGGGTCGACCAGGCCGGTCGGGCGGATGACCTGCTCGACCACGTCGCCCTTGACCCGCCCCAGCTCGTACGGCCCCGGCGTGGCCGACAGGTAGACCGTCTGGCCGATCCGCTCCAGGAACTCCTCCCACTTCAGCGGCCGGTTGTCGAGCGCCGACGGCAGCCGGAAGCCGTGCTCGACCAGCGTGCGCTTGCGCGAGGCGTCGCCCTCGTACATGGCGCCGATCTGCGGCACGGTCTGGTGGGACTCGTCGAGGACCAGCAGGAAGTCTTCGGGGAAGTAGTCGAGCAGCGTGTTGGGCGCGCTGCCGGCCTCGCGGCCGTCCATGTGGCGCGAGTAGTTCTCGATGCCGGAGCAGGTGCCGACCTGGCGCATCATCTCGATGTCGTACGTCGTGCGCATGCGCAGCCGCTGCGCCTCCAGCAGCTTGCCCTGCCGCTCCAGCTCCGCCAGCCGCTCGGTCAGCTCCGCCTCGATGCCGGCCACGGCGGCGGCCATGCGCTGCTCGCCTGCGACGTAGTGGGAGGCGGGGAAGATGTAGAGCTCCTCGTCCTCGGTGATGACCTCGCCGGTGAGCGGGTGCATGGTCGAGAGCTTCTCGATCTCGTCGCCGAACATCTCGATGCGGACGGCGAGCTCCTCGTACTTCGGGATGATCTCGATCGTGTCGCCGCGCACCCGGAAGGTGCCCCTGGTGAAGGCCAGGTCGTTGCGGGTGTACTGCATGTCGACGAGGCGGCGCAGGAGTTGGTCGCGGTCGGTCTCCATGCCGACGCGCAGCCGGGCCATGCGGTCGACGTACTCCTGCGGCGTGCCCAGGCCGTAGATGCACGACACCGAGGCGACCACGATCGTGTCACGGCGGGTGAGCAGCGAGTTGGTGGCCGAGTGGCGCAGCCGCTCGACCTCGTCGTTGATCGAGGAGTCCTTCTCGATGTAGGTGTCGCTCTGCGGGACGTACGCCTCGGGCTGGTAGTAGTCGTAGTAGGAGACGAAGTACTCGACCGCGTTGTTGGGCAGCATCTCGCGCAGCTCGTTGGCGAACTGCGCGGCGAGCGTCTTGTTGGGCTGCATGACCAGGGCCGGCCGCTGCAGGCGCTCGATCAGCCAGGCGATCGTGGCCGTCTTGCCCGTGCCCGTGGCGCCCAGCAGGACGTTGTCCTTCTCCCCGGCCTTGACGCGGCGCTCCAGCTCGGCGATGGCCGTCGGCTGGTCGCCCGATGGAGTCATCTCGGTGACGACCTCGAAGGGCGCCACCTTCCGCTGCAAATCAGTGACCGGTCGCATGCTGCCACTGTAGGCGGCCCCACCGACAGAAAGGGTCAGGCCGTGCGCTCGCCTATCCGGGGGAAGGGCGTGGTGGAGAAGACCACCTCGACGGGCACCTCGAAGTACTCGGCGATGCGCAGCGCCAGGTAAAGGCTGGGGCTGTATTCGCCCCGTTCGAGATAGCCGATGGTCTGGTAGTGCACCCCCAGCGCGTCCGAGAGCTGCCTGCGGGTCACGTTCCGCTCTGCGCGCAGCAGCGCGATGCGGTTGTAGACGGTCTCACTCATCAGGCCGTAGTTTCTCAGGTCACGCGCTGCATCGCCCGGTGACGGCGCTCTTCCATCGCCGAGCCGGACTCGCGCCTGGCCATCCTGCGCAGGATCGGCGGTGCCAGCAGCAGCCCCGCCACGGCCCAGGCGAGCAGCACGAGCGTGGTCTCCACGGGCCGCCACGAGCCGCCGATCTCCGCGGCGGCGGCCGCGTCGGGCAGCAGCGCCGAGCGCATCCCCAGGCCGAGCCAGTAGAGCGGGAAGGCGTGGGCCAGGGTCTGGAGCCAGCCGGCCAGCGCCGCGATGGGATAGAAGATGCCCGAGATCGCGGTGAGCGCGCCGACGGTGAGCATCGACAGCCCGGCCGCGCTCTGCGGGCTCTTGGCCAGGGAGCCGATGACCGCTCCGATCGGCAGCGACGACAGCAGCCCCAGCAAGCCGATCCAGGCGAGGGTGAGCCAGTTGCCCAGGCCGATCCCGAGCAGCCCCGGCACGAAGAACAGCCCGGCGACGAGCATCACCACCACGGCGCCGACCGTGGTGATGGACAGCATCACGATCCGGCCGACGAGGTAGCCGACCATGCCCTGGGGCACGGCCTTGGCTCTGAGCAGCGTGCCGTCCTCCCGCTCGGCCGACAGCGCGCCCACCGCGCCCATGAGGGCGTTGAAGGGGATCAACAGGCCGGCCACGCCGGGCAGCGTGGCGGCCGCGAGCGAGATGTCCGTGCCGGGGACCGTCGCGTCGCGCTGGAAGTACATCGTGACGACCAGGGCCGCGGTGCTCACCACGGTGAAACCCATGTCCTGCGCGCTGGTGAGCTGCTGCTTGAACTCGATCCACCCGCGGGACACCCCGAGCCGGGCGGCGTGCAGCGTGGGGCTCACCCTTCCTCCTTCCTGACGATCGCCATGTAGGTGTCCTCCAGCGTGGCCCGGCGCACCTCCAGGTCGCCGATCTGGCCGCCGTACTGCTCGAACAGCTCGCGGACGAAGCCCGTGGCGTCCTGGGTGGCGTGCACGAAGTGCTCGCCGTCGCGGCTCCAGCGCACCTGGGCGTCGCGGGAGAGCTCGCGGGCCAGCCTGTCGGGGCTGCCGTCGGCGACGATCCGGCCGCCGGACAGGATGAGGATGCGGTCGGCGAGCTTCTCCGCCTCGTCGAGGTCGTGCGTGGTGAGCAGGATCGTGGTGTCGTCCAGGTCCGACAGGCGGTGCACGAGATCGTGGAAGTCGCGCCTGGCCTGCGGGTCGAACCCGGCGGTCGGCTCGTCGAGGAAGAGCACCTCGGGCCGGCCGACGATGCCGATGGCGACGTCGAGCCTGCGCCGCTGGCCGCCCGACAGCTGCCTGATCCGCTGCCCGGCCTGCTGGGTGAGCCCGACCGCCCCCATCAGCTCGGCGGTGTCGAACGGCGGCCGGTCCGGCCGCGCGTACGGCTCGTAGTAGCGGCTGAGGTGGTGCAGGAGCTGGTGCACCCGCCAGCGGCCGTGGTCGCGCCACGACTGGAGCACGACGCCGAGCCTGGCGCGCCAGCGCTCGTCGCCGCGGGCGGGCTCGGCCCCCAGCACCCGCACGTGACCCGCGGAAGGTTTCCTGAAGCCCTCCAGGATCTCGATCGTGGTGGTCTTGCCGGCGCCGTTGGGCCCGAGCAAGGCGATCACCTCGCCCGGGCTGACGGTGAAGGTGACGTCCCGCAGGACCTCCTTCTCGCCGTACGCCATCCGCAGCCCCGCGACCTCGATGGCGGCGGCGCTCCTGCCGAGGTCGAGGCCGCCTGCGAGCTCTTTCACCGCTCCCATCAATCCTCCACGTAGTAGCTCTACTACATCTATAGCACACCTACTACAGACTGCAATACACATATGACACCGCATTGCAAGCGAACAGTAAGTCACACCCGATACGGTCGGAATCGCCTGTAGCGGAAAAGGAAGGTTCGATGTCACGACCCAGAGAGGCACTGATCCAGGCAGGGCAGGGCGTAGCCCGCGCGGTGGCCCAAGGGGGTGACGTGAGGCAGGCCATGGGGCAGGCCGTCGGCCAGGTCGTCGACCAAGCGGGGCAGCTGGCCGGCCAGGCCCCGGGCTTCAGGCTGAACCCGCACGACTTCGCCGCCGCCCGCGACGGCGGCGCCTCCGTCGGCACCCTCATCGAGGCGAGGTCGGCGTCGCTCAACGAGGCCGGCGAGATCGTCAACCGCAGCTTCGCCGAGAACGGCATGCACGTCATCTCACCCGTGGTGATCCCCAAGGGCAGCACCGCCAAGGTGATCGTGCCGCTGGGCATCCTGGTGGCGCTCGGCCTCATCGGCGCCCTCGGCAACATCGTGCCGAACGCCGACGTGGTCTTCGGCCCCCATTACTGGGTCGTGCTGGTGCTGGCCGCCGTGTTCCTGTGGTGGCGGCGCAGCGTGGTGATGGTGCCCGAGGGCTGCAAGGCGCTCATCACCCAGTTCGGCAAGCTGGTGCACATCGCGGACCCGGGCCGGGTGACGCTGTTCAACCCGTGGAAGCGGGTCAGCTACATCGTCAACACCACCCGCGAGTACCCGTTCAACGCGCCGATCAGCGAGGCCCCCACCCAGCAGGGCGTCAAGGCCAGCGTGGACCTGTTCCTGCAGTTCAGGATCGAGAACCCGGCGGAGTTCATCTTCGTGCTCGGCTCGGTCAGCGGCTTCCAGTCCAAGCTCCAGAACGCCATCAGCGAGGTCACCCGCTCGCTGATCTACGCCCAGCGGGCCGAGGAGATCTACGACCTGGTCGGCGAGAGCACGCTCGGCATGCTGGAGAGCCTCAACCAGCAGTTCCTGCCCGCCGTGCGGCTCACCGACGTGAACATCACCCACGCCGAGCCGTCCAGCCAGGAATACCGCATGGACCTGGCCGCGCCCGAGATGGTCCGCGTCGCCAAGGAGGCCTACACCTACGAGTACGAGCTCCAGCTCCGCAAGGAGCAGAACGAGGGCGACCTGATCAAGGAGCTGGCGGGGCTGCAGGAGACGCTGAGCGCCATCCAGGCCGAGATCGCCGGCTACCAGGCCCGCATGGACACCGCGCTCGAACGCGCCACCCACCAGGCCACCGCGCAGGCGAGGCAGCGCCTGGTCGAGGCCGAGTCCACGGCCAACGCCAACGCCGCCCTCCTGGAGGCGCAGGCGCTGGACATCAGGGCGCTGTCCGCCGCCGAGGCGCCCGAGATCCTCGACTACCGCTTCCAGCAGGACCTGCTGGCCAAGCTGGAGTCCGTGGCCACCAGGCTGCCGCAGGTGGTGCAGGTGGGCGAGCAGACCGACATCGACTTCCTGGCCCTGGCCCAGCAGCTCGTGGGCGGCAAGGACGCGGTGCTGTTCTCCGCCGAGGACATGGCCGCCATCCGCGGCAGGCTCGACGAGATCGCCACCCGCGTGCGCGACCGCGAGGACGAGATCGCCTCGCTGCTCACGAAGGCCGCCGCCGACGTGGCCGAGCCGCCCCCGATCCCGGTCGTGACGCCGGAGCCCCCATCGGACCTGGCACGCACCGTCGAGCGCCCGCTGCCCGGGAAGGAGATCTGAGATGAGCCGCGAGTTCTCGAAGATCAAGGAATCGCTGGCCTCCTGGGGAGAGATCCGCCAGCTCCTGCGCGGTGGCGAGCAGGGCCAGCTCGTGCCCGTCGTCATCCCCAAGGACCGGCGCGGCTTCGCCTGGATGACGCTGGTGTTCCTGGCGATCTACTTCGCCGGCATGGCCGCGCTGACCGGCTTCAAGCTCGTCGGGGCGTTCGCCGCGCTGCTGTTCCTGCTGCTGGCGCTGCTGACGATGTGGCGCAAGGCCATCATCGAGATCGAGGAGGGCACCACCGGCGTGCGCAGCCGCTGGGGCGCCATCACCGGCACGCTGCCGCCGGGCCGCCACTACCTCTGGCTGCCGTGGGACCGGGTGGACGCGGTCGTCGACACCTCCACCGAGATCCCGTACTCGGCGCCGATCGTGGCCTGCCCCACCGCCGAGAACGTGCCCCTGAAGTCCATCGAGTTCTTCCTGAAGTTCAGGATCGTGGACCCCGTCGCGTTCGTCCGCACGATCGGCGCGGGCAACTTCGACCTGGTGCTGTCCAGCGCGGTGCAGGACGCGATCAGGCAGCGCAGCCGCAGGGTCAACACCGAGCGGGCCTACGACCTGCGCGGCTCCGACGTCGGCGACATGCAGGACGCGCTCAACCGCCAGCTCGGCCGCTACGGCGTGCGCATCACCGGCGCCAACATCCCCGACGTGCAGCTCCCCGACCAGTACCAGCAGCACCTGGCCACCCGCGAGAAGGTGGCCAAGGAGCTGTCGGCCTACGAGCGCGAGTGGGAGCTGACCCGCAAGCGCCGCATCGACACGCTCCTGATGGAGATCGAGCGCTCCAAGAAGACCCGTGACGCCCGCGTGGTCGAGGTCAAGGCCGCCCACAACACGGCGCGCAAGGACGTGGCGCGCATGCTGGAGGAGCAGGAGACCGAGGCGCAGCGGGTGACGTGGGAGATCGAGGCGCGCGGCAGGGCCGAGCTGACCGCCGCCGAGAACGAGGCCAAGGCGCTGCGCCGGCTGGCCGATTCGTACCGGGACAACCGGGCCGTGCTGCAGTACGAGCTGGCCCGCAGGCGCCTCGACGTGGGCGCCAAACTGGCGGAGAACGCACCCCAGCCGCTGGTCGTACGCACCCAGCAGGGGCAGGCGGACTCCGCGCTCTCCACCCTTCTCCTGGCCCAGTTGCTCCCCCGCATCTCGGGTACGGGAACAGGCCACATGAACGGCCACACACCTTCCGCTTAGGAGAACCCCATGGTGTTCCGCAAGTTGATGGCCGCGTTCGGCGCGGGCGTCGAGGTTGACACGGTGTTGACCAACACGGGAGTGCGCCCCGGCGAGCCGCTGCGCGGCGTCGTCCACTTCCGTGGCGGCAACTCCGACTACAAGGTCGAGGGCATCTACATCGACCTGACCGCCGTGGTCGAGGTCGAGCAGGGCGACAACGAGTACAAGACGTCCTACAGCTTCCTGCGCCAGCAGGTGGCCGGGACCTTCCAGCTCGCGGCGGGCGCGCAGCACCAGCAGTCGTTCGAGATCCCGATCCCGTGGGAGACGCCGATCAGCGCGATCGCCGGGCATCCGCTGCACGGCATGAAGCTGGGCGTCCAGACGGAGCTGGCGCTGGCGGGGGCGCTCGACAAGGGCGATCTCGACCCGTTGTTCGTCAGCCCGCTGCCGGCCCAGGAGCACGTGATCGGGGCGCTCGACCGGCTGGGCTTCCAGTTCAAGAAGGCCGACCTGGAGCGGGGCACGCTGTACGGCTCGACCATGCCGTTCTTCCAGGAGATCGAGTACTACGCGGGCGGCCAGTGGCGGCGCTACTTCAACGAGCTGGAGCTGACGTTCATCGCCGGGCCGCGGCAGATGGACGTCATCCTGGAGGCCGACAAGCGGGGCGGCTTCCTGACCTCCAGCCACGACGCGTACAACCGCTTCACGGTCCGCTACGACCAGTCGCCGCAGGAGGCGGACGCGGCCCTGCAGCGCGGCCTGGAGCAGATGGCCCGGCACCGCGGCTGGTTCTGATCCGGCGGATGGCGGGCGGCTCGGCGCCCGCCATCACCTGCCGGCCCGGCCCGCCAAGGTTCCGGCCGTGTCATGGAGATCACGGTTATGGTGGGCCGCCGCGCTGGCGCTGAGCGTGGCGGGCGGGGCCTACCCCACACCCACCGGCGCCGCCCGCCAGCGGAGGTCGAGGGCTGGGACGAGGTGATCGACCTCAAGCGGACGAAACGGCCAGCAGGTGGCCGCTGACGCCCAGCAGCGACGGCTCGCACTCCAGGCGGCGGGCGGCATCGAGCAGCAGCTCGCGCCGGTCGTCGTCGTCCAGCCAGTCGTCGACGTCGCCGTACAGCCAGAAGGCGCCCTCCAGGCCGTAACGGCGCGGCTCGGGCAGCCCCGCCTCGGTGAACTCCGTGAGGATCTCGTCGATGTCGTGGCCGTACCCGCGGAAGCCGCCCTCCTTGGACGAGATGAGCAGGCCCGTCTCCAGGGCCTCGTACTCGGCCGCCTGCCGCCCCTCCCGCAGGAGGTAACCGTGGTAGACGCTGTCGTGCAGGGCCGCGTACCGGGAGATCACGGCGGCGGCGACCAGCCCGCCGGGGCGGGCGGCGCGGCGGGCCTCCGACAGCGCCCGCAGCCGGTCGGCGCGCTCGGGCAGGTGGTAGAGCGGGCCGAGCAGCAGCACCGCGTCGGCCTGCCCGTCGGGCACCGGCAGCGCTCGGGCGTCACCCTGGCGGGCGATCACCCCTGGCAGCTTCGCGGCCTCCTCGACGTGCAGCGGCACCGGATCGACGAGCTCGACGTCGTAACCCTCGGCGGCCAGCCACTCGGCGTGCACGCCGGTGCCGCCGCCCACGTCGAGCACCCGCGCGGGCGCCGGCGGCAGAACGCGGCGCAGCACGTCGCGGGTGCGCCAGTACTCCAGGCGGCCCCGGCCCTGCCGCAGGCGCGTCAGCTCGCCCCCGCGCGCGTAGTACCCCATGACGGCGGGATCCATGATCATGCCATCCGATCCTAGAGTCGCCGGCGATCCGGACGCGAAGCAATATTGCGGGGCATCTTCCGCTAGCAGATCGTGTGCTGACAGTCGCATGACGCCGTCGTTACCATGACCTCGGGAACTGATTGATCGTCGGACGGCGGGGCGAGCGATGGCACGGTTCATGGCGGCGTTGAGGAGAACCGTCCCATGGGCGGCGCGTAACGCGGACGGCGCCATCGCCCTGAGCCTGGCGATCGTGGTCGGTGTGCTCGGCATCATGCCCGACAAGATCTTCGGGCCGCAGGGCGACGAGATCCAGCGTCAGCTCGTGACCGCCGCGACCCTGGTGATCCTGGCGCTGGTGGCCACCGCGCTGCTGCGCGACCGCGCCCGCCAGGCCCCCGTCGAGAAGACGATCACCTCGGGGGCGCTGGCCGAGCTGCCCGTGCGCCTGGCCCGCCTGGAGGAGATCGAGACCCTGGTCCACAGCACCCGCAAGGCACTCGACTCCCTGCAGCTCGTCAGGGTGCTGGGCAGCAGGCAGGAGATCGCCCACTCCCTCGCCGAGGCCCGCAGGGACACCACCCGGTGGAGCTTCAAGGGCGGCACGGGCACCTACCTGCGGGCGGTCACCCTGCCCGAGTGCGTCGCCGCCGCGCGCAGGGACAAGCGGCACCTCAGGGTCAGCGTCGAGATCATCGACCCGGCCAACGTGGAGGTGTGCGAGACCTACGCCCACTACCGCCGCTCGCTGTCGGACGCCCCCGACGGCACCGGCGAGACGTGGACGACCGACCGGGCCAGGAAGGAGTCGTACGCGACCATCCTGGCCGCCTTCTGGCACCGCCAGCGCTACGGGCTGCTCGACATCGAGGTGGGCCTGTCCTCGACGATGACCACGATCCGCTGGGACCTGTCCTCGACCCGGCTGATCATGACGGTCGAGGACCCGAACATGGCGATGACCGCGCTGGCCGAGACGTTCTACTACGAGAACTGCGACACCGAGCTGCGGCTGAGCCTGGAGCAGGCGCGGCGGGTGCCGCTGGAGATGTACAAGAAGGTGCCGCTCGGCGACGAACCGACCATCGAGGAGGTGCAGGAGCTGTTCGAGCGGATCGGGGTGCCCCTGCCCAAGTCCTACAACGGCCGCGACGTCGTCGACATCGCCCGCAAGGCCCTGCGCGCCGTGGACCCGTACTCATGAGCCTGAGCAGCGTGCACGAGGTCCTGCTGGCGGGGGAGGCCAGGTCGTGGGCGCTGGCGGAGCTGTCGCGGCCGGGCCTGACGGCCGTCCGCCACCCGCTCGGTTTCGTCTGCCTGCCGCTGGAGCGCGAGGGCGGCGAAGGGGTATGCCTGCATCTGTGGACCGACTCGCTCGCGCACGCCGAGAGCACCACCTCGCAGATCCACTGCCACAGCTGGGACCTGGTCAGCCACGTGCTCTACGGCCAGGTGCGCAACGTGCACGCCGTGGTCGACGACGCCGGTGAGGAGGCCACGCACCGCGTGTACGAGGTGGTCAGCGGCGCCGACGGCGACCGCATCTCGCCCACCTCCCGCACCGTGCGGCACACCACGGGCCTGGTGGAGGTCTTCGGCCCCGGCGACACCTACGCGCTGGCCGCCGACCGCTTCCACAGCAGCGTGGTGCCCGAGGGCGGCGAGGCGGCCACGATCGCGCTCGGCCGCGGCCGGCCCGGCAGCCACGACCTGTCGCTCGGCCCGCTGGCCGGCGGCCCCCACCACGTGTCCAGGCAGCCGCTGGACGCCGAGGAGAGGGCCCTGGCCATCCGCACGATCACCGCGCACCTGACCTGAGAGGGCCCCGATGGACCTGGATCACGCTCGTACGGTCGCCGTCGAAGCCGCCGAGGCCGCGGGAGCGCTGCTCCTGGAGGGCACGCGGGGCGCGCTCGGCACCCGGGCCAAGGGCGAGGCCGGCGACGTGGTCACCGATCTGGACCTGGCCTCGGAGAAGCTGCTGCTGGAGCGGATCCTGACGGCGTACCCGTCGCACACGGTGATCGCCGAGGAGTCGGGGCTGGTCGGGGCGGCGGGCGGCGAGTGGACGTGGCTGGTCGACCCGCTCGACGGCACCAACAACGTGGCCATCGGGCTGCCGACGTACGTGGTGGGCGTGGCGCTGTGCAGAGACGGGCTGCCGCTGCTGGGCGTGGTGCACGACCCGGTCTCCCGCCAGACGTGGTCGGCCCTGCGCGGGAAGGGGGCGGTCGCCTCCTCGGGCGTGCGCCTGGCGCCCCCGTACGCGCCGAGCCCGCACGGGCCGCTGCTGGCCTGGACCCAGGGGTACGGCATCGCCAGGGACGACCCCACCGTGCGGCGGCTGAAGACGGCGCTCGACCTCAACGCCCGCCGGGTGCTGCAGCTCTGGGCACCCCTGCTGGCCTGGGCGATGCTGGCGCGCGGCGACATCGACGGCATCGTGGGCTACCGGGCGGGGATGGTGGACCTGCCGGCGGGGGCGCTGCTGGCGCAGGAGGCGGGCATCGAGATCCGGGCGCTGGACGGTGGCCGCTACGAGGAGTGCGTGGACGCTCCCGGCGGCGAGCGCAGCTTCGTGGCCGCCCACCCGCGGGCCCTGCCGGGGCTGCTCTCGCTCCTCCAGTGAGGAAAAGTCCGCAGATGATGTGTGTCGTTCGTCGATGAGTTCCGCCGCCGTTCGACGTCTACTCAGAGGGTGCCGGGGAACGGCACCACCCGCGGAGAGGAACCCGACATGTTCACCACCACCGACCTGGCCCAGGTGCTCTTCGTCACCACCCTCCAGCCGTCCGACGAGCTGTCCCCGGTCCGGATCCGCGAGGCCGTGGACGAGCGGCTGTGCGCGTGCGGCGGCGACCCGTCCTGGTGCGCGGCGTTCGTGGCGCAGGAGGCCGGCGACCACCCCGAGGCGTACGTGCGCCGGATGCGCTGGGCCCTGGACGCGGTCGCCGGCGCCTACGCCCTGGCCGCCGCCTGACCGTCGCCTCAGCCGAAGGCGACCAGCGCCCAGACGGTCGCGGGCAGCCCCACGACGGCCAGGCCGGCCCCGGTGAGCAGGAAGCGGCGCATCGGGACCCGGACGTCGTGGCGGCGGCACGACTCGAACCACAGCAGCGTGGCCAGCGACGCCCACGGGGTGACGACGGGGCCGACGTTGGTGCCGGCCAGCAGGGCCAGCAGGCGGTCCTGGTCGGCGGCCGGGATGACGGTCTCGACGGCCTGGTAGGCGGGCAGGTTGTTGATCAGGTTGGACAGCCCGGCGCCCACGGCGGCGGTGCGGTAGGGGTCGCCCTCCGTACCGATCATCCAGGTCATCAGCGCGGACAGGCCGTGGATGCTGAGCGTGGGCACGACCAGGAACAGGCCGGTCACGAAGATGACGAGCTGCCAGGGGATCAGGCTCCACGTCAGGCGCTCGCGGGCGCGCAGCACGAACGCGGCCACCACGATCGCGGCCGCCGCCGTGGCGGCGATCGCGACGTGCGCCTCCACCAGCAGCAGGGCGATGAACAGCAGGCACGCCGCCGACGCGGCCCCGAACAGCACGCGGTCGGCCACCGGCTCCAGCACCGGCGGGGTGTATCGCAGGTCGCGCCGCTCACCGCGCCGCCAGTAGAACGCCCACAGGAACGCCATCGTCACCGCGATCGCGACGGCCTGCGGCGCCCACATGCGGGCGGCGAACTCGGTGGCGTCCAGGCCGATCTTCCGCATGCCGAGCAGGTTCGTGAGGTTGGAGACCGGCAGCAGCAGGCTGGCGGTGTTGGCCAGCCAGATCGTGGTCATGGCCAGGGGGAGGGCGGCGATGCGGGCCCGGGGGGCCAGGGCGAGCATGACGGGGGTGAGCAGGACCGCCGTCGTGTCCAAGTTCAGAAATATCGTGACAAATGACCCAAAAGCGACACAAAGAAAGAACAGGGCGGCGTAGTTGCCGCGCCCGAGCACCGCCATCCTGGCCGCGATGACGTCGAAGACCTGCGCCTCCTTGGTGAGCTCGGCCAGCACGATGATCGCCACCAGGAAGATCAGCAGCGGGCCGATCCCGCTCAGGCTGGTGACCGCGTCGGCCCAGGGCAGCAGCCCGGTCGCCACGAAGATCAGACCGAGGACCAGCAGCCCGACCCTGATCCAGTCGAGCACGCCAAGACGCCGCCACACCCGACGATGATCGCACACGGACTGCCGAACCCCGACCCGGCAGGGGATACTGAACGAATGGCACGCGACGGCAGGCCGACCGACATCTTCGTGAGCTACTCCCCCGCCGACACGGCATGGGCGACCTGGATCGCCTGGGAGCTCGAGGCCGCGGGCTACCGCACCATGATCCAGGCATGGGACTTCGTGCCCGGCACCAACTTCATCGACTTCATGGACCGCGGGGTCAGCGAGGCGAAACTCGTCGTGGCCGTGCTCTCGCGCAACTACCTGGGCTCCCGCTACGGCCGGATGGAGTGGCAGGCGGCACTGCGCGCCGACCCCGACAACCCCTCCAACAAGCTCGTCACGATCAGGCTGGAGGACGTCCCCCTGGAGGGGCTGCTGTCCACGATCACCTGGGTCGACCTGCTGGGCGTCACCGATCCGGGCCAGGCCAGGGCGCTGCTGCTCGGCCGGGTCAGGGAGGCGCTGGCGGGCCGGGCCAAGCCCGAGGCCGCACCCGCCTTCCCCGACGGCTCCGTCGTGCCCACGCCCCCGCCGCTTCCCAGCCTGCCGCCGCCCGCCGAGCGGGCCAGGGCCCGGCGCACCCCGGTCACGCCGCCCACGTTCCCCCCGGCGGCCGGCGAGAGCCGGGGCCGCGACTCGATCAGCGTGCTGCACATCGGCGGCCCCCGCTTCGGGCGGGCGCTGCCCGACCCCGGCGACCCCTTCACGCCCGAGGACATGCAGGCGCGCATCTGGGCCGACCTGACCGCCCTGTACGACCGGGGCATGCCCCGCCCCGACCTCATGGTCGTCAGCGGCGACCTGACCGAGTCCGGCAGCCTGGGGCAGTACGCGCAGGCGACCCGGTTCGTGACCGACCTGCGGCTGCTGCTCGGCCTGGAGCCGCACCGGCTGGTGCTGCTGCCCGGGCCGCGCGACGTCACCAAGGCCGCCGCCAGCGCGTACTTCATGACCTGCGAGGCCGACGACGTGAGCCCGCAGCCGCCCTACTGGCCCAAGTGGCGCCACTTCGCCACCCTGTTCGCCGAGCTGTACCAGGGGCTGGACGACCGTGTGTTCGACGGCGGGCAGCCGTGGACCCTCTTCGAGGTGCCTGATCTTCGGGTGGTCGTGGCGGGGCTGAACTCGACGATGGCGATGAGCCATCTGGAGCGCGACGCGTACGCGATGCTCGGGGAGGCGCAGGCGGCCTGGTTCGCGGAGCGGCTGCGGCCGTACGAGGAGCGCGGGTGGCTGCGCCTGGGCGCGATGGGGCACTCGCCGGCGGAGCTGACGGACGCGCCGGCGTTCGAGCGGCTGCTGGGGCACCGGCTCAACCTGCTCTTCCACGGCGGCACCGGGCAGCCGGCCGAGGGCCGCATCGCCGCGCCGCGCTCGGGGCGGCACCACCTCGTGGAGATCGGCCCCGACGGGCTGCGCACGTGGGTGCCCGACAAGGAGCGTCCCGAGCCGGTACGCGTCCGCTGGCGGGCCGCGCAGGCGACGTTCACCGGCGAGAGCCCGCCCGAGCAGCCGCCCGCCGCCAAGCCGGAGGAGCGCGTGCCGAGCCCCGTGGAGCTGCTGCTCGACCGGGTCACCGAGGTCTGCGAGGCCAGGCACGAGCGCGCGAAGATCCGCAGGTTCGCCACGCATCTGGTGGTCACCCAGGCCGAGGACGGCTTCGTCCGCCAGACCATGATCGGCGCACACGTGGGCGCGCTGGACGAGGAGGCGGTGGCCGGGTTCGTCCGGCTGGCGCACGCCGGCGGGCTGGCCGCCGAGCTGGTCTACCAGGGGCAGCCGGCGCCGCGCGCGCTGCGCGAGGACCTGATGCGGATGGGCGTACGGCTGCGCAGCTTCACCGAGTTCCAGGGGCTGCTCGACCTGAGCGGCTACGTCGCCGAGCAGACCGCCAGGCTGACCTCCGACCGGCGCTACCCGCCCGCCCTGTACGTCCCGCAGCGCTACCGCGAGCTCGACCGCCCCGGCAGCCAGATCCGGCACGGCCTGACCGACGAGCTGATGCGGCTGCTGGCCGCCGACCACGGCCGGTTCCTGCTGCTGCTGGGCGACTTCGGCCACGGCAAGACGTTCGCGCTGCGCGAGCTGGCCCGGCGCATCCCCGCCGAGCTGCCGCACCTGACGCCGATCCTCATCGAGCTGCGCGCCCTGGACAAGGCGCACTCCGTGGACGCGCTGGTGGCGGCGCACCTGGCAAGCCACGGCGAGGAGGTCATCGACCTCAAGGCGTTCCGCTACCTGCTGCGGCAGGGGCGGATCGTGCTGCTGTTCGACGGGTTCGACGAGCTGGTGACCCGGCTGACCTACGACCGGGCGGCCGACCACCTGGCCACGCTGCTGGCGGCGGCCGAGGACAAGGCGAAGATCGTGGTGGCCAGCCGCACCCAGCACTTCAAGTCGCACAGCCAGGTGCTCACCTCGCTCGGCGAGATGGTCGGGGTGCTGCCGCAGCGGCGGGTGCTCGGAGTCGAGGACTTCACTCCCGACCAGATCCGCTCCTATCTGGCCAACCGGTTCGGCGGCGGCGAGGAGGCCGGCGCCCGCATGTCGCTGATGGGGGAGATCGAGGACCTGCTGGCGCTGGCCCAGAACCCGCGCATGCTCAGCTTCATCGCCGACCTCGACGCCGACCGCCTGCGTACGGTCGCCGAGGCCCGCCACACCATCAGCCCCGCCCTGCTGTACGAGGAGATCCTCACCTCGTGGCTGGTCTTCGAGGAGCGGCGGGCCCGGGTCCCCGGCTCCCCCGCGGGCTTGAGCGTCGAGGACCTGTGGCAGGTGGTGACGGCGCTGGCGGTGCGGCTGTGGGAGTCCGGCGAGGCGCTGCTGGCCCTCGACGAGCTGACCGAGATCGGCGAGACGCTGACCGGCCTGGCCGACGGCCAGCTCACCGCCGCGCACGCCGCCTTCCGCATGGGCTCGGGCAGCCTGCTGGTGCGCACCGACGAGGGGATGTTCGGATTCATCCACGCCTCGGTCATGGAGTGGCTGGTCGCCCGGCGCATCGCCACGACGCTGGACCACCCGGCGCTGCTGGCGCGCCGGCCGCTGTCGGCGCTGACCGTGGAGTTCCTGTGCGACCTGGCCGACGTGCGCGCGTTGCGGGCGTGGGTGAACGACCCGCCGCCCGACGACGTGGCCAGGGCGAACGCGGTCAAGATCTCCGCCGGGCTGCGCACGCCCGCCAACGCCGACCTGCGCGGGGCCAACCTGAAGGGCGAGGACCTGTCGGCCAGGGACCTGCGCGAGGTCGACCTCACCGGCGCCGACCTGTCGGAGGCCACGCTCGCCGGTACGAACCTGTCCAGGGCCACGCTGCGCGACGCCAGGCTGATCGGCGCGCGGCTCGACGGCGCCCAGCTCACCGGGGCCGACCTGCGCGGCGCCGACCTGTCGGGGGCGCGGCTGGCGCAGGTGGACCTGAGCGACGCCGAGGTCGAGGGCGCCCGCTGGCACCGGGCCGCGCTGATCAACGTGACCGGCACGCTGCCGCGCCTGCCCGGCGCCGCCGTGGTGCCGGGACAGCCGGTCGAGGTGCAGTTCGCGCCGGCCGGCATCGGCGTCCCGTACGGCTACCACTTCCAGACCAGCCGCCTGCCCGAGCCGATCGCCTACAGCCCCGACGGGGTCACGATCGCGGTCGGCAACGAGGACGGCGGCGTGCTGATGTGCGTCGGCGGCGCGCCGGTGCGCACGCTCCAGGGCCACCGGGGCCGCGTGTACGCGGTGCAGTTCGCCGGCGACCTGCTGGCCACGGGCGCCGCCGACGGTGACGTGCTGCTGTGGGACGCGCTGAGCGGCGAGCTGCTGCGCAGGCTGGAGTGCCACCCCGGCGGCGTCTGGCCGCTGCGGCTGAGCCCCTCCGGCGACCTGGTGGCGGCGGGCGGCGGCGACGGCGTCGTCCGCGTGTGGGAGACGGCCACCGGGCGGCTCGCGCACGAGCTGGCGGGGCACCGGGCACCCGTCTACACCGCATCGTTCGGCGGCTCCGCGCTGGTGACCGGCGACTCGGCGGGCGTGGTGCGCGTCTGGGACCTCGGCTCCGGGCAGGTGAAGGAGACGCTCGGGGAGCACCGCGGCAGCGTCTACCGCGCCGTGCACAGCCCCGACGGGCGCCTGCTGGCCACCGGCGACGAGGCCGGCACGGTCAGGCTGTGGGACACCCGCACCTGGCGGCTCGCCCACGGGCTGGCCGGGCACCTGGGCAGCGTCTACTGCGTGGCGTTCTCACCCGACGGCTCGCTGCTGGCCACCGGCGACACGGCGGGCGGCGTACGCGTGTGGGAGACCTCGGGCGAGGCCCGCGGCGTGCACACCACGCATGCCGCGGCCGTCTACCAGGTCGCGTTCGGCCCCGACGGGCAGAGCCTGGCCAGCGGCGACGCCAACGGCGTGGTGCGGGTGCAGCGGCTCGGCGCGAGCCAGCGGGTGGAGCTGACGGGGCACCGCAGCTCGGTCTGGCCGTTCGCGTTCAGCCCCGACGGGCAGCAGCTCGCCACCAGCAGCAACGACGGCACCGTGCGCCTGTGGGACCCGGAGACCGGCCAGTGCCAGCGGGTGCTGCGCGGCCACGGGCGGCGGATCTCCTCCGTGCGCTTCAGCGCCGACGGCACGATGCTGGCGACCAGCGGCAACGACGGCGTCGTACGGCTGTGGGAGCCGCGCACCGGGCGGCGGCTGCGCGAATTCACCGGCACGGCCGACCGGCTGATCTCGGCCTCGTTCTCCCCCGCCGGGCCGGTGCTGGCCACCTCCAGCAACGACGGCGGCGTGCACTTCTGGAACGCCGCCACCGGCGACTACGAGCGCGAGCTGAACGCCGAGACCGACCACGTGTGGGCCGAGGCGTTCAGCCCCGACGGGAACCTGCTGGCCACCGCCAACGACGACGACAGCGTGCGGATCTGGTACCGCCCGACGGGGCGGCTGGCGGGCGAGCTGCTGGGCCACCGGGGGCGGGTGCGCTCGATCGCGTTCAGCCCCGACGGCGCGTACATGGCCACCGGCTGCGACGACCACGCGGTGCGCGTGTGGGAGGCGGGCTCCGGCCTCCGGCTGGCCAAGCTGGAGGGGCACAGCGACCGGGTCTACTCCGTCGCGTTCTCCCCCGACGGCCGGTTCCTGGCCAGCGCCGGCAACGACGGCAGGGCCCTGGTGTGGGAGCGCCGTCACGGCCGCCTCGTGCACACGCTCGACGCGCACGAGGGGCGGCTGTGGAGCCTGGCCTTCGACGCCTCCGGCGAGCGCCTGGCGACCGGCGGCGACGACACGCTGGTGCGCGTGTGGGAGGCCGCCACCGGGCGCCTGCTGCACACGCTGGCCGGGCACGCCCGCAGGATCTGGTCGGTGGCCTTCAGCCCCGCCGAGGACCTCCTGGCCAGCGCCGGCGACGACGGCCTGGTGATCCTCTGGGCGGGCGGCGAACGGCGGGCGACCCTGCTCGGGCTGCCCGAGGGGTGGGCGGCGCTGGCGCCCGACGGGCGCTACAAGGTGCAGGGCGAGCCCGGCGGGCAGTTCTGGCACGTGGTGGGCATGTCGCGGTTCGAGCTGGGCGAGCTGGATCCGTACCTGCCGGGGGTGCGGCAGGTACCGCTCGACTCGCCCTTCTAGAACACCTCGATCCGGTCCATGCTGATCACCGTGCTGCCCGAGGCGGGGTTGCGCTCGCCCGTCACCCGCACCCGCAGCGTGTGCTGCCCGCGCGGCAGGACGGGGCTCAGGTAGTTGAGCTGCTCGCCCACCCGGATGCCGCTGTAGTAGTCGACGCGCTGCTCGGGGCCGCCGTCGATGGAGACGGCGGCGATGCCGTTGCCGCGGTCGCGCACGCTGAGCAGGGCCACACGGCTGCCGGTGAAGGTGACCGTCGCGGTCGCCCCGGCCTGGCCGCTCCAGTGGTCGTTGCTCCAGAAGCACTGGTTGCCGCAGCCGGAGCCGGACTGCCACGTGCCCGCGTACGTGACCTGCGGGTCGAAGTCGTTGATCACCGAGGTGGCGGCGCCCGGGTCGCCGGACGGGAGTTGCTGGGTGGCGCCGGCGGCCAGGGGGCGGCCGAAGTTCGGGGTGCCGTCGGCGTTCCAGGTGAACCTCTGCACCCGGGTGGTGCGGAAGTCGTAGGTGTAGGTGCTGGTGTTCTTGCCGTGGTAGGCGATCCAGTCCTCCGTGCCGTCGGGCGAGCGGAAGAACGAGTGGTGCCCGGGGCCCCACACGCCGGTCGCGTCGTTGCGGGAGAACACCGGGCCCGGGTGCTGCCTCCAGTTCGCCGCCACCATCGGGTCGGCGCCGTTCGCGATGCTCTTCATCCAGAGCTGGTAGTCCGGCTTGCCGGTGTCGCAGGTGGAGTAGGTGAGGAACGTCCTGCCGTTCCGGTAGAGCGGGGTCGGGCCCTCGCGCACCTCGGTGCAGCCGCCGTCCGCCGGGATCGCGACCCGGCCGCCGGTGACCGTCCACGGGTTGCTCATCCTGGCGATGTAGAGCTGGGCGGGGCCGCCCAGGCCGCGGCCCGGGCCGCTCCAGACGAAATAGGACTGCCCGTTGTGGGTGATCGGCTCGCCGTCGATGGCGTACTCGCCGAAGTCGGCGATCTTGGCCTTGAACGTGTACGGGCCCATCGGGTCGTCGCCCGCCGACTCCAGGACGTACATGCGGTGGTTGGCGTCCACGCCGTCGGAGGCCGTGTAGTAGAGGTACCAGCGGGAGCCGACATGACGGAACGCGGGCGCCCACATCTGCTGGTTGCGGCCGGGGTCGCTGTCGCGCCAGACCACCTGCTCGGTGGCGGCCAGCAGGGTGGCGAGGCTGGGCGAGCGCCAGATGCCGATCCGGTCGCCCCGCGTGGTGGCCACGTAGTAGCTGCCGTTGTGGTGGATCAGGCTGGGGTCGGCGGACGGGTTCACCGGGTTGCGGAACGACTGCGTCGCCGCGCCCGCCTCTCCGGCCGGGCCGAGCACGGCCATGGAGACGGTCATGGCGACGGTCAGAGCGGTCAGAGCGGCCAGGGCGGCACGCCAGGGACGCGGCATCGGCGGTCCTTCCGGTGATCCTGCCGGGCGATCTTTCCGATCGTCATGGATACCGGTCAGGCCGTCAACCCGCCGGTTCAGCCGCGGGCGGCGCGCCCGAGCAGCTCCTGCCAGACCTCAGCCACCCGCGCGTCCAGCTCCTCCAGCGAGCCGTCGTTCGGGATCACGAAGTCGGCCGCCGCCAGCCGCTCCTCGCGGGTCGCCTGGGCGGCGATGCGCGCCTTGGCGTCGGCCTCCGGCATGCCGCGGTGCTCGGCCAGCCGCCTGATGCGCAGGTCGTCGGGGGCGTCGACGACGATGACGACGTCGTACATGGGGGCCAGGTTGTTCTCCACCAGCAGCGGCACGTCGTAGACCAGGATCGTGTCGTCGGCGGCGGCCCGCTGCAGCTCCGCCACCCGCTCCCCCACGAGCGGGTGCACGATCGCGTTCAGCGCCGCCAGCCTCTCGGAGTCGGCGAACACCACCGAGCCCAGCTTCTCCCTGTTGAGCGAGCCGTCCGGCCGGAGCACCTCCTCGCCGAACGTGGCCACCACCCGCGCCAGGCCGGGTGTCCCCGGCTCCACCACCTCACGCGCTATCCTGTCGGCGTCGATCACCATGGCGCCCGCGGCCGACAGCCGCCTGGCCACCTCGCTCTTGCCGGAGCCGATGCCGCCGGTCAGTCCGATCTTCAGCACCCCAGAAGCCTATCCAAGGCGCCTCGGCGGAGCATGATGAGAGCATGGTGAGCTGGATCGTACGGGCCGCCCACGAGCAGGCGGCGGCCGCCGGAGACGACTGGGTGGGGCCGGGGCACGTGGTGCTCGCCCTGCTGAGCGGCGACTCGCTCGCCGCGCGGGTGCTGAACGAGGCCGGGCTCGACCACGGGCACGCCCTGGAGCTCCTGCCCCGTCACGGGCGGCCCGGGCACCACCGGGGCGGCGGCTTCGCCAATCCGGCCTTCCACAAGCTGTCCGGCATCGCGACCGGCCTGGCCCTGGCCGAGGGCGAGCGCGTGCCGTCGCCGGAGCACTGGCTGATCGCGCTGGCCCACGACGCCGAGGTGGAGCGGGGGGCGACGCCGCTGCACCTGTTCGGGGTCTCGCCGCAGGAGGTGCTGGCGGCGCTGCGGCGCCACGGGGTGCGGGTGCCGCCGCTGGACGCGCCCGAGCACGTGCCATGGCGGGGCCGGCACCAGATCGTGGTGCCCGCGTCCGAGCTGCAGGCCGTGCTCGACCGGCTCAACGCCGGGCATCCGGCCGGCTCGGAGTGGCGGTGGGGATGGAACTGGGTGGACGACGACCTGGGCCGCGCCGTGATCATCGCGGAGGAGGGGATCGATCTGGCGTCCTACGCAGGTAGACCACCGTCAGATGATCGTCCATCCGCTCGCGGCTCGTCTCCCGGTAGCCCAGACGGCGGTAGAGCCGCAGGTTCCCCTCCGACAGGTGGCCCGTGAACAGGTCGAACGCCTCGGCCTCCGGCAGCTCCTCGTGCAGGGCGCGCAGCAGGGCCGTGCCCACGCCCTGACCCTGCCGGTCGGGGGCGACGACGAGGCGGCCTACCAGGCAGGTGGCGCCGGAGAGCCGGCCGCGCACGGCGCCGACGATCCGGGTGCCGTCGAGCGCCTTGAGCACGAGCGCGCCCTCGATGACCTTGCGCACCTGCTCCAGCGACTCGACGAGGGGCGGGATGTACGGGTCGCCGTAGAGCTGGGCCTCGCTGAGGTAGGCCGCGCGCTGCAGGGTGAGGATCTCGCCCGCGTCCGCGGGCTCCGCTCGTTCGATCACCACCTGCGGCAGCCTATCTCACGGCCGTCAGCTCTCCCGGGCAGCGCGTACGGGCCCGGGGCGGGGTGCCGTTGACGAGGAAGTCGTGCACGCGGGTGCGCAGGCAGGCGGCGCGCAGCTTGGCGGCGCCCTGCAGCAGGTACGCGCCGTGCCCGTCACCGTGCCGGAGCACCGCGGCCCCGGGGATCCGGCCGGCCGCCCGCGCGGCGCCGGAGGCGGGGCTCTCGATGTCCAGCCGCCCGATCCCGACCAGCACGGACGGGGGCTTGCGTGCCCCTACCCTCGCCGCGGAATCGCCGCCGGTCACGGAATCGCCGCCGGTCACGGAGTCGCCGCCGGTCACGGAATCGCCGCTGGTCACGGAGTCGCCGCCGGTCGCGGAGGGCGGCCAGCTCGGGCGGCCGGCGATGCCCAGGCAGCGGCCGACCTCGTACCTGCCGGTCAGCCAGCCGACCCGCGGCGCGATCGCCCGCAGGCGCGACTCCATCGCCAGGAACCGCCGGTAGCCGGGCACGGCGGGCATGAAGTCGTGGCAGTGCAGCGACCGCGTCACCATCGCCGGCGCCACGGGCTGCCCGGGGGCCGCCATCGCCGCCAGCGCGCTCGCGTCGCCGGCCTCGGCCGCCGACAGGGCGCGGGCCAGCTCGGGCCAGCGCTGCGGGACGAGGCCGGCGAGCACCGCGACCACGATCTCGCGGGCGTCCACCGCACGGCCCGGACCCGCCGGCGGTTGCCCGGCGTCCAGGACACGGCCAGGACCCGCGGACGGCCGGCCGGCGTCCGCCGCACGGCCGGCGCCGGTGGGCAGGGGTGCCCGTTCGAGCAGGCCGTCGAGCACCTCCACGGCGTCGTCTCCCCCGAGGGGGCAGCCCATCCGCCCCGCGCACCAGTCGCGGAAGGCGGTGAGCTGCCGCTCGGCCGCCCGCGCGTGCGCGATCAGCCGCCGCCCCACGCTGGGCTGGCCGTGGTCGGGCACTCCCTCCAGGTACATCCGCTCCACGCGCCGGGGGAACAACTCCAGGTACGCCTGCCCGTACACGGCCCCGTAGGCGTTGCCGAAGTAGCGCAGCCGCGGCTGCCCGAGCGCGGCGCGTACGGCGTCGAGGTCGTGAGCCACCTGCCAGGACGTGAGGCCCGCGTAGGCGGGCCCGGCGGCGATCCGGCAGCTCCGGTCGTAGGCGGCGTTGTCGCGGGCGTAGGCGCGCCATGCGGCCGCTCCAGGGGTGAGCTGGAGCCGGCGGGGGTCGGGCTGGGGCACGGAGCAGCGTACGGTGGCGGCGCTCCCCCGGTCTCCGATCCCGCGCGACTCGACGAACACCACGTCGAACCAGCGCGCCAGCTCGCTCACGGCGTCGGGCCGCGCCCGCACGCCCTGGATGGTGGACTCGGCGCCGGTGCTGACGACCAGCGGGCCGAGACTGCCGCGGGGGTCGCGGGCGGGCATCCTGGCCAGATCGATCTCCGTACGCGGCCCGCGCGGCCTGGCCCAGTCGACGGGCACGGACAGCTTCGCGCACTCCAGCCCGTCCCCGCACCCCCACCACACCGGCCCGGCGGGTGACGCGACTCCGGAGGCGGCAGCGGTGGCCGGGGGGGCCGGCGCTGAGGTGGCCGGCGCTGAGGTGGCCGGGACGAAGGCGGCCGGGACGAAGGCGGCCGGGACGAAGGCGCCCCCCGCCGGGGTGGCCGGGAGGGAGGTGGCACGCGCCGCCGGAGCGGCCGGGACGGAGGCGGAGACCGCCGTCGCCAGCACGGCCGCCGCCCGGATCATCCGCTGAACCATGCTCACTGCGTCACCCCTGGGAGAGTCGCGACCACCAGCGCCGCCGCTCAGTTTCCCAGCGCATGATCCCGCAGGTCAGGGCCTTGCAAAGACTCTTGGGTAAAATCTCCGGCCACCTCAGCGAACCATCCGGAAAAACTCCCGTATGCCCGCCACCAGCGTGTCGGGCGCCGCCATGCCGACCATGTGGCTGGGGCTCTGCGCCTGCCCCCAGTACACGATGTCGTTGCCGTGCTCGGCGACCCGCCGCATCACCTCGGGCCCGCCGTGCGTGACCCCGGTGGGCACGGCGCGCTGGGAGATCGGCAGCCCGGCGGCGCCCTCGTAGTACGTCCAGGAGGAGGAGCCGCCCGTCGCCGTGAACCAGTACAGGCTGGCGTTGGTGAGCACCAGGTCCCGCCCGACGGGCTCCTCCCCCGGCCCCCACCCGTCGAACTCCTTGAACCTCTCCACCAGGTACGCGAGCTGCGCCACCGGCGAGTCGGCGAACCCGTACGCGAGCGTCTGCGGCCTGGCCGCCAGGTACGGCCCGTACCCGCTGCCCCCGGTCATCCAGGCGGCCATCTCTTCCAGCTCGGCCAGTTCCTTCTCGCCGAGCCCGTCGAGCTCGCCCGGCTCGCCCGTGGGGATGCCGAGCCCGGCGGTGATGAGCGAGCCCACCACGTGCTCGCTGTCCAGCGCGGCCAGTTGCGGCGTGACGAGCGCCCCGGCGTCGTTGCCGTGCGCGCCGTACCGCTCGTACCCGAGCCCGCGCATGAGCTGCGCCCACGTCCGCGCCACCCGCTCGACGCTCCACGGCCGCTCGTCGGCGGGCTCGGGGAACGGCGAGAACGCGAACCCGGGCAGCGACGGGGCCACGACGTGGAAGGCGGGAGCCGGGTCGAGCCCGTGCCCGCGCGGGTCGGTGAGCGGGCCGATCACCTCCAGGTACTCGGCCACGGAGCTGGGCCAGCTGTGCGTCATGATCAGCGGCAGGGCGTCCGGCTCGGGCGAGCGCACGTGCAGGAAGTGGATCGGCTGCCCGTCGATGACGGTGGTGAACTGCGGGAAGGTGTTGAGCCGGGCCTCCTGGGCCCGCCAGTCGAACCCGTCGGCCCAGTACTCGGCCAGCTCGCGCAGGTACCGCACGGGCACGCCCCTGCTCCACCCGCCGGGCAGCTGCGCGGCCCACCTGGTCCGCCGCAGGCGTGCGCGCAGGTCGTCCAGGTCGGCCTGCGGGATGTCGACACGGAAAGGCTTGATCTCGTCCATGCCCCCGAACGTAGACCTCAATGCGGCAAGGATCGTTCCGCATTGTCCGGAGGAACGCTGCCGGGCATGCGAAAGGCCCCGCACGGCGAACCGTGCGGGGCCTTCCTGACTACCTGTGCCTCAGGCGGCCGAAGTCCTCAAGGAGAGGGCCTCAGCTCTGGCCGCCCGCGAGCTTCTCGCGCAGAGCCGCGAGCGCCTCGTCAGAGGCGAGCGCGCCGCTGGCGGGAGCCGACGAGGAGCTGCCGGCCTGGGCCGGCGTCTCGCCCTGGTAGGTCGAGGGAGCGGCCTCGCCGGCCTCCGCCTCGGCCTTGCGGGCCTCCTCGATCTGCTTCCGGTGGGCCTCGAAGCGCTGCTGGGCCTCGGCGTACTGCCGCTCCCACTCCTCACGCTGCTTGTCGAAGCCCTCGAGCCACTCACCCGTCTCGGGGTCGAAGCCCTCGGGGTAGATGTAGTTGCCCTGGTCGTCGTAGGTGGCCGCCATGCCGTAGAGGGTCGGGTCGAACTCGACCTCGGTGCCGACACCCTCGTTGGCCTGCTTCAGCGAGAGGCTGATGCGGCGACGGTCGAGGTCGATGTCGATGATCTTCACGAAGATCTCGTCGCCGACCTGGACGACCTGCTCCGGGATCTCCACGTGGCGCTCGGCCAGCTCGGAGATGTGGACCAGGCCCTCGATGCCCTCCTCGACCCGGACGAACGCGCCGAACGGCACCAGCTTGGTGACGCGGCCCGGCACGACCTGGCCGATCTGGTGGGTGCGGGCGAACTGCTGCCACGGGTCTTCCTGAGTGGCCTTGAGCGACAGGGAGACGCGCTCGCGCTCCATGTCGACGTCGAGGACCTCGACCGTGACCTCCTGGCCGACCTCGACCACCTCGGACGGGTGGTCGATGTGCTTCCAGGACAGCTCGGACACGTGGACCAGACCGTCGACGCCGCCGAGGTCCACGAACGCACCGAAGTTGACGATCGAGGAGACGACGCCCTTGCGGACCTGGCCCTTCTGGAGGGTGTTGAGGAACGTCTGGCGAACCTCGGACTGCGTCTGCTCGAGCCAGGCGCGGCGCGACAGGACCACGTTGTTGCGGTTCTTGTCGAGCTCGATGATCTTCGCCTCGAGCTCACGGCCGACGTACGGCTGCAGATCGCGGACACGGCGCATCTCGACCAGGGACGCGGGGAGGAAGCCCCGCAGGCCGATGTCGAGGATGAGACCACCCTTGACGACCTCGATGACGGTGCCGGTAACGATGCCGTCCTCGTCCTTGATCTTCTCGATCGTGCCCCAGGCGCGCTCGTACTGAGCCCGCTTCTTGGACAGGATCAGGCGCCCTTCCTTGTCCTCCTTCTGGAGAACCAGGGCTTCGACGTGCTCCCCGACCTCCACGACGTCAGCGGGATCGACATCGTGCTTGATCGAAAGCTCGCGCGAGGGAATGACACCCTCGGTCTTGTAGCCGATATCGAGAAGAACCTCGTCTCGATCGACCTTGACGACGGTGCCCTCGACGATGTCGCCGTCGTTGAAGTACTTGATGGTCTCGTCGATCGCCGCGAGGAAGGCTTCCTCGGACCCGATGTCGTTGACCGCTACCTGCGGGGTGCTCGAGGTGGCCTCAGTGCTGGACGTCATGTGTGGAATTGCTCCGAACGCGGACAGGATGTCGATGTGGCGGATGCGCGGCAGGCCCTCTTCCGCATCAAGCCGAGGAATTACGACATCGACGTGACCGAGCGCGAGCCCGCTCCGTCTGAGGCGCGCGCGAGCCCACAGCGCAGCGATCAGCATATGAGACCTTCGCCACTGGGTCAATCCGGGGAGACATCAGTAGGCAATGACCTGGAGCCCTCGCTTGGCGTCGATATTACCTCGGAGTGCCTCCGGTATGGAGATCCGCTCCGGGTCGCCGTCGCTCACATAGCGCTCGCCAGGGTGCTTGTCCAGCCATTCCAGCCAGTACTGCGAGCACCACTTGCGGCACTCGCCCTTCTTGCCGTTGCTCTGGATCCGCTGGATCGCCCCGCGGTCGAACTTTTTCGCGTAGGGCGAAAGCGACGGCTCGGCTCCGGCGAGGAACACGCCCGCGAAATCATACCTCGTGCCGTCCCATGATCCGCTACGCGCGGCCCTCTTGGTCCGGGGCATCGACCCGTACGGCAGGGCCATCGTCTGCGACGGCGGCGCGCCGAGCTTCTTGAGCAGGCGTTCGATCCTGACGATCTGCTCGCCGACCTTCTTGCGCTTGAGCATCCTCAGGTTGGGGTGGCCCCAGGTGTGGTTGGCCACCTCGTAGCCGTGATCGACCAGCCACCGCACGGCGGCCTGCTGCGAGGCCGTGTCGCGCAGCCCGAACGGCTCCCTGTTGACCCAGAACGTGGCCACGGGCCGGAAGCCGGGATGGCGGCCGGCCACCTCCTGGATCACCGCCACGGCGGTGCCGGGCAGCGGGCGGCCGTTCGCGTCGAGCCCGAAGTGGCTGGGGTGCCCGTCGTCGAACGTGAGCACGACGGGGTGCTTCCCGGCCGGCACCCGGATGTCCCCGGTGGCGAACTCCCTGGCGGTGATCGGCACGTAGCCCCGCTCGGCCAGCTTCTCCAGCTCCTTCCTGAGCTGGTCGGGCGTGCGGTCGAGCGAGGCGTGCCGCTTGGCCAGGATGCGGTGGTACATCAGGACCGGCACCAGCCCCGCCTCGTTGGCGCGCACCTGCCGGGCGAACTCGGGGGTGGCCACCACCCCGGGCGGCTGCCCGACCGGGCTGGCGGACGGAGCCGGGGACGCTGCCGGGGACGCTGCCGGGACGGGGCTCCGCCCGGCTTCGGCGACGGCCTTCGGCTTGGCCTGGGGCCGCGGCTCGCCGGGCAGGAGGCTCAGGCCGACGACGGCCACCGTGATCACGGCGATGTTCGCGATGCCGATGATCCGCGGAAGGGACCCTGGTATCCGCACGAAACCCCCGGCCGCTCGGTGAAGACGGTTTCCCCAGGTTAGTGGAGAATCCGGGGCACAAGCGGCGCTTCCGCGCCGCCTCGGCGGACCTCGGTCAGTGCCCCGCGTCCTCCCAGGTGCGGCCCACGCCCACGGAGACCTCCAGCGGCACCCGCAGGTGGTAGGCGGCGTTCATCTGGTCGCACACGAGCTGGGTGAGCCGCTCCAGCTCGCCCGGGGCCACCTCGAACACCAGCTCGTCGTGAACCTGCAGCAACATCCGCGAGGCCAGCCCCTCCTCGCGCAGCGCCTGGTGCACGTGGAGCATGGCGACCTTGATGATGTCGGCCGCCGAGCCCTGGATGGGGGCGTTGAGCGCCATCCGCTCGGCCATCTCGCGGCGCTGGCGGTTGTCGCTGGTGAGGTCGGGCAGGTAGCGGCGGCGGCCCATGATCGTCTCGGTGTAGCCGTCGGTGCGGGCCTGGGAGACGATGGCGTTCAGGAAGTCGCGCACGCCGCCGAACTCCTGGAAGTACTCCTCCTTCAGCGCCCGCGCCTCGGACACCGGGATGTTGAGCTGCCCGGACAGCCCGAAGTCGGACAGGCCGTAGGCCAGGCCGTAGTTCATCGCCTTGATACGGGCCCGCAGCTCGCCGTCGATCTGCTCGGGCGGCAGGTCGAAGACCCTGGCCGCGGTGGCCTGGTGGAAGTCGTGCCCCGACTCGAACGCCTCGATCAGCGACTCGTCGCCCGACAGGTGGGCCATGATGCGCAGCTCGATCTGGCTGTAGTCGGCGGTCAGCAGCGTCTCGTAGCCCTCGCCGACGGTGAAGCCCTGCCGGATGCGGCGGCCCTCGGCGGTGCGGATCGGGATGTTCTGCAGGTTGGGCTTCTCCGACGACAGCCGGCCGGTGGCGGCGATGATCTGGTTGAACGTGGTGTGGATGCGCCCGTCGTCGGAGATCTCCTTGATCAGGCCCTCCACCGTGGTGCGCAGCTTCTGCTGGTCGCGGTGGCGCAGCATGATCGTGGGCAGCTCGTGCTCGGTCTGGGTGGCGAGCCAGGCGAGCTGGTCGGCGTCGGTGCTGTAGCCGGTCTTGATCTTCTTGGTCTTGGGCAGGTTGAGCTTGGTGAACAGGATCTCCTGGAGCTGCTTGGGCGAGCCCAGGTTGAACTGCTCGCCAACCGAGCGGTGCGCCTCCTCGACGGCGTGCTTGACCGCGGCCCCGAACTCGGCCTCCAGGCCGGCGAAGTACTCGCTGTCGACGGCGATGCCCGCCCGCTCCAGCTCGGCCAGCACCGACAGCAGCGGCAGCTCCACGTCGGCCAGGAGCTGGGTGCCGCCGCGCCCGGCCAGGAAGGTCTCCAGGGCCTCGGCCAGCTCGCGCACTGCGTGGGCGCGCAGGGCGAGGTCCTTGGCCGGGGCGTCCTCGTCGTCGCCGAACAGCGCGGCCTGGCCGTTGGGCTCCTCCTCGGCCCGCAGGTCGCGGTGGAGGTAGCGCCTGGCCAGGTCTTCCAGGGCGAACGTGCGCTGGCCCGGCATGGCGAGGTAGGCGGCCAGCGCGGTGTCGCAGCTCAGGCCGCGCAGCTCCATGCCCTGCGCCCAGAGGGCCAGGATGGGCCCCTTGGCGTCGTGGACGGCCTTGGGCTTGGTGTCGTCGCCCAGCCAGGCCCTCAGGGCCGCCTCGTCGGCCTCGGTGAGCTTGACGGGGTCGATGTGGGCGGCGGTGCCGTCGGGCGAGGCGACGGCGATGGCGTCGATGCGGCCGGTGCCGCTGCCGTACGCGCCCTTGAAGGCGAGGCCGGCGCGGCCCTCGGGCAGCGCGGCCAGCCAGCCGGCGACCCGGTCGGGGCCGAGCAGCACGGTCTCGACCTCGAAGCCCTGCTCGGGCTCCTGCTCGCCGGTGCCGAGCACCTTGAACACCCGCTCGCGCAGCTCGCCGCGGATCTGCAGGGTGTCGAACAGCTTGTTGATCTCCTCGCGCTCCCAGGTGCCCTGCTGGAGGTCGCCGAGCTCCACCTCGAGCGGCACGTCGCGCAGCAGCTCGGTGAGCCGGCGGTTCATCAGGACCTGAGCGACGTGCTCGCGCAGCTTGTCGCCGACCTTGCCCTTGACCTCGTCGACCCGGTCGACGAGGGCGGTCAGGGAGCCGAACTCGCGCACCCACTTGGCGGCGGTCTTCTCCCCCACGCTGGGGATGCTCAGGAGGTTGTCGCTGGGGTCGCCGCGCAGGGCGGCGAAGTCCGGGTACTGGGCGGGGGTGAGGCCGTACTTCTCCTCCACCGCCTCCGGCGTGAACCGGGTCATGTCGCTGATGCCGCGCCGCGTCATCAGGACGGTGACGTGCTCGTTGACCAGCTGCAGCGCGTCGCGGTCGCCGGTGACGATCAGGACGTTCATGCCCTGCTCGGCGGCGCGGGTGGCCAGGGTGGCGATGAGGTCGTCGGCCTCGAAGCCCGCCTTGGACAGGCGCGGGATGCGCAGCGTGTCGAGCAGCTCGAAGATGAGCTGCATCTGACCGCGGAAGTCCTCCGGGGTCTCGCTCCTGTTGGCCTTGTACTCGGCGTACTCCTCGTGCCGGAACGTCGGCTCCGACCGGTCGAAGGCCACCGCGACGTGCGTGGGCTGCTCGTCGCGCAGGATGTTGGTCAGCATCGAGGTGAACCCGTAGACCGCCTCGGTGTGCTGACCGTCGGTGGTCATCAGGTTGGCGTCCTTGAGCGCGTAGAACGCGCGATAAGCCAGGGAATGCCCGTCAAGCAGCAGCAGGCACGGGCGGCTGGGGGTCACTTCACTCTTCGGCACGTACGCAGCCTAGTCTGCGTCTCCGACAGAAAACCCGAGCTCGGAAGAGTGGAGGCGGCACTTTGACGCAGACCAATCCCTTGGATGTCTCGATATTCGGCGACCTGCACGAGGGCACGCTCGCCGACAAGATGGGCATCCAGTTCCTGGAGGTCACGGCCGAGCGGGTCGTGGGCCGCATGCCGGTCGAGGGGAACACGCAGCCGTACGGGCTGCTGCACGGCGGGGCCTCGGCGGTGCTCGCCGAGACGCTGGGCTCGGTGGGGGCGGCCGTCCACGCCGGTCCCGAGCGCATCGCCGTGGGCATCGAGCTGAACGCCACCCATCACCGCTCGGCCACCTCCGGGTACGTCACGGGGGTCGCGACGCGGTTGCACGGCGGTCGCACCTTGGCGACGTACGACATCGAGATCACCGATGAGCAGGGCCGTCGCGTCTGCACCTCACGCCTCACCTGCATGCTGCGCGACCGGTAACACTCAGGTCACGGTGTTTCCTTTCGCCGACCCTTTGCGCATGGCCCCCGCGGGTCGCTACCGTGGTCGCAACAGAGCCCGCGGGGAGGCCCAGTAGAAAACGTGTTCGGCCCCACGTTCGCGAGGGTGCTCTCGCGGACGCCACGGGGATCCCTACATGGCCCCAAAGGCCGCCCCGCGGGCTCGACACGTCATACGCTGATCGTTATCGATTCGTTCCCCGCAGCGCCAGGCGTCTCGCCTCATTTAGGCCCTGACCAGGCTCGTTGATTCCTCACATCAGTGACACACACATGTCACTAATTGGTGACGAACGATACTGAACCGGGCGCTGCCGGAATAAGCTCCCGCCATTGCATCCCAGTTGTGCCTGCGATGCGCGCGTGTCGAGATGGAGGGGCACAACCCCGCCTTGACCTACTTTGAGGGAGCACCATTGCGCAGAGCCGTGATCGCGTTCACGGCCTTCCTGGGTGGACTCATCTTCCTGCTGGCCGGGCCCGCCCACGCGGGTCCCGCCGATTGCCAGGGACTGAGGGGAACACTCAAACTCCAAGGCCAGCCAGTGAACGGCGCCAAAATCGCTGTGACCACAGAGGGCGGACAACCCGTCAAGGAGGTCACGACAAACGCCGAAGGCACCTGGGACGTACAGGTCGACAAGCCAGGCAAGTACAAGGTCACGCTGGATGCCGCCAGCCTTCCGCAGAACGCCGAGGTGCGGGGTGGCAACAACGTCCGCACGCCGACGGTCTACGAGGGCAACTGCTCCACGGTCCTGTACGCGCTGCAGCCGAAGGGGGCCGCGAACCAGCAGCAGCAGGGCGGCGGTGAGACCAGCACCTTCTGGACGCAGGCGGCGCAGCTCACGTTCGAGGGCCTGAACCTCGGCCTGATCATCGCCCTGGCCGCGCTGGGCCTGTCGCTCATCTACGGCACCACCGGCCTGACCAACTTCGCCCACGGCGAGCTGGTCACGCTCGGCGCCATCCTCGCCTACGCCTTCAACATAGGCTTCGGGCTGCATCTCATCCCGGCGGCGCTGATCGCCGTCATCGTCGCCGGCGTCCTCGGCTACCTCCAGGACCGGCTGTTCTGGGGGCAGTTGCGCAGGCGCGGCACCGGCACGATCGCCATGATGATCATCTCGATCGGCGTGGCGCTCTTCCTCCGGTACGTGTTCCTGATCTTCTTCGGCGGCCAGACCGAGGCCTACGCCCAGTACACCGCCCAGCCCGGCATCGAGGTGGGCCCGATCACGGCCGCCCCCAAGAACTTCGTGGCCATGGGCATCGAGCTGGCGGTCCTGATCATCGTCGGCATCGCGCTGCTGCGCACCCGCACGGGCAAGGCGGCCCGCGCCGTGGCCGACAACCCGGCACTGGCGGCCTCGTCCGGCATCAACGTCGACCGGGTCATCAGGATCATCTGGACGTTCGGCGGCGCCATCGCCGCGCTGGCCGGCATCATGCTCGGGCTCTCCCAGAACCTGAAGTACACGATGGGCCAGGACGTCCTGCTGCTCATCTTCGCCGGCGTGACGCTCGGCGGGCTCGGCACCGCCTTCGGCGCCCTGGTGGGCTCGCTCGTGGTCGGCCTGTTCATCCAGGTCTCGACCCTGTGGGTGCCGCCGGAGCTGAAGAGCGTGGGCGCGCTCGCCGTACTCATCATCGTGCTCCTCGTCCGGCCGCAGGGCATTCTCGGCCGCCGCGAGCGGATCGGCTGATCGGGGGAGGATCAGAATGGACTGGATCACGATTTTCAGCACCACCATCAAGGCCGCTGTGGGGGTCGAGACGGTGCTGTACGCCATCGGCGCCATCGGCCTGAACGTGCACTTCGGCTACACCGGCCTGCTCAACTTCGGCCAGGCCGCGTTCATGGGCGTGGCGGGCTACGGGCTGGCCGTCACGGTCACCGTCATGGGCCTGCCGTTCTGGGTTGGCATCTTCGTCGGCCTGGTCGCCGCCGTCATCCTGGCGATCCTGCTGGGCATACCGACGCTGAAACTGCGCGCCGACTACCTGGCCATCGTCACCATCGCCGCGGCCGAGATCGTCCGCCTCATCTTCCGCTCGGTGCAGTTCAAGGGCGTCTTCGGCGGCTCCGACGGCCAGCGCGGCTTCTCCGACGGCTTCTACGCGCTCAACCCGTACCCCGAAGGGGAGTACGGCTTCAACCTCGGGCCCGTGCCGCTGCTCTTCGGCCACCGCACGATGTGGGTGCTGACGGTGGGCTGGGTGCTCATCGCCCTGTTCAGCTTCGTCGTGTACCTGCTGATGAAGAGCCCGTGGGGCCGCGTGCTCAAGGCCATCCGCGAGGACGAGGACGCGGTGCGCAGCCTGGGCAAGAGCGTGTTCTCGTACAAGATGCAGGCGCTCGTGCTGGGCGGCGTCATCGGCTGCTTCGGCGGTTTCATCTACGGTCTCGGCTACGCCTCGGTGCAGCCCGACGTGTTCGGCACCGAAACCACGTTCTACATGTACACGATGCTCATCCTCGGCGGTGCCGCACGCGTGCTCGGCCCCGTGATCGGCTCGATGATCTTCTGGGTGCTCCTGGTCCTGTTCTACAACGTGATGACCGAGGCGGTCGCCGCCGGGTACATCACGTTCCTGGACACCAACCAGGTCGGCGCCATGCGCTGGATCCTGGTCGGCCTCGGTCTGATCCTGTTGCTCATCTTCCGGCCGCAGGGCATTTTGGGTGACAAGAGGGAGATAGCGATCGATGCGCGACGCTAAGACGACTGTGACCGCCGGGGCCACCGACCGCAAGGCGGCGGCGCTGGCCGCGTTCAAGGACCTGGCCCGCGACCCCGGGGTGCCCAAGCCCGACCCGATCCTCGTGGTGGACAACGTGGTGCGCCGCTTCGGCGGCCTGACCGCCGTCGAGGTGAACCACGTCGAGGTCCAGCGCGGCTCCATCACCGCGCTGATCGGCCCCAACGGGGCGGGCAAGACCACGTTCTTCAACCAGCTCACCGGCTTCGACACGGCCGACTCCGGCACGTGGACGTTCAACGGCCGGGCCATGAACGGCGTGCCCGCGCACAAGGTGGCGCGTGCCGGCATGGTGCGCACGTTCCAGCTCACCAAGGCGCTCTCGCGGCTGACCGTGCTGGAGAACATGCGCCTGGGCGCCCAGCAGCAGAAGGGCGAGAACTTCTGGCGGGCCCTCGTGCCCCGCTTCTGGCGCGCCCAGGAGGAGGAGATCACCGAGCGGGCCGAGGAACTGCTGGCGCGCTTCAAGCTCGACGCCAAGCGCGACGACTTCGCCGGGTCGCTGTCCGGCGGCCAGCGCAAGCTGCTGGAGATGGCCCGCGCGCTCATGGTCCGGCCGGAGCTGGTCATGCTCGACGAGCCGATGGCCGGCGTGAACCCGGCGCTGACGCAGTCGCTGCTCGGCCACGTCAAGGACCTGCGCGAGCAGGGCATGACCGTGCTGTTCGTGGAGCACGACATGGACATGGTCCGCGACATCAGCGACTGGGTGATCGTCATGGCGCAGGGCGCGGTCATCGCCGAGGGCCCGCCCTCGACGATCATGTCCGACGAGCGCGTGATCGACGCCTACCTGGGCGCCCACCACGACGCCCCGCTGTCGGAGAGCGAGCTGGAGGCCCAGCTCCACGAGGCCGAGGCGGCGCTGGAGGCGGAGATCCACGAGACCGACGGCACCACCGGGGCGACGACCGCCCCCGAGCCCGAAACCGCAGAGGAGAGGCAGAAGTGAGCGCCGACGAAGCGCCCGTCCAGTCGAAGGCCGCCGTCACCGACCGCAGCGCCCACCTGGAGGGCGCCGAGGACGCGGTGCTGCGCTGCGACGAGCTGATCGCGGGTTACCTCCCGGGCGTCAACATCCTCAACGGCTCCGACCTGTACGTGAAGGACGGCGAGCTGATCGGCATCATCGGCCCCAACGGCGCCGGGAAGTCGACCCTGCTCAAGGCCATGTTCGGCCTGGTCACCATCCGCAGCGGCACGGTGCTGCTGAAGGGTGAGAACATCACGAACATGAAGGCGCACTCCCTGGTCGCCCGCGGCGTCGGCTACGTGCCGCAGACCAACAACGTCTTCCCCAGCCTCACCATCGAGGAGAACCTCGAGATGGGCGCCTTCCAGGTGCCGGGGAAGTTCAAGGAGCGCTTCGAGTTCGTGGCCGAGCTGTTCCCCGCGCTCAAGGAGCGGCGCAAGCAGCGCGCCGGCTCCCTGTCGGGCGGTGAGCGGCAGATGGTGGCGATGGCCAGGGCTCTCATGACCGAGCCCTCCGTGCTGCTGCTGGACGAGCCGTCGGCGGGCCTGTCGCCCAAGCTGCAGGACCTGGTCTTCATCCAGGCCCAGCAGATCAACAAGGCCGGCGTGACCGTGATCATGGTGGAGCAGAACGCGCGGCGCTGCCTGCAGATCTGCCACCGCGGTTACGTCCTCGACCAGGGCCGCAACGCCTACACCGGCACCGGCAAGCAGCTCGCCAACGACCCCAAGGTCATCGAGCTGTACCTCGGGACGCTGGCCAAGGCGTAACCGGGCACGAAAACGGAGAAGGGGCTCCCCGTGGGCCCCTTCTCCGTTTTTTAATGAGCGGTGTGAGACGTTCAGCGGCAGTCGCGCTCCTCCTGCCCGCCCTGCTCGCCGGCTGCCAGGAGGGCGCCTCCTCCGCGCGGAAGTACAGCACCGGCGGCGACCCCGCCGACAGCCCCTGCGACCGCGTGGTCTCCGCCATCGGGTACGCCGGCCTCATGCTGGAGCCGAAGGGCCAGGAGGAGCGGCAGATCTTCGAGGACGCCGTGATCGGCCGCCTCGCCGAGGCCCACGGCATCACGATGGAGTTCGGCGACCGGCTGCCCGGCTCGCTGCGGGCCGCCGCCGAGACCGTGAAGAGCACCACCGCGGCCCTGTCGAAGAGCGACGTGCCCAGGCAGCGGCAGGTGGCGCTGCTGAAGCAGTACCGCGCCGCCGCCGACCGCATCGTGGCGGGATGCGGAGGATAGCGGGAAGGGCCCGGCCGAGGCGGCCGGGCCCTTCTCCGTCATGCCTGGATCGTGTACGTGATCAGCCGGCGATGTTGCCGCTGCGGTACTCCAGCGCCTTCACCGGGTACTTGTTGTTCTCCTCGAACTGGTAGATGCCGATGGTGGCGACGGCCGGGTCACCGGCCTCGTTGAACTCGACCGGGCCGCTGACACCCTCGTAGTTGATGTCCGTGCCGGCCTTGAGCAGGTCGACGCACTCCTTGAAGCTCTTGCAGGCCGTGCCGCCCTTGCTGACCTCCATCAGCTTCGCGGCGATGTCGACGCCCGCGTCGCTCTTGGCGGCCTCGGCGGCCAGCGCGACCAGGTTCGCCGCGTCGTAGGACTCGGGGGCGTAGGTGAAGTCCTCGAGCTTCGGGTTGACGCCCATCAGCTTCTGCCGGAACTCCTCCGGAGCGGCGGCGCCGGGGTAGGTGCCCTTGACGCCGGTCAGCGTGCCCTTGGGCATCTTGGTGTAGTTGGTGTTCGACATGTTGCCGTCCACCATGTACCACTTGTACTTGCTGGCCGGCATGCCCTGCTTGACCAGCTCCTGGACGACCTTGGCGGTCTCCTCGAAGCCGATCAGGACGATGCCCTTGGGGTTCTTCGCCTTGATCTTGGCGACGTCGGCGGAGAAGTCGGCGGCCTTGGGGTCGTAGTCGACGCGCTCGACCACTTCGGCGCCGCCCTCGGTCACGGTCTTCTGGACCTGGTCGGCCAGGCCGGTGCCGTAGGAGTCCTGCATGGCCATGATGCCCACGGTGTCGTTGCCGTCGGCGATGATCAGGTCACCCAGCACGCGCCCCTGCAGCTTGTCCGGCGGCGCGGTGCGGAAGTACAGGCCCTTGTCCTCGATCGTGGTGAACTTGTCGGAGGTGTTGGCCGGGGAGAAGTGCACCACGCCGGCGCCCGTGATCTTGTCGATCACCGACTCCGACACCGACGAGGACGCCGCGCCGATGATGGCGTCGGCCTTCTGCGCCAGCAGCTTGTCCACCGACTGCGAGGCGATGTTGGTGGTGGTGTCGCCCGAGTCCGTGTCGAACTTGGCCACGGGCTTGCCGAGCACGCCGCCGGCCTCGTTGATCTCCTTGAGGGCGAGGTCGACGCCCGCGAACTCGGGCGGGCCGAGGAAAGCCAGCGAACCGGTCTGGGGCAGCAGCGTGCCGAGGGTCAGCGTGCCATCACCCTTCGCCGCGGGCGCGGATGAGGCAGGCGCGGCACTCTGGGAAGCCTGAGTGGCGGTGTCACCGCCGCCACCACCGCAGGCTGTCAGGGCGAGGCTGGTGGCAGCCACGACAGCCAGCGCCCGCCCCACGGGAGCAATGCGGATCATGAAGTGTCTCCTCCGATTCCAGGCCGGGATCCTCAGCACCGCCGAGCGTTCCCGATCGAATGCAGGAAACGTACAAAATTGCTGCACACTCCAACCAGATCCCCTGGAGAACTGTCGGCACTTGGATGCGGAGTCGTAATCACTCCTCAACTTACGAGAGCTGCGCACGGACGCTTAATGTGCGACAGGTGAAGCGCAAAACGCCTCTTCTCGTGACGATCGCGCTGGCCTCCGGTTGCGGCTCCCCGGGGCCGCCCTCTCCGCCGCCCGCCGGACCGCCGCCCGGGGTATCGGTCTCGCTGGCCCAATATCGCTCGGACGAACCGGTGCACGCGCTTCAAGTGGCCGTCCGAAATACCAGTGAAACGCCCGTTTATTTCGCTGATGTCCAGCTCGTCACGCCGTCCTTCAAGACGCTGCCGCCGCAGCAGGCCGACGCCGTCATCAGGAAGACCGAGCGCACGGACCTGCCCATCACCTACGGCGCCGCCAACTGCCTGCCCCAGGGCCTGCCCGAGGTGCAGCCCGCGACCGTCGTGGCGCACGTGCGAACCGGCTCCGAGCAGCCGCGCAAGGTGGTCTTCGCCGTGCCGCACCCCGACCCGCTCCTGGCCAGGCTGCTGCGCGACGAGTGCTCGGAGTTCCTCGTCAAGCAACGCGCGAGCATCGAGTTCGGCCCCACCTGGACGGAGTCCGGGCCGAAGTCCGATCGGGTCATGCGCGGGAGCCTGGTGGTCACGCGGCGCGGGCAGGGCGCCGTGACCCTCGCCGACGTCGGCGGCACCACCCACTACATCGTCAGCCCCGGCAGCAAGCCCCTGGGCACGCTGGCCGCCGGCGAACAGCGGCTGGAGGTGCCGCTCGAGCTCACCCCGGCCCGCTGCGACGGGCACGCCTTCGCCGAGGCCAAGAAGGCGTTCCTGTTCCCGGTGCGGGCGTCGGTGGACGGCGGCGAGGAACGCGTGGTGATCGTCATCCCGCCCAAGCCCCTCCAGGACCGCTTCCTCACCTACGCCCGGCGCGCCTGCGACCTCGGCTCCTGACCCGCCGGGCCACTCCCTCCCCACCCGGGGCGGGGAGGGAGCGGGCGGACGGGGGCCTAGCCCTCGATCTTGCCAGTACGGTACTCCAGCGCCTTGCCGGCGTACTTGTTGTCGTCGCCGTACTGGTAGACGCCGATGGTCGCCACCGACGGGTCACCGGCGGCGTCGAACTCGACGGGCCCGCTGACGCCGTCGTAGTCGATGTCCTTGCCGGCCTTCAGCAGGTCGACGCACTCCTTGAAGCTCTTGCACTTCTCGCCGCCGCCGCTCACCTCGGCCAGCTTGCCCGCGATGGACGTGCCGCTGTCGTCCTTGGCGGCCTCGGCGGCCAGCGCGATGAGGTTCGCCGCGTCGTAGGACTCCGCGGAGTAGGTGAAGTCGTCGAGCTTCGGGTCGAGCTTCTTCAGCTTCTCCCTGAACTCCTCCGGCGCCTCGGCGCCCGGGATGGTGCCCTTGACGCCCTTGAGCGTGCCCTTGGGCATCTTCAGGTAGTTGGTGTTCGACATGTTGCCGTCCACCATGTACCACTTCACCTTGTCGGCGGTCAGCCCCTGCTTGACCAGCTCGGCGACGACCTTGGCGCCCTCCTCGAACCCGATCAGCACGACCGCCTTCGGGTTCGCGGCCTTGATCTTGGCCACGTCGGCGGAGAACTCGGCCGCCTTCGGGTCGTAGTCCACCCGCTCCACGACGCTGGCGCCGGCGGCCTCGGCCGTCTTGGTGATCTGGTCGGCCAGGCCGGAGCCGTAGGAGTCCTGCATGGCCAGGATGCCCACGGTGTCGTTGCCGTCGGCCGCGATCAGGTCTCCCAGCACGCGGCCCTGCAGCTTGTCCGGCGGCGCCGTGCGGAAGTACAGGCCGTTGTCCTTGATCGTGGTGAACTTGTCGGAGGTGTTGGCCGGCGAGAACTGCACCACCCCCGCGCCCGTGATCTTGTCGATGATCGACTCCGACACCGACGACGACGCGGCGCCGATGATGGCGTCGGCCTTCTGCCCCAGCAGCTTGTCCACCGACTGCGAGGCGATGTTCGTGGTGGTGTCGCCGGAGTCGGTGTGCACCTTGGTGACCGGCTTGCCGAGCACGCCGCCGGCCTCGTTGATCTCCTTGACGGCCTGGTCCACCCCGGCGAACTCGGGCGGGCCGAGGAACGCCAGCGAACCGGTCTGCGGCAGGACCGTGCCGATGGTCAGCGTGCCGTCACCCTTCGCCGCCGGCGCCGAGGAGGCCTCCGTCGACGTCGCGGCGGACGGCGCGGTGGCGGCGGACTGCTCGCCCGTGTCGCCGCCGCAGGCCGTCAGAGCCAGGCTCGCCGCGGCCGCCACGGCCAGCAGGCGCCCCATCGGAGCAATGCGGTTCATAGAAGAAACTCCCCCTATCTCGGCGAAGAGACGATCACCTTCGCCGGGTTTTCCGAGCTCAGCATGCCTGTCCGGCGCGGGGATGGGGAGTTCTTACCCGACTTTTATACTGGATCGTAATGTCCTAAATACCCAGAGTTATGGTCTGTTTCAGGAGAGTTACGGACAGGTCCCTAAAGCAGAGCGCCCTGGCCCGGAATATCCGGACCAGGGCGAGAAAACCGCGCGGTTCAGCCCTCGATCTTCCCCCGGCGATATTCGATCGCCTTGGCGGCGTCGAACGTGTTGTCGGCCCTGTACCGGTAGACACCGATCGTCGCAACCGATGGGTCACCCACGTCGTTGAAGTCCACCGGCCCGCTGACGCCTTCGTAGTCGATGTCCGTGCCCGCCTTCAGCAGGTCGGCGCACTTCTTGAAGCCCGTGCACTTCGTGCCGCCCTTGCTCACCTCCACCAGCTTGCCCGCGATCGCCGGGCCCGTGTCCGCCTTGGCCGCCTCCGCGGCCAGCGCGATGAGCGTCACGGCGTCGTACGACTCCGCCGCGTAGGTGTACTCGGTCAGCTCCGGGTTCACCTTCAGCAGCCGCTTCTGGAACGCCTCGGGTGCCTCGGCCCCCGGCAGCGTGCCCTTCACCCCGTCCATGGTGCCCTTCGGGGTCTGGGCGAAGTTGGTGTTCGACATGTTGCCGTCCACCATGTACCACTTGTGCTTGTCGCTGGTCAGCCCCTGCTTGACCAGCTCCTGCACGACCTTCGACGTCTCCTCGAACCCGATCAGCACGATGCCCTTGGGGTTCGCGGCCTTGATCTTGGACACGTCGGCGGAGAAGTCGGCCGCCTTCGGGTCGTAGTCCACCCGCTCCACGATCGTCGCGCCGCCCTCCTGGGCCGTCCGCGTCACCTGGTCGGCCAGGCCGGAACCGTAGGAGTCCTGCATGGCCAGGATCCCGATGGTGTCGTTGCCATCGGCGACCACCAGATCACCCAGGACCCGCCCCTGCAGCTTGTCCGGCGGCGCGGTGCGGAAGTACAGGCCGTCGTCCTCGATCGTGGTGAACTTGTCGGAGGTGTTGGCCGGGGAGAACTGCACCACGCCCGCCCGCGTGATCTTGTCGATGATCGACTCCGACACCGACGACGACGCGGCGCCGACGATCGCGTCCACCTTCTGTGCCAGCAGCTTGTCCACCGACTGCGAGGCGATGTTCGTGGTCGTGTCCCCCGAGTCCGTGTCGGACTTGGCGACCGGCTTGCCGAGCACGCCGCCGGCCTCGTTGATCTCCTTGAGCGCCAGATCGACGCCCCCGAACATGGGCGGGCCCAGATAGGCCAGCGACCCCGTCTGCGGCAGAACGGTGCCGATGCTCAGCGTGCCGTCGCCCTGCGCCGCCGCCGAGGGCGGCTGCGCGGGAGCGGAGCCGGAGGTGACGGTGCCGGCGGTCGTGTCGCCGGGCGAGCACGCCGCCAGCGCCAGAACCGCCGCGGTGACGGCGAGCGGCGCGCGAAGAATGCGGATCATGGAGTGCGTCTCCGATCGAGATGAGCGGATCTTCCGTCCGACCATCAGTTACGCGCCGGGACGCCCCCCACGTAAGCGGCCGAAGCCGGTTGGATGCCCACTCGTGACCGCACCACAACCCGCCGGGCTAAATCACCTGATATAGGGCTTTTTCAGGATCGCTCCGCCGCGTCGTCGATAACGATCTGAGCAACCTCGCGCATGCTCAACCGCCGGTCCATCGACGCCTTCTGGATCCATCGGAACGCCTGCGGCTCCGTCCAGCCGTGCTGCGCCATGAGCTGCCCCTTGGCCCGCTCGACCAGCTTCCTGGTCTCCAGCCGCTCCGACAGGCTGGAGACCTCGGCCGCCAGCGCCACCATCTCCTCGTGCCTGCTGACCGCCATCTCGATCGCCGGCACCAGGTCGGCCTTGGTGAACGGCTTGACCAGGTAGGCCATCGCCCCCGCGTCCCTGGCCCGCTCGACCAGGTCGCGCTGGGAGAACGCGGTCAGGATGAGGCAGGGGGCGATCCGCTCGGACACGATGCGCTCGGCCGCCGAGATGCCGTCGAGCACCGGCATCTTCACGTCGAGGATGACCAGATCGGGCCTCAGCTCGGCGGCCAGCCGGATCGCCTGCTCGCCGTCACCGGCCTCCCCCACGACGACGTAGCCGTCCTCCTGGAGCATCTCCTTGAGGTCGAGGCGGATCAGGGCCTCGTCTTCCGCGATCACTACTCGCCGCTGCGTACTCACGAGCAGAAGAGTACAGACGTCCGGTAGATTAGATCCACGCCGGTGCGGCTCGGAGCGCTACGCTACGAGATCACAGCCCGGACATTCGCCGCCCCGGTAGACCAATCGGCAGAGTCGATGGCCTCAAAATCCATTCAGTGTGGGTTCGAATCCCACCCGGGGCACCGAGGTGACACCGACACGACCGCCCGGCTTCCGAGCCCGGCGGTTTTGTCGTACCCGGATGCGACACTCTCCGCATGCACGATAGCGCACTCCGTGGCCGATGGCCGAAAATGCTGACCGTAATTCCGGGTCGCCGTCATCAGGTCACGGGCCCGCCGTCGTCGAAGAAGCCGCCCGTCGGCCCGCCGGATCCCAGGGCGAGATGACGGCCGCTCCCTCCGAGGCCGCGCGGGTGATGGCGAACGGCAGGCCCTCGGTGACGCAGACGTCCGGAACGGCGGCGGAGGTGGCGGGCCGCGTACCCGATGCGGTGGCGACTTTTCGGGATCGCTCCCACCGGGAATAGCCGTCTCAAGATCGAGGAACACGGGGGGTGGGGCGGGATGCCGTTGAACGTGGCGGAGCGGGAGGCGTTCCTGGCGGAGTCGCACATCGCCAGCCTGGCGGTGGAGGCGGGCGACGGCCGGGCGCCGCTGGTCGTGCCGGTCTGGTACGACTACGACCCCGGCGGCGAGATCCGGTTCCTGACGGACGGCGACTCGCGCAAGGCCAGGCTGATCGCCAAGGCGGGCCGGTTCTCGATACTGGCGCAGCGGGTCAGCCCGACCTACCGCTACGTGTCGGTGGAGGGCCCGGTGGTGCGCTCGGGCCCGACGACCCTGGACGACCTCACCCGCATCTCCTCCCGCTACCTGCCACCGGACGCGGTGTCCGGCTACGTCCAGGGCTCGGACCTGCACGTGCTGGTGACCTTCAGGATGCGCCCGGAACACTGGCTCTCGGCCGACCTGGGCGCCCTGAGCTGACACCGGCGCCCCATGAGCACCGGGGCCGAGGCCGGCAGCCTTCCAAGGCCGGCAGCCTTCCAAGGCCGGCAGCCTTCCAAGGCCGGCAGCCTTCCAAGGCCAAGGCCGGCAGCGGCGGGAGCCTGGGGTGCCTGCGGGCCCGCGCACCTGGGAAACGGTATTTTTGGGGCCGTGACTGCTATCGATCCCACCTCGACCGGCGCGTTCGGCGTCGGCCTGGCCACCATCGCCGCCGACGGCACCGTACTCGACACCTGGTTCCCCGCCCCCGAGCTGGGCGAGGCGCCCCACTCGGGCACCCAGCGGCTCTCCGCCGACGAGGCCGGGGAGCTGGCCGAGCTGGCCGGCCCCGACGCGGCGCGGGGCGTGGAGGTGGTGGCCGTGCGCACCGGCATCGCCAAGCTCTCCGAGGCGCCCGTGGACGCGCACGACGTCTACCTGCGTCTCCACCTGCTCTCGTCCCGCCTGGTCCAGCCGCACGGCGTCAACCTGGACGGCATCTTCGGCCTGCTGGCCAACGTGGTGTGGACGAACTACGGCCCGTGCCCGGTGCCGGACTTCGAGCGCACGCGGCTGCGCCTGCGCGCCAGGGGCGCGGTGACGGTGTACGGGGTGGACAAGTTCCCCCGGATGGTCGACTACGTGCTGCCTTCCGGTGTCCGGATCGCCGACGCCGACCGGGTCCGGCTGGGCGCCCACCTGGCCGGCGGCACCACGGTCATGCACGAGGGCTTCGTGAACTTCAACGCCGGCACGCTCGGCAGCTCCATGATCGAGGGCCGGGTCTCGGCCGGCGTGGTCGTCGCCGACGGCTCCGACGTGGGCGGCGGCGCCTCCATCATGGGAACCCTGTCGGGCGGCGGCAAGCAGGTCATCTCGGTCGGCGAGCGCTGCCTGCTGGGCGCCAACTCGGGCCTGGGCATCTCGCTGGGCGACGACTGCGTGGTGGAGGCGGGCCTGTACGTCACGGCGGGCACGCGGGTCACGCTGCCGGACGGCACGGTCGTCAAGGCGGCCGAGCTGTCGGGCTCCAACGGCGTCCTGCTCCGGCGCAACTCCCAGTCGGGCGCGGTGGAGGCCCTTCCCCGCAAGGGCGGCGGCATCGAGCTCAACGCCGCCCTCCACGCCAACGACTGACCGCCCTGGCGAAACGCCGATGGGGCAGCGCCCGAACGCTGCCCCATCGCTGTTTCCGGCCGCGCTGCGCAGGGCCTCGTCGAGCCACCGCGCCTCAGCGGGCAAGCCTGGAGCCCCAGTGAAGGGTCGCAGGCCGTTACGTGGAAGGCCACCCGCCGGCGTACGGCGGGTGGCAGGCCACGGCGTTGCCGTGACCCACGGTCAGTGTGCGTGGGACACCGCGGAGCCGATCGTGTGGACGCGCAGGGCGTTGGTGGAGCCGGGGGTGCCGGGAGGCGAGCCGGCCACGATGACGACCTTGTCGCCCTTCTCCAGCCGCCCCAGCGACAGCAGCGAGGCCTCCACCTGCCGCACCATGTCATCCGTGTGGTGCACGAACGGCACGTGGAACGTCTCCACCCCCCACGTCAGCGAGAGCTGCCCGCGCACGTGCGGCGCGGAGGTGAAGGCGAGCAGCGGGATCGGCGAGCGGTAGCGGGCCAGCCGGCGCGCCGTCTCCCCCGACATCGTGAACGCCACCAGCGCCTTGGCCCCCACGATCGCCCCCACCTCGGCCGCGGCGCGGGCGATGGCACCGCCGGTGGTCTCCGGCATGCGCTCCAGCGTGTGGGTGGCGTGCAGGGAGGCCTTCTCCGCGGCGCAGGCGATGCGGTCCATCGTGGAGACGGCCTCGATCGGGTAGTTGCCGACCGAGGTCTCGCCCGACAGCATGACCGCGTCGGCGCCGTCCATGACCGCGTAGGCCACGTCGGAGGCCTCGGCGCGGGTGGGGCGCGGGGCGTTCATCATCGAGTCGAGCATCTGGGTGGCGACGATGACCGGGCGGGCCTTCTCGCGGCAGAGCTCGATGATCCGCCGCTGCACGATCGGGACCTGCTCCAGCGGCAGCTCGACGCCGAGGTCGCCGCGGGCGACCATGATGCCGTCGAAGGCCTCGACGATGTCGGGGAGGCGGTCGACGGCCTGCGGCTTCTCGATCTTGGCGAGCAGCGGGAGGCGGACGGCCTCCTGCTCCATGATGTTGCGCACCACGTCGGCGTCGGACGGGCGGCGGACGAAGGACAGGGCGATCATGTCGAAGCCGGTGCGCAGCGCCCAGCGCAGGTCGGCCTCGTCCTTGTCGGTGAGGGCCGGGGCGCTGACGTTGACGCCCGGGAGGTTGAGGCCCTTGTTGTCGGAGATCATGCCGCCGATGACGACGCGGGTGATGATGCGCTCGCCGTCGACGCGGGTGGCCTCGAGCACGAGGCGACCGTCGTCGACGAGGATCGTGTCACCGGGGCGGACGTCCTTGGGCAGCCCCTTGTAGGTGGTGGAGACCTGCTCGCGGTCGCCCGGCACGTCTTCGGTGGTGATGGTGAAGACGTCACCGAAGCCCAGCCTGACGGGGCCTTCCTCGAACGTGCCGACACGGATCTTGGGGCCCTGCAGGTCGGCGAGCACGCCTACACCGCGGCCGAGGTCGGCCGCCACCTCCTTGACCCGGTCGTAAACCTCTCTGTGCAGGTCATGATTGCCATGGCTGAGGTTGAACCGTGCCACGTCCATGCCCGCGGCGATCAGCTCGCGGAGGCGTTCTTTGGAGGATGTGGCGGGGCCTAGGGTGCAGACGATTTTCGCGCGACGAGTCACGAGTCCTACCTTAATTGGTACAGACCACTTGGCAGTCACTGACGACGGAGAACGTACCCGACGTAGGAGAACAGAACGAGAACGGCGACTCCAAGTCGCGCCAAGTTCGTGTACTCCTCCGGGTAGATCACGCCCTCGATGTAGTGGTCGATGAAGCCGCTGGTGGGTAACCCCTCCTGACCCGCGCTGTGGCGCGCCCAGTCCTCGGCGAGGGTGAGAGGGCACTCGACGCCGGTCACGACCGAGAGCACGCCCCAGGCGGCGACGGCGAGGTGCGCCCAGATCGTACGCCGCCAGCGCCACGCGAGGAACCCGCCCACGGCCATGTAGACGAGAAAGGCGAAGTGCACCACCATCGCGGCGTCCGCGAGGAGGCGATACATCATGGTTCGACGGTAGCCGCCTTCCAGGCGTCCACGATGCCGTGACCGTAGAATCCGTTGTCGGCCTGGGTGCCCTCGCACTCTTGCGTCTCGGTCTGCCCGAAGACCTTGTACACGTACTTGCGGGGCGTGGGGCAGGCCTTCTGCGCGGCGGTCTTGTACAGGAGCTGCTCGACCGTGGCCGGGGCCAGGTCGAGCCCGCCCTTGCCGGGCTTGCCGAAGCGGCTGACGAGGATCGCCGCGACGCCGGCGGCGTGCGGCGAGGCCATGGAGGTGCCTTCGAGGTACTGGTAGTAGGAGCAGGTGCCGCCGGTGCAGTCCTTGACGACGTCGGCGCCCTTGGGCTCGCCCTTGGCGTCGATGCGGCCGGCGGCGCGCAGCACGCGCTCGGGCGCGGCCGCCAGGATCGACCGGGTGGCCTGGGTGCCCTGCCCGTCGAGCACGTCGCCGCCGGGCGCCGACAGGTCCGTCTGCTCGTTGCCGTAGTCGCTGTAGACGGCCTTGCGGCCGGACGGGCCGAGGGCGGAGACGGAGATGACGCCGTTGGACTCGGCGGGCACGTTGATGCAGGAGTTGTCGACCTGCCGCTCCTTCTCGTCGCCCTTCGGGTAGCCGGGGCTCTGCTTGTCGACCTGGGGGCGGCCGAGGTCGGTGGAGCCGTTGCCGAGGGCGGAGACCAGCGTGACGCCGCGCTGGCGGGCGTAGTCGAGGGCGCGCTGCATGCCGGTGATGATGCCCTGCTGTTCGAGCTGCTGCTTCCTGGTGTCGGACTTGTTGCTCGCGCAGTTGAACAGCCAGGGGTCGACGAAGTAGCTCATGTTCACGACGTCCACGCCGATGTCGCCGGCGTAGGTGAGGGCGTCGAGGCTGGGCTTGAGGAAGAAGAAGCCGGAGTCCTGGCCGGCCCTGAGGTTCACGATCTGCACGCCAGGGGCGACGCCGGCGATGCCCAGGCCGTTCAGCGGGGAGGCGATGGTGCTGGCGACGTGGGTGCCGTGGCCGTCGTCGTCCACGTCCACGGCGTCCTTGCAGCCGGACGCCTCGCACGGGCCGTCGAGCGTCTCGCCGTACTCGTCCTTGGGCTTGTCGGTGACGAAGTTGCGGCTGAGCTCGCGGTTGAAGTTGGGGGCGATGTCGGGGTGCTTGCCGTCCACGCCGGTGTCGATGACGCCGACGAGCACCTGCCGGGTGCCGGGCGCCTTGGCGTGGGCGCGGTCGGCGCCGATCATGCGCATGTCCCACTGGCGGCCGGCGAGCGGCTCGCCCTTGGTCTTGGTGAACGCCTTCTCGTCGGGGAACGCGGCCCTGCGGGCGGCTGCCTCCGTGGCGGGGCGGGCGGCGGCCTCCGTGGCGGGGCGGGAGGTGGCGTAGCCGATGCGGCGGTCCGGGGAGACGCCGGCGATGGCCGGGTCCGCGCCCACGACCTCCTCGAACCCGGAGCCCGAGCCGGCGGCCATGAGGTAGCCGAGCCTGGTGTCGGCGGAGACCGTGGTGCCGCCGGCGCGTTCGACGGCGGCCTCGGCCTGGCGTTGCTTGCCGAAGTCGTAGAAGACGAGGAATTCGGCCTGCGGGGTGGCGGCCTCGCGGGACGAGGCCGGCGTGCAGGCGCCGAGCGCGACCACGGCGGCCAGCGCCGTCAAGCCCGAGGCGACCCGCCGCATTCTTCCCCCATCCGCCGACTTGCCGCAGAACCTGAATCTTCCCGACAGTAATCCCCTGATGCAACTTAGTGGTGAAATTTCGGTCGAATACGACGAAGCGGACCTCCATCGGAGGTCCGCTCCGTCCCTGGCCAGGGCCGCCGCGCCGGGCCCGCGCCGCTCCTGGCCCGCGTCCCGGTCAGGCCCTCGCAGTGGTGCGCCGGCCGCGCCGTTCAGCGGGCCGGATCGAGCGTGACGCCGCCCGAGATGACCCCGCGCGACATCGGCCGCCGCAGGAACTCGTGCGGGAAGCCCAGGTCCACCTCACTGGCCTCGGCGAGCGTGGCGATCTGCGCGCCGGTGAAGCGCACGTCGAGCGCGCCCAGGTTGTCCTCGAGCTGGGCGAGCGTCCGGGCGCCGACGATGGGCGCCGTCACGCCGGGCTCCAGCAGCGTCCAGGCCAGCGCCACCTGCGACGGCGTCGCGCCCAGCTCGTCCGCCACCCGCTTGACCACCTCGGCGATGCCGAGCGAGCGCTCGGTGAGGGAGCCGTTGGCCGCCGCCACGTTCTTGCGGGTGCCCGACGGGTCGGCGGAGATCTCGTGGGACAGGTCGGCCCGGGTGTACTTGCCGGTGAGCACGCCGCTGCCCAGCGGCGACCAGGGGATGACCCCGAGGCCCAGCTCGCGGCCCATGGGGATCAGGTCGCGCTCCCCCGTCCGCTCGATCAGGCTGTACTCGATCTGCAGGGCGATCAGCGGCGACCAGCCGCGCAGGTCGGCGATGGCCTGCATGCGCGACACCTGCCAGGCGGGCGTGTCGGAGATGCCGACGTAGAGCACCTTGCCCATCCTGACGAGGTCGTCCATGGCGCGCAGGATCTCCTCCACAGGGGTGGTGAAGTCCCAGGCGTGCAGGTAGAGCAGGTCGAGGTGGTCGGTGCCGAGGCGGCGCAGGCTGGCCTCGACGGTCTGGACCATGCTCTTGCGGTGGTTGCCGCCCGAGTTCGGGTCACCCTGGCGCCTGGCCATGCTGTACTTCGTGGCCAGCACGAGCTGCTCGCGCCGCCCGGCCGCGAACTCGCCGACCAGGGTCTCGGCGGTGCCGTTGGTGTACTGGCTGGCGGTGTCGATGAAGTTGCCGCCGCGCTCCACGTAGGCGTCGAAGATGCGGCGGGACTCCTCCTTGTCCGAGCCCCAGCCCCAGTCGGTCCCGAACGTCATCGTGCCCAGCGACAGCGGCGAGACCCGCAGCCCGGAACGGCCCAGCAAGCGGTAGGTGTCAAGAGTCGTCATGCGTCCAAGCGTGCTCGGGGCGCGAGCCATGGGTAAGGGAAGGCTCTTCCTGGGATCGGCCGTCCCAGGCAGCGCCCGCGACGGACGCGCGGCGGGTACGCGGCTCCGGGCAGTGCGCGGCCGGGACGGGCCCGCGGCCGTAAGATCGAGGCGATGAGCACCGTCGACCAGACCCGCGAGCTCGCGGCCTTCCTGCGGACGCGCCGCGAGCGGCTGCGCCCCGGCGACGTCGAGCTGCCGGCGCGCCGCGCCCACCGCCGCACGCCGGGGCTGCGCAGGGAAGAGGTCGCGGAGCTGGCCGGCGTCAGCGTCGACTACGTGATCCGGCTGGAGCAGGGGCGCGGGTTGCGGCCCTCACCCGAGGTGCTGGAGGCGCTGGCCGCGGCGCTGCGGCTGAGCGAGGACGAGCGGCTCTACCTGTTCGACCTGGCCCGGCAGCGGCCGACCAGCAGGCCCGAGCGCGAGGGCCCGGCCGGCGACGAGGCCGGGCCGCTGTCCCGGCTGGTCCTGGACCTGTCGCCGCTGCCGGCCATGGTGGTCAACCACCGCTTCGACATCATCGCGTGGAACCCGGAGATGGCCGGCCTGATGCTCGACTTCGGCAGCCTGCCGCCGAGGCAGCGCAACAGCCTGTGGTTGTGCATGCTGCACCCGGGCCTGGACCACTTCTTCCGCGACAGGGAGCGCGCGGTGCGCGAGGGCATCGCCGACCTGCGGGCCTCCTGGGCGGCCCATCCCGACGACAAGCGCCTGGCGGACCTGGTCGAGGAGCTGACCTCGGGCAACGAGGAGTTCGCCCGGTTGTGGGCGATGCGCGACGTGCGGGTCAACGCCAGGGGGCAGAAGCGGCTGCGGCACGCCACGGAAGGGCCGCTGACGGTCGAGTACGAGGTGCTGGCCCCGCTGCAGGCGCCCGGGCAGCGGCTGATCATCTACCGGGCCGCCGACCCGGACTCGCAGCGCGTGCTCGACGCCGTCGCGCGGGCCTGCTGACCCCCTCGGCCGGGCCGTGACCACGCGGACGGCCCAGGACGCGCACGTGACGGCGCCCGGCCCCGTGCGGGTTCAGCGGGCGTTTCCCTGGAGGCCCTCGGCCACGTGCGGCGGGTGGGGTGACGTCGGCTTGCCGTAAAGGACGGTGGCCGTGAAACGACAACGGCCCGGCTGTGGAAGCCGGGCCGTGCAGCCGTCAGACGAGCGGACGAGCAGTGGGCAGGATCGGGTACGGGAGCGCCGTGTCGCCGGTCAGGAAGCGGTCGACGCCGGAGGCGGCGGCGCGCCCCTCCGCGATCGCCCACACGATGAGCGACTGACCGCGCCCCATGTCGCCCGCCACGAAGACGCCGTCCACCTTGGACATGTACGTCTTGTCGCGCGCCACGTTCCCCCTGGCGTCGTAGAAGCCGTCGCCGCCGGCCTCGGCCAGGTCCTGCAGCAGCGCGCCCTTCTCCGGCCCGACGAAGCCCATGGACAGCGTGACCAGCTCGGCCGGGATCTCCCGCTCGGTGCCCGGGATCGGCTTGAAGCCGTTCTGCGGCCCCTCGACCTCGACCAGCCGCAGCGCCCGCACGTTGCCGTCGGCGTCGCCGACGAACTCGGTGGTGGAGACGGCGTACACGCGCTGCCCGCCGCCGTCCTCCAGCTCCTCGTGGGCGCTCTCCATCTTGAACAGGATGGGGAACGTCGGCCACGGCTGGCTGCCGGGGCGGCTGCGCGGCGGCTGCGGCATGATCTCGAGCTGGGTGACGGACGCGGCGCCCTGCCGGATCGCGGTGCCGATGCAGTCGGCACCGGTGTCGCCGCCGCCGATGACGACGACGTGCTTGCCCTCGGCCGAGATGGGCGAGACCGCGAAGTCGCCCTCCTGGACCTTGTTGGACAGCGGCAGGTACTCCATCGCCTGGTAGATGCCCTTGAGCTCGCGCCCGGCCACCGGCAGGTCGCGCCACTGGGTGGCGCCGCCGGACAGCACCACGGCGTCGAACTGCTCGCGCAGCTCGGCGGCCGTGATGTCGACGCCGACGTTCACGCCGGTGCGGAACTCGGTGCCTTCGGCCCGCATCTGCTCCAGGCGGCGCTCGATGTGCCGCTTCTCCATCTTGAACTCGGGGATGCCGTAGCGCAGCAGCCCGCCGGCGCGGTCGGCCCGCTCGAACACGACCACGTCGTGGCCGGCCCGGGTGAGCTGCTGGGCGGCGGCGAGCCCGGCGGGGCCCGAGCCGACGACCGCGACCTTCTTGCCGGTCTTGACGGCCGGCGGCTGCGGGGTCACCCAGCCCTCGGCGAACGCCCGGTCGATGATCTCGACCTCGACCCGCTTGATCGCCACGGGGTCGGAGTTGATGCCGAGCACGCACGCCGCCTCACACGGAGCCGGGCAGAGCCTGCCGGTGAACTCCGGGAAGTTGTTGGTGGCGTGCAGCCGCTCGATCGCCTCGCGCCAGTCGGTGCGGTAGACCAGGTCGTTCCACTCGGGGATGAGGTTCCCGAGCGGGCAGCCGTTGTGGCAGAACGGGATGCCGCAGTCCATGCAGCGGGCCGCCTGCTTGGTCAGCTTCTCCTGCGAGAAGTCCTGGTAGACCTCGCGCCAGTCGCTGATGCGGACGTCCACGGGGCGGCGCGCCGGCAGCTCCCGGTCGTGCGTGAGAAAACCCTTCGGGTCAGCCATTCGGTACGCCTCCCTTATCCCTTAACCGCGGCCGCCATGACGGCCTCGTCGATGTCCCTGCCTTCGATGCGGGCGGCCTCGGCGGCCTCCAGCACCCTCTTGTAGTCGGTCGGCATGATCTTGCCGAACCTGGCGAGCGCCTCGTCCCAGTCGGCCAGCAGCGCCTTGGCGACCGGCGAGCCGGTCTCCGCGAAGTGCTTCTCGACCGTCTCCTTGAGGAACTCGGTGTCCTGCTCGGTGAGCGCCTCGATGGCGACCATCTCGCGGTTGACCCGCTCGGGCTTGAGGTCCAGCAGGTACGCGATGCCGCCCGACATGCCGGCCGCGAAGTTGCGCCCGGTCTGGCCGAGCACCACGACCTTGCCGCCGGTCATGTACTCGCAGCCGTGGTCGCCCACGCCCTCCACGACCGCCGTGGCGCCGGAGTTGCGCACGCAGAACCGCTCGCCCACGACGCCGCGGACGAACACCTCGCCGGACGTGGCGCCGTACAGGGCGACGTTGCCGGCGATGATGTGGCCGTCGAGCGGGGCCTCGTCGTGCGGCCGGAGGGTGATCCGCCCGCCGGACAGGCCCTTGCCGAGGTAGTCGTTGGCGTCGCCGGCCAGCCGGAGCGTGACCCCGCGCGGCACGAACGCGCCGAACGAGTTGCCCGCCGAGCCGGTGAACGAGATGTCGATCGTGTTGTCGGGCAGGCCCTTGCCACCGTGCCGCTTGGTGACCTGGTAGCCGAGCATGGTGCCGACCGTGCGGTTCACGTTGCGGATGGGCAGCTCCAGCGTGACCGGGGTGCCGTCGTCGATGGCGCCCTCGGCGAGCTGGATGAGCGTGTTGTCCAGCGCGTGCTGCAGCCCGTGGTCCTGCTCGACCGTGCGGCGCAGCGGGGTGCCCGCGGGCAGCTCCGGCTGGTGCAGGATCGGCGACAGGTCCAGGCCGCTGGCCTTCCAGTGGTCCTCGGCCGCCGTCATGTCGAGCATCTCGGCGTGCCCGATCGCCTCGTCGAGCGAGCGGAAGCCCAGCTCGGCGAGGTACTCGCGGATCTCCTCGGCGATGAACTCGAAGAAGTTCACCACGAACTCGGGCTTGCCGGTGAAGCGCTTGCGCAGCTCGGGGTTCTGCGTGGCCACGCCCACCGGGCAGGTGTCGAGGTGGCAGACGCGCATCATGACGCAGCCGGAGACGACCAGCGGAGCGGTGGCGAAGCCGTACTCCTCGGCGCCCAGCAGCGCGGCGATGACGACGTCGCGGCCGGTCTTGAGCTGGCCGTCCACCTGGACGACGATGCGGTCGCGCAGGTCGTTCAGCAGCAGCGTCTGCTGGGTCTCGGCCAGGCCGAGCTCCCACGGGGCGCCCGCGTGCTTGAGCGACGTCAGCGGCGAGGCGCCGGTGCCGCCGTCATGCCCGGAGATGAGCACCACGTCGGCGTGCGCCTTCGACACGCCGGCGGCGACCGTGCCGACGCCGACCTCGGCGACCAGCTTCACGTGGACCCTGGCCTCCGGGTTGGAGTTCTTCAGGTCGTGGATGAGCTGGGCCAGGTCCTCGATCGAGTAGATGTCGTGGTGCGGCGGCGGCGAGATGAGGCCGACGCCGGGCGTGGAGTGCCTGGTCTTGGCGATCCACGGGTAGACCTTGTGGCCGGGGAGCTGGCCGCCCTCGCCGGGCTTGGCGCCTTGGGCCATCTTGATCTGCAGGTCGTCGGCGTTGACCAGGTACTCGGAGGTGACGCCGAACCGGCCGGAGGCCACCTGCTTGATCGCCGACCTGCGGGCCGGGTCGTACAGGCGCTCGGGGTCCTCGCCGCCCTCGCCGGTGTTGGACTTGCCGCCGAGCTGGTTCATCGCGATGGCGAGCGTCTCGTGCGCCTCCATCGAGATGGAGCCGTACGACATCGCGCCCGTGGAGAACCGCTTGACGATCTCCGAGACGGGCTCGACCTCCTCGATGGGGATCGGGTTGCCCTTGCGCAGCTTGAACAGGCCACGCAGGGTCATCAGCCGCTCCGCCTGGGAGTCCACGAGGTTCGTGTACTCCTTGAAGATCTCGTAGCGGCGGGTCCTGGTGGCGTGCTGCAGCTTGAAGACGGTCTCGGGGTTGAACAGGTGCGGCTCGCCCTCGCGCCGCCACTGGTACTCGCCGCCGACCTGGAGCCTGCGGTGGGCGTTCTCCACGCGCGGGTAGGCGTGGCGGTGGCGCTGCGCGACCTCCTCGGCCAGCACGTCGAAGCCAACGCCGCCGAGGCGGGAGGTGGTGCCGGTGAAGCAGGAGTCGATGACCTCCTGGCTCAGGCCGAGCGCCTCGAAGATCTGCGCGCCGGTGTAGGAGGCGACCGTGGACACGCCCATCTTGGACATGACCTTGATGACGCCCTTGCCGTACGCCTTGATCAGGTTGCGGACGGCCTTGTGCTTGTCCATCTGCAGCGCACCGGCGTCGACCAGGTCCTCGATCGTCTCGATCGCGAGGTACGGGTTGATCGCCGCGGCGCCGTAGCCGATCAGCAGCGCCATGTGGTGGCACTCGCGCGCCTCGCCGGTCTCGATGACCAGGCCGATCTTGGTGCGCGTCTTCTCCTGGATCAGGTGGTGGTGCACCGCGCCCGTCAGCAGCAGCGACGGGATCGGCGCGAGCGCGTCGGAGGAGCCGCGGTCGGACAGCACGATGATGCGCGCGCCGTCGGCGATCGCCTGGGACGCCTCGGCCCTGATCTCCTCCAGCCGCCGCAGCAGCGCCTGGCCGCCGCCGGCGACCTCGTACAGGCCGCTGATGACGTACGGGTGGAAGCCCGGCAGGTCGTGCTCGTCGTTGATGTGGATGATCTTGGCGAGCTCGTCGTTGTCGATCACCGGGTACGGCAGCACGAGCTGGCGGCAGGAGCTCGGCCCCGGGTCCAGCAGGTTGCCCTCGGGCCCGAGGGTGCTGGCCAGGGAGGTGACCAGCTCCTCGCGGATGGCGTCCAGCGGCGGGTTCGTGACCTGCGCGAACAGCTGCGTGAAGTAGTCGAACAGCAGGCGCGGCTTCTCGCTCAGCACGGCGACGGGCGTGTCGGTGCCCATGGAGCCGATCGGCTCGATGCCGGTCTTGGCCATCGGCGACAGGATGATGCGCAGCTCTTCCTCGGTGTAGCCGAAGGTCTGCTGCCGCTTGACGAGCGCCTCGTGGGTGGGGATCTCGCGCTGCCGCGCGGGCAGCTCCTCGAAGCGGACGAGACCGGCGTGCAGCCAGTCGGAGTACGGGAGCTCGGCGGCGAGCTCGGCCTTGATCTCGTCGTCCTCGATGATCTTGCCGCGGGCGGTGTCGATGAGGAACATGCGGCCCGGCTGCAGGCGGCCCTTGCGGACCACGTCCTCGGGCTTGATGTCCAGCACGCCGGCCTCGGAGGCCAGCACGACCAGGCCGTCGGCGGTCACCCAGAAGCGCCCGGGGCGCAGGCCGTTGCGGTCGAGCACGGCGCCGGCCAGGGTGCCGTCGGTGAACGTGATCGAGGCGGGGCCGTCCCAGGCCTCCATCATCGTGGAGTGGAACTCGTAGAAGGCCCGGCGCGCCGGGTCCATCTCGGTGTGGTTCTCCCACGCCTCGGGGATCATCATCAGGACGGCGTGCGGCAGGCTCCGGCCGCCGATGTGCAGCAGCTCCAGGGCCTCGTCGAAGCTGGCGGTGTCGCTGCCATCCGGGTCACAGATAGGGAAAAGTCGCGAAATATCGCCCGGAATGTGGGCGGAGGCCAGCATCGCCTCGCGGGCCCGCATCCAGTTGCGGTTGCCCTTGACCGTGTTGATCTCGCCGTTGTGGGCGATGTACCGGTACGGGTGGGCCAGCGGCCAGCTCGGGAACGTGTTGGTGGAGAAGCGCGAGTGCACCAGCGCGATCGCGGTCTCGTAACGCTCGTCGCTCAGGTCGGGGAAGAACGGCTCGACCTGGTCGGGCGTGAGCATGCCCTTGTAGACGACCGTCCGGGACGACAGCGAGGGGAAGTACACGTCGGCCTCGTGCTCGGCCCGCTTGCGCAGGCAGAACGCGAGCCGGTCCAGCTCCAGCCCCGTGCGCCCCTCGGGGTCGGACACGAAGAGCTGGGCGAAGTGCGGCATGACCGCCCGGGCGCTCGGCCCCGGCAGGTCCCGGTCGACCGGCGTCTCGCGCCAGCCGAGCACGGTCAGGCCCTCCTCGGCGGCGATCTCCTCGATCAGGCGCACGGCCGTGGCCCTGGCCTCGCCGTCGAACGGCAGGAAGGCGATGCCGGTGGCGTACGCACCGGCCTCGGGCAGCGTGAACGGCACGACCGCCCGGTAGAACCCATCGGGGATCTGCGTCAGGATCCCGGCTCCGTCGCCGGTGTCCGGCTCGCTACCCTTGGCCCCCCGATGATCAAGATTGCACAGCGCCGTCAGCGCCTTGACCACGATGCCGTGATCACGGCGCCCGGCGACGTCGGAAACCATGGCGACACCGCAGGCATCGTGCTCGTTGGCGGGGTGGTACAGGCCCTGGGGCTCGGGGAACCCGAGGTGGGCAGCAGGCATTGAATCCCTCCCGTCGTCTTCGTCTGTCTAGAACTGCTTCACAGGCGAGGGACGACGTTGGCCCTGCTGCATATCGTGGGTAGAGGTTACCTCACCCTGCCGGAATGGTGCCCGCCGCGTCCGCATTACGAACTTTCGCGCCCATCTCGACATCCGAACTCCCTATCCCAAACCCTGAGCCTGGCCGCCGAAATTCCCGGCCGATGCGGCGATTTCCGCCAGGGGGAGCGAGTGCCCGCGAGCCGATAGGGTTTGGGTCATGGAGCGTGACGGGGTCGAGCGCCTGCTCACCGAGGCCGGGGCCGACAGCAGGCGGCTGAGGCACGCCCTCGCCCTCGTGTGCGACGGCCAGTGGTGGACCCTGGCGGATCTGGTCAGGGATACGGCCACGTCCCGGCGCACGGTCGAGGCCCTGCTGCGCGAGCTGGTGCTAGAGCGCGACGGCGACCGCTTCCGCGTCCCGCTCGCCGACACGCCCGCCTACCAGGATCTCATCGCCGTCGCCCCGCCCCCCGAGGACCCGGTGGCCCACCTGCTGCCGCACTACGCCCCCGCCCTCGACCGGCTCACCACCCTCATCGCCAAGGCCCCGCGCGCCCGCCACGTGCTCGACCACGTCTCGGCCACGCCGGAGACGGTGCTGCGCCGGGCGCTGCTGCTGGGGGCCCGCTTCTGGCTGCCGGGTGCGCGCCTGCTCTGCGTGGGCGACCACGACCTGACCTCGCTGGCGGTCAAGCTCGTGCATCCCCAAACGGACGTGACCGTGGTCGACGTCGACGAGCGCATCCTGGCCTACATCGACGAGCAGCGGCTGGGCGTCCGCACCCGCTGGGCCGACCTGCGCCTCGGCCTTCCCCCGTCGGCCAGGGACCACGACCTGGCCCTCACCGACCCGCCGTACACGCCGGAGGGCACGGGCCTGTTCGTGGCGCGCGCCGTCGAAGGGCTGAAGGACGGGGGGCGGGTGCTGCTGGCGTACGGGGCCAGCGAGCGCACGCCGCTGCTGGCCTTCAAGGTGCAGCAGGAACTGTCGGAGCTCAACCTCACGTACGAAGCGATCTACCCCGACTTCAACCGATATTTCGGGGCAGAAGCCATCGGCTCCGCCGCCGACCTGTACATCCTCCGCCCCACCACCAAGACCCGCCCGGCCGTCCAGTCCCGCCTGAGCCGCCAGGCCACCGCCATCTACACCCAGGGCCCGCAGGCCGTGGAGAGCGCCGCGAGGCCCCAGCCGGGGGATTCCCGGGGTGAGGCCGCCACGGCACCGCCTGAGACCGCGAAGGCCCAGGTCAAGGGTGCGGAGGCGGTGTCAGCGTCCTCGGCGGCTCAGGCGCGCGTCACGGACGCGGACGCGGCCCTCTCCGCGCTGGCCGGGTTCGAGGCCGAGCTTCTGGTGGGCGACTGGCCCAAGTCCCTGACCCAGCCTCGGGTCAAGCTCTCGACCTGGCTCGCCAAACCGTACGCCGCCGCGCCCGCCCGGGTGGCCGTGGCCGTCCCGGCCGGCCTGGAGTCCGCACTCCCCCGCCTCCTGCTGGCCTGCCGCGCGGCTCAGGTCCGTGTCGTGGGCCCGGGGCTCGCGCCGCGCCTGCCCGCGGCGCTGGCGCCCGTGTACGCGCTCGACGCGGCCGGCGAGGGCGTACTGGACGTCGTACGCCTGCCGCAGCCCGAGGGCGACGCCGACACGGTGCTGCGCCGGATCATGGACAACGGGCACGCCAAACTGGCCAACACGTGGCGCGAGGCCCTCATCGCGCTGGCCAGGGCGCAGGGCACGACGCTGACCAAGAACGAGGCCCGCGCCCTGATCCGGGAGGCGGCCGACTGGTCCGACGACCTGACCCCGCTGGAGGCCCCCCTCCACCGCCTGTCCGCCCTCCGGGACGCGGTCGCCACCACGGTCAATGCCTTGACCGGCACCACCTCCTGAGGCAAGCACTTCACACCAGCCACCGGCGTCACCTCACCCGCCCGTGGATCACCATGGCCCCATGAGGCCCAAGAGCATCATGTGCACCGATGCGGCTCCGTGGCTCTATGAGGCACAAGAGCACCACTGAGTCGGGCCACCCAACGCTCCGGTGCGAGGAGTCCACGGCCGGATCACGCCGCACGTACCGCCGGGCCGGGGCGGGCTCAGACGGCGGCTCAGATGGCGGCGATGATGCGGCCCTGGACCACGCGGCCGAGGCCGTCGAGGGCGACGAGAGCCGTGACCAGCTCCTGTGCGGGGGCCGTGACCACGTCCTGGGCGGGGGCCGTGCCGCCGACCCAGCTCACCGTCACGTAGTGCCCCATCGCGCGAGCCTGCGCCCGGCTGCCGGCGGCCTCGAACGCGATGTCCTGCCGTACGAACCCGTCCTTGCGCAGCGCCGCCACCAGCGCGTCGGCGGCGCGCCCGTCGCCGAGGTTGAAGATGACGAACTGGCCCGCCATGGCCCCGCCCTGGTACGTGGCCTGGAGCGCCTGCGTGCACCCGGGGGCCGTGGCACCCCAGAGGGCCTCGTCGCAGTCGGTGAACTCGCGGGTGGCGACCAGGCTCATCTTGCCCAGGGTCTTGCCGTCCTGGGTGAAGACCTCCTGGAGGGTCAGCGGGGCGGCGTCGTTCTGGCGGGTGTCGATGGCGGTGTAGAAGGCGGAGGTGGGCTCGGCGTGGAAGGTGGCGGGGCGGGGCTGCTCGCGCCCCAGCCACAACCATCCGCCGACGCCGACGGCCGCTGCGACGACGATGACGGCGGCGATGACGAGGAGCCGGGACTTCGAGCGGTGGCTGCGCTCCTCTTCCCACGGGTCGCCTGGCGGCGGCTCCGGTACCGAGGCGGGGCCGCGAGGAGGCGTGTCCCGCTCCGAGGCCGGGCCGCCGGAAGGTCTGCTCTGTGCCGAAGCGGGGTCGTCGGAGGGGGTTGCCCCGGTGCTGGTCCGTGCCATCAGGAGGCCGATCCCGTGATCGCGACGACGCGGCGGTAGACGGCCTTCTCCGCCCCGCGCAGGGCCAGGGTGAGGGAGACGAAGTCGTCCTTGGTGGTGGGGTCCGCGCCGTCCACCTTGCCGATCCACACCAGCCCGACGTAGTGGCCCAGCGCGTAGCCGCCCGCCTCGGAGTAGCCGCCTGCGGGGAAGGACGCCTTGGCGGAGGTCAGCGGAAGTGCCCAGCCGCCGCGGTAAAGGGTCTTCAACGATTCGACCAGGGCGGCGGCCGACGTGCCGTCCTTGAGGTTGAGTAGCGTGTACTGGCCGACGTACCGGCCGTCGGAGCTGGCGTACAGGCCGCGGGCGGCCTGGGTGCATCCTGCGTCCGAGACCCGTTCGAGGAGGGTGGCGCCCCACAGCGCGGCCGAGCAGTCGGCGTCGAGCTGTTTGGCGACGAGCTTGAGCTTGAGCTTCTTGGTGACGGCGAGCTCGCCCTCGCTGAACACCTCCTTCTCGGTCAGCGCCTTCCCGTCCTTGGCCCGTTCACCGAGGGGTTCGAACAGCTTCGGCGAGCCCCACCCGTGGAAGACCTGGGGCACGGCCGTGTCGGGGCCGAGCACGGTGGCGCTGGCCTGCTGTTCGGGCGAGTACGTGCCCAGGCTGGTGATGGCCACCACCAGGCCCGTCCCGCCTGCCAGCACGGCTACGACCGTGGCGATGATGACCATCAGCCGCTGCTGCTCCGGGCGGAAACCCCAGTCGGTGAGCAGCGGGAACTGCCAGTCCGAGCGAGGAGTACGGCGCCGCTTCCGGGACGTCACCACGGTCGGCTCGGCTCCGTCACCCCTCCCGGCCCCATCGCCCTCTCCGGCCTCATGACCCCGCCCAGTCTCCTGGCCTCGTCCGGTCTCCTGCTGGCCGCGTCCGGTCTCCTGCTGGCCGCGTCCGGTCTTATCACGGCCTCGCCGGGTCGCACGGCTCCGTTCGGTCTCATGGCCTTGTGCGGCCTCATCGCCCCACATGGCCGCGTCAGCACCTGTGGGCCCGTCGGCCTCAGCACCCCCGTCGGTGGTCCGGCGACGATCGTTCCCCGAGCGTCCGCCGGTCGGGGCCTTCCTCGCCGGCCGCACGTGGGGCAGGTCTCTCGGCGGCCAGGTGCCGTCAGCCTGGGACCAGGTGCCGTCGGCCTCCCCCGCCGGGGAGACGCCGCCGCCGTTCGTGCCCGTGGCCGGCCAACCGCTGCTGTCCGCGTCAGTGGCCTGCCGGTCGCCGCTGACCGGCTCCGCGGATCGCGAGCCGCGTGAGCGGGCCGCCCTCCGGCCGCTGCGGGTCCCCGCCGACCGCCTGCCACCCTCCGCGTCGGCTCCGGACCGTCCGCTGTCGGTTGCGTGCCAGCCACCGCCGTCCGTACCACCCGCGGCATGGCCGCCGCCGGGAGCACCCGCCACGGGCCAACCGCCACCATCCGTACCACCCGCGGCGTGACCGCCGCCGGGAGCACCCGCCACGGGCCAACCGCCACCATCCGTACCACCCGCGGCATGGCCGCCGCTGGGAGCACCGGCTAGGGGCCAACCGGTGGCATCGGTGCCGCTCGCTCCCCTGTTACCGGGGGCCACGGGCCACCCGCCGGCGTCAGTGCCGGACGAACGCCGGCCGTGGCCGTCCGTCTCCGGCGCTGCCCGGCCGCCGCCTGTGGCCTGCCGACCGGCTTCCCCGCCTGTGCCCTGCCAGCCGCCGCCGGCCCAACTTCCGCCGGCCCAGCCGCTGCTGTCCGTGCCACCAGCGGCCCAGCCGCCACCATTCGCGCCGGCAGCGGCAGAACCGCGACCAGCCGCCCAGCCGCCACCGTCCGTGCCGGGGGCTCGCCGGTCGCCGCCGTCAGCGGCAGGCCAGCCGTCGGCGGCCGGGGGCTGGAAGCCGTAGCCGTCAGCGCCCGGGGCGTGGGCGTCGGGGGCCGGGGTGGCGCGGGTGCCTCGGGTGCGGCCCGAGCGGTCGCCGTTCGACCGCCCGCCGCCGGAGCCGGACGGGCCTCTGCGACGAGCCATCACAGCCCCGCCGCGCCGATCAGGTTGCCGAGGGCGAACGTGACGCCCGCCGCCACGCCGCCCACCACGAGCTGGCGTAGCCCTGAGTACCACCAGCTCCGCGCCGTCACGGCGGAGACCAGCGCCCCCGCCGCGAACAGCGCCACGCACGAGAGCACCGCCGAGACCTCCAGCCCCTGGACCCCGAACAGGTACGGCATCAGCGGCAGCACCGCCCCCACCGCGAACGACAGGAACGACGAGACCGCGGCCACCATCGGCGACGGCAACTCCCCTGGGACGACGCCCAGCTCGTTGCGCGAGTGGACCTCCAGGGCCCGCTCGGGGTGCGCGGAGATCTGCCTGGCCACCTCGGCGGCCAGGTCGGGAGTCACGCCCTTGTCGACGAAGGTCTGGGCCAGCTCCGCCCGCTCCTCGTCGGGGTGGCGGGCCAGCTCGCGCCGCTCGACGGCGATCTCGGCCTGGGCCAGCTCGCGCTGGCTGGCCACCGAGACGTACTCCCCGCCCGCCATGGACAGCGCCCCGGCGGCCAGCCCGGCGACGCCGCCGAGCGCGATCACTCTGGTGTTGGCGGTGCCACCCGCGACTCCCGCGATGAGCGCGAAGTTCGACACCAGGCCGTCCATCGCGCCGAACACCGAGGGCCGCAACCAGCCTCCGGTGACGTCGCGATGTTGGTGGTGGATCTCCGCGCGACCGTTCATCGCGAGTTCTTCTCCTTCGTCACGGGCTCGGCGTCGGGAAGCTTCGCCCGGTCCTCGTCGTCATCGTCGGTGTCGCCGGCGGCCGCCGGAGGCGTGTCGCCCGCGGTTCCCGCCTTCGCCGGAGTCTCCTCGGCGGTCGCCTCCACCTTCGGAGCCTCGTCAGCGGACACGCCGGCCTCCGGGGCCTCCGGGGCCTCGTCGGCCCGGGCCTCGGCGTCAGGCGCGGAAGCCTGGCTCTTCGGCTCCTCGGCCTCCCCCTTCTCCGGCGTGCCGGCCGTGGAGGACTCACCCGCCGAGGACTCACCCGTGGAGGACTCACCTGTGGAGGACTCGTCCGCAGAGGACTCGCCCGTGCCGGGATCCGCCTGGCCGGAGGCGTGGGCCGGGTCGGCGGACTCCGCGCCGGGCTCGTAGTGCGCCGACGGCGGGACGACGATCTCCTCGCCCGTCTTGTTCCTGGTCGCCCAGAAGTACACCACCGCGCCGATGAACAGCACGATCGAGGTCCACTGATTGATCCGCAGCCCGAGGAACTCCACCGCGTGGTCCACGCCGCCCACCGGGTCGATGCGCAGCCCCTCGATCCAGAAGCGGCCGAGCGTGTAACCGGCGACGTACAGGGCGAACAGCCGCCCGTGGTGCAGCGCGAGGCGGCGGCCCAGGTAGATGAGCACGAAGCCGAGCGCGACGTCCCACAGCGACTCGTACAGGAACGTCGGGTGGTAGAGGACGCCGGGCTCGCCGCCGTGGTCGACGTCGATCTCCAGGCCCCACGGCAGCGTGGTCGGCGAGCCGTACAGCTCCTGGTTGAACCAGTTTCCCCAGCGGCCGATGGCCTGCGCGAAGGCGATGCCGGGGGCGATCGTGTCGGCCAGGGCCGTCATGGACAGGCCGCGCCTGCGCGCGGCCCACCAGACTCCGACGCCGCCGAGCGCGATCGCGCCCCAGATGCCGAGGCCGCCCTCCCAGATGAACAGGGCCTGGATCGGCTCCTTGATCGCGCGGCTGCCGAAGTAGGTCTGCCAGTCGGTGATGACGTGGTAGAGGCGGCCGCCGATCAGGCCGAAGATGACCGCGGGGACCGCGATGTCGATGATCGTCCCCGCCTGGCCGCCGCGGGCGCGCCAGCGGCGCTCGCTCAGCCAGACGGCGACGATGACGCCGAGCACGATGCATAGCGCATAAGCCCGGATCGGGATGATTCCGAGATACCAGACCCCTTGGGAAGGGCTGGGAATCGAGGCAAGGGGCATGTCAGGTGAGGGTAGCGGAAGCGAGCCTACTTAGCCGCCCCCGTAATCTCATCGCGCAGTTGCGCCGGGCTGAACAGTACCTGATTGTCTATTTCTGTGCCGTTCAATTTCACTGTCGGCGTGTGATCGAGCTTCTGCTCCGTGCTGATCTTCTTGCTGTACGCGAGGTGCGCGTCGGCGTTCTTGTTGGACGTGACGCACTGGTCGAAGTCGGGCGAGGTGACCCCGGCCTCCTTGCCCCACTGCTTGAGCTGGTCGACCTTGAAGCCCTCCTCGCTCTCCGAGGGCTGGTTCTTGAAGAGCAGGTCGTGGAAGGCCAGCCACTGCTTGCCGTCGGCGACGCACCGGGCGGCGTTGGACGCGCGCACGGAGTTGGACTTCATCGGGTCCTGGGAGAAGATCGTGATCGGGTGGAAGACGACCTTGGCCTTGCCCTCGGCGGCGAGGTTCTTGAAGGTCTGGCCGCTGACGCGCTCCAGCTCCTTGCAGGCCGGGCACTGGAAGTCCTCGTAGATGTCGACCACCGGCGCGGTGACGCCGGCCTTCGCCATCACGGCGGTGCCGTCGGCCTGCACGGTGATCGGGGCGAGGGCGCCGGTGGCCTCCTCCGAGCGCGAGATGCTGGCGGCGTACCACCAGCCGAGCCCGACCGCGGCCACCGCGACGACGCCCGCGGTCACGTACGTCACCGTCTTGCGGCGCTTCTCGCGTGCCCGTTGCGCGGCCTGCTGCGCCTTGATCTTGTCGCGCGCCGACTGCGACTTCGTCTTCGTACGCTCGCCCTTGCTCATCAGTCGTCCCCCTCGTCGTCATCATGAGTGTCGCCCCCGAGACCGAGGGCCCCGTCGAGCGCGAAGCGGCCCGGCGGGAAACGCGCGGCCCACGCGCCGAGCAGCACGAGGCCGAAATCGCGCAGGATGTCGAGCAGGTAGGTCGGCTCCTGCCCGGCTCCGAGCTGGCCGCCGCCGCCGAAGCAGCCGCAGTCGATCCGCAGGCCCTTCGCCCACGCCCAGCCGATGCCGAACACGAAGGCGAACATGAGCAGCGCGGCGATCACCGCGGCCACCCTGGTCAGCAGACCGACGACCAGCAGCACGCCGACGACGATCTCCAGGATCGGCAGGGCGTAGCCCACCGCGACGGCGATCGACTCCGGCAGCAACTGGTAGGCCTTGACCGCCACGACGGAGTCGGCCGGATTGCCGATCTTGAGCGCACCCGCCGCGATCAGCACCCCGCCCAGAATCAAACGGGCGACGGTCGTCACCCAGGGTATCGCCCATCTCGCCCAAGGTGACGGTAGTGACGCGGCCACAAGCGTTCTCCTCTGTCTCTGCGCCGGGATGCGCACAGTACCCGGCTTCCATCGCATCACGTCGCGGATAAGCGTCAGCTAAGCGAGTTTTCTGCCGCCGAGCTGGGAGAGTTGCCGTATTTACTCATCTAAGTTAAAAATTACTCATGCAAGTAAAACGGGACGAGTCAGTCACGAGCTCCGCCAGACGGGCGCAGATCGTGGCCGCGACCATCGCCACCATCGCCGAGCTCGGCTACCACCAGGCGTCCTTCGCCCGGATCGCCGAGCGGGCCGGGCTCAGCAGCACGCGGCTGATCTCGTACCACTTCGACGGCAAGGACGAGCTGATCGGCCAGGCCATCGCCACGATCTACGGGGATCTGAGCAGGTTCATGCACGAGCGCGTCAGCGCCCAGCGGACGGCCTCCGGCGCGCTGGAGGCGTACATCCGCTCGCTGGTGGAGTACCTCGGCGGCCACCGCGCCGAGATGCGCGCGGCCACGGAGATCTTCCTCAACTTCCGCCCGGAGGGCGGCACGGCGGCGCAGGACGCGGCCACGGACCTGTCGCAGCTCGCCCACCTGGAGCGCCTGCTGGCGTGGGGGCAGGAGAGCGGTGAGTTCGGGCCGTTCAGCACGCGGGTGATGGCGATGACGGTCCAGCGGTCGCTGGACGGGCTGCCGTTCCTGCTGGAGGCCGATCCCGAGGCCGACCTGGCCGAGTACGCCGACGAGCTGGCCGCGCTGTTCGCCAGGGCGACCCGCGCATGAGCACCCGGTCGAAAGGGCTCCTCACGCTGGCCGTGGACGTCGGCCTGACCGTGGTGCTCTACTACGTGCTGCGCGCGAGCGGCGTCGAGGCCCACACCGCGTTCGTGATCAGCTCGTTCGTGCCCGGCATCAGCGTCGTCTCCGACCTGGTACGCCGCCGCAGGCCCGACCGGCTGGGCCTCTACATGACGGTCATGATGCTGGCCAGCGCCGCCGTGTCCGTCCTCGTCCAGGACCCCCGGCTCCTGCTGGCCAAGGACGGCTGGTTCACGGCAGCCGGGGGCCTGTGGTTCCTGGTCAGCGCGCGCGGGGAGCGCCCGCTGGCGTTCGTGTTCACCCGGTTCGTCCTGGAGGGCCGGATCGGGCCCAACCGCGAGTCGTGGGACGTGTTGTGGGAGCGGCTGCCCGCCTTCCGCCGCATCTGGCGGGTGGCGAGCCTCCTGTGGGGCGTCGGCCTGCTGCTGGACGCGGTGGTGCGGGTCGTCATCGCCTACGCCCTGCCGGTGGACGCGGTGCCGGGGGTCAACACCGCGCAGTACCTCGCCTTCCTGCTGCTCATGCAGGTCGTCATGAACGTCTACCTGGTGCCCACCGGCATCTACAACCGCTGGTCCCCGCTGTACGCCGAGCTCAGGAACACCTGAACCGGGCCTCGCCCCAGTCGGCGTGGTCGTTGCCGACGCCGTCTGCCGCGTCGCCGGCCACGAGGTCCACGTACCGGGCGCCGGCCAGGCCGGCACTCAGCTCGTACGCCGGGTCGGCGGCCCGCAGCACCGGGCTGCGCGCCTTGTCCACCCCGTCGGCCACCACGGCGAACTCCACCGACCCCCGCGTGGCCTGCACGTCGTCAACACCGACGAAGGCCGTGAAAGCCGTACACCGGCCACCCAGGTAGAAACGCACTTTGGCGGGCGCATGCGTGCCCAGCCCCTTGTCGAACGCCCGCCCGCCGATGACGATCGGCCCGCCATCGGCCGGGCCGGTGTCGCCGTTGGACCGGTCGCGCTCCACCGGGCCCCAGCCGTTGTCCGCGCTGACCCACTCCAGGTCACTGGCGTACGCGTCGGCCGCGGGCGGCGGCGGAAGGGTGCGCACGGACGCGGAGGCGGTCAGCGTCCGTGCCTGGCCGCCGACCGCGTACGAGGCGGTGGCCGCCAGCTCGTACGTGCCGTACGGCGCGCCGGCGGGCAGCGTGACGCGCCAGGTCGTGGCCAGCTTCCCGCCGGGCTCCACCGAGCCGGCGCCGTCGCCCTCCGCCGTCCACCCCTCGGGCGCCTCCAGCCGCACGGCCACGTCCTGGACCGCCACCTGTTCGAGGTTCGTGAACGTGGTGGTGACCTCGTTGACGGCCCCCTGCTCGAACGCCGGCGGCGCGGGCGTCACCTCCAGCGTCCCGCACGCTTGCGCGTCCGGCGCGGGCCCGAGGTCGGTGACGGCGAAGTCGTCGAGGATGAAGTCGGCCCCCGCCAGCTCCGGCTGCAGCGAGCGCAGCCCCACCCACACGTCGCCGCACCCGGCCACGACCCGCTCGCTGAACCGGGCGGTGGTGCGTCGCTCGGGGATCGGCGTGCGGCGCGTCTCCACGCCGGCGCCGCCCTTGTCGTAGCCGGTGACCCACTGGTAGGTGCCGGCCAGCGCGTTCTGGTAGGCGAAGGACACCTCGTAGGCGCGCCCCGGCTCGAACCACGCGGTCTGCGGCACCGTACGGTAGATCAGGCCCTGCCGCTCCTCGTGCGCCTTCAGCGACCAGTCGCCGTTCAGCACGTCGTCCACCGTCTTGCCGTTCCAGCCGGCCTGCGTGTACGGCTCGTGCCGCTCCGACAGGTGGGTGCGCGCGTCGAACGACCCGCCCGCGTCCCCCTTCACGAACGGCCCCCATCCGGGCTCCACCGACTCGAACGTCTCCACCGCGCCGGCCGGCTCCCGCTCGAAGACGCGCACGTCGTCCACCCGCACCTGCCCCTCGGCCCCGGCGGCCGTGATCCGCAGCACGGTGGACGGGGCGGACGCGGTGAACGTCACCTTCACCCGCTGGAAGTAGGTGTCGTGCTTCTCGTCGGAGGCGATGTAGTTCCTGGCCGTGGAACGCAGCACGGTCACCGTCTCCCCGCCCGCCTCCAGCGTGGTGGCGCGCGTCCGGCCCGGCTCCACCTCGACGAACGCGGACGCGGTGTAGGTCCGGCCCGGCCGCAGCCCTCTCAGCGGCTGCTCAAGGCGCGCCTGCGCGCCCCCGCCGAGCAGCGCCACCCGGTGCCCCAGCGCGTTGCGCTCCACGCTCACAGGCCCGCTGACGGTCCAGCCGCCGAGCCGGTCGCCGTTGAAGCCCGGATCGCGCAGGCCGCTCCCCTGCCCCCACCGGGGATCGGCCTGCCTGGGCGCCTTGCCCGGGTAGAGCACGTACGGCACGCCCGCCTTCGCCCGCAGCGTGATCTTCCCGCCCGACGGGGTGACGGTGCCGGCGGGGACGCGGCCCTGGTCGGTGAGCTCGTACACGCTCATCGCCCGGTCGGCCTCCCACGTGCTCTCGCCGCCCGCCGGGTTGTAGTGGTAGAGCCGGCCGTGCCAGGGCAGCAGGTACGTGCCGCCGTCGAGCACCTTGCGCCCGCCGGCGAACAATTCCCGCCTGCCGTCCCGGTACGTGCCGCGCACGCCGCCGGTGAACACGATCTCGTCGGCGTTCCAGTCCATGATCTGCTGCTGCTGGAGGAACTTGACCGGCAGGTTGTGCTCCCAGATGTTGCGGAGGAAGGCGGTGAAGTCGTTCTCCGCCGTCCAGCCCTCGAACTCGACGATGCGGGCGTTGCCCAGGATCGGGTGGGCGTTCCAGACGTCCTTCTCGTGGTTGCGCGCGAACCGGATGATCTGCGAGTTCAGCCCCTTGTTGGTGACGCCGCCGTAGTTGAGGTCGGTGGCCCAGTGCGCCCACAGCGACGCGCGTTCCAGCTTGTCCGACCACTCCGTGGTCACCTGCCAGCCCTGCGCGCGAAGCTCGGCCAGCGTGCGGTCGGCGACCCAGCCGAAGGGCCGGAACACGTCCACGTACAGCACCGCCAGGTTCCTGTCCGTCTCCTCCCGTAGCCGGGACAGGCGCGCGGCCAGCGTGCCTCTGGTCAGGTCGCCGCGCTGGTCGATCAGGTACGCCTGGTCGAGCCAGTTCCAGCCCTTGGCGTCCTTGTTCACCAGCCGCTCGTCGAAGCTCTTCGCCTCGGGGTAGGCCTCGGTGGCGTTGACGTGCACGCCGAACGTGGCGTTCCACGCCTTGCCCACCCTGGCCAGCGTGTTCAGGTCTGTCAGGCCGCCCGCGCGGCGGTTGTGGTTGCCGCCGTAGTCCGGGTGCGCGGAGTCGTGGCCCTCGGACTGGTAGCCCTTGAGCAGGGCGAGCTGCCCGAGCCCGTCGGTGGCCAGCGAGATGCGTTTGACGTCGTCCAGCGTGCGCAGGAACGGGTGCGTGGCCTGGCTGGAGAAGTTGAACGGGATGTGCGTGACCACCCGGTCCCTGGTCTCCTCCGCGCCGAGCGCCTTGATCGCGATGCTCCTGAACGCGATCGCGCCGTCCTGCCAGTCGAGCGTGCCGTCGCCGTTGGCGTCGGGGGTGAGCACGACCTTGGCCCACGGGCGGGCCTCGGTGAACGGCGAGCCGCTCGCGCGGTGGGTCCACTGGCCGCTCCAGACGCCCACCCGCACCGTGCCGTCCGGGTCCTTCCTGGCCTGGTGCCAGAGCCGGGCCGCGTCCCGGTCGGTCGCGCCGGACGGGCGGTCGTAGGTGGAGTTCGTCTCGACGGCGGCGGCCAGCCGGTCGGTGTGCACGATCGCGTACGTCGCCCCGACCGGCGTCTCCTCGGCCGCCGTGTCCGCGGTGACCCGGGCGAAGACGTCGGCGGTGCGGGTGGAGTTCGGGTCCAGGCGGGTGAACGCGGTGGCCGCGCCCGGCTGCGTGCTCGACACGGACACCAGGTCGTGGCCGGGCAGGTCGATGGTGCCGACCCGGAACGCCTCGGTGTCGATCACCTCGTCGATCGCGAACGTCGTCACCCTGCCCTTGACCCCGATGCTGGCCCGCAGGGCGACCCCGTCGCCGAGGTCCAGCCGGTAGCGGGCGGTCGCGCCGTCGTTGCCGGTCAGCCGCACCTCGGCGAGCCTGGGCTGCCCGTTCAGCACGACGGCGGGCACCCCCGTGCCGCCGCCGAGCGTGGCGCCGCTCGCCCGGTCGGTGTAGCGCAGGACGCGTGGGAAGGCCGGGTCCAGCTCCACGCGCAGGGCCGCCGACGCGATCGCGATCGGCTCGGCCACCTGGGCAGGTGCGGGCGGCAGCCCCTGCACGGTGGGGCTCGGCTGCGGCGTGCCGGCGGGCGGGGCCTCCGGCGACGGCAGCTCGTAGGTGGGGACGGGTGGCTGCGCGGCCGGGGTCTCCTCCGGCGGCGGAGAGGCCGGCGCGGCGAGCGCGGGCACGCCCGGCGGGGAGATCGGGGCGGCCATGGCCGTGGCCGCGAGGCTGAGGGCTGCTGCGAGTAACACGGGACCTGGACGCATGACCTGTCCTTCCGGGACCGTCTGACATAGACGGTAAAGCGCGGCACCCCGTTGGGGAACCGCGCCCGGTCAGATCACCGTGTCAGGCCGCGCTCAGCGGCGCACGCCCTTGGCCATGTCCCTGGCCAGCACCCCGATGGACTCGCGCCCTGCCGCCTCGTCGGGCGCGTCGAGGATGCGGCGGATGAACGCCGACCCCACGATCACGCCGTCGGCGTAGGACGCCACCTCGGCCGCCTGCGCGCCCGTGCCGACCCCCAGGCCCACGCACACCGGCAGGTCCGTGTGCGCCTTGGTCCGCTTGACCAGGCCCTCGGCGGCGACGTTGACGGTCTCTCTGGCGCCGGTGACGCCCATGAGCGAGGCGGCGTACACGAAACCGGTGCAGCAGTCGACGACGGCCTTGATGCGCGGCTCGGTCGAGCTGGGCGCGACCAGGAACACCGTGTCGATGCCCGCCGCCGCGGACGCCTCCCGCCACGGCTCGGACTCCTCGGGCGTCAGGTCGGGCGTGATGGTGCCCACGCCGCCCGCGTTGGCCAGGTCGCGCGCGAAGCGGTCGGCGCCGTACTTGTCGATCGGGTTCCAGTACGTCATGACGAGCGTGGCGGCGCCCGTGGCGGCCACGCCCTCGACCGTGCGCATCACGTCGGCGATGCGCGTGCCGTTGATCAGCGACCTGTGCACCGCGTCCTGGATCGTCGGGCCGTCCATGAGCGGGTCGGAGTAGGGCAGGCCGATCTCGATGACGTCGCAGCCGGCTTCCACCAGGGCCGCGGCGGCGGCGACGTCGCCACCCTTGGTGGGGAAGCCCGCGGGCAGGTAGCCGACGAGCGCGGCCCGGTTGTCCGCCTTCGCCTTGGCGAAAACCGTCTGAAGAGTCGTCATGTCTGTCCGTTTCGAAGGTCGAGTCTTCCCATGATGCCCTGCCGCGGGCCCGCCCCAGAATCCCCGCGCCGGTGAGTCGCCGGCCCGGCGCAGGCCGTCGGCGATCGGAGGGACGCCGGGAGATCCTAGAGGTTGAAGTACTTCATCGCCGTGCCCATGTCCTTGTCGCCGCGGCCGGAGAGGTTGACCAGGATGGTCGCCTCGGGGCCGAGCTCGCGGCCCAGCTCCAGCGCGCCCGCCAGGGCGTGGGAGGACTCGATGGCGGGGATGATGCCCTCGGTCCTGGCCAGCAGGGAGAACGCGGCCATCGCCTGGTCGTCGGTGACGCCGTGGTAGGTGGCGCGACCGGAGTCCTTCAGCCAGGCGTGCTCGGGGCCGACGCCCGGGTAGTCGAGCCCGGCGGAGATCGAGTGGGACTCGATCGTCTGGCCCTCGTCGTCCTGCAGGACGTAGGTGCGCGAGCCGTGCAGCACGCCGACCGAGCCGGCGGTGAGCGTGAGCGCGTGCTCGCCGCTCTCCAGGCCGTGGCCGGCGGCCTCGTAGCCGTGCAGCTTCACGTCCTGGTCGCCGATGAAGGCGTGGAAGATGCCGATCGCGTTGCTGCCGCCGCCGACCGCCGCGCACACCGCGTCGGGCAGCTTGCCGGTCAGCTCCAGCATCTGGCGGCGCGCCTCGACGCCGATGATGCGCGCGAAGTCGCGCACGATCTCGGGGAACGGGTGCGGGCCCGCCACGGTGCCGAACAGGTAGTGGGTGGTGTCGACGTTGGTCACCCAGTCGCGGAAGGCCTCGTTGATGGCGTCCTTCAGCGTCTGCGAGCCGTTGGTGACCGGCACCACGGTGGCGCCGAGCAGCTTCATCCTGGCGACGTTGAGCGCCTGGCGCTCGCAGTCGACCGCGCCCATGTAGATGACGCACTCCAGGCCGAGCAGGGCCGCGGCGGTGGCGGTGGCCACGCCGTGCTGGCCCGCGCCGGTCTCGGCGATCACCCGCTTCTTGCCCAGCCGCTTGGTCAGCAGCGCCTGGCCCAGCACGTTGTTGATCTTGTGGGCGCCGGTGTGGGTGAGGTCCTCGCGCTTGAGGATGATCCGCGCGCCGCCGGCCTGCTCGCTGAAGCGCGGCACCTCGGTCAGCGTGGTGGGGCGGCCCGCGTACGTGCGCAGCAGATGGTCGAACTCGCGCAGGAACTGCGCGTCGTTCTTGGCCTTCTCATAGGTGGCGGCCACCTCGTCGAGCGCCGGGATGAGCGCCTCGGGCACGTAACGGCCGCCGAAGATGCCGAACTTGCCGTGCACGTCGGGGTCGTTGCCGTACGCGCCGTTGCCCGCCAGGTCGGCGGCCGTCAGGATGGTGCCTTCGTTTGCCACTGCTATCCCTCTGCTGAGTGGTCGGGGCGCGTCGACGGATGAGCGCCGGCGGTCACCAACGCCTCCACTGCCTTGCGCGGGTCCTTGCCGGTGACCAGGCTCTCGCCCACCAGGACGGCGTCCGCGCCGCCCCGCGCGTAGGCGAGCAGGTCGTGCGGGCCGCGCACGCCCGACTCGGCAATCTTGATCACATTATCGGGGATCTTCGGCGCGATCTTCGCGAAGACATCGCGGTCGACCTCGAGTGTCTTGAGATTGCGCGCGTTGACCCCGATGACCCGGGCGCCGGCGGCGACCGCCCGCTCCAGCTCCTCCTCGGTGTGCACCTCGACCAGCGGGGTGAGCCCGATCGACTCGGCCCGCTCGATGAGCGACACCAGGGCCTCCTGCTCCAGGCAGACGACCATGAGCAGGGCCAGGTCGGCGCCGTAGGCACGGGCCTCCCAGAGCTGGTAGGAGGTGAGGATGAAGTCCTTGCGCAGGATCGGGATGTCCACCCGGGCGCGGACCGCGGCCAGGTCGTCGAGGCTGCCGCCGAACTTGCGCCGCTCGGTCAGCACGCTGATGACGTGGGCGCCACCCGCTTCGTAGTCGGCCGCCAGCGCCGCGGGATCGGCGATCGCGGCGAGCGCGCCCTTCGACGGGCTGGAGCGCTTGACTTCGGCGATCACCGAGATCCGGTCGCCTCCCAGCGCGGCCATCGCGTCTCGCGGCGCATGGGCCCGCTCGGCCCGCTGCTTGAGCTCGTCGATCGACACGGCCTGCTGTCGTGCGGCGAGGTCGGCGCGCACCCCGTCGAGGATGTCGTCGAGGACACTCGGCCCTTCCGTCCGCTCACTCACGCGCTTGAGGTCCCTCCGGTCGGCTTCTGGGGGTGGCGGAGAGTTCGCGTCGCGTCCGCTCTCTGCCTTGTCCTGCGATGGTATCGGCCCCTACGGGGTCACCTCACCACCGGTCCCCATGTGTACGCCGCCTATGGGGCTAGGAACGCCCCGAAAGGCAGATTACGGACGACCCAGTAGACCATGACGAGGGCGAGGAACGCCCACAGCCACGCCGGATGGGCCAGCGTGGTGCGCCTGGGCCTGCCCTGCCACGCCCGCACCACCCATCGGCCCCACCAGAACACCAGGAACGGAACCATGGCGACGGCGAGGGGGTTGAGGCCGAGGGCGGCGACCGGGTCGAGGTGGGCCAGCGCGTGGATGGTGCGCAGCGTGCCGCAACCCGGGCAGTACAGGCCGGTGGCCCACAGGAACGGGCAGGTCGGGTAGTGACCCGGCTCGTTCGGGTCGATCACGCCGACGAACGCGAACACCGCTCCGGCGGCGGCCGCAACACCGAGTGGCGCGAGCAGGCCCTTGACGCGCCGTTTCCCGTGCCGCTCGGTTGTTGCGAGGCTCATGTTCCCAGTATCCGCCTTCCGGTGCGTGCCGCTGATCGTGGTGCGGCCTAGTACGAGTACGTCGTGGAGACGCTGGCGGCCAGGATCACGAAGAACAGGACGTACGCGATGATGATCAGGCCGATGCCGATCGCGCCGAAGATCAGGCTGCGCTTCCACCAGGTCTTGGCCTCGTCGGCCGCCTGCTGCGCACCCGCGAAGTCGCCGACCTGCCACTTCTGGTTCACCTGCGACGACTTGACGATCGCCACGATGCCCAGCGGGAGGCAGCAGAACAGGGTGGTGAGGATGGCGGGGACGAGCTGGTTGTCCGGCGGGTTGCCCCCGGGACCGCCGTAACCGCCACCGTAGCCACCGCCCGACGGGGGCTGCTGGCCGTAACCGCCACCGCTCGGGGGCTGCTGACCGTAGCCACCACCGTAGCCACCGCCGCCGCTCGGCGGCTGCTGGCCGTAGCCACCACCGGACGGGGGCTGCTGGCCGTAACCGCCACCGCTCGGGGGCTGCTGACCGTAGCCACCACCGTAGCCACCGCCGCCGCTCGGCGGCTGCTGACCGTAGCCACCGCCAGGCGGCTGGGCGCCGTAACCGCCGTCGCCCTGGTTACCGTAACTCATGCTCATGACCCCTCATGTCGTCATCTTTGAGTTGCGCGCGGCAGCCTAGCGAGAATGCATCTCCTACGTGGACGAACGTCCATTTTGCGGACAATTCGTAATCGGACCGCAAGCGGCTCGTCACGGTCCGGCTGGACTCCCGACAGGTTACCGGCCGGTCAGTAGTCGTAGGAGGACGAGGCCGCGGCGGACAGACCCAGCGCCCACAGGAAGAAGCCGCCGAAGAAGAGCCAGCACAGCAACCAGATCACGACCGTGATGTACGACGTGACGAGGCCGCCCACCGCCATGCCCGAGCCGTCCTCGCCCGTCTTCTTGATCCGGTTGAGCGCGATGTGCCCGAGGATCACGCCCGGGATGCTCGTGAGGCCGCAGAAGACCAGGCCGATGATGCCGAGCACGAGCGAGGCCACCGCCATGCCGTTGGTGGAGCGCGGCGGGTGCGGCGGGGGGTAGTAGCCGGGGGGCGGCTGCTGCTGGCCGTAGCCGTAGCCGCCGCTCGGGGGGAGCTGGCCGTAGCCGAGGTTCTGCTGGCTGTTCGGCTGGTCGCCGTACCCGCCGCCGTAGCCCGGCTGCTGCTGGCCGTAACCGCCGCCGTAGCTGGGAGGCTGCTGGCCGTATCCGCCTCCCCCGCTCGGCGGCTGCTGGCCGTAGCCTCCCCCACTCTGCGGCTGCTGGCCGTAGCCGCCGCCGTAGCCGGGGGGCTGCTGGCCGTATCCGCCTCCCCCGCTCGGCGGCTGCTGCCCGTAGCCGCCGTTGGCGCCCTGATCCCCGTAGGTCATGAGCTGGCTCCTCAAATGTTCCGTGGCGAGTTGCAACGGCAGCTTATTGAGGAAACGTTTGCCAAGCAGACAATGGTTCAGAACAGTGGAGGATTCGACAGCGCCTGGTTTCAGCGGGAATCCGTCGGGTCGTCTCCCCTGTCGAGCGCGTCCCAGAGCGCCCTGTCGTCCTTGACCTGCGCCTTCTCCTCGGGGCCCGGGCCCGCGCCGCGGTCGTAGCGGGCGGACATGCCCGCCCACCTGTTGCCGCGGACGGCCGCCACGATCCCGCCCGCCACCATCAGCAGCGCACCGGCCGCCGCCACGCCCGGCCACAGCGGCGCGCTCTCCCAGGGGATGTCGGCGGCGCCGTGCAACACGTTCTGCTCGCGCAGCCAGCCGGTCACGTTGTCGCCGCTCAGCGCCGCCCACGTCGCCGCCGCCGCGCCGGCGCCGCAGAGCGCCAGCAGCGCGCCGACGAGCCGGCGCCCCAGGCCCTTGGTGGCCAGCACCGCCACCACCCCGGCCAGCCCGGCCAGCGCCACGGGCGTCAGCGCGGGGCCGAGGTCGCTCCCGGTGGGCGCCGCCGCATCGGCCCCCTGCGACACCCGCGCCCAAGCCTGCCCGGCGGCCACCAGCACGAGCAGGCAGCCGAGCGCGGTCGCCACCACCCAGCCCCACAACTCCCGGCGGCCGGCCTCCGGCCTCTCCTTCGCCACGACGCCCTCAGCCGAGCGCGATCTCGAGCCGGTCGGCGTCGAAGCAGGTGCGGTCGCCCGTGTGGCACGCGCCGCCCTCCTGGTCCACCTTCACCAGGATCGTGTCGCCGTCGCAGTCGAGCGCCACGGCCTTGACGTGCTGGACGTGGCCGGAGGTGGCCCCCTTGACCCAGAACTCCTGGCGGCTGCGCGACCAGTAGGTGGCCCTGCCGGTGGTGAGGGTCCGGTGCAGCGCCTCGTCGTTCATCCACGCGAGCATGAGGACCTCGCCGGTGTCGTACTGCTGGGCGATCGCCGGGACCAGCCCGTCAGGGTTGCGCTTCAGCCGGGCGGCGATCTTGGGGTCAAGGGACATGCACCCATTCAACCAGCCCCGCCCCTCGCCCCCCGCAGGCGCGGGTGGCGTCAGGCGAGGGCCTGGGACAGCGTGTCGTAGATGGGGAACAGCGCAGCCAGGTTCGTCCGCCGCAGGCGCCGCAGCACCTGCCCGTCCGGCGCCACCAGGGCCATGGTCCCGTTGCGGTCCCGCAGGGAGGCCAGCATCCGCACCAGCACCCCCAGCCCCGTGGTGTCGATGAAGGTCAGCGCGCTCAGATCCACCACCAGCCGGGGCTCGGCCGTGGCCACCGCCTCGTCCAGGCATTTGCGCACCTGGGAGACGTTGTCCACGTCCATCTCGCCGGCCAGGCTGACCACCACGAGCTCCCCGTGTCGGCGTCGCGACATCTCCAGCACATCCACGCCCATGCTCCTCACGACCCCTCCCGCGGGCGGCCCCGCCGAAAAGGTACACCGGTCTGCATCGCGTCACAGTGGGTTTTGCCGAGAATGCGCTACGTGATGGCAGGGATCAGGGTACTTTCGTCCCGACACGTGCTAGGGGAGGACCATCGTGGTGGACGTCGCGGGCTCCGTCCTCGATCCCGACCTCGGTGATCATGTCTGCCTGCCGTTCGACGGCGAGCGGGAGCGGATGACGGCCACCGGGCTGTTCACGATGAACGGCCTGCGCCGCCGTACCAAGGTCGTGATCATCACGCATGCCGACAGCCCGGAGCGGACGCGCGGGTGGCTGGCGCCGCTCGTGCCCGGGTTCGCCGACGCCGAGTCCGCTGGGCAGATCGAGGTCCTCGACTGCGCCGACACCCACTTCACCGGCGGCCGCCTCGACCCCGAGCGGGTGTACGCCGGGCTGGCCGACGCCTACGACCGGGCGCGCAAGCACGGCCAGCACGGCGTGTACGCGCTGGTCGACGCCTCCTGGGGGGCGTGCGACGCGCCGGAGCAGGCGGCGTTCGAGGCGGCGACCAACGAGCTGTTCGGGGAGCGGTGGCTGGCGGCCGTGTGCCAGTACGACCGCAGGCTCTTCCCCCGCGACGCCATCGACCGGGCCGCCTCCGTGCATCCGATCGCGCCCGAGCAGGCGCTGCTGCGCTTCGCCAACACCTTCGAGCCGGCGGGCCTGCGGGTGTGGGGGGACATCGACCTCACCAACCGGCCGGCGTTCGCCTCGCTGCTGGCGCGGCTGGAGAAGGAGCCGGGCGAGATCGTGATCGACGCGTCCGGGCTGGACTTCATCGACGCGGGCTCGGCGCAGTTGCTGACCGTCACGGCGATGGCCAGGCCGCGCGGCTCCACCGCGGTCGTGTGCCGCGACTCCATCGCCCGGGTGCTGCGGCTGATCGGCGCGGACGAGTTCGTCGCCGTACGCCGGGTGGGCGATGTGTAGGCAGGTGCTCTGCGCGGCCTTCGCCCGTGGACGCATCACGTTCCTGCGCAGGGCCGTCGCCGAGCACGCCAGGTACGAGGGGCTCACCGGCAGGCGCCTGGAGGACTTCGTGCTGGCGGTCAACGAGATCACCACGAACGCGGTCGTGCACGGCGGCGGGCACGGGCGGCTGCGGTTGTGGTCGCACGGCGAGCGGCTGTGGTGCGAGGTCAGCGATGAGGGGCCGGGGCTGCCCGCCGGGTGGATGGGTGACATGCGGCCGCCCGAGGGGTTCGACTTCCGCGGGCGGGGGCTGTGGCTGACCAGCATGTTGTGCGATCACATCACGATCGTGTCCGGGCCTGCGGGCACGACCGTGACGTTCGCCGCCGTCCGCGGATAGCCGCCCCTTCGTGCCGGGTCAGGAGCGGGCGGCCGAGATCCACGAGGAGTGCAGGTCGGCGTACACGCCGGCCTCCTTGACCAGCTCCGCGTGCGGCCCCCGCTGCACCAGCCGCCCGGCGTCGAAGACCAGGACCTCGTCGGCGTTCTCGGCCGTGGACAGGCGGTGCGCGATCGAGACGGCCGTACGGCCGCGCGTGACGCCTTCGAGCGCGCGTGCCAGCCGCACCTCCGTGGCGGGGTCCACCGCCGAGGTGGCCTCGTCCAGCAGGAGCAGGTCGGGGTCGGCGAGGTAGGCGCGGGCCAGGGCGACGAGCTGGCGCTCGCCGGCCGAGAGGGACTCGCCGCGCTGGCCGACCGGGGTGTCGAGGCCGGCGGGCAGCCCCTCCAGCCAGTCGGTCAGGCCCAGCTCGGTCATCGCCAGCTCGATCTCCTCGTCGGTGGCCGCGGGCTTGCCGTAGCGGATGTTGTCCGCCAGGGTCCCGTCGAACAGGAAGCCGTCCTGCGGAACCATGACGATCCGCTCGCGCAGCGAGGAGAAGCGCACGTCGCGCAGGTCGTAGCCGTCCACGGTGACCCGCCCAGAGCCGGGGTCCATCAGCCTGGTCAGGAGCTTGGCGAACGTGGTCTTGCCTGAGCCGGTCTCCCCCACGACGGCGACACGGGAGCGCGGCGGGATGTCCACGGTGACCTCGCGCAGCACGGGCACGCCGCCGGGGTAGGAGAAGTGCACGTCCTCGAAGGCGACCTGGATGGGGCCGCGGGGCAGCGTCACGCCCGCCTCGCCGGGGTCGGCGACGTCGGGCGGGGTGTCGAGGACGCCGAGGATGCGGCGCCAGCCGGCGACCGCGTTCTGCGCCTCGTTCAGCACCTCGGTGGCGGTCTGCAGCGGCGAGACGAACAGCGTGACGAGGAAGAGGAACGCCACCAGCCGCCCCTGCGAGATGTCGCCCGACAGGCCGAGCCGCACGCCGAGCAGCACGATGCCGGCGATGGCGACGGCGGCCACGATCTCGGTCAGCGGGAAGACGAAGCCGACGATGGTCTGCGCCCTGGTCTGGGCCTTCCTGTTGGCGTTGACCGCCTCGTCGATGCGCTCGGCGGTGCGCCGCTCGGAGGCGTAGGCCCGGATGACGGTGGCGCCGACGACGGACTCGCTGACGGCGGCGAGCATGTCGCCGGTGCGCTCGCGGACGACCGTGTACGCGCGCGACAGCAACCGCTGGAAGCGCGGCAGGGCGATCATCAGCGGGATGAAGCAGACCCAGACCAGCAGGGTGAGCTGCCAGGAGTAGACGAACATCAGGACGGTGGCCACGAGGAGCTGGCCGAGCGCCACGATGATCATCAGCCCGCCCCATTGCATGAAGTTGCTGATCTGGTCGATGTCGTTGGTGACCCGGGAGACCAGGGCGCCGCGGCGCTCGGTGTTCTGGGTGAGCACCGACAGGTCGTGGACGTGGCGGAAGCCGCGTACGCGCAGGGTGGCGAGCGAGGCCTCGGTGGCCTTGTAGAGGCGGACGTTCATGACGTACCCGGCCAGGGCCGTCAGGACGACCGCCGCCGCGCAGATCACGACGGCAGTGGTGATGTACGAGATGTCGGGCCTGCCGCCCTTGATGCCGGTGTCGATCGTCTGCTGGACCGCGATGGGCACGATGATCTTGCCGACGGTGGCGATGACGGCCAGCGCCAGCGTGCCCACCAGGCCCTTGCGGAACTCGGGGGTCAGCGAGAGTCCCTGGCGGACCGTGGCCAGCGCCGAACGCTCCGAGTCGCGCCGGATGTTCTGCGCCATGTTCTGCGCCATGCTCTGCGCCGTCATGCCTGTACCCCTTCGACCGCTTCTTCGACTTCGATGGCCGCGCGCTCGGCCTCCTCGCGCTCGTACGCGGTCACCAGGTTGCGGTAACCGGCGCAGCGCTCGATCAGCTCCTCGTGCGGCCCGCGGTCCACCACGCGGCCCTTGTCCAGGTAGACGACCTCGTCGGCCAGGGCGATCGTGGCCATGCGGTAGGCGACGACCACGACGGTCGAGGCCTCGGCGGCGTCGCGCAGGCCGTACAGGATCTTGGCCTCGACCTGCGGGTCCACGCTGGAGGTCGCGTCGTCGAGGATGAGCAGGCGGGGGCGGCGCACGACCGCGCGGGCCAGGGCGAGGCGCTGGCGCTGGCCTCCCGACAGGGAGGCGCCGCGCTCGCCGACGCGGGTGCCGAGGCCGTCGGCCAGCCGGCTGACGAAGCCGTCCGCCTGGGCCAGGCGCAGGGCGGCCCACACGTCCTCGTCGGAGGTCTCGGCGCCGAGCGCGACGTTGCCGCGCACGGTGTCGTCGAACAGGAACGTCTGCTGCGGCACCAGCGCGACCGACCCGGCCACGCCGCCGTAGGGCAGCTCACGCAGGTCCACGTCGTCGAGCAGCACCCGGCCCGAGCCGGGGTCGACCAGGCGGGCCAGGAGCTGGACGAGCGTGGACTTGCCCGAGCCGGTGGGCCCGACGAGGGCGACGGTGCGGCCGGCGGGCACCTCGAAGGTGACGTCGTGCAACACCTCGGCCTCGCCGTAGGCGTAGGAGACGTCCTCGACGGCCAGCTTCGCCGGGGCCGTGGAGGTCGAGGCGGTGGAGCCGTACTCCATGGAGCCGGTCGCCTCCAGCACGGCCTGCACCCGCTGCCAGCCGACGACGCTGCGCGGCAGCTCGGCCAGCACCCAGCCCAGCGCCCTGATGGGGAAGGCGAGCAGCGTGAACAGGTACGCCACCTGCACCAGCCCGCCGGCGTCGATCGCGCCGGTGGACAGCCGGGTCGCGCCCACGGCCAGCACCGCGAGCACGCCGAGCGTGGGCAGCGCCTCCAGCATCGGGTCGAACAGCCCGCGCACCCGCCCGACGGCGATGTTGGCGTCACGCAGCTCGTGGGCGCGCCGCCGGAAGCGCTCGGTCTCCAGGTCCTCCCGGCCGAGCGTCTTGACGACGAGCGCGCCGTCGAAGCTCTCGTGCGCGATCTCGCTCACCTCGGCGCGCAGTTGCTGCGCGCGGGTGGCCAGCGGGCTGAGCCTGCGCTGGTAGACCAGGTTGAGCACGGCGATGGCCGGGAAGATGAGGAAGCCCACCAGGGCGAGCACGAGGTCGGTGAAGACCATCGCGACGGCCGCGGTGACCAGCATGACGATCACGCCCACGGCCATCGGCAGCGGCGCGAGCGGGGCCCAGGCGGCCTCGGCGTCGGCGCTGGCGTTCGACAGGAGCTGGCCGGTCGGGTGCTGGTGGTGCCACGACAGCGGCAGGCGCAGGTACTGCTTGGTGACGTCGCGGCGCGAGCGGGCCTGCATGCGGTACTGCATGACGCCGGCAAGGATGCGGCGCCCGGCCACGCCGAGCGCCTTGAGCAGCGCCGTGCCGAGGATCAGTAACGTGCCGGTCCACAGCGCGCCCGCCGTGACGCCGCCCTCGGCGAACGAGGGCAGCACCACGTTCTGCGTCGCCCAGCCGAGCGCCCAGGCTGAGGCGACGGTCATGCCCCCGTATACGGCGCTGGCCAGGACGGCCAGCGCGAACACCGTCTTCTCCGTGCGAATGGCCACCCCAAGGACACGGAGCCCTTGACGCATCACGGCCGAGGTGACCTTGCTCGCCACTCGGTAGGTTTCCTCTCAGATCTGATGTTTCTCCGTATGTCAGTATCACTCCCGACCAGGTGGTTATTCCCAGCGGTAGGGTTGGGCACGTGACTCACGCTCGTGGCGAACGCTCCGCGCTCTGCGACCTGCTCGACCGGCTCGGCCCCGACGCGCCGACCCTCTGCGCGGGCTGGACCACCTATGACCTGGCGGCCCACCTCGCGGTGCGCGAGCGCAGGCCCGACGCCATGGGCGGCATAGCGATCAAGGCCCTGGCCGGTTACACCGCCTCGGTCCAGAACGGCTTCAAGGCCCGCCACCCCTTCCCCGAGCTGGTCGGCGTCATCCGCAAGCCCGGCGGCGTGTACGGCCTGCTGCCCGCGCTCGACGAGGCCGTCAACACGCTGGAGCTGTTCGTGCACCACGAGGACGTGCGCCGCGCCCAGCCGGCGTGGCAGCCGCGCGAGCTGCCCGCCGACCTGGAGGCGCTCATCTGGAAGCGCGTGTCCACCGGCGCCCGGCTGATGCTGCGCAAGTCGCCGGTGGGCGTGGTGCTGCACCGCCTCGGCGGCGGCGTGGCGCTCGGCGGGCCGCGCGGCGGCTCGCGGGTGGAGGTCACCGGAAAGGCGGCGGAGCTGCTGATGTTCTGCTTCGGGCGGCAGGCTCACGCCCGCGTGGAGCTCACCGGAGACCCCGCCTCCGTCGCCCGGCTGCGGGAGGCCGCTCTGGGGGTCTGATCCCTCTCCGAGGTTGCGGTGCTACCGCGGGAAATCCCGATGCGGAAGGCGCTCGCGGGTAATCTCCTGCCCGTACCATGGCATGAGTAAGAAGCCCCCCGGTTAGGATCATGTACATCTTCACAGAAGATGCCTAGGGATCGCCCAGATCCGGGTATATACGGCTGGGAATGGACTGCAGGAGGCCCCCCATGCAGGTCAAGAAGGTGATCACCTACGTGGCTGTCGCGTTCGTGGTCTTCTACCTGTTCACCCGGCCGGCCCAAGCCGCCGCCGCGGTCAACGGTGTGTTCGACGGAATCATTCAGGGAGCTAATCAGTTGGCCGTGTTCTTCTCAAGTGTTCTGACCTGACCGTAGGTTCTGTCTGCGTCAGGTGCTTCCCCGCGCTGCCAGATCGTGTTACGCAGGCAGAATGAGAGATCGCCCCAGCGGCACCAAACCCCATCAGCTCGACCCACAGGCGCGGCGCATCCTCGAGCGAACGGAGCTCGAGGGTATCGAGCTGATCCGTTTCCTGTACGCCGACCACGGTGGCGTGATCCGTGGCAAGGCGGCGTCCCGGTCGCGGTTGGCCGAACGGCTCAGCACGGGCATCGGGCACACGGTGGCCATGATGGCGATGAACATGCTCGACCAGCTCCAGGAGGTCGAGCACCTGGGACCGGTGGGCGAGGTACGCATCGTCCCCGACCCGGCCACGTACGTCCCGTTGCCCCACGCCCCCGGCGCGGCGGCCATGCTGTCGGACCTGTGTCTGCCGGATGGCAGCCCGTGGGGGGCGTGCGCACGGACGTTCCTGAAGGAGGCCATCGCCGAGCTCAGGACGGAGGGGTACGCGCTGGTGGCGGCGTTCGAGCCCGAGTTCACGCTCGGGCGGCGGCTGCCCGACCCGGCGGGCGGCCCCGACCGGCTGGTGCCGCTCGACGACTCGCTCTGCTATGCCGCCACGGGCTTCGACACGGCCCACGACTACACGATCAAGCTGCTGCGCGCGCTGGAGACGCAGGGGCTGCGCGTCGAGCACTACCACCCGGAGCTCGGCCCCGGGCAGCAGGAGCTGTCGATCCGCCACGCGCCCGCGCTGCGTGCCGCCGACAACCACGTGCTCTACCGCGAGACCGTGCGCGGCATGGCCATGCGCATGCAGATGTGGGCCTCGCTGGCCCCGAAACCGCTGGCCGACCAGGCGGGCAACGGCTGCCACCTGCACCTGTCGCTGTGGAACGACACGCAGAACGTCTTCGCCGAGCAGAGCGAGGTACGCGACGGCTTCATCGGCGGCCTGCTCGCGCACCTGCCCGCCCTGACGGCGTTGACCTGCGGCAGCGTCAACAGCTTCCGCCGCCTGGCGCCCCGCATGTGGGCCGGCGCCTACGCCGTGTACGGTCCCGACAACCGCGAGGCCGCGATCCGGGTGTGCTCCCCGCTGGGCGAGAGCGGCGAGCCGAACCTGGAGCTGAAGCCCTCCGACTCCTCCGCCAACCCCTACCTGTCGCTCGGCGCCGTCATCCACGCCGGGCTCGACGGCATCCGGCGCAAGCTCGACCCCGGCGAGGCGGTGGACGTCGACCCGGACACGCGCCCGGGCCGCTATCCCCGCCTGCCGACGTCGCTGGACGAGGCGCTCGACGCGCTGGAAGGCGACGAGGTGCTCATGGAGGCGCTCGGCCCGTTGCGGCGCAGCGCGTACCTGGCCGTCAAGCGGTCCGAGGCCGCCGCGTTCGCGGGCAAGGACGTCTCCTACGAGCTCTTCCACCACCTGCGGGTGTTCTGAAGCTCTCTGCCCCGGGCGGTGCGGCCCGGGGCGAGCCGGTCAGCGGACGGGGTGCCCCGCCATCCTGAGCGTGTCCTTGACCTCGGAGATCTTCAGCGTGCCGAAGTGGAACACGCTGGCCGCGAGCACGGCGTCCGCACCCGCCGCCACCGCCGGGGGGAAGTCCTCCAGCCGGCCCGCGCCACCGCTGGCGATCACCGGCACCCGCACGGCCGCCCGGACCGCGCGCAGCATCTCCAGGTCGTAGCCGTCGAGCGTGCCGTCGCCGTCCATCGAGTTGAGCAGGATCTCGCCCACGCCGAGCTCCTCGCCCCGGGCGGCCCACTCCACCGCGTCGATCCCGGTGCCGCGCCGCCCGCCGTGCGTGGTCACCTCGAAGCCGCTCTCGGTGCCGGGGGCCCGGCGCGCGTCGACCGACAGCACGACGCACTGCGCGCCGAAACGCCTGGAGGCCTCCGTGAGCAGCTCGGGCCTGGCGATGGCGGCCGTGTTGAGCGACACCTTGTCGGCGCCGGCCCGCAGCAGCCGGTCCACGTCCTCGACCGAGCGCACTCCCCCGCCGACGGTGAGCGGGATGAACACCTGCTCGGCCGTCCTGCGCACCACGTCGAGCATCGTCTCGCGCTCGCCCGAGGACGCCGTGATGTCGAGGAAGGTCAGCTCGTCGGCGCCCTCCTCGTCATAGCGCCTGGCCAGCTCGACGGGATCGCCCGCGTCGCGCAGGTTCTCGAAGTTGACGCCCTTGACCACGCGCCCGGCGTCCACGTCGAGACAGGGGATGACTCTTACCGCTACGGTCATGTTCGCAGTGCCTCGATTTCGATCTCGACCAGCATTCTAGGGTCGACCAGCCCGGCCACCCGCACCCCGGTGCAGGCGGGGCGTACCTTGCAGAAGACCTCGTGGATGGCCTGCCCGACGGGGTCGAAGTGGCGCTGCTCCACCACGTAGTAGCGGACCATGACGACGTCCTCCCTCGTCAGGCCGCCCATCAGGACGGCTTCGAGAGCGATGTCGAGCGCGGTCAGGGCCTGCTTGTACGGGTCTCCGACGTGCCGTACCTCTCCGTCGACCGTGGCCGTGCAACCGGACACGATCACCCGCTCGCCCGCCACCACGGCCCGGGCGTAGCCGTACTTCTCCTCCCAGATGCCGCCAGAAAACACCCTGTAACCGGTGCTCTCCATGCCGATGCTGCTGACGCTCATCTCGCCCCCTCCCGGCAAGAGTTACACGCGTACCGCGGAAAGCGCGTCTTCCAGCGTGAACGCGTGAGCGTACAGGGCCCTGCCCACGATGGCGCCCTCCACTCCGTCCGGGACGAGAGAAGCCAGTGCGACCAGGTCATCGAGGCTGGAAACGCCCCCGCTGGCGATGACGGGCTTGTCGGTGCGCGCGCAGATCTGGCGGTAGAGGTCGAGGTTGGGGCCCTGCATCATGCCGTCCCTGGTCACGTCGGTGACCACGTAGCGGGGGCAGCCGTCGGACTCCAGCCGCTCGAGCACCTCCCACAGGTCGCCGGCGTCCTCGGTCCAGCCGCGGGCGGCCAGCGTGGTGCCGCGCACGTCGAGCCCGACCGCGATCCTGTCGCCGTACTCGGCGATGATCTTCCGGCACCACTCGGGGTTCACCAGCGCGGCGGTGCCGATGTTGACCCGGCGGCAGCCGGTGGCCAGCGCGGCGGCCAGGGACTCGTCGTCGCGGATGCCGCCGGACAGCTCGACGTTCACGTCCAGCTTGCCGATCACCTCGGCGATCAGCTCGCGGTTGCTGCCGCGGCCGAAGGCGGCGTCGAGGTCGACCATGTGGATCCACTCGGCGCCCGCCTCCTGCCAGGCCAGCGCGGCGGCCTGCGGCGCGCCGTGGACGGTCTCCGTCCCGGCCTCGCCCTGCGTCAGGCGTACGGCCTGGCCGTCCACGATGTCCACGGCGGGCAGCAATACGAGCGACATTCAGATCCTCCGGTCGAAGGCGAGGGTCACGACAACGGGTGCGAGCAGCAGGGAGAGGATGAGGACGCCGAAGCTGAGCGGGAACGAGCCCCAGATCAGCCAGACGATCACCTGAACGAGCAGGAAGCCGAGCGCCACCACCGCGTTCTGGGCGCGGTGGCGGCGGGCCAGCAGGCCGCCCTGGCGGTAGAACCGCACGGGGCGCGGGACCAGGCGGGCCAGCTGGGCGCGGCGGCGCGCCCGGCGGGCCTGCCGCTCCTCGTTGGCCCGGATCGCGCGCGCCCTCTCGGCCTCCCGCTCGGCCCTGCGGCGCGCGCGTTCCTTGCTCATGACGGGCTCATAGCGTGCCGAGCCAGTTTCGCAGGAGGTGGGCTCCGGCGTCGCCGGACTTCTCGGGGTGGAACTGGGTGGCCATGAGCGGGCCGTTCTCCACGGCGGCCACGAACGGCACGCCGTGCTCGGCCCAGGTGACGGCGGGCTCGGCGAAGCCGTCGCCGGTGCGCAGCTCCCACTCGCGCACGCCGTAGGAGTGCACGAAGTAGAAGCGGGTGGCCGCGTCGAGCCCGGCGAACAGCACGCTGCCCTCGGGCGACTTGACGGTGTTCCACCCCATGTGGGGCAGCACCGGCGCCTCCAGCCGCTCGACCGTGCCCGGCCACTCTCCGCAGCCCTCGGTCTCGACGCCGTGCTCGACGCCCCTGGCGAACAGGATCTGCATGCCGACGCAGATGCCCAGCACCGGGCGGCCTCCGGACAGGCGGCGGCCGACGATCTGCTCGCCGCGCACGGCCTTGAGCCCCTTCATGCACGCCTCGAACGCGCCCACGCCCGGCACGACGAGCCCGTCGCACTCCAGCGCCGCCTCGAAGTCGGGCGTGACGGTCACCTCGGCGCCCGCCCTGGCCAGGGCACGCTCCGCTGAGCGCAGGTTGCCCGAGCCGTAGTCGAGCACCACGACGTTCTTCTTGCTCACCACCACAGCACCCCCGCCGTGATCGCCATCGCCGCGCCGAACGCGCAGACGGCCGCACCGATCTTGAGCCCTTGCTTGCCCAACGAGAACACGCCACCGATCAGGAACAGCCCGAGGAAGACCATCACGATGGCCAGGACGTTGTCGGTCATAGCACGCCCTTGGTGCTGGGTACCCCCGTGGCCCGGGGGTCGGGCTCGGAGGCCTCGCGCAGCGCCCTGGCCAGCGCCTTGAACTGGGCCTCGACGATGTGGTGGGCGTTGCGGCCGTACGGGACGTGCACGTGCAGGCAGATCGCGGCCTGCGCGACGAACGATTCCAGGATGTGGCGGGTCATCGTCGTGTCGTACTCGGGGCCGATCATCGGCGCCATGCCCTCGGGCTCGTGGTGCACGAGGTAGGGGCGGCCGGACAGGTCGACGGTGACCTGGGCGAGCGACTCGTCCAGGGGGCACGACGCGCTACCGAACCGCCTGATGCCCGACTTGTCGCCCAGCGCCTCGCGGAACGCCGCGCCCAGCGCGAGCGCGGTGTCCTCGATCGTGTGGTGCGAGTCGATGTGCAGGTCGCCCTCGGTCTTGACGGTCAGGTCGAACAGCCCGTGCTTGCCGAGCTGGGCCAGCATGTGGTCGTAGAACCCGACCCCGGTGGCCACCTCGACCTGGCCGGTGCCGTCGAGGTTCACCTCGACCAGGACCGAGGTCTCCTTGGTGACACGCTCGATGCGACCTACGCGGCTCAAAGCACTCCTTCCAGGGCGGCGCGGAAGGCCGCCATCTCCTCGCTGGTGCCGATCGAGACACGCAGCCACTCGGGCGGGCCCACCTCGCGGATGAGCACGCCGCGCTCCAGCATCCCCTCCCACACCGTGCGGCGCTCGGGGAAACGCCCGAACAGCACGAAGTTGGCGTCGGAGTCGGCCACCGCCAGGCCCTTGGACCGCAGCCACGTCACCGTGGCGTCACGCTCGCGCCGCAGCGCGTCGACGCCGCCGAGCAGCTCCTCCCGGTGCCGCAGCGCCACGCGCGCCGCCGTCTGGGTGAGCGTCGACAGGTGGTACGGCAACCGCACCAGCAGCAGCGCCTGCACCACGGCGGGGTGCGCGGCCAGGTAACCCACGCGGGTGCCCGCCATGGCGAACGCCTTGGACATCGTACGGGTGACGATCATCCTCGGGTGCGCGGGCAGCAGGGTCAGCGCCGACGGCGTGCCCTCGCGGGCGAACTCGGCGTAGGCCTCGTCCACCACGACGACCCCCGGCGCCGCCGAGGCGATGGCCTCGATCGTGTCGAGGGGCTGCGCGGTGCCGGTCGGGTTGTTCGGGGAGGTGATGAAGACGATGTCGGGACGGTGCTCCTCGACCGCGGCCACGGCCTTGCCGGGGTCGAGCGAGAAGTCCTCCTCGCGGCTGGCCTTGACCCACTCCGTGCTGGTGCCGCTGGTGATGATCGGGTGCATGGAGTAGGACGGCTCGAACCCCATGGCGGTGCGGCCGTGGCCGCCGAACGCCTGCAGGATCTGCTGGAGCACCTCGTTGGAGCCGTTGGCGGCCCACACCTGCTCAGTCGTCAGCCCGTGACCGAGGTAGGCGGCCAGCTCGGCGCGCAGCTCGACGGCGTCCCTGTCGGGGTAGCGGTTGAGCTCGCCCGCCTGCTCACCGATCGCCCTGGCCAGGTCGGCGACCAGCGCGGGCGAGGGCGGGTAGGGATTCTCGTTGGTGTTGAGCCGGACCGGGACGTCGATCTGGGGCGCGCCGTAGGGCGTCTTGCCCCTCAGGTCGTCGCGGATGGGCAGGTCGTCGAGGTTCACTCGGGCACTCGCCAGTCGAATCGGGCGCGGATCGCCGCGCCGTGTGCGGGCAGGTCTTCGGCGTCGGCGAGGACCGACACGTGGGCCGCCGCGCCGGCGAGCGCCTCGCGGCTGTAGTCGACGACGTGGATGCCGCGCAGGAACGACTGCACCGACAGGCCGCTGGAGTGGCAGGCGCAGCCGCCCGTGGGCAGCACGTGGTTGGAGCCGGCGAGGTAGTCGCCGAGCGAGACCGGCGCGTAGGTGCCCACGAAGATCGCCCCCGCGTTGCGCACCCGGGCCGCGACGGCCGCGGCGCCGGCGGTGTGGATCTCCAGGTGCTCGGCGGCGTAGGCGTCGACCACCTTGAGGCCGTCGTCGATCGAGCTCACCAGCACGATGCCCGACTGCTTGCCGCTCAGCGCCTCGGTGATGCGCTCGGAGTGCTTGGTGGCCGAGACCTGGCCCGGCAGCTCCTTCTCGACGGCGTCGGCCAGCTCGGGGCTGGTCGTGACGAGCACGGCGGCGGCGATGGTGTCGTGCTCGGCCTGGCTGATCAGGTCGGCGGCGACGTGGACCGGGTCGGCCGTCTCGTCGGCCAGGATGGCGATCTCGGTCGGGCCCGCCTCGGAGTCGATGCCGATGACGCCCTTGAGCAGCCGCTTGGCCGCCGCCACGTAGATGTTGCCCGGCCCGGTGACCATGGTGACCGGCGCGCACTCCTCGGTGCCGTACGCGAACATGGCCACGGCCTGCGCCCCGCCCACGGAGTAGACCTCGTCGACGCCGAGCAGCGCGCACGCGGCCAGGATCGTGGGGTGCGGCAGCCCGCCGAACTCCTTCTGCGCCGGGCTGGCCACGGCCAGCGAGCCGACGCCCGCCTCCTGCGCGGGCACGACGTTCATCACCACGCTGGAGGGATAGACCGCGCGGCCGCCGGGGACGTAGAGGCCCACCCGATCGACCGGCACCCACCGCTCGGTCACCGTGCCGCCGGGCACGACCTCGGTGGTGACGTCGGCGCGCCGCTGGTCGCGGTGGACCAGCCTGGCCCGCCTGATCGACTCCTCCAGCGCCGCCCTGACCCTGGGGTCGAGCCCGGCGAGCGCCCCTTCCAGGGCCTCGGCGGGCACGCGGGTGGAGGCGATCTCGACACCGTCGAACCTGGCGGTCAGCTCCCGTACGGCTGCCGCCCCGCGATGGCGCACGTCGTCGCAGATGGGCCGCACCTTCTCCAGGGCGGCCTCGACGTCGAGCTCGGCGCGGGGCAGCACGTCGCGCAGGTCCTCGGGCAGAGAACCGCGCATGTCAATACGGGAAATCACCCTGACAGTCTACGGAGTCCGGCCCCTGAATCTGGTTCTGTCCACGATCCGGACATGTCGGCGCAGAGAGTGGGCGTCAAGGGTGAGGGCCGCGGGGCGGGCGCTCGCCGACGCGCGCCCCGCGGCCACCATCACCCCGGACCGGGCCTGCCGGGGCGGGAGCCGTGGCCGTCACGGGGGCACGGCCACGGCAGGGAAACGCTCAAGGTGTCACCTCTGCCCGGGACGGGTGGCTTCTAACGCTTCAGACCAAGAAAAACTTAGGGGAATCAAAAAATAACGTTACGACGCCCTTGCGAGGGGGGCGTGTCGTAGAGGGGCCGTCTCATGCCCACAGCGGCACCGGCACGGATGCACCATCTGGGCGGGGGACGCGTTCCTGAAATCGCCCGACGCCGCCGCGTGCGTGCTGCGGCGCACGTGGCCCCCGGGCCGGGTCCGGCCTTCCCGCGAGGGCGCCTCATTACCTGTCCATTATGTCCGGGCATTTACCCTTACCGGCATGGGACAGTGGCGCGGGCCCGGCGGCATCCTCGTAGAGGCGATCATCCTGGACGATCGCCCGCTGCTGCGTGTCTCCCACCAGGTCAACGGCCGCACCTACCTGCGTGGCTACTGCGCCACGGTCGCCGATCTCGGGCAGCACGGCGTAGACCTGGCCGAACTGGTGGAAGACAGGCCACTTGACCATCTGTAGACCCCTGTCCACCACTGTCGATCAAGCGGACGGGGTACGGCATGCACCATGGTTCGGCTGCCGGCCTACGCCCCGATGCTGGCCCAGCTCGGGACGCTGACCTCCGTCCAGGGTGACGACTGGGCCGTGGAGATGAAGTGGGACGGCGTTCGCGCCCTCGCCTACGTCGAGGACGGCGCCGTCCGCCTGATGTCGCGCAACGGCAAGGACATCACCTCCGCCTACCCCGAGCTGCAGCTCATGGCCGGCGCTACCGGCGGGCACGCGGCCGTCCTCGACGGGGAGGTCGTGGCCTTCGACGAGGCGGGACGGCCCAGCTTCGAGGCGCTGCAGCCCCGGATGCACCAGCGCAACCCGGCGGCCGTGGCGGAGCTGACCAGGGCGGTGCCGGTGACGTACATGGCCTTCGACCTCCTGCACCTCGACGAGGCGAGCACGGTCTCGCGGCCGTACACCGACCGGCGCGAGCTGCTGGAGGGCACGCTGCGGCCCGGCTACCGGTGGCAGGTGCCCGTCTGGTTCGCCGACCACGCCTCGCGGGCCTTCGACTCCTCGCGGCAGCTCGGGCTCGAAGGGGTCGTGTGCAAGCGGATGGGCTCGCCGTACCGGCCGGGCCGGCGCAGCGGCGAGTGGACCAAGGTCAAGAACGTCAGCGCGGTCGAGGTCGTCATCGGCGGGTGGAAGCCGGGCGGCGGGCGGCGCTCCGGGATGATCGGGTCGCTGCTGCTCGGCGCGTACGACCTGCGCGGACGGCTTCGGTACGTGGGCCACGTCGGCACCGGCTTCACCGAGGCCATGCTGCGCGACCTGCGGGAGCGGCTGGCCCCACTGGAGCGGGCCGAGCCGCCGTTCGACGAGGTGGTGCCGCGCGAGCATGCCCGCGACGCGCACTGGGTGGAGCCCCGGGTGGTCGGTGAGGTGCAGTACGCCGAGGTCACCGGGGACGGGCGGCTGCGGCATCCGTCGTGGCGGGGGCTGCGGCCCGACCGCGAGCCGCACGAGGCCACCACGGCCGACCTGCTGCCCGGGCAGGGCGACGCCGCCGCGGGCTGATTTACCCGACACACACCACCCCGACAACACATCGTCACCTTTTGGCGACTTAAAGTGACCGTGAGGTCATCGAGTTGCTCGGGGGACAATGTGCACAGAACTCTGGTCACCACGCTGACCACGCTGGCCGGCGTCACGCTCGCCCTGCCCGCGGTGGCCGACCAGCCGCCGGCCGCACCCGCCGTGCAGCCGCCGTCCGCGCCCGCCGTGCAGACGCCGTCCGATGCCCGGACCGTGCGGCCCGCCCAGCACGGCCGCTCCTGGGGGGCGGCGGCGTCGCCGGTGATGCGTCCCGGCCGCGCGGTGCGGTACTGGACCGCGGACAAGCAGGCCAAGGCCAAGGCGGCCGACCTGCCGGCGAGCGTGCCGACCACGGGGGCGGTCGCGGTCGCCGAGACGGGGGCACCCACGGCGACGGGCACCGGCGCGGGGACGAGCGCGGGGACGGGGACGGGCGCGGGGACGGGGACGGTCGCGGTCGCTGGCACAGGCGCGGGGGCGGTGGCCAGGGCGGGCACGGGCGCGGGGGCGGTGGCCAGGGCGGGCACGGGCGCGGGGGCGGTGGCCGGAGCGGGCACGGGGGCGGTGGCCGGGGCGGGCACGGGGGCGGTGGCCGGGGCGGGCACGGGGGCGGTGGCCGGGGCGGGCGAGGAGTCCGGCGACGGCGGCGGGGCGGCCGAGCGGCGCCTCAGCGTGCCCTCGGGAAAACGCATCACCCCCGGCGGCGACGCCAACGGGTACGCCCGCATCCGGCGCCCGTACACGGCCGCGCCGGCCAGCCGGATCAGCGGCCGCCTGTTCTTCGTCAACGCGGCGGGCAGCGGCGACTCCTGCAGCGCCTCGGTGGTCCGCTCGGCCTCCCGGCTGCTCGTCGTCACGGCGGCCCACTGCGTGTACGGCGTGCCGGCGGGCTCGACGACCGGCCGCTGGCACACCAGCTTCGCGTTCGTGCCCGCCTACGACGGGCGGGGGGCCACCGTGCGGCAGCGCGAGCCGTACGGGCGGTGGGGCGGCCGGCGGGCGTGGAAGCCCGACGGTTACACCGGGACGCCCGGCGGCGACTGGAACTCGATCTACGACATCGCCCTCATCGAGGTCGGCCGGCACGACCGCACCCTGCAGGACGCCGTGGGCGCCTTCACCCCGCTGCTCAACCAGGGCGGCAGGCACACGATCGCCACGACCGGCTACCCCGGCCTGCTCGGCAGGAAGCCGTACGACGGCAGGGACCAGCTCTGGTGCCTGGCCAGGACCAGGCAGGCGCTCGGGATCGCCCGCGCGGACACCATGCTCGCCGCCCGCACCGCGGGCGCGGCGTCGAAGGCGGGGCGGCTGGAGACGTTCAACTGCCACCTGTTCAAGGGGCACAGCGGCGGGCCGTGGGTGGTCAAGGGCACCGGCGACCTGGTCGGCGTGCTGTCGGCGGGCAAGGAGGACGGCGAGTCCGAGGGCAACTCGGTCGCCAACGCGATCAACCTCGAGGGTTACGGCGCGATCGTCAAGCGGGCCGACCCGCGCGGGGTGTACGACGCGCTGTCCGTCAGCCTGTCGGGCCCCGGGCGGCCGGTCAGGCGCGGCGGCACCGCCACGGTGACGGCCACCGTCACCATGCGCGGGCTGATGGCCGCCGCCCAGGTGCCCGTCACGCTCACCCTGCCGCCCGGCGCGGCCCTGGCCTCGATCAGCGGCGCCACGTGCAAGAGCGGCGGGCGCGAGGCCACCTGCACGATCGGCACCATCCATCCGGGCAGGCCGGTACGGCTGCACGCCCGCGTCCGCGTGGCCGGCTACGCGCCGCGCCGGCTGCCCCTCGAGGCGCGCGTCACCTCCACCCGCCTGGACCCGACGCAGCGCGACAACACCAGCGTCCTGCGACTCCCGACCGCCGGTTAGGCCCGCTCGGACCCGTTCGGGCGAGGGCCTGGTCAGGCCGGGGCCGGGGTGGGCTCTTTGATCGTGCGGGCCATGAGCAGCGCCAGCACGGGGAACACGATCAGGCAGGCCAGCGCCGTACGCAGCGAGGCCGCCTCGGCCACCGCGCCCACCAGCGGGCTGGCCAGGCCACCCACGCTGACCGCCAGCCCCAGGGTGACGCCGCTGGCCGTGCCCACCCGCGTCGGCAGGAAGTCCTGGCCCAGCGTCACGTGCAGGGAGAACGGGGCGTACAGGGCGATGGAGGAGGCGGCGACGAACGCGTACGCGGCGGGGCCCGGCACGAGCACCACGCCGGCGACCGCGGGCACGGCCAGCGCGTACGACAGCCGCATCGTCCGCACCCGGCCCAGGCGCGAGGCCGCCCTGCCGCCCACCACGGTGCCCACCGCCCCGCCCGCGAACAGCACGAACAAGGCCACCGCCCCGGCCGCGCCGCCGCCCATGTACAGGGCCACGAAGGCGCTCAGCCCGACGTACACGACCGAGCGGAAGACGATCACCAGCGTGAGCCTGATGAACGACGGCCAGTCGTCCCGCCCGGAGACGGGCCCGGCGGCCCGCGCCGACCGGGCGCCCCCGGCCAGCGCCCTGATCGCCGGCAGTGTCACGATCGCGCCCAGCACGGCGGGCAGCACGAGGAGCGGCGAGGCGCCCAGGCCCCATCCCGCCAGCAGCGGCGTCACCAGCACGGGCGCCGACGCGAAGCCCAGCGTCCCGCCCGTGGAGAACCAGCTCATCCGCACGTGACTGCCCTCGCTGGCGATCCTGGCCAGGCGCGCGGACTCCGGATGGTAAGCGGCCACCCCGAGCCCGGACAGGGCCGCGGCCAGCCAGGTCAGCACGTACGAATCGGAGACGCCGCAGATGGCCACCCCCGTTCCGGCCAGGACCATGCTCGCCGGGATCAGCCACGGCATGCGCCACCTGTCCGTCAGCACGCCGAAGATCGGCTGCACGATCGACGACAGCAGCGTCGCGGCCAGCACGATGCCGGAGACGGCGACGTACCCGTAACCGCGTCCTGAGACCAGGAACGGCACGAGGGCGGGCACCGCGCCCTGGTAGAAGTCCACGGTGGCGTGACCGGCGGCGAGCATGGGGATCCTGTTCACGCCTTCGATCCTGTCCCCGGGGACGGTTGGCTCGCTTCCGATAAAATGCCAATCCATGACGGGAATCCGCCATCTGTCCGAAGCGCCCACCGGACGGCGTCCCCTCGCGCCGGGCGCGGGCATCGACGCGCACCGTCACGACACCCACCAGATCGCCTACGCCTGCCGCGGCGTCATCTCCGTCACCACCGACGCCGGCACCTGGGTGGCCCCCGCGAACCGGGCCCTGTGGGTGCCCGCGGGCACCGTGCACGAGCACCGCGCGCACGGGGACACGGACCTGCGCCTGGTCGGCCTCGCCGACAACCCGCTCGGACTGGACCGGCCGGCGGTGCTGGCGGTCGGCCCGCTGCTCCGCGAGCTGATCATCGCCTACACCGGCGACCATCCCGACGGCCACAGAAACGGCAGCGAGCGGGAGGGCGGCCGGAGGGACGGCGGGGAGCGGGAGCGGCTGCTGGCGGTGCTGCTCGACCAGCTCAGGCACGCCCCCGAGCAGCCGCTCCACCTGCCCACCGCCAGGGACGCCCGCCTGGCCGCGGTCTGCGCCGCCCTGCACCGCGACCCCGCCGACAACAGCACCCTGGCCCGGCTCGCCGCCCAGGCCGGGACCAGCGACCGCACCCTGGCCCGCCTCTTCCGGGCCGAGCTGGGCATGACCTTCCCTCAGTGGCGCACCCAGCTCCGCCTGCACCATGCCCTCCTCCTGCTCGCCGACGGCACCCCTGTGACCGCGGTGGCGCACCGGTGCGGGTGGGCGTCGGCGAGCGCGTTCATCGACGTGTTCAGGAGGGCTTTCGGCTACACGCCCGGCCGCCTGCGACCGGCGGCCGGACCGCGCCAGGTCTAGCGGACGCCAGGCGAGCCAGCCGCTGTAGAACCTGCCGGACACCCGACGGACACTCGGGATGCCCCCCTGGAACTGGCCGTCACCCACGAGGACGCCGGTGAACGCGCACGATCGTGCGCCGGCGGTCCCGCTCGTCCTCGGCCCGCAGGAGGATGCCCTGCCGGCTCCGCGCTATGGTCATCAACCATGTCGCGCAAAACCAAGACAGGGGGCACTCCTGCCACCATGGCGCTGGCGAAGGCCAAGGCGGAGTTCACGCTGCACCCGTACGAGCATGATACCGCCGCCCAGGCCTACGGCGAGGAGGCCGCCGACGCGCTCGGCGTGCCGTACGAGCGGATCTTCAAGACGCTCGTCGCCGAGGTCGAGAGCGGGCTGGCGGTGGCGGTGGTGCCGGTGGCGGGCAAGCTCGATCTGAAGGCTCTGGCGGGAGCGCTCAACAGCAAGCGGGCCGCGATGGCCGACGCCGCCAAGGTCGAACGGGTGACAGGGTACGTCGTGGGCGGGATCAGCCCGCTGGGGCAGCGCAAGCAGCTTCCCACCGTGGTGGACTCGTCGGCGCTCGACTTCGAGACGATCTACTTCTCGGCGGGCAAGCGGGGGCTCCAGATCGAGACGGCTCCCGACAACCTCATCACGCTCACCCGCGCGGTCACGGCCCCCATCGGCAAGGCCGGCTGAGCCCCCTCCGCCCGCCCCCTGCCCACCGCGCTCCGGCCGAGGCCCGCGAGGGGCCGCGCGACGCACCGCCGGCCGACGCCACGCCGGGACGCGGTACCGCTCAGGCGACGCTCGCCGCCTCAGCGCCCGCGCCCATGGCGGTCTCTCTCAGGTGCCCGGCCTGGGTACGGCGCGATCGCGGCGGGGGCGGTCGAGGAGCCGGCCGGGCTCGCGCGGCGGCCCCTCCAGGGACGGCCCCGGGCCCTGCCCGAGCAGCCACTCGAACAGCCGCCGGGTCCGCCGGCCGAACGGGTTGTTCCCCCGCTTCTTGCGCTCCTCCTCCGCCAGCGCCTTCTCCAGCCCCGGCGTGTGCCCGCCCCCGAAGCGCGACATGTCGGGCCGGATGAACCCGCGCGGCTCCGTGCGCCGCAGCGCCGCGCTCATCGACTCCACCCAGATCGGCCCCGGCAGCGACGCCCCCTGCACCGACCCGTAGTACCGGTCCCCGATCTGCACCCCCTGCAGCGGGAACCGGTAGGACCCCCGGATGTCCCCCACGCTGACCGCCGCCGCCAGGTGCGGCGTGTAGCCGGCGAACCAGGCCGAGGTGTAGCCGTTGTTGGTGCCCGTCTTCCCCGCGGCGGGCCGCCCGATGCTCTGCCCCTTCATCGTGCCTTTGTCGAACACGCCCTCCAGCACGTGGTTGACGGCGTCCGCGATGGGCCGTTCGAGTACCTGCTCGCACGACGGCGGCACGTGCGTGCGCCGCCCGTCCCTGCCGACGATCTCCACGATGGCCAGCGGCCGGCAGTACTGCCCGCGCGCGGCGAACGCCGCGAAGGACGCCGCGACCGTCACGGGGTCCATCTCGTTGACCCCCAGCGTGAACGTCGGCACCTCCTTCAGCGGCCCTCCGTCCGCCCTGGTCACGCCGAGCGTCCTGGCCATGCGCACGACGTTGCAGAGCCCGACCTTGCGCTCCAGCATCATGTAGAAGATGTTCACCGACTTCCAGGTGCCGGTCTCGATGCTGTGCGGCCCGCCCTCGCCCTCGCCGCTGGCGTTCAGGACGCGGGTGTTCGGGTCGTTGACGGGCTTGCCCGAGCAGTCGCGGTAGCCCTGCCCCGGCACCAGCGAACCCGGCGTCTGGAAGCCGTCGCCGAAGCGCCACCCCTGCTGCAGCGCGGTGGCCAGGGTGAACACCTTGAACGTGGAGCCGGCCTGGAAGCCCTGCCCGCCCCCGTGCGCCACGTCGGCCGGCAGGTTGAAGGTGGTCTTGGGGCCGTTCTTGCGGTTGCCGGGGTTGCGGCCGAAGCGCTTGCTGGCGGCCATCGCCCTGATCCGCCCGGTACGCGGCTCCACCATGGCCTCGGCGGCCACCTCGGTGTCCTCCGGCGAGACGTGCTCGCGGATGGCCCGCTCGGCGGCGCGCTGCGCGATCGGGTCGAGGCTGGTCCTGATCGTCAGGCCGCCCCTGGCCATCCTGCGCTGCCGCTCACGGGCCGTGTTGCCGAAGACGGGGTTGGACAGGAGCTCCTGCTGCACGTACAGGCAGTAGAACGGGTACTCGCTCTGGGCGCAGCCGCCGGGCTCCGGCCGCAACCGGATGCCGAGCGGCGCGGCCTTGCCGCTCGCCGCCTCCTGCTGGGTGATCTGCTTGAGCCCCGCCATGCGGTCGAGCACGAGGTCGCGGCGCATCTTCAGGCGCTCCCTGTGCGCCTGCCCGAGCGAGGGGTCGGTCGAGTACGGCATGCGCACCGCGCCGGCCAGCGTGGCCGCCTGGGTGAGCGTCAGCCGGGAGGCCGAGGTGGAGAAGAAGCGCCTGGCCGCCGCCTCCACCCCGTGCGCGCCCGCGCCGAAGTAGGCGATGTTCAGGTACCGCTCCAGGATCTCGTCCTTGCGGTACTTCTTCTCCAGCGCCAGCGCCAGCCGCAGCTCGGTGATCTTGCGGGCCAGGTTGGGGGCGCGGGCCTTGTTCCGTTCGGCGTCGCTGCGCGCGCTCTCCACCAGGATGTTCTTGACGAGCTGCTGGGTCAGGGACGAGCCGCCCTGCCGGATGCCGCCTGCCTGGGTGTTGGTGAGCAGCGCCCGGATCGTGCCCCTGACGTCGAGGCCGCCGTGCTCGTAGAAGCGGGCGTCCTCGATCGCCACGATGGCCTTGCGCATCACGGGCGCGACCGCGCCGAGCCGCACGGCCGTCCTGTTGGCCTCGTAGAACTGGGCGAACGGCCGCCCGTCCTTGTCCAGCAGCCTGGTCACCTGGGCGAGCGGCTCCTCGCGCGGGGCGGGCGGCAGGTCCACGAAGGTGTTCGTGACGCTCATCGCCGCGAGGCCGCCCCCGCCCACCAGCGGGGCGGCCAGCGCGGCCGTCAGTACCCCGCCGAGCGCCCCCGCCAGGCCGAGCGCCCCGACGGATCTGAGTACGGTCACGTAAGATGATCTGCGACGTCCCGATCAGCGGCAAACGCCCGCTTCCGGCCTCTTTACCGTTGCCGTGTGATGTTCAGACCGAGCGACACGAACTGCTCGAACGGCCGGTGGTAGCCGCGCTCGATGTGGTGCACGCCGCGCAGCGTGGACGGCCCGTCGGCGACCGCCGCCGCCAGCACCGCCGAGAAGCCGGCCCTGATGTCGGGCAGCGTCACGTCGGCGCCCTTGAGCTTGGACACGCCGCGCACGACGGCCGAGTGACGGGCGTTGGTGTCGTGGTAGCGGCAGGCGGGACCGCCGAGGCACTGGTCGAACACCTCGATCTCGCAGCCCATCTTCTGCAGCGCCGGCACGTACACCAGGCGGTTCTCGAAGACCGTCTCGTGCAGCACCGACATGCCCTGGCTCTGCGTGAACAGCACCATCAGCGGCGTCTGCCAGTCGGTCATGAACCCGGGGTGGGTGTCGGTCTGCACGGCCGCCGAGCGCAGGCCCTCGGGGGGCGCGGTGGCGCACAGGTACTCGTCGTTGATGTCGAACTGGGCGCCCATCCTGGCCAGCGTGGTGATCGCGGTGACCAGGCGGTCCTGGGGGCAGCCGTGCACGCGTACCTCGCCCTGGGTGACCAGGCCCGCCGCCAGGTACGAGAACGCCTCGATGCGGTCGCCGGTCAGCCAGGTCTGGGCGCCGCGCAGCCGTTCGACGCCCTCGATGACGATCCGGCGGTCCGGCGACAGCTCGATCCTGGCCCCCATCCGCTGCAGGAACAGCGCCAGCTCCACCACTTCCGGCTCCGTGGCCGCGTTCTTCAGCACGGTCTTGCCGTCGGCCAGCACCGCCGACATCAGCACCGTCTCGGTGGCGCCCACGCTCGGGTACGGCAGCTCGATCCGGGTGCCGTTGAGGCGCTTGGCCTTGGCGTAGATGCCGGTGTCGCCGACCTGCACCTCGGCGCCCATCGCGCGCAGGGCGTCCACGTGGAAGTTCACCGGCCGCCGCCCGATCGGGTCGCCGCCCACCAGCGGCACGAACGCCTCCCCCGCCAGGTGCAACAGGGGGCCGAGCATGAGGATCGGGATGCGGTTCAGGCCGGTGAACGCGTCGGGGACGCGGGGCTCGATCTCCGCGCCCTTCTCGATCCTGATCTCCGTGCGGGAGATCTCGACGTGGATGCCGAGCGCCCGCAGCATCTCGGCGGTGATGCCCACCTCGCCCACCTCGGGGGCGTTGTGGATGCTGCTCTCGCCGTTGCCCATCATGGCCGCGACCATGTGCTTGGACACGCCGTTCTTCGAACCGCGTACTTCGACGTCACCCCGGAGCGGGCCGGAGGGTTCAATCTGCCAGACCTCTTCTGCAATCACGAAGTGAGCCTAGCCGGGGGATACCATCGAGCTGATTCGGACGTACATGTGAGGGGGAGTGGCGTGACGAGGGAAGTACGCGCTTTTGCGGTAACTGTCCTCGCACTCGCCGCTCTCGGGGTCGCCGCCGGACTGCTCTGGTCAGGGCTGACACCGCGGGCGCCGTACCAGGTGACCGATCAGGGCACGGTGCTGGCCGATCCGACCACGCAGGCCCTGATCGCGGCCGACGGATGGTTCGCGGTGATCACGGGCGGGCTCGGGCTGCTGTGCGGCGGGGTCGCCTGGTTCTCGGCGCGGCGGTTGATGCTGCCGGTGCTGCTGGGGCTGTGCGCGGGCGGGGTGGCGGCCGCGTTCCTGACGTTGTGGGCGGGCTCCACGTTCACGCTGGGGGCCGTCATGGTGGAGGCGGCCCCCGCCGCGACCGGGGTGAAGATCGTCCCAGGCGCGCTGAAGCTGACCGCCGAGGGCGTGCTGGTGTCCTGGCCGCTGCTGGCCGTGGGGTTCTTCGGCCTGCTGGAGGGGATGCACGGCTACCGGGAGTCGCCGCTGCGGCAGCCGTACGGCGGGATCGGGCCGACCTAGAGCGGGGGACGGCGCAGGCCGTGGCCGGTGGCCTGCTCGAAGGCGCGCGCCACCCGGAGCACCCTGGCGTCCTCGAACGGCCTGCCCACGATCTGCACGCCCACCGGCAGCCCGTCGCCGGTGAACCCGGCGGGCACGGAGGCGGCCGGCGCGTGCAGCACGCTGATCCAGTACGCCGAGCGCATCCACGCCAGGTAGTCGGGCAGCTTCTGGCCGTTGATCTCGCTGACGTGCGGGTGCTCGATCGGGAACGGCGGCACCTGGCTGACGGGCGCGATCAGGACGTCGTAGGTGTCGAAGAAGGCGGCCATGCGCTGGTAGAGGCGGCTGCGCGCCCTCTCGGCCCTGGCCAGGTCGGCCCCGGTGACCTTGCGGCCCTGCTCGACGTTCCAGGCCGTGTTGGGGCCGAGCCCGCTCTTGTCGCCGTGGACGAGCAGGTAGTTCCACGCCCGGTAGGTCCTGAACGCGTCCTCGGCGTCGCTCAGGTCCAGCTCGACCTGCTCCACGCGGGCGCCGAGCCGCTCGAACACCCCGGGCGCGGTCGCGGTGACCGCCGCCGTCCGCGGGTCCACGGGCAGCCCGCCCAGGTCGGGGCTCCACGCCACGCGCAGCCCGGCCACCCCCTGCTCGGGCTCGGGCGCGAACACCTCCTTGATCGAGTACGGCGAGCGCCGGTCGAACCCGGCGACGACGCCGAGCATCAGCGTCACGTCCTCGACCGTCCTGGCCATGGGCCCGGAGACGCTCAGCGTGTACCAGGCGTTGATGTCGGAGATGTCGGGCACCCGGCCGGGCGTGGGGCGCAGGCCGACGACGTTGCAGAACGAGGCGGGGTTGCGCAGGGAGCCGCCCATGTCGGAGCCGTCGGCCAGCGGCACCATCCCGGTCGCCAGCGCGACCGCCGCTCCCCCGCTGCTGCCTCCGGCCGACTTGGACAGGTCGTAGGGGTTCCTGGTGGCGCCGAACACCTCGTTGACGGTGTGGGAGCCGGTGCCGAACTCCGGGGTGTTGGTCTTGCCCACGGTGACGGCCCCCGCCGCGCGCAGCCGCTGGACGATCAGGTCGTCCTGCTCGGGCACGTGGTCGGCGAACAGCGGCGAGCCGTAGGTGGTCCTGATCCCCGCGGTGTCGACGAGATCCTTGTGCGCGACCGGCACGCCGTGCAGCGGCCCGGCGGCCCCCTCCGAGGAGAGGGCCGCGTCGGCCGCCTCGGCCGCCCGCATGGCCTGCTCGGCGACGAGGGTGACGATGGCGTTGACGTGCGGGTTGACCTGTTCGATCCGGTCGAGGTGGGCCTGGAGGACCTCCACGGCGCTCACCTGCCTGGTCCTGATCAGTCGGGCCAGCTCGGTCGCGGTCAGGAAATGCAGTTCGCTCACGCCTGCGATCCTGCCCCACGGCCGCCCTGTCGGGGAACGGGGGTCAAGCGCCGAGGCACGCCGGGCCGAGGAGCTGCTTCAGGTCGCCCATCAGCGCCGGCGAGGGCGTGACCCGCAGCCGGTCGTCCACCCGCATCACCGTCGTCTTGGGCCCGTTGTGGACCTGCAGATGCACCTCGGACGTGCCCGGATGGGTGGTGAGGATCTCCTTCAGCCGCCCGACCACCGGCGGCGTGCAGCGGGTCAGCGGCAGGCTCACCAGCAGCGGCCCCCCGGCCTCCACGGTGAGGTCGGGCGCCGTCACCTCCATCGCGATGATCTTGGCGACGTCCTCCCTCTTGTCGATCCGCCCCTTGACGAACACGATCGCGTCCTCGGCCAGCAGCGTCGAGCAGAGCTGGTACGCCGACGGGAAGATCATCACCTCGATGGAGCCGGCGAGGTCCTCCAGCTGGGTCAGCACCCAGGTGTCGCCCTTCTTGGTGACCTTGCGCTGCACCCCGCTGAGGATGCCGCCCACGGTCACGACCTGCCCGTCGGTCCGGCTCTCGTCCTGCACGGCCGCGACCGAGCAGTCGGCCCCGGCGGCCAGGATGTGCTCGACGCCGAACAGCGGATGGTCCGACACGTACAGGCCGAGCATCTCCCGCTCGAACTGCAGCAGCGTGTTCTTGTCCCACTCGCCCACCGGGATCTGCACGTCGAACGTCTGGTCCTCGCCGCCGTCGATCGCGCCGAACAACGAGTCCTGGCCGATGGCCTCGTTCTTCTTGATGTCGATGATCGCGTCGACGGCCTGCTCGTGCACCATGACCAGGCCCTTGCGCACGTGCCCCAGCGAGTCGAACGCGCCCGCCTTGATCAGCGACTCGATCACGCGCTTGTTGCAGACGATGGCCGGCACCTTGCGCAGGAAGTCCTTGAAGTCGCCGAAGCGGCCCTTCTCCTTGCGCGCGGCGATGATGCCGTCGACGACGTTGCCGCCGACGTTGCGGACGGCCGACAGGCCGAAGCGGATGTCGGTGCCGCGCGGGGTGAAGTCGAAGTCGGAGTCGTTGACGTCCGGCGGGAACACCTTGATGCCCATGCGGCGGCACTCGTTGAGGTAGAGGGCCGACTTGTCCTTGTCGTCCTTGACCGACGACAGCAGCGCGGCCATGTAGGCGGCCGGGTAGTTGGCCTTGAGGTAGGCGGTCCAGTAAGCGATGAGGCCGTAGGCGGCGGTGTGGGCCTTGTTGAAGGCGTAGTCGGAGAACGGCAGCAGGATGTCCCACAGCGCCTTGATGGCCTCGGCGGGATAGCCGTTGTCCAGCATGCCCTTCTCGAAGCCGGCGTACTGCTTGTCCAGCTCCGCCTTCTTCTTCTTGCCCATCGCGCGGCGCAGCAGGTCGGCGGCGCCGAGGGTGAAGCCGGCCACCTTCTGGGCGATGGCCATGACCTGCTCCTGATAGATGATCAGGCCGTAGGTCGTGTCGAGGATGTCCTTGAGCGGCTCCTCCAGCGCCGGGTGGATCGGCGTGATGTCCTGCTGGCCGTTCTTGCGCAGGGCGTAGTTGGTGTGGGAGTTGGCGCCCATCGGGCCGGGGCGGTAGAGCGCGAGGGCGGCGGAGATGTCCTCGAAGTTGTCGGGGCGCATCAGGCGCAGCAGCGAGCGCATGCCGCCGCCGTCGAGCTGGAACACGCCCAGCGTGTCGCCCTTGGCCAGCAGCTCGTACGACTTGCGGTCGTCGAGCGGCAGCGAGAGCAGATCGACCTTCTCACCCGTGGTCGCCTCGATCATCTTGAGGCAGTCGTCCATGATGGTGAGGTTGCGCAGGCCCAGGAAGTCCATCTTCAGCAGGCCGAGCGTCTCGCAGGTCGGGTAGTCGAACTGCGTGATGATCGCGCCGTCGGAGTCGCGGCGCATGATCGGGATGTGGTCGGTCAGCACCTCGGCGGACATGATCACGCCGGCGGCGTGCACGCCGGTCTGCCTGATCAGGCCCTCCAGGCCCTTGCCGAGGTCCATCGTCGCCTTGACGTCGACGTCTTCCTCGTAGAGCCGGCGCAGCTCGCCCGCCTCGGCGTAACGCGGGTGGTCCTTGTCGAAGATGCCCGACAGCGGGATGTCCTTGCCCATCACGGCGGGCGGGAACGCCTTGGAGACCCGGTCGCCCAGCGCGTAGGGGTAGCCCAGGACGCGGCCCGCGTCCTTGATGGCGGCCTTGGCCTTGATGGTGCCGAACGTGGCGATCATGGCGACCTTGTCGGCGCCCCACTTCTCGGTCACGTACCGGATCACGTCGCCGCGCCTGCGCTCGTCGAAGTCGATGTCGACGTCGGGCATGGAGACGCGCTCGGGGTTGAGGAACCGCTCGAAGATCAGGCCGTGCGGGAGCGGGTCGAGGTCGGTGATGCCCATCGCGTACGCCACCAGCGAGCCGGCGGCCGAGCCACGGCCGGGGCCGACCGGGATGCCGTTCTGCTTGGCCCACATGATGAAGTCGGCGACCACGAGGAAGTAGCTCGGGAAGCCCATCTGCTCGATGATCCCGATCTCGTACTCGGCCTGCTTGCGGTGCTCCTCGTCGTAGCCCTCGGGCCAGCGCCGGGCCATGCCCTCCCAGACGGTCTGGCGGAAGAACTCGCTCTCCGTCATGCCGTCGGGGATGGGGTAGGTCGGCATGAGGTTCTTGAACTCGAAGAACCCGGTCGCGTCGACCTTCTCGGCCACCAGCAGGGTGTTGCGGCAGCCCTCGGCCCACAGGTCGGAGGAGTCGACCGCGCGCATCTCGTCGGCGCTCTTGATGTAGTAGCCGGAGCCGTCGAAGCGGAAGCGGTCGGGGTCGGACAGCTGCTTGCCGGTCTGGATGCACAGGAGGGCGTCGTGGGAGGCGGCGTCGGCCTCGTAGGTGTAGTGCGAGTCGTTGGTGACCAGCGGCGGGATGCCCAGCTCCTTGCTGATCCTGGTCAGGCCGTCGCGGACGCGGCGCTCGATGTCGAGGCCGTGGTCCATGATCTCCAGGAAGAAGTTTTCCTTGCCGAAGATGTCCTGATATTTCGCGGCGGCCTTGAGCGCCTCGTCGTACTGGCCGAGCCGCAGCCTCGTCTGCACCTCGCCCGACGGGCAGCCCGTGGTGGCGATCAGGCCGTCGGCGTGCTCGGCCAGGATGTCGGCGTCCATGCGCGCCCACTTGCGCACGAAACCCTCGGTGTAGGCGCGCGAGGACAGCCGCATCAGGTTGTGCAGGCCCGTCTTGTTGCGCGCCCAGATCGTCATGTGGGTGTAGTAACCACCCGCCGAGACGTCGTCGCGCTTCTGGTGCGGCTCGCCCCACAGCACCGGCTTCTTGTTGTGGCGCGACTCCGGCGCGACGTACGCCTCGATGCCGATGATCGGCTTGATGCCGGCGCCCGTGGCCTGCTTGTAGAAGTCGTAGGCGCCGTGCATGTTGCCGTGGTCGGTGATCGCGATCGCGGGCATGCCCAGGTCGCCGACCTGCTTGAACATCTGCTTGAGGCGGGCCGCCCCGTCCAGCATGGAGTATTCCGTATGAACATGCAGGTGCACGAACGAGTCGCTGGACGACATGGAGCGGCGCCTCCCGGTCTCGATGGGGTTGTGGCATCTGACTTTAGTGGCCCCGACCGACAACCCGGGGCCCATCCGGCGCCCCCGGGGACCGGCGCGCCGCGGGTCGCGGCGATCAGCAGCACCGATATCCTCGGATTCACACTGGGTGATCAAGGAGTCACGGGGTGCGCACGCAGACCGAAGAGGGATACACGCACGCGCTGGGCAACCGCCAGGTCCAGATGATCGCCATCGGCGGCGCCATCGGCGTGGGGCTGTTCCTGGGCTCCGGGGGGCGGCTGGCCGCCGCCGGTCCCGCGCTGGTGCTCTCCTACGCCGCCGCCGGGGTGGCGGCGTTCTTCGTCATGCGGGCGCTCGGCGAGCTCGTGCTCTACCGGCCGGTCTCCGGCTCGTTCGTCGAGTACGCCGGTGAGTTCATCGGCCCGTGGGCGGCCTTCGCCAGCGGCTGGATGTACTGGATCAACTGGGCCGCCACCGGCGTCGCCGAGCTGACCGCGATCGCCGCCTACATCCATTACTGGGCCCCGGCCTTCCCCCAGTGGCTCACGGCGCTGATCGCGCTCGGCTTCGTCATGACGGTCAACCTGCTGTCGGTGCGCCTGTTCGGCGAGCTGGAGTTCTGGTTCGCCATGCTCAAGGTCCTGGCCATCACGGTGTTCCTGGTCGTCGGCCTGGTGCTGGTGGTGTTCGCGATCGGCGAGGCCGGGCCGCACAACCTGGTCTCGCACGGCGGGTTCTTCCCGACCGGGTTCCCGCTGGTGCTGATGAGCCTGCAGTCGGTCGTGTTCGCGTACGCCTCGATCGAGCTGGTCGGCATCACGGCGGGCGAGACGGCCAGGCCGCACGAGGTCATGCCGAAGGCCATCAACGGCGTGGTGTGGCGCATCGCGGTCTTCTACGTGGGCTCGGTGGCGCTGCTGGCCATGGTCCTGCCGTGGACCGCCTACCGCGCGGGCACGTCCCCGTTCGTGACGGTCTTCTCCGGGCTCGGGGTCCCGTGGGCGGCCGACGCCATGAACCTCGTCGTGATCACCGCAGCGCTCTCGTCCTGCAACTCCGGCCTGTACGCCACGGGCCGCATCCTGCGCTCGATGGCCATGAAGCAGGAGGCGCCCCGCTTCGCCGGCGCCCTCAGCACCAGGCACGTGCCGATCGGCGGCATCCTGTTCACCGCGGCCATGTTCCTGGCGGGGGTGGCGCTGTTCTACTTCCTGCCGGAGCGGGCCTTCAACATCGCCACCGCCGTGGCCTCCCTGGGCGTGATCACCACGTGGGGGGTGCTGGTGCACTGCCAGACCCGGCTGCGCCGCACGGGCCACCGCTCGGCCTTCCCGATGCCCGGCTCGCCCTACACCAACTGGCTCACCATGGCGTTCCTGGCGCTGGTGGTGCTGCTGATGCCGTTCGCCGACCAGGACCAGCGGGTGGCGTTCTACCTGATCCCCCTGCTGGTCGCCGCCATCGCCCTGGGCTGGTGGACCGTCCGGCGCCGCCGCCCGTCCTGAAGGCCGCCGCACGGGCACGCCCGCGGCGGCGGGGTCGCTGGGTAGTCTCGATGGCGCAGCAGAGGAGTCGCCGGGCAGGGAGGTCGCACTGGACGCTGCGAGACGGAGGATCGTCCAGACGGCGGCCGCGGCCGCGATCGGCGTCGCGCTGGCCGTGGCGTGCCTGCCCCTGGGCCTCTACCCCAAGCTGGCCTGCGCCGTGCTGGACGCGGGCTGCCCCACCGGCGCCGCGCCGCGGGGCGAGTTACCGCGGGTCACCAGGCTGACGGCCGTCCAGGTGGCCCAGAGCGGCACGTACGTGGCGCTCGGCGACTCCTACTCCTCCGGCGAGGGGGTGTGGGAGCTGAGCCAGGCGCCGGTCAACGACGGGGCCGACCGCTGCCACCGGTCCGAGGGCTCCTACGTGCCGCTCGTCGCCCAGGCCTACCGGTTCGGCGGCGGCACCGCCTTCTACGCCTGCAGCGGCGCCACCACCCGCGAGCTCCTGTCGGGCCAGCACGGCCAGCCGCCCCAGATCACCCGCGTGAGCGCGGCGGCGAGCCTGGTGACGCTGAGCATCGGGGGCAACGACGCAGGCTTCTCCAAGGTGCTGACGGGCTGCATCGTCAAGATCCCGTGGTCGACGGCCTGCGTCGACCAGGACGCCGCGGTCAACCGGCGCATCGAGGAGCTGCGTACGAGCATGCTCAAGGTGCTCAAGGAGGTGCGCGTGCGCGCGCCGGCCGCGCGCGTCATCGTGCTCGGCTACCCGCGCCCGTTCCCGAAGGAGCCGGTGGAGACCGTCGACAACCTGACCGTGGCCGACCAGCGCTGGCTGAACACCATGACGCGGCGGCTCAACGACACGGTGGGGTCGGTGGTGGCCGAGTTCGACCGCGCCATCGCGGCGTTCGGGGCGCCGGGCAGCGCCGAGTACGTGGACGCCTACGAGGCGTTCACGGGACACGAGGTGGGCCGGCCGCGCCCGTTCCTGAACGGGCTGGCCGTGGACATGGACGAGCTGCGGGTCAACGCGCGCAGCTACCACCCGACGGGCGACGGCTACCGCCGCTTCGCCGAGCTCATCACCGGGCAGATCGCCGCCGGCCCCGGCCGCCCGATGAACAACGTGCTGGTCACCGACCCGAACGCTCCTCGGCGAGGTGCAGCCCCGCCTCGATGACGGCGTTCATGATGGCCGACAGGCGCGACTCGCCCAGCGCGGGCGCCCGCACGGCCATCCTGGCCACGACGTCGCGCTCCCTGCCCAGGTCGCGCCCGGCGAAGCCGCCGACGGGCTTGAGCCGCTGCACGATGCCCGCCAGCTCGGCCCGCCGCTCCAGCAGCGTGGCCAGGGCGGCGTCCACCCGGTCGATCGCCTGCCTGCACTCGGGCAGCGTGCCGGGCGTCTCGTCGCGCAGCAGCGCGCCGACGACGGTCACGGCCTCCTCGGCGACCCGCCGTCCGGCCGCCGGGGTCTGCGCCTGTCCCGTGCCGATGATCAGGCCGTCGGCGCCGGCCGCGACGGCGGCGGCCGACAGGCCGAGGTCGGCGGAGACGTCCACCAGCGCGGGACGCCCCGAGGCGGCCCGCGCGGCCCGGACGAGCGCCAGATCGGGACGGCCTCCCCCCTCGCAGAGGATCACCCTCCCGTCGCCCTCGCCCGCGCAGTAGGCGGCCAGCCCCAGCCACTCCTCCATGGAGGCCGACGCCCGCCGCTCCACCACGACCGGCAGCCCGAGCCCTGCCGCCGCGCGCACCAGGGGGATGTCGCGCGTCCACGACGCCCCCACCACGACGGCCGCCGCGTGCTCGGCGATGGCCGGCAGGTCGGCGGCCGTGGCCGGCTCGGCGAGCGTGACGCCCGCGCGCAACGCGGCAGGCGGGTCGGTGCGCAGGCTCACCCGGTCGCCGATCACCACCGCGGGCCCCGCTCCCACGAGGAGGCCGCCCACGGCGACCGCGTGCCGTTCCAACGTCGATGACATCCCGACTCCCCACTGTGGCCGGCCCTCGGAGCCGGCGGAAACCAAAAAGGCAGAGACGGTTGTCTCTGCCTCGTGCCGACTCCAGGTGGTCGCTAGCTGACGACCGGCTCTCCCGGAGCCGGCTCGGTAAACGCGTAGCGACGACAAGTCATATCTGAACCCTACACCCGCGCCTCCACCTGCTGGGCGGCGCTTCTCACATGCCGGACTGGCCTTCGGGCGAGTCGCCGTTGATCCCTGCCCGTGAGAGTATTTCTTGGCCTAGAGGAGGGTTTGAGGCCGTTGATGTCGGATCGCAAGCAGGACGGACGCCGCATCGCCGGCCGCTACCAGCTGCAGGAACCCATCGGCAGGGGCGGGATGGGCATCGTCTGGCGCGCCTACGACGAGCTCCTTGACCGCACGGTCGCGGTCAAGGAGGTCAGGTACGCCGCCGCCCTGGGCGAGGAGGTGCAGCTGCTGAACCGGCGCACGATGCGCGAGGCGAGAGCGGCGGCGAGGTTCGAGCATCCCAACGTGATCGTCGTGCACGACGTGATCGAGGAGGATGAACGTCCCTGGATCGTCATGCAGCTCGTCCAGTCGCGCTCGCTGGGCGCCGTGATCAAGCAGGACGGGCCGCTGCCGCCCAAGCGGGTGGCCGAGATCGGCCTGGCCGTGCTGGACGCGCTGCACCGCGCCCACGAGGCGGGCGTGCTGCACCGTGACGTCAAGCCCGAGAACGTGCTCCTGGCCGACGACGGCCGCGTCGTGCTCACCGACTTCGGCATCGCCACGCTGGAGACCGAGACGCAGCTCACCGTGACGGGCCTGGCGGGCACGCCGGCGTTCATCGCGCCCGAGCGGCTCAAGGGCCTGCCCGCGCGGCGCGAGTCCGACCTGTGGTCGCTGGGCGCCACGCTGTACACGGCGGTGGAGGGCCGATCCCCGCACGAGCGCGGGATGGCGCTGGCCACCATGCACGCCGTGCTCACCGACGAGCCCGATCCCCTCACGCACGCGGGCCCGCTCACCGACGTGATCAACGGGCTGCTGGTCAAGGAGCCGGTGCAGCGGCTGTCGTACGAGGAGACGCAGCGCATGCTGCGCCGGGCCCTGCGCGACATGAACGCCGCCGAGCCGGACACCGGCTCGACCTCGCCGTCGAACCCGCCGCTCACCAAGCAGTTCCCCGCCGCGCAGGAGCTGCACGTGCCGGCCCCGGCCGAGCCGAAGCGCCCCGCCGCGCCCCCGGCCAGGCCGAAGCGGCCGGGCCCCGCCAAGGCCAGGCGCCCGTACGAGCCCGTCGAGGACGACACCCCGACCGACCCGAACCTCCTGGCCGCCCGCGCCCCCCAGGAGGCCATGCCCGAGACCGGCGCGCGCATCCCGCAGACGCCGACCGTGGAGCCGCCGCGGCCACCCGCCGAGTCCACGATGGACGCGGCCAGGCCAGACCCGCAGCGCAAGCCCACGATCGTCATCGCTGCGGCCGTGGCGGTGCTGCTGGTGGCGGTCGTGGGCGGCTACCTCGGCCTGAACTCGGCCCCCGACGACGAGGCCAGGCAGCAGGCCGGCGCGCGTGCGGCGGCCGTCACGACGAGCCCGTCGCCGAGCGCGCCCGCCTCGCAGTCGCCCTCGTCCACGCCATCGTCCTCGTCGTCGCCCACGTCGTCGGCCACGTCGTCGCCCACGGTCTCGTCCTCCCCGCCGGCGTCCCCGAGCTCCTCGCCCACCTCGGCCCCCGAGGAGACCAAGGAGGCCGAGAAGGACCCGCTGCCGTCCGGGTGGAAGTACTACACGGACAAGAAGCTCGGCTTCAAGATCGGCCTGCCCAAGGGCTGGGACGAGTGGACGCGCACCGGCAGGAGCGTCGAGTTCAAGGGCCCCGGCGGGGCGCCGAACGCGCACGTGCGGGTCGAGGAGATGCCCAAGCTGGGCAAGGACCCGCTGAAGGGCTGGAAGAAGCTGGAGCCGAGCCTCAAGGACCGCTACGGCGGCTACAAGAAGATCGGCATCGACAAGGTCGACTTCCGCGAGGCCGCCGCCGACTGGGACTTCTACTGGCCCACCAACACCGGCAAGAGCCGCATCCGCTACCGGGGGTTCGTCGCGGAGGACGGGAAGTCGTACGCCATCTACTGGCACACGCTGAGCAGCCACTGGAAGAAGGACTACGACTTCTTCGAAGGATTCTGCGCGACGTTCGTTCCCCCCAAGTAGGTAGGCTCGCTGCGTGCACGTCAGCAACCGCTATCGCCTCATCGAGCCGCTCGGCGAGGGTGGGATGGGCGTCGTCTGGCGGGCCCACGACGAGCTGCTCGACCGTACGGTGGCGATCAAGGAGGTCCGCTACACGGGCGTCGGCGACGCCAAGCGGGCCGAGCTCAACCGCAGGACCATCAGGGAGGCCAGGGCGGCCGGGCGCCTCGACCACCCGTCGGTGGTCGTCATCCACGACGTCGTGGAGGAGGACGGCCGGCCGTGGATCGTGATGCAGCTCGTCCGCTCGCGCTCGCTGGCGCAGGTGATCGGCGAGAGCGGGCCGCTGCGGCCGGCGCAGGTCGCGGTGATCGGCGGCCGGCTGCTCGACGCGCTGCGCGCCGCGCACGCCACCGGGGTGCTGCACCGTGACGTCAAGCCCGAGAACGTGCTGCTGGCCGACGACGGCCGCGTCGTGCTCACCGACTTCGGGATCGCCTCGATGGAGACCGAGGCGGGGCTGACGGCCACGGGCGGCCTGGTGGGCACGCCCGCGTACATGCCGCCGGAGCGGCTGAACGGCGACCCCGCGCGCCCCGAGTCCGACCTGTGGTCGCTGGGCGCCACCCTGTACGCGGCGGTCGAGGGCCGGCCGCCGTTCAAGCGCGACTCGTGGGCGGCGACGGTGGCGGCGGTGCTGCGCGACGAGCCGGAGCCGCCGGTGCGGGCCGGCGTACTGGAGCCGGTCATCATGGGCCTGCTGCGCCGCGACCCCGGCGCGCGGCTGCCCGCCGAGCAGGCCGCCAGGCTCCTGTACGAAGCCGCCGCCGCCCCGCCGACCGGCACGCCCGGCGGCCCCGCCCCGCACTCCAGCGGCCTCACACCGCGCCCCGGCACCCCGGCCCCGCACCCCGGCGGCCTCACACCGCATCCTGGCGGCCTCACACCGCACTCCGGTGCTGGAACGCCGCACCCCGGCGCGCCCGACACGCCGCCGCCGTCCTGGCAGCCGGGCGCGGGCACCGGTCCGGGCGGGACCGGCTGGCAGGCGGCCGGCACCGGCCCGGACGCCGGCCCCTCGCACGCGACGATGCCCGACCAGCGGCGCGGCCCCGCCGGCGGGCGCCGCAAGGCGTTGTGGATCGGCCTGCCCGCCGCGCTGGCGACCGTGGCGGTGCTGGGCACGGGCGGCGTGCTGCTGTCCGACCGCTGGACGGCCACGTCCCCCACCACGGGCCCCACCACGGGCCCCACCGCGGGCCCCGCCACCGGTCCGACCGGGGCCGGCCCGTCCCCCACGACGGGCGAGCCCACCACCAAGCCCGCCGAGCCCACCCCGACCGCCACCACGCCACGGCCCACCCGCACCGCGGTCCCGGCGGGCTGGCGCTCCTACAGGAGCGCGATCGGCCGCTTCCAGATCGCCATGCCCGGGCAGTGGCGCCCGACGAAGAACCCTGACCGGGACAGCATCGCCATCAAGGGCCCCGGCACCCCCGGCACGCTGATCGTGGAGTGGACCGTCCCCGACATCCCGTGGGACGACCCGGAGCAGCACTGGCTCGGCCTGGAGAGGGCGATCCGGGCGAAGGGCGAGTTCCAGCAGTACAAGCGGGTCCGCATCAGGCCGGTCGACTACCTGGGCGTGAAGGCCGCCGACTGGGAGTTCACCCGGGTGCGCAACGGCCAGACGATCCACGTGATCAACCGCGGCTTCCACACCGAGGACGGCCGCCCGTACGCCCTGTACTGGGAGACCCCGCACGCCCGCTGGGCCGAGGACCGGCACTACTTCGAGACGTTCGCCAGGACGTTCAGGCCGCTGTGAAGGAGCAGGCCCGGTTCTGGCGGCACCCGGCGGTGCCGGAGACGGACCTGCTCAAGGCCCGCTACGTCACCCACCGCTTCTCCAGGCACGTGCACGACGGCTACGCGATCGGCCTGATCGTCTCGGGCGTCGAGGAGTTCGACTACCGGGGCACGCTGCACCGGGCGGGAGCGGGCGAGCTGGTCCTGGTGAACCCCGACGCGGTGCACACGGGGCAGGCGGGCGTGCCGGGCGGGTGGGCGTACCGCATGCTCTATCCCTCGATCGACGCGCTGAGCGGCATCGCGGCGGAACTGGGCGCGCCCCGCGGCACGCCGCACTTCCCGCGGCAGGTGGTGCGCGACGACCAGGTGGCGGCGCTGCTGGCGCGGGCGCACGAGGCGGCCGAGCGGGGTGACGCGCTGGCGGCCTCGACGCTGAGCCGCACGCTGTTCGCCAGGCTGGTGGCCCGCCACGCCGCGCCCAGGCCGGCCACGGTGCTGCCGGCGGAGGGCAGGCGGGCGGTGCGGGCGGCGCTCGATCTGCTGCACGAGAGCCTCGTCGACCCGCCGACGCTGGAGGACCTGGCCGGGGCGGTGGGGGCGCGGCCGTTCGCGCTGCTGCGGGCGTTCAAGGCCGCGACAGGGCTGCCGCCGCACGCGTACCTGACCTCGCTGCGGGTGCGCCGGGCGCGCCACCTGCTGCAGACCGGCGTGCGGCCGGCACAGGTGGCCGCCGAGGTGGGCTTCACCGACCAGGCCCATCTGAACCGTCACTTCAAGCGCATCGTGGGTGTTCCTCCTGCCGCCTACCAACGCGCTGCAGGAACGTACAAGACGGACGATTCGCCCAACGCCTAGCCTCGGGCGGCATGGAAGAGACAACCTCCCGTTCCGCCGCCGTGCGGGACGGTCTCGGCGTGGGACTGGCCGTGGGGCTGTCCGGGATCGCCTTCGGCGCCGCGGCGGTCACCGCGGGCCTGTCCGTGCCGCAGGCGTGCGTGCTGAGCCTGCTGGCGTTCACGGGCGCCTCGCAGTTCGCGCTGACCGGCGCGGTCGCCGCCGGCGGCGACCTGGCGGCCGCCACGCTCGGCGCGGTGCTGCTCGGCGGCCGCAACACGCTCTACGGCCTGCGCATGGCCGGCCTCCTGCGCGTACGCGGCCCGCGCCGGCTGCTGGCCGCCCACGGCGTCATCGACGAGACCACGGCCGTCACCATGGCCCAGCCGGACCCCGAGGCGGCCCGCACGGGCTTCGTCACCACGTTCGCCAGCCTGTACATCGCCTGGAACCTCAGCACGCTGGCCGGCGCGTACGGCACCTCGTTCCTGGGCGACCCGGGCGTGCTGGGGCTGGACGTGGTGGGCCCGGTGGCGTTCCTGGCCATCCTGTGGCCGCGGCTGGCCGAGAGCGCCGAGCTGCGCTGGCTGGCCGCGGGGGCGGCGGCGATCGCCCTGTGCGCCACCCCGTTCCTGCCCGCCGGCGTGCCGGTGCTGCTGTCGGCCGTCGCGGTGCTGGCGGTGATGCTGCGATGACGCTGTGGTGGGCGATCGCCGCCGTCTGCCTGGGCTGCTACGCGCTGAAGCTGGCGGGCCTGGCCGCGCCCCGGCGGGTGCTGGACCATCCGCGGGTGCGCAGGTTCGCGGAGCTGGTGCCGGTGGCGCTGCTGGCGGCGCTGATCGCGGTGCAGACGTTCACCGCTCAGGGCGGGCTGAGCTTCGATCCGGCCCGGACGGCGGGGCTGGGGGCGGCGGTGGTGGCGCTGCTGCTGCGGGCGCCGTTCCTCGTCGTCCTGGCGTCGGCGGCCGTCGTCACCGCGCTTGCCCGGATGCTTCTTGGGTAGTCGCCGTCCATGTCCGATTCAGCTGGCTTGGTGGTCGGTGGGCGTTACCGGCTGCTCAAAACGATCGGCAAGGGCGGCATGGGCATGGTGTGGCACGCCCACGACGAGGTGCTCGGCCGGGACGTGGCCGTCAAGGAGGTCCTGCCGCCGCCGAACATGAGCGGCCCGGAGCGTGACGAGTTCGCCGTGCGCACCTTCCGTGAGGCCAGGGCCGCGGGCCGGGTGGCGCACCCCGGCGTGGCCACCGTCTACGACGTGCTGGAGGAGCGCGGCCACCCCTGGATCGTCATGCAGCTCGTGCCCTCGCGCACGCTGGGCGCCCTGATCCGCGACGACGGCCCCATGCCGCCCGCCGAGGCCGCCGGCATCGGCGTGCAGCTCCTGGAGGCGCTGCGCGCGGCGCACGCGGCCGGCGTGCTGCACCGCGACGTCAAGCCCGACAACGTGCTGCTGTCGGAGGACGGCCGCGCGGTGCTGACCGACTTCGGCATCGCCACCACGGAGGACGAGGCGCCCGTCACGAGGACGGGCATCCTGGTCGGCACCCCCGCCTTCATGGCGCCGGAACGCGCGGCCGGCGGGCAGGCCAGGCCCGCCTCGGACATGTGGTCGCTGGGCGTGACGCTCTACATGGCCGTCGAGGGCAACTCCCCCTTCCAGCGGGACAACGCCCTGGCCACGCTGGGCGCCGTCATGCACGCCGAGCCCCGGCCGCTGGCCCGCGCGGGCGCGCTCGCCCCCGTGCTGCACGGGCTGCTGCGCAAGGACCCGGCCGAGCGCATGTCGCTGGACGAGGCCGAGCGGCGGCTGGCCGCGATCCTGACGGGCGACGCCCCCGAGCGGACCGGCCCCGTCACCGTGCCGTCCGGGGCGCGGCCGTGGCGGTCCAGGCGGCGCCTGCTGCCGCTGGCCGCGATCGCCGGGGGCGCGCTGCTCGTCGGGCTGGTCACCGGGGGCGCCGCCTGGTGGTCGCAGCGCCCGCGCGAGGCGATCTCCCCCAGCCCCGCGCCCGCCGTGGTGACCACCGAGGCGACGACCGTGTACGAGTCCCCCACACCGGAGCTGAAGACCACCCGCCCGGAGAGCACCCCGACACCGCAGGGCGTCCAGCCGCAGGGGAGCCAGCCACAGGGCACCACGACGCCGCCACCGCCGCGGAGCACCCCGCCGCCGACCCGCGACCAGCCGCGCAGCCCGTCACCCAGCGGGAACAAGAAGAGCCCCACCAAGGAGCCGAAGCCGACCAAGAGCAAGGACGAGGAGGGCCCCGGCCGGGTCGAGGGCTCGGACAACGGTCAGGCGGCCGACAACGACGAGGAGCGGGGGCAGGGGGAGGAGGAGTCCTTCTGAGCGGCGGGCTCAGGACTCCGCGCGGACGATGTCCAGCGCCTTCTGCAGGTCCTGCGGGTAGTCGGTGCTGAACGACATCCACTCCCCCGACGAGGGGTGCTCGAACCCGAGCGCGACCGCGTGCAGCCACTGCCGCGTGATCCCCAGCCGGGCCGCCAGCGTCGGATCGGCGCCGTACAGCAGGTCTCCGACGCACGGATGGCGCAGCGCCGACATGTGCACCCTGATCTGGTGGGTGCGGCCGGTCTCCAGCTTGATGTCCAGCAGCGACGCGGCCCTGAACGCCTCCACCGTGTCGTAGTGCGTGACGGACGGCTTGCCCCCCGCCACCACCGCGAACCGGCCGTCGCCCGACGGGTGCCGGTCGATGGGCGCGTCGACCGTGCCCCTGAACGGATCGGGATGCCCCTGGACCAGCGCGTGGTAGCGCTTGTCGACCGTGCGCTCCTTGAAGGCCCGCTTGAGCCGCGAGTAGGCGTGCTCGCTCTTGGCCACCACCATCGCGCCCGTGGTGTTGGCGTCGAGCCGGTGCACGATGCCCTGGCGCTCGGCCGCGCCGCTGGTCGCGATCGTGTGCCCGGCGCCGAGCAGCCCGCCGATCACGGTGGGGCCCGTCCAGCCGACGGTCGGGTGCGCCGCCACCCCGATGGGCTTGTTGACCACGACGATGTCGTCGTCCTCGTACACGATGGCCATGCCGGGCACCGGCTCGGCCACCGGCATGGGGGTGGTGACCGGCGGCGGCAGCGTCACGTCCAGCCACGCGCCCGCGTGCACCCGGTCCGACTTGGCGGGCTGGCGGCCGTCCACGAGCACCTCGCCGGCCGTGATCAGTTCGGCCGCGCGCGTGCGGGAGAAGCCGAACAGCCGCGAGAGCGCGGCGTCGAGCCGCTCGCCCTCCAGGCCGTCGGGCACGGGCAGGCTGCGCTGCTCAGTCATCCTTCTCCACCTCCCTGGAGCCGTCGATCTGCACGTTGCGCCAGGCCAGGAACACGGCCAGGATGCCGCCGCAGACGATCGCCGAGTCGGCGATGTTGAAGACCGGGAAGTAGTCGATGACGGGGAAGTTGCCCGGCAGCACCTCGATGAAGTCGACGACGTGCCCCTGGAGCTGCGAGGAGCGGCCGATCCCCGAGGGGTAGCGCAGCAGCCGGTCGGTGAGGTTGCCGGTCGCGCCGCCCAGCAGGAGGCCGAGCGTGACGGCCCAGGACCGGCTGCCGAGCTTGCGCGCCGTACGCACGATCGCCACGACCACGCCGGCCGCGATGAGGGTGAAGACGAACGTCATCCCCGTGCCGATGCTGAACGCGGCGCCCGAGTTGAAGATCACCCGGAACTGCAGCACGCCCGGGATGACGACCAGCGGCGGCTCACCCTCGAGCGTGCGCAGCACCACCGTCTTGGTGGCGAGGTCGGCCGCGTAGATCACGGCCGCCAGCGTCACGAGGACGGCGAAGAGGCGCCGGCGGGGCCTGCCCGCTGCGCCTCCCGAGCCTGCGGCGGAGCCGGTTACCTGCGCTCCTCCTTCTGCTTGCAGGCCACGCACAGCGTCGCCCTCGGGAACGCCTGGAGGCGTTCCTTGCCGATCGGCTTGTGGCACGATTCGCACACTCCATAGGTCCCTGCGTCGATCCTGGCGATCGCACGTTCGTTCTGCGCGACCAGATCGCGCGCATTCAGGGTAAGGGCGATCTCGCGTTCGCGCTCGTACGTCTTGGCGCCGGCGTCCGCCTGGTCGTCGCCCGCGCCCTGGGTGACGTCTCCAGAGGCTATCTCCGACTCGTGGCGGAGGATGTCCGCCTCGAGCTCCTCGATCTCCTCCTGGAGCCTGCCGCGTACCTCGGCCAGCTCCTCTTCCGACCACATCGAGGGTGTCGCGGTCTGCGTGACTGCCGCCATGGCTGCCTCCATTGCTGATCAAGGCCGTGAATGGTGCGGGCAGCTTAGGATCCATATAACGGAACGGCAAACGACCCGCCGGACGGTTTACCTCCCCCGTACTATCCCGCCTCGCGCATTCAACTCCTCACCGTCGGCGTCCATTCCCACAACTTTGCGCCGTTTACGACTCGCGTACCGGCGCGGGGCCGCCGCCACCAGGAAAACAGGGAAGCCTTCGCCCCCACTCTGCGTTATGGTTTGAGTCTGCAAGGCGTCGATGGGGCCCGACTGTGAGGGATATCACCCCGGAGCCGCCGGAAGAACGGCTCTCGCGAGCTCATTAGAACCGGCAGCAGACCAAATGAAGAGGGCCCCGCCCGAGGCGGGGTCAAGAAGGGTGGTACCGCGGAGCCGCCAGGCTTCGTCCCTTCACGCGTCCAGCCAACCGGCCGATCAAGCGTGGAGGTCACGCCCGAGATGTCTTCCCCATCATTCCGCTCTCTTCCCGCGCAGGTCGACCTGCCCGCGCTCGAGCGCGAGGTCCTCGACCGCTGGCGGGACGGGAAGATCTTCGAGCGTTCCGTGGAGCAGAACGCGGGCAACCCCGCCTGGGTCTTCTACGAGGGCCCGCCCACCGCCAACGGCCTGCCCGGCGTGCACCACGTCGAGGCCCGCGTGTTCAAGGACCTGTTCCCCCGCTACAAGTCGATGCGTGGCTTCAGCGTGCCGCGCAAGGCGGGCTGGGACTGCCACGGCCTGCCGGTCGAGGTGAGCGTCGAGCGCGAACTGGGCCTGTCCGGCAAGCGCGACATCGAGACGTACGGCATCGCCGAGTTCAACGACAAGTGCCGCGAGTCCGTGCTGCGGCACGTCGACGCGTTCGAGCAGATGACCGAGCGGATGGGCTACTGGATCGACCTGTCCCAGGCCTACCGCACCATGGACCCGTCCTACGTCGAGTCCGTGTGGTGGTCGCTGAAGGTCATCTTCGACAAGGGGCTGCTGTTCCGCGACTTCCGGATCACCCCCTACTGCCCGCGCTGCGGCACCGGCCTGTCCGACCACGAGCTGGGCCAGCCCGGCGCGTACGAGACCGTCTCCAGCCCGTCGGTCTACGTCCGCATGCCCGCGACCTCCGGCCCGCTGGCCGAGCTGGGCGCCGCGCTGCTGATCTGGACGACCACGCCGTGGACGCTCGTCTCCAACACGGCCGTCGCCGTGCACCCCGACGTCACCTACGTCGCGGCCCGCACCGCCGGCGGCGAGGTGCTGGTCGTGGCCGAGCCCCTGCTGTCGGTGCTCGGCGAGGGCGCGACCGAGGTGGCCCGCTTCACCGGCCGCGAGCTGGAGCACACCAGCTACACCCGCCCGTTCGACCTGGTCGACATCCCGGGCGCGCACTACGTCGTGCTCGGCGACTACGTCACGGTCGAGGACGGCACCGGCCTGGTCCACCAGGCCCCCGCCTTCGGCGCCGACGACATGGCCGTGATCAAGAAGTACGAGATGCCGGTCGTCAACCCGATCGGCCCCGACGGCCGCTTCCTCGACGACGTGCCCATGGTCGGCGGCAGGTTCTTCAAGGACGCCGACGAGGAGCTGACCGAGGACCTGCGGGCGCGCGGCCTGCTCTACCGCGGCGGCCACTTCGAGCACAGCTACCCGCACTGCTGGCGCTGCCACACGGCACTGCTCTACTACGCCCTGCCCTCCTGGTACATCCGCACCACCGCGGTCAAGGACCAGATGCTGGCGGAGAACGCGAACACCAACTGGTTCCCCGACACGATCAAGTGGGGCCGGTTCGGCGAGTGGCTGCGGGGCAACGTCGACTGGTCGCTGTCGCGCTCCCGGTACTGGGGCACGCCGCTGCCGCTGTGGGTGTGCTCGCAGGACGAGTCGCACGTGACGTGCGTCGGGTCGATGGAGGAGCTGGGCGCCCTGTCCGGCCAGGACGTCTCGGCCCTCGACCCGCACCGCCCGTTCGTCGACGACGTCACCTTCGACTGCCCGTCGTGCGGCGCCCTCGCCACGCGCGTGCCCGACGTCATCGACGCCTGGTACGACTCGGGCTCCATGCCGTTCGCCCAGTGGGGCGAGCGCGGCAAGCCCGAGGGGGTCTACCCGGCGCAGTTCATCTGCGAGGCCACCGACCAGACGCGCGGCTGGTTCTACTCGATGATGGCCGTCGGCACGCTCGTCTTCGGCCAGTCCTCCTACGAGAACGTGCTCTGCCTCGGCCTCATCCTGGCCGAGGACGGCCGCAAGATGAGCAAGCACCTGGGCAACATCCTGGAGCCGATCCCGCTGATGGACCAGCACGGGGCCGACGCGCTGCGCTGGTTCATGGCCTGCGCGGGCTCGCCGTGGGCGGCCCGCCGGGTGGGTCACGGCACGCTGGAGGAGATCGTCCGCAAGGTCCTGCTGACCCTGTGGAACACCTCGTCGTTCTTCACCCTCTACGCCAACGCCGAGTCCTGGTCGCCGGCCATGCTCGCCGAGGCCACCCCGGCCGCGCAGCGCCCGCTGCTCGACCGCTGGGCGCTGGCCGAGCTGCACCGCACGGTGGCCGAGGTCACGGCGGCGCTCGACGAGTACGACACCCAGCGCGCCGGCCGCCGCCTGGCCGACTTCCTCGACGACCTGTCCAACTGGTACGTGCGCCGCTCGCGCCGCCGCTTCTGGCAGGGCTCGCAGGACGCGTTCGCGACGCTGTACGAGTGCCTGGAGACGGTGCTGCGGCTGATGGCTCCCGTCACGCCGTTCGTCACCGACTACCTGTGGGACGTCCTGCGCCCGGCCGACGCGCCCTCCTCGGTCCACCTGGCCTCCTGGCCGGAGGTGCGCGAGGACCTGCTGGACCCGGCGCTGTCGGACCAGATGGCTCTCGTGCGGCGCCTGGTGGAGCTGGGCCGCTCGGCCCGCGCCTCGTCGGGCGTCAAGACCCGCCAGCCGCTGCGGCGGGCCCTGGTGGGCGCGCACGGCTGGCCGTCGCTGCCTGCCGAGCTGCGCGGCCTCGTGGCCGACGAGCTGAACGTCCAGACGCTGGAGGACATGTCCGGCTTCAGCGCCGACCTCGTGTCCTACACGGTCAAGCCCAACTTCCGGGCCCTGGGCAAGCGCTTCGGCTCGCAGACCAAGCTCGTGGCCGCCGCCGTTACCGCCGCCGACGCCACCCGCGTCGCCAGGGCCCTGCGCTCGGGCACCACGGTCCTGGTGGAGGCGGACGAGCTCGGCGAGGTCATGCTGGGCCCCGACGAGGTGATCGTCAACGAGCAGCCACGCTCGGGCTGGGCGGTCGAGACGGGCGCCATCGGCACCGGCACGGGCGAGACCGTGGCTCTCGACCTGGAGCTGACGGACGAGCTGCGCCGCGCCGGCCTGCTGCGCGAGGTCATCCGCCTGGTGCAGGAGGCCCGCAAGTCGACCGGCCTGTCCATCACCGACCGCATCGACCTGTGGTGGACCGCCACGTCCGACGACCTCGCCGCGGCGCTGCGCGCGGAGGGTCACGTGGTCGGCGAGGAGGTCCTGGCGACCGGCATCACGGAGGGCACCGCCGCGGACCTGCCGTCCCACACGGACGCCGACCTCGGCCTCACCTTCCAGCTCCGCCGCGCCTGACGCGCCCCGCGAGGGGCGGCACCCGGCCCGGGTGCCGCCCCTCGCGCTCAGGGCCCGTGCCAGGGCGGGACGTCCTCGACGTCGCGGATCCCGCGCAGCGCCGCGTACACGGGCAGCGGTGACAGCAGGATGACCACGGCGGCCGTCCAGAGTGCCTGACGCGGCCCGGCCGCCTCCCCGAGCACCCCGCCCACCAGGGCGCCCAGCGGGAACAGGCCCATCATGAGGAAGCGCATGGTGGCGTTGACCCGGCCGAGCAGGTGCTCGGGGCACAGGCGCTGGCGCAGGCTGACGTTCGTGACGGCGTACACGATCTGGCCGAGCTCGCCCGCGGCCGTCCCGGCCACCAGCAGCGCCACCGCCCAACCCGGCCGCGCCAGGGGGCTGAGCAGCCCGATGGGGCCCGTGACGGCCAGGGACAGCCAGATGACGCGGGCCGAGCCCGCGCGGCGGGCCAGGCGAGGCGTGAGGGCCGCGCCGGCCAGGGCGGCGAGCGAACCCGCCGCGAGCACGAGCCCGATCGCGGCAGGCGAGAGGCCGAGCGTGCGGACCATGAAGACGAAGCTCACCGCCGAGGCGATCGCGAACGAGAAGTTGCCGGCGGCGCTGGTGATCGCCACGGCCCGGAGGACCCTGGTCCTGGCGACGAACGCCAGCCCCTCCCGGATCTCCGCGACGAGCCGGCCCGGCAGCGGGCGCGGAGGCGGGGGCGGCTCCGGAGCCCTGATGGCCAGCAGCGACGCGGCCGAGACGGCGAACGTGACGGCCTGGACGAGCACGACGTTCGCGGCGCCGAGCACGGTGACGGCCCAGCCTCCGACGCCCGGCCCGGCCACCTGGCCGCCGGCGCGGATGGTCTCCATCGCCGAGTTGCCGGCGAGCAGCCCGGCCCGCCCGACGACGGACGGGAGGTAGCTCTGGTAGCCGACGTCGAAGAAGACCCTGGCGGCGCCGGCCAGCAACGAGACGACGACGAGCTGCGCGATGGTCAGCATCCCGAGGAACGCGGCGAGCGGGATCGTGACCAGCAGCACCGCGCGGGCCACATCGGCCGCGACGAGCACGGGGCGGCGCCGCCAGCGGTCGATCCACGCGCCGGCGGGCAGGCCGATCAGCGCGAACGCGACCGTCCCCGAGGCCGTGACGAGGCCGAGCTGCAGGGGTGAGGCGTCGAGGGTCACGACGGCGAGCAGCGGGATCGCCACGCCGCTGACCTGCGTGCCGAGCTGGGTGGTGGTCTGTCCGAACAGGAGCAGCCGGAAGTCGCGCCGCCGGAACGGCGAACGGCTGGACATCGAGGAGCCTCCAGAGAACGCGGGTGGGTGTCGAACCCCACCCGCAGCTCCGAAAGCGTCGCTAGGGGTGGGGTACGTTACCGACCCCCACCCCGCACGTCAACCACCGCACTCCACGCCACCACCCCGCACCCAACCGCGCATGCCGACCGCCACACCCCCACCCCGCACGCCCACCGCCACACCCCACGCCGCCACCCCACACGCCCGACCCCCGCACCACCACCCCACACGCCCGACCGCCGCACCCTCACGCCCGATCGCCGCGCCCCCGCGCCACCACCCCACACGCCCAACCGTCGCACCCCCACACCCCAGCGACGTCCCGTATCACCAGGCCTACCGGACTCAGCGCCCTAGGCACACCGGCCGGCCGATCGCCCCGCCAAGCCCTCTGGCGCGTTGGCAGGAGGAATCCCCGCCCGGTCTCGGCCCTCGCACGCCAAAACGGCCTCCAGCATCATGCCGGAGGCCGTGGCCAAGGTTCCCAAGGAGGGTGATCGGTTGGCGGCACTCAGCCGACCGTCTCGCGTCGAGCGCTCAGCCGAGCGCCCCACGACCGGCGCTCAGCCGGCCGTTCGGGGAGCGGCGCTCAGCCGACCGTCTCGCGGTCGTGCTGGCACACCGAGCAGCTCGTCAGCCCGGCCGCCTCAGCCGCGGCCAGCGTCATCGTCTCCACGCCGGTCTCACCCGCGCCCCGGATCAACGGGCAGGCGGTGCTGTGGTAGCGGCGGGTGCCGACGATGACCTTCACCGTGTCCGGCCGCTCGCCCTTGCCGCTCCCGCTGCTCCCCTCGCCGGGCTCGTCACGCTCGTCACCGCCCTTACCGGCCGCGCCGCCCTTGGAGCCGCTCTCCGCGTTCCGCGGCGGCTCCCCCTTGGCGACCCCCGCCTTGGGCGCGGGCGGACGCTCGGCCGTGGTCTTCCCCGGGACGGCCGCGGGCTTGGCGGCCGACGGCCTGGCCGGAGCACCGGTAGGCAGCGGCCCCTTGGGCTTGGCCGTCGACTCGGCCGAGGACGCGGGCCGCTCGTGCAGGACCACGGTCTCTCCGGACGACGGCGGCTCCTCAGCGGAGCCGGACGGACGCTTGGCGGCTCCGCCCGACGGCTCGACGGGCATCCCGGACGCGGTCACACGCGGCTGCGGCGCCGTGTCGGACCCCGACACGTCATCGTCATCACCCCGCCTGGCCGCCGCGCCTGACGTCTTCCCTGGAGCACCGGAGGCCGCTCCAGGCGCACCAGAGGCCGGTCCGGAGGCCGACCCGGTGGCACCAGGGGCCGACCCGGGTCTGCCACCTGCCTGGCCGCCCTTACCACCGGCCGTCTGAGGCTTGCCACCCGACGTCTGGGGCTTGTCACCGGCCGTCGGAGGCTTCCCGCCGGCGCTCTCCGGCTTGCCCCCGGATGTCTGCGGCTTGGCCTCGGAGGTCTGCGGTCCGGCCTCGGGCGTCTGGGTCTTGGCTTCGGAAGTCTGCGGCTTGCCGCCCGCCTGCCCCGGCTTGGGCCCGGGCTGCGCGGGCTTGTCAGCGGCCTCGCCAGGCCGTCCGGCACCGGCACCCGGCCTGGCGGGCTGCTCGCCCCGCCCCGGCTCGGCCGCACCGGGCGGCGGTACCGCGGCGCCGGGTTGCCCGGATCTGCCGCCTTGCTGCTCGGGCGAAGCAGTCGTCCGGCCGGGCCTACCGCCCGCCTGACCGGCACCGGCGCCGGGCCGCTCGGACGTGCCGTTGGCCTGCCCGGGCCTGGCTTCGGGCTTCGCACCCGGCCGCCCGGCTCCAGGCTTCGTGCCCGGCCCGCCCGGCTGCTCGGGGCTGCCGGTGGTGGCAGGCCGCGGGGGCTTGCCCACCGGTCTGGGGTTGCCCGGTGACGTCTCCGTCTCGTCGGAGGAAGGCTCGTCCGGGCCCGGACGGGGCTCGCCGGAGGAGGGGCCGGCCTGGCGCGCGAAGGGCGGCGGCCGGAAGTAGGAAGTCTGTGAGTCGTCCGCCTGCTCGTCATCCGAGCCGGGCTCGGGGGCGGCGGACGAGGCGGCCTTGGCCTGGCCCGCGGGGGCGGCAGGGGAACGGCCGAACCACCCGGTTGCGCCTTCCTCCTCGTGGGAGGCGGCAGGCTCCGGGCTGGGGGTGGAAGCCTTCGTGTCGGGCTTCGGCGGGGCGACCGGCGGACGTACGTCGCGGGTCTCCGCGGAGTTCTCGGCCCGGCTCGCCGTGGGAACGTCGGCGGCGGGGCCGGGGGTGACGGCGGGCTCGGGGTCGGCGGCAGGCGGTAGCTGCCGTCCGCCGAGCGCTGCGTCCGGCAGGCACGCCGTGCAGGGCGTGAAGCCCTCCTCGCGCGCCTCTTCGTAGGTGAGCTCCTCGTGATCCCGGCCGATCAGCTGCCTGCAGCCGGGCACGTGGTAGCGCTTGCGCCCGGGGATCACCAGCACGATCGCATCCGGCGCGATGCCGCCCGGCGCGGGCCTGCGCGGAGCGGGGCCCGGTGCGGTCGCCGTACGCTGCGGCGGCGCCTGGGGATGCGCCTGCGGAGGCTGCCGCGGCTGCGTGTGCTGCGGGTGAACCATCGGACCGGTCTGGTTGTACGGCGGCGCGGACGGCATGAGCCCCTTCGGGGGGGTGGCCGGCGCAGCGGCCTGCCCACCTCCGGGAAAAAGCTCGTTGCGCCGCAGGAACGCCCCGATCACCAGGAACAGCGCGGACAGCACGCTGACCACGATGGACCACATGATCAGGAACGGCTTCGCCAGTACGAAGCCCGCGATCAGCAGAACCACTGCCGCGAGCACCAAACCAGCACTGATAAGGATCACAGGGGGCTCTTTCGAGTGTCAGGTCCTAGTGACCCGCTACTTTACCGGCGGTCGTTGTGCGGACCGTCACCGCCGGGGAAGGCGCCCTGCGGAGCCTCGCCACCGAACGGGCTCGGACCACCGGGAAGAGGCTGCTGTCCACCCTGAGGCACGGCGTGCGACATGGCGGGAGCCTGACCCTGCGGACCACCGGACATCACCGGGAAACCACCGCTGCCCTCGGCGGAGACGTTGAGCTCGGCGAGCTGGTTCTCCAGGTAGAGCTTGAGGCGGCTGCGGTATTCGCGCTCGAAGCTGCGCAGCTCCTCGACCTTGCGCTCGAGCTCGTCACGGGTCTGCACCAGCGAGCCCATGGCCTGGCGGTGACGCTCCTGCGCGTCGCGCTCGAGCGTCTCGGCGCGGGCGCGGGCGTCGCCGATGACCTGCTCGGCCTGGCGGCGGGCCTTGGTGAGGATCTCGTCGGCCTCGCGGCGGGCGCGGGTGACCGTCTCGTCCGCCTCGCGGCGGGCGTCGGAGATCGCCTGGTCGGCGGTCTGCTGGGCGAGCGCGAGCACGCGGGCCGCGGTGTCCATGTTGTCCTCGGCGGGAGGCATGCTCATCGCCACGGGGACCGGCGGCTGCTGCTGCATCGGCGGCGGCTCGGGGGCCCGCATGGGCTCCGGCTGCGGCGGCGCCATCATCTCGGGCTTGGGCTGCTCCTGGACAGGGGCGGAGGCCATGGGCATGTTCATGCCGCCCGGCACCTTCCCGCGCAGGCACTCGGCCAGCTTGGCGCGGAGCTCCTCGTTCTCTTGGATCAGGCGGTCGAGCTCAGCTTCCACCTCGTCGAGGAAGGCGTCGACCTCTTCCTCGTCGTAGCCCGGCCGCAGCCGGGTGGTACTGAACTGCTTGTTCCGCACATCAGCGGGCGTCAGCGGCATTTTTTGGTCTCCTTGGCGCGCTTGGAGTCTGTCCGGAGGACGGTAACCCGAATCACCTCAGCGCGGACACGAGTTGGATCACGACCGGCGCCCCACCGGCCCCATCATCGCAGCGTTCCGGCGATCTGGATCAAGATCAGGACCACGATGAACAGGACAGTGAAGCTTAGGTCAAAGGCCACCGTACCCAACCGGAGCGGAGGAATGAAACGGCGGAGGAACTTGAGGGGTGGGTCAGTTGCGGTGTATGTGGCCTCAGCCAGCACCAGCACGACACCGGAAGGCCGCCACTGGCGGGCGAAAGCCTGAACCGTCTCAAAGATCATCCTGCCGATGAGCAGCACCAGATAGAGAGACAGGACAACGACCAAGATCCCACCGATGATCTCCACGGCCCGGCCGCGCCTCCACTTCTGATGTGCCCTCCCGGCCTCGGCGAGACCAGGTTGGGTCCGATAGGCATACAGAGACTCTAACTCTGATTGAAGAACCCGCGTTCCGCGATTCGAGCCTTGTCCTCGGCGGTCACCTCGACATTGGCAGGGGACAACAGGAACACCTTGTTGGTAACACGTTCAATGCTGCCGTGTAGGCCAAAGACCAGACCTGCCGCGAAATCAACGAGCCGCTTGGCGTCACTGTCAACCATCTCGGTCAGGTTCATGATGACCGGGGTGCCGTCGCGGAAGTGCTCGCCGATGGTGCGGGCCTCGTTGTACGTGCGGGGGTGCAGGGTGGTGATGCGGGCCAGATCGGTCGTGCGGCGTTCCAGGATCGTCGTGGTGGGCCTCGGTGCGGGGGCCCCGGCGTCGGGCTCGTCCTCGCGCTCCTGGACCGCCACGGCACGCTCCTCGCCGGGCCGCTGCACCTCGTCGTCGTAGGTGTAGTCGTCGGTGTAGGTCTCGTACCTCTCGTAGCGGTCGTCCTCCACGAGACCGAGGTAGACCGCCATCTTGCGCATCGCGCCGGCCATCGCTACGTCGTCCTCCTGCTCATGGTCGCACTCGCTCGGGCCCGTCGCCGTGTCCGAGGCGGTAGCCGTACCCCCTTGGAGCTCACCGCTGATCGACCTCTACTTGGTCATGGGCCTGAAGACCCACTTGAGGGGACATTACCTGACGAAGGGCTTGCGACGACCGAGCAACGCCGTACCGACCCGCACGTGTGTCGCGCCGTAGGCGATGGCCTCCTTGAGGTCCTCGCTCATCCCGGCCGAGATCATGGTGGCGCGCGGGTGCTGCTCCTGGAGGCGGAGCGCCAGGTCGCGCAGCCGGGCGAACGCCTTGGCCGGTTCCTCGCCCAGCGGCGCGACCGCCATGACCCCGCCCAGCCACACCCCCTCGGCCAGCGCGATCTCGTCGGCCAGCTCCAGCAGGCCGGCGGGGGGCACGCCGCCCCTGGCCGGGTCGTCGTCGAGCGAGACCTGCACCAGGCAGCCGACCCTGCGGCCCTGGCGCACGGCCTCCTTGCTGACCGCCTCCACCAGCCTGACGCGGTCGACGGAGTGGATCACGTCGGCGTACCCGACCACGGAGCGGACCTTGTTGGTCTGCAACTGGCCGACGAAGTGCCAGGTGAGCGGGAGTCCGGCGAGCTCGTGCGCCTTGGCGGCGGCCTCCTGGTCGCGGTTCTCGCCGACGTCGCGCACGCCCAGCTCCGACAGGATGCGCACGTCCTCGGCCGGACGCGTCTTGGTGACGGCGATCAGCGTGACCTCGCCCCGGTCGCGCCCCACCGCGTGGCACGCCTCGGCGATGCGCGCGTCGACCTCGGCGAGACCGGCCGCGATCTCGTCCCTTCTCACGTGCCTTCCCCCTCCCCCTCACTCCAGGTGTCCTCGCCGGCACCCCGTACGCACGACGGCGCCGCTCCCGTGTCCCTGGGGGGAGCGGCGTCAGGCGCGGCTACTTGACGGCTATTTGAGGAAGTCGGGAACGTCGAGTTCCTCTTCCTGCTCCTCGAAGATCACTCGAGGACGTTTGGGGGGCTCCGACATGCGGGAGGTGATGGGCGTGGGCGGGTTGGCGGGCTCGGGCGTGGGCCGAGGGATCGAGACGGGACCGGACGGCTCGTCCGCGGCGTCGTCGCCGGACCCGGTGTCGCGCACGGAGTCGCGCACCGTCTCCCGCGCCGTCTCCCGCACGGCCTCCCTGGGGACCTCCCGCACCGCTTCGCGCACCGGCTCGACCGGGCGCACCGGCTCGGGCCGGGGCGGCTCGGGCCTGAACTCCGCACGCGGCTCGGGCCTGAACTCCGCACGCGGCTCGGGACGGGGCTCGGGGCGCGGCTCGGGCCTGAACTCCACACGCGGCTCCGGGCGGGGCTCAGGGCGCATCTCAGGGCGCGGCGCGGGCGGCTCCGACTTCACGCTCGGGGCGGCCGCGCTCGGCCGCGGAGGCGAGACAGGAGCCGCGGCGGGCGGCGGTGCGGGCGCGCGGCCCACCGGGCGCGGCACCTGCTTCTCGGCCGGCCCCGGCACGTCGTCGAAGCCGGCGGCGATCACGGTCACGCGCACCTCGTCGCCGAGCGCGTCGTCGATGACTGTGCCGAAGATGATGTTCGCGTCGGGCGCGGCGGCCATGGAGACGAGCTGGGCCGCCTCGTTGATCTCGAACAGGCCGAGGTCGGAGCCGCCCGCGATCGACAGCAGCACGCCGTGGGCGCCGTCGATGCTGGCCTCCAGCAGCGGGCTGGAGACGGCCATCTCGGCCGCCGCCACGGAGCGGTCGTCGCCGCGCGCGTGGCCGATGCCCATGAGGGCCGAGCCGGCGCCCGACATGACCGACTTCACGTCGGCGAAGTCGAGGTTGATCAGACCGGGGGTGGTGATCAGGTCGGTGATGCCCTGGACACCCGACAGCAGCACCTGGTCGGCGGCCTTGAACGCGTCGAGCACGCTCACCTGCCGATCCGAGATCGACAGCAGCCGGTCGTTGGGGATCACGATCAGCGTGTCGACCTCGTCGCGCAGCGTCTCGATGCCCGCTTCCGCCTGCGACGCCCTGCGCCGTCCCTCGAAGCTGAACGGCCGGGTCACGACACCGATGGTGAGCGCGCCGAGCGATCTGGCGATGTTGGCCACGACGGGAGCGCCGCCCGTGCCCGTGCCGCCGCCCTCGCCCGCCGTGACGAAGACCATGTCGGCCCCCTTGAGGACCTCCTCGATCTCCTCACGGTGGTCCTCGGCGGCCTTGCGTCCGACGTCGGGGTTGGCGCCCGCGCCCAGTCCGCGCGTGAGCTCTCGGCCCACGTCGAGTTTCACATCGGCGTCACTCATCAGCAGCGCCTGGGCGTCGGTGTTTATCGCGATGAACTCGACGCCCTTGAGTCCCTCCTCGATCATCCGGTTGACGGCGTTGACTCCGCCGCCGCCGATGCCGACGACCTTGATGACCGCGAGGTAGTTCTGCGGTGCTGCCACGACGAGGGGCCTTTCCGCTCGTTGACTTGCCATTTCGGTGCGGATTGTCTCCGCTTTTTGTCAGTTCGGGTAACTCTCAACCTCAGGTTGAGATTTAGATTTATGTCAACCTGAGGATTGATACGGACAGTAGGAGTTACGCTCCAGGCGGGTCAACTAACCGCGCCGCAAGCACGTCCGGCGTGTCGCGGGCTGTCCGGTTCGCTCCGCAGTCGCGCCTGGTGGCGGCCCTCCTTCGCCGAAAGTCCGGCTTACAGGCTCTCACGCCGCGGCCCCCGCCTCGCACAGGCTCGGCGATGCCCTTGCCCCTGAGTTGCCAGACCCTGACGATCACGATCACTTCAGCGTCACCACGTCGGGCGAGCTGACGTCGTACAGGGTGACCGACCTTTCGCGTTTGAGCAGCGAGCTCAGGATGCGGCCCTTCTCCTCGGGCCGGTCCGGGCCGCCCCAGATGACGGTACGGCCGTCCGACAGCACCAGCGTCACGCCTTCGGCCGTGCCCGCGCGTACCTGCCTGACCTTGGCCGCCACCTCGTCGGGCACCGCCTCGATGACCTTGAGCGCGGCCATCATGGTCGGGTCGCCCTGCTGCGGGCGGTCCACCTTGAGCAGCGGCAGCATGGGCGGGGCGGCCGGCTTCAGCTCGATCACCACGCCCTGCCCGTCGACGATCGCCACCTTGTCGCCCACCGGGACGGCGGCGACCGGCTGGCGCTCCACCACCTCGATCTTGAGGGTGCCGGGCCAGACCCGGTCGACCTTGGCCGAGGCGAGCTGTCTGATGCCCAGGACGCGCGTCTGGACGTCGGCGAGGTTCACGGTGGCGAGGGGATGCAGGTCCGCCACGCCGGCCTGCTGCTCGATCCGCTCGCTGGGGACTGTGAGATTTCCCACGATCTCGATCGAACGCACTCCCAGCACGGGCGAGAAGAACACCAGCCACGCGGCCGATCCCACCACCCCTGCCGTCAGCAGCACCAGGAACGCCGTGCGTGCCTTCATCGCCCTCCTACCAACACGCGGCTCATGTCGGCACCGAACCTACGCCGACGCGCGGCCCGGCACCCGCACGCCACGCCCAAACGCCCTTCGGGCAAGGGCCTGGCGAGTGGCGCCCGGATGGGCGGCGGGCAGGTGCGGGCGGCACGGCACAGCCCGCGGCCGCGCGGCGCGGGCCGGCCTCCGTCAGGACAGGCGGGCCACGATCTGCGGCCCCAGCTCCGTCACGTCACCGGCCCCCATCGTCAGCACGATGTCACCGGGCCGCGCCCGCTCGGCGACCATCCCCGGCACCGCGGACCGGTCCGGCGCGTACGCCACCCGCTCCGGCGGCAGCGGCACCCGCCCCGCCACCATGGCCCCCGACACCCCGGGCTCCGGATCCTCCCTGGCCCCGTAGACGTCGAGCACGATGGCCTCGTCGGCCAGCCCCAGAGCCATGCCGAACTCGTCGGCGAAGAACCGGGTCCGCGAGTACAGGTGCGGCTGGAAGATCGCGATCACCCGCCCGGTGCCGGAGTAGGACGCCACGACGTCCCTGGCGGCCCGCAGGTCGGCGGTCAGCTCGGTCGGGTGGTGGGCGTAGCTGTCGAACACGGCGATGCCCCCGGCCTCGCCCTTGGCCTCGAAGCGCCGCTTGGCCCCGGTGAAGGCCCCCAGGCCCTCCCTGATCTCCTCGAACGGGAGCCCCAGCTCGTCGGCCACGGCGATCACCGCGGTGGCGTTGAGCGCGTTGTGAGCCCCGGGAACGGCCAGCCGGACCTCGCCCCTGCCCTCGATGGTGAAGACGGTGCCGAAGCCGTCGGGCCTGACGCCGGACACGCGGTAGTCGTCGCCCTCGGCGCCGTACGTCCGCACGCGCAGCCCCCGCTCCCTGGCCCGCCGCGCCAGCTCCGCCGCGCCGGGGTCGTCGGCGCAGACGATGAGCAGCGAGCCGACCCGCTCGGCGAAGCGGGCGAAGCTGTCGTGCACGGCCCGCGGGTCGCCGTAGTTGTCGAGGTGGTCGGCCTCGACGTTGGTCACCACGGCGATGTCGGGGGCGAGCATGAGGAAGGAGCCGTCGCTCTCGTCGGCCTCGGCCACGAACACCCGCCCCTGCCCGTCGTCGGCGCCGAGCCCGGTGGTGACGAGCTGGCCGCCCACGCAGTAGGACGGGTCGGCGCCGCACTTCTGCAGCGCCACGGTGAGCATCGAGGTGGTGGTGGTCTTGCCGTGGGTGCCGGCGATGGCGACCGCGGTGCGCCCGGCCATGACGGAGGCCAGGGCGGCGGCCCGCGGGATGATCCGCAGCCCCTGCTTGAGCGCCTCGCCCAGCTCGGGGTTGGAGTCGCGGATGGCGGTGGAGACGACCACGGTGTCGACCTCCCTGATGTGGGAGGCGGCGTGCCCGATGTGCACGGTGGCGCCCAGCTCGCGCAGCTCGGTGATCTGCTCGGAGCTGCGCGCGTCGCTGCCCGTCACCCGCACGCCGCGCTTGAGCAGGATGCGGGCGATGCCCGACATCCCGGCGCCGCCGATGCCGATGAAGTGCACCCGCCCCAGCTCTTCGACGGACACGGGATCGACCAGCTTCACGAGACTCATCGGGCTATCTCCAACACTTTCCTGGCAAGCATGATATCGGCGTCCTTCCTCCCCAGTCTGGAGGCGGCCTCCGACATGACGGCGACCCGCTCCGGGTCGTGGAGGATGGGCAGCACGTTGTGGATGATCCATTCGGGTGACAACTCGGCGTCGTCGACCATGAGGCCGCCGCCGCCCGCGGCGATGCGCTCGGCGTTGATGCGCTGCTCGCCGTTGCCGTACGGCAGCGGCACGTACGCGGCGGGCAGCCCCACCGCGGTCAGCTCCGCGCAGGTCAGCGCGCCGCTGCGGCACAGGGCCAGGTCGGCGGCGGCGTAGGCGAGGTCCATGCGGTCGATGTAGGGCAGCAGGACGTACTGTGGGTCGCCGGGCGGCGGCTCGTGCTCGACGGTGTTCTTCGGGCCCAGCACGTGCAGCACCTGCACGCCCGCCCGGCGCAGCACGGGGGCGGCGGCGAGCGCGGCCTCGTTGATCGACCTGGCGCCCTGCGAGCCGCCGAACACCAGCAGCGTCGGCCGGTCGTTCTCCAGCCCGAACCACGAGCGCGCCTTGTCACCCGTGGACAGCCGGTCGAGCGTGACGATGTCGCGCCGCAGCGGCGTGCCGATGTACTCGGCCTTGGGCAGCGCCGCGTCGGGGAAGCCGCTGAACACGTGGTCGGTCAGCCGCGCGCCCAGCCGGTTGGCCAGGCCGGGGCGCGGGTTGGCCTCGTGCACGACGATCGGCACGCCGCGCCGCTTGGCCGCCAGGTAGGCGGGGGTCGCCACGTAACCGCCGAAACCGACCAGGACGTCGGCCTTGACCCGGTCGAGTATGCCCATGGTGGCGTTGATCGCCCCGGCCAGCCTGCCGGGCACGGTGAGCAGGCTCGGAGTGATCGCCCTGGGCAGCGGCACGGCCGGCACCAGCTCCAGCTCGTAGCCTCTGGCAGGCACGAGCCGCGTCTCCAAGCCGCGCTCCGTGCCCACGCAGGTGATACCGACGCTCCCGTCAAGATGACGCAGCGCGTCCGCAAGGGCGAGCGCGGGCTCGATGTGCCCGGCTGTCCCCCCACCGGCGAGGACCACCCTCATCTCGGTCACTCCCTAACGTGTCGCTCGGCCTCTGGACGTACCCCCCAGGCCAAGCCAGCTTAGGGCCCGGGCGGCCGGTCCGGGGCCACGAGCCGCCAAGGCCTCACGCGCGCCTGGCTCGCGCTTGGCGAACGACAGCAGCATGCCGAGCGCGGCGAGCGTGGGCAGCAGCGCTGAGCCGCCGTACGAGACCAGAGGGAGGGGGATGCCGGTGATCGGCAGCACGCCGAGCACGGCACCCATGTTGACGGTCGCCTGCCCGACGATCCAGGCCACCATGGCGGCGGCGGAGAGCCTGATGAAGGCGTCGTTGACGCGGACGGCCACGCGCAGCCCCGCGTAACCGAGCAGCCCGAACAGCGCCACCACCATCAGCGTGCCCATCAGCCCGAGCTCCTCGCCGACGATGGCGAAGATGAAGTCGCTCTCGCCGTGCGGCAGCCAGCTCCACTTCTGCCGGCTGCTGCCCAGGCCCAGCCCGAACCAGCTCCCGGAGCCCATCGCGATCTGCCCCTGCACGGCCTGGTAGCCGGCGCCCTGCGCGTCGGCCCACGGGTCGAGGAAGGCGCCGATGCGCGCCATCCGGTACGGCTCCACCTTGATCATGATGACCGCGGCCAGCACCGCCAGCGCCATGATGCCGCCGAACAGCTTGACCGGCGCCCCCACCACCCACAGCAGCGACAGGAAGATCATGAACAGCACCAGCGTGGTGCCCAGGTCGCGGCCGAGCATGACCATGACGGCCAGGATCGCGGTGCCGGGCATGAGCGGGATCAGCATCTGCCGCCACTCGATGCGGCCCTGCCGCGCCCGCCTGGCCAGCAGGTCGGCGCCCCACAGGACGAGCCCCAGCTTGGCCGGCTCGGACGGCTGGATGGTCAGCGGGCCGATGTAGATCCACCGCTGCGCGCCCAGCTCCGAGGAGCCGATGAACAGCACCATCACCAGCGCGATGATCGACAGCGCCATCAGCGGGTAGCCGGCCCAGCGGAAGAACTTGACGGGCAGGCGCGAGCACACGTACATGACGGGCACGCCGATCGCGGCCGACAGCGACTGCTTGATGAACCACGAGAACGGGCTGCCGGTCTTCTGCAGCGCCTCGATGCTGGAGGCCGACAGCACCATCATCAGCCCGAGCGCGAGCAGCAGCGCGCTGCACATGATGATCAGGTAGTAGGTGGTCAGCGGCCGGTCGAGCAGCTCCTTCAGCACGCCGAGCTGCTCGCGCGCCCAGCCCTGCGGGCCCTCACGGGCGGGGGCGGGCGGCCGGACCCGTTCCTCAGCGCTCGTGCTCATGTCGCTGCTTCAGTTCACGTACGGCACGCGCGAAGGCCTCCCCCCGCGCCGGATAGTTCGCGAACATGTCGAGGGAAGCCCCCGCCGGGGAGAGCAGCACGGTGTCCCCAGGGGAGGCCAGCCGCGCGGCTTCGGTGACGACTTTTTCCATCGCACCAGTGTCCCGATCGGGGATGTCCACGAGGGGGACATTCGGCGCGTGTCGCGCAATGGCTTCGGCGATCCTGGCACGATCGGCGCCCAGCAGCACCGCACCGCGCAGCCTGGGGGCGGCCTGGCGCACCAGGTCGTCGACGTCGGCGCCCTTGAGCAGCCCGCCCGCCACCCACACCACCGACGGGTACGACGCCAGCGCCGCCGCTGCGGCGTGCGGGTTGGTGGCCTTGGAGTCGTCGATGTAGTCGACCTCGCCGATCCGGTCCACGTGGGCCAGCCGGTGCGGGTCGGGCACGAAGTCGCGCAGCCCCTGGCGTACGGCCTCGGACGGCACGCCGAGCGAGCGGGCCAGGGCGGCGGCGGCCAGCGCGTTGGCCACGTTGTGCGGCGCGAAGGGACGGATGTCCTCCAGCGTCGCCAGCTCCTCGGCCGCCTCGACCGGGTCGGCCACGAACGCCCGGTCCACCAGCAGGTCCTCCACCACGCCGATCTCGCCCCGCCTGGGCACGCGCAGCGTGAACCCGACGGCGCCGGGGTACGGGGCGGCCAGCCGGGCGGCCTCGGGGTCGTCGGCGTTGAAGATCACGGTGCCGGCCCGCTCGTAGATGCGGCCCTTGGCGGCGGCGTACGCCTCCATGGACCCGTGCCAGTCGAGGTGATCGGGCGCCACGTTCAGGATGGCCGCCGCGTGCGGGGCCAGCGTGCCGGACCAGTGGAGCTGGAAACTGGACAGCTCGACGGCCAGCACGTCGTACGGCTCCGCGACGGCCTGCACGACGGGCACGCCCACGTTCCCCACGGCCAGCGCCTTGCGGCCGTCGGCCTGCAGGATGGCGGTGAGCATGCGCACCGCGGTGGTCTTGCCGTTGGTGCCGGTGAGCGCCAGCCAGGGCGCGGCCTGCGCGGGCCGCAGCCGCCAGGCCAGCTCCACCTCGCCGACGACCTCGACCCCGGCGCTCAGCGCGGCGGCGATCAGCGGATGGTGCGGCGCCCACCCGGTGGTGACCACCCGTGTCACCCCTTCGGGCAGCGCCATCTCGCCGAACCGGGTCTCCACGCCGAGCCGGGCGAGCTCGGCCGCGGCGGCGAGCTGCCGCTCGCCCTCCGTGGCCTCGACGACCACGACCCGCTCGCCGCGCGCGGCCAGCACCCTGGCGACGGCGGTGCCGGACACTCCGAGCCCGGCCACACAGGTGTAACTCATTACTTGGGCATCCACTCCACGTAGAACAGCCCGAGCCCGAGCGCCGCGCACAGGATCGCGATCAGCCAGAAGCGGACCACGATCGTGGTCTCGGCCCAGCCCTTGAGCTCGAAGTGATGCTGCAGGGGGGCCATTCTGAACACGCGTTTGCCGGTCATCTTGAAGGACCCGACCTGGATGATGACCGACAGCGTGATGATCACGCACAGACCGGCGAGGATGATGAGCAGGAGCTGGGTGCGGGTGGCGATGGCCAGCCCGGCCAGCACGCCGCCCAGGGCCAGCGAGCCGGTGTCGCCCATGAAGATGCGGGCGGGCGGCGCGTTCCACCACAGGAACCCGATCAGCGCCCCGAGCACGGCGGCGGCCACCACGGACAGGTCGAGCGGGTCCCGTACCCAGTAGCAGTTGGGGCCGAGCTGGTCGATGCAGTTGTTGCGCAGCTGCCAGTTGCCGATCAGCACGTACGCGGCCAGCACGGCGCCGGTCGCGCCGCTGGCCAGGCCGTCGAGACCGTCGGTGAGGTTCACCGCGTTGGAGAACCCGACGATCATGATGAGCACCCAGATGGTGAACCCGACGATGCCGATCGACGGGCCGATGTCGCGCAGGAACGACACGCGGGTCTCGGCGGGGGTGATGCCGTAGACGTTCGGCTGGCGGGTCACCAGGACGGCGAAGACGGCGCCGACGATGAGCTGGCCGAGCGCCTTGGCGCCGCTGCGCAGGCCGAGGCTGCGCTGCTTGTAGATCTTGATGAAGTCGTCGAGGAAGCCGACCGCGCCCAGCCCGGTCATCAGGAAGAGCACCAGCATGCCCGACACGGTCGGGGGCTCCAGCGTGGCCAGGTGGGAGGCTCCGTAGGCGAGCAGCGCGGCCAGCACGAACACGATGCCGCCCATCGTGGGCGTGCCCTTCTTGCCGAGGTGGGCCTGCACGCCCTCCTCGCGGACGTTCTGGCCGATGCCGCGCCTCGAGAACAGCCTGATCGCCAGGGGGGTGCCGAGCATCGACAGGACCAGTCCCACCGCGCCGGCGATGACGATGTTGATCACTGGGTGGCACCTCCGAGCACGAGCTCGGCCGTCCGCTCCAGACCCATCGCCCTCGGTCCCTTGATCAGCACGGCGTCACCGGGCCGCAGCCACGCGGCCAGCTGCGCCGCCGCCGCCTCGGCGTCGGGCACGTGCACGATCCGCACCGGCTGCCCGTGACCGGGCTGCCCCTGGTACGCGGGCGCCCCCGAGGCCGCGCCGGGCGGCACCTGCGCGGGCCCGGCGGGCGGCTGCGCGGGCCCCGTGGGCGCCTGCGGAGCGCTCGCCTGGGCGGCGGCGTGGGCGCCCGCCAGGACCGGCTCGGCGTCCGGCCCGGCGACGATGAGCCCCGCGAGCCCCGCCCCGCCGGCCAGCCGGCCGAGCTCGGCGTTGAGCGCGGGCCCGTCCTCGCCCAGCTCCCGCAGCGCCGCGATGACCGCGAAGCGCCGCCGTCCCTTCCCCAGCACCTCGAACGCCGAGAAGGCGGCCTTCATGGAGTCGGGGTTGGCGTTGTACGCGTCGTTGACCACGGTGACCCCGTCGCCCCGGTCGGTGACCTCCATCCGCCACCGGCTGCGCGCGGTGGCCTCCGACAGCTCCTCGGCGATCGTGGCCACCGGCAGGCCGAGCTCGTACCCGGCCGCCGCCGCGGCGAGCGCGTTCTCGACCGCGTGCTCCCCGTACAGCTGCAGCGACACGCGCGCGGCCCCGGACGGGGTGCGCAGCGTGAACGAGGCGCGCCCGCGCGCGTCCACCACGACCCCCTCGGCCCTGATCGACGCCGACTCGCCGCGCCCGAAGTAGGTGACCCGCGCCTCGGTGCGCGTGGCCATGCCGCGCACCAGCGGGTCGTCGGCGTTGAGCACCGCCACGCCCGAGCGCGGCAGCGACTCGACCAGCTCCCCCTTGGCCTTGGCGATGGCCTCCTTGCCGCCGAACACGCCGAGGTGCGCGGTGCCGACGTTGAGCACCACGCCGATCTGCGGCGGCGCGATGCGGGTCAGCTCCTTGATGTGGCCGATGTTGCGCGCGGCCAGCTCCAGCACCATGAACCGGGTGTCGAGGTCGGCGCGCAGCACGGTCAGCGGGTGGCCGAGCTCGTTGTTGAAGCTGCCCTGAGGCGCGATGGTGGCGCCGACCCTGGCGGTGAGCCGGGCCAGCAGGTCCTTGGTGCTGGTCTTGCCGGCCGAGCCGGTCACGCCGATGACGGTGACGTTCGACAGCGTACGGACCTGCGCCGCGGCCAGCTCTGCCAGCGCGGCGGCGGCGTCGGGCACGATCACCGCGGGCGCCTCGACCGGCCTGGTGGCCAGCACGGCGACGGCTCCGGCCCGGATGGCGTGCGCGGCGTAGTCGTGACCGTCGACCCGCGCGCCCTTGATGGCGACGAACAGGGATCCCGGTTCTACGGCCCGCGAGTCGATCACGACGGGCCCGCGCACCACCGCGCGGGGATCGGCCATGCCCGACAGGGCGCCCGAGGTTATCTCGGCGATCCTGGCCAGCGGCAACGGGATCATTAGTGCTTCCTGCTTTCCTTGCGTGCGTCGATCGCTCCGGCGACCACTTCGCGGTCGTCGAAGGGGATCACCTCGCCTGAAACGTACTGGCCCTGCTCGTGACCCTTGCCTGCTACGACGATCACGTCGCCGCGCCCGGCCCGGGCGATCGCCAGGCCGATGGCGGCCGCGCGGTCGGGCTCAATGATCACATGAGCGCGGTCGTGCTGCGGAACGCGGAGCGCTCCCTCCATCATCGTCGCGAGGATGGCCAGCGGATCCTCCGAGCGAGGATTGTCGCTCGTGAAAATGGCCACATCCGCCAGCTCGGCGGAGATCTGGCCCATGACGGGCCGTTTGCCCTTGTCGCGGTCGCCGCCGCAGCCGAGCACGATCGTCAGCGTGCCCTCCGTGACCGTACGCAGCGAGCGCAGCACCGACTCGACGGCCCCCGGCTTGTGCGAGTAGTCCACGACGGCCTGGAAGTCGTCCTGGGCGCCCGTGACGCGCTGCATGCGCCCCGGAACCCCGCTCAGCGTGCCGACGCCGTGCACGGCCGTGTGCAGCGGCACCCCGGCCTCGACGAGCGTGACGATGGCGCCGAGCGCGTTGGCCACGTTGAACGGGCCGGGCAGCGCGACGCTCGCGTCGGCCTCGACGCCGCCGGGCCCGACCACCCGGAAGACGCTGCCGTCGGAGCCGAGCCTGGCGTCCACCGCCCGCCACTCGGCCTCCGGGTCGCCCAGCGCCGAGAACGTGGTCATCGGCACCTTCGCCAGGTCGAGCAGCTCGCGTCCGTAGCGGTCGTCGAGGTTGGTCACCCCGGCGCGGCTCAGCTCCGGCTGGAACAGCTTCACCTTGGTCGCGAAGTAGTCCTCGAAGTCCTTGTGGAAGTCGAGGTGGTCCTGCGACAGGTTCGTGAACAGGGCGACGTCGTAGTAGATGCCGTCGACCCTGCCGAGCGCGAGCGCGTGGCTGGAGACCTCCATGGCGGCCGCGGTGACGCCCTCCTCGCGCATCAGCGCGAACAGGCCGTGCAGGTCGCTGGCCTCCGGCGTGGTCAGCGTGGGCTGGAAGCGCAGGTCTCCCGCGTGGATCTCGACGCCGCCCACCAGGCCGGCCCGGTGCCCGGCGGCCCGCAGGCCCGCCTCCAGCATGAACGTGGTGGTGGACTTGCCGCTGGTGCCCGTGACGCCGAGGACCTGGATGTCGTGGGCCGGCTGCCCGTACACCCAGGAGGAGATCTGCCCGAGCAGGGCGCGCGGGTCGGGCACGATGAGCACCGGCAGGCCGGTGGCCACGGCCGCGTCGCGGCCCGCCCGGTCCGTGAGCACGGCCACGGCGCCGCCGGCCATCGCGTCGGCGGCGAACGTGGCGCCGTGGACCCGGTTGCCGGGCAGCGCTACGTACAGATCGCCGCGGTGGACGTTGCGGCTGTCGATGGTGACGCCGGTCAGCGCGGCATGAGGCGACCGCGCAGTGCCCGAATCGGCGTCGAGCATGGTCGCGAGCCCGGTCAGCGGGCGAGGCGGGCTGGTCGTGGGACGCATAGACGACGGGGGACGCACGGCGAGAGCGTACCTTCCCTGGTCACTGTCCGGCGCGCGTACGCACCGTCGGCGCGGCGGAGCCTGTGGCAGGAATCTTCTTGCTCTTGATGGCGAACGTCATCACATCCTTGAACACGGGGGCCGCCAACTGCCCGCCGAAGTGGCCCTTCTTCGGGTTCTGCAGCACCGACAGCACCACCAGCCGCGGCTTGTCGGCCGGGGCGAACCCGACGAACGAGGCGGTGTAACCGTCGTAGCGGCCGAGCTCGGCGTCGTACCGGTTGGCCGTGCCCGTCTTGCCCGCCACCCGGTAGCCGTCGATGGCCGCGAGCTGGCCCGTGCCCTCCTCGCCCACCGCGCTCTCCAGCATGGTCGTGATCTCCTTGGCCGTCGTCTCGCTCACCACTCTGGTCTGCTTACCAGCAGGAGCCGGGACGAACCTGCCCGTGGCGTCCGTCGTGCCCGCCACGATCTGCGGCTCGATCTTCACGCCGCCGTTGGCGATGGTCTGGTAGACGCTCGCCATCTGCAGCGCCGTCACGGAAACGCCCTGCCCGTAGGCGACCGTGCAGCTCTGGCTGCCCGACCACTTGCGGTAGTCGGGCAGCAGGCCCGCCTCCGCGCTGGGCACGCCGCCGCCCGGCGTGGAGCCGAACCCGAACGCCTTCAGCATCTCGTACAGCTTCTGGCTGCCGACCTTGCGCGCCGCCATGACCGTGGCCACGTTACTGGACTGGGCCATCGCCTGGCGGAACGTCAGCGCCTCCACCTTGTGCGCGTGGGCGTCGCGCAGCACCTGGTCGGCGCACCTGATCCGGTCGGGCACCTGGTAGACCGTGTCGGGCGTCACCGCCTTGGCCTCCAGCGCGGCGGCGGCGGTGATCACCTTGTTGGTGCTGCCCGGCTCGAACACGTCCGCGGCGGCCTTGTTGACGTATCTGGACTCGGGGGCCTTGCGCCAGTTGTTCAGGTCGAGCTCGGGGGCGTTGGCCATGGCGACGATCTGGGCCGTCTGCACGTCCATGACGATCACGGTGCCGCTGTCGGCCCCGGACTTCTGCACCTGCTCGCCGATCGACTTCTGGGCGGCCCACTGGATGTCGCGGTCGATGGTCAGCCGCACGTCCTGGCCGTCGACGGGGGCGGTGCGCTGGCTGCTGGTCATCGGGATGCGCTGGCCGTCGCGGCCGGTCTCGACGCGCTGCTCGCCGTCACGCCCGGCCAGCAGCGAGTTCCTGGCCTGCTCCATGCCGCCCAGGCCGTTGCCCTCGTCGCCGACGAACCCGATCAGGCTGCCCGCCAGGTCGCCCGCCGGGTACAGCCGCTTGTAGGTCTTCTTCGTCGACAGCGCGGGCACGCGCGCCTGCAGCAGCCGCGTGGCCACGACGGGATCGACGTCCCTGGCCAGGAGCTGGTAGTGGGTGCCGGTCCTGGCCAGCTTGGCGACGATCTCCTGCTCGTCCTTGCCGAGCTGCTGGGCCAGGACCTTGGCGATCTTCGCGCGCACGTCGGCCGGCACCTTGGAGGGGTCGATCGACACCTCGCGGGCCTCGACGGTGACGGCCAGGTCGTGGCCGTTGACGTCGGTGATCGAGCCGCGCTTGGCCGGGATCGTCTCGGTGTGCCGGCGCTGGTCGGCCGCGGCGGCCTCGTACACCTTGGAGTCGAGGCCCTGCATCTGGATCAGCCGCCCGGCGAAGATCGACAGGATGAACGTCATGCCGATCAGGCCGAAGTTGATCCGCCTGCGCGGGCTGCCCAGCCGCAGCACCAGCGGCGGGCGCGGCGGCCTGGGCGGCGGCCTGCGCGGGCCTCTGGGCGGCGGCACGTCCCCGCCGCGCCGGGTCACCCGCTCGCGCGCCTCCGGCCGGGAGCTCCCCGGCTGGGCACGGCGCTGCGGCCCTGCCTCACGCCGCGCGCCCGCCCCGCGGGCCGCGGCGCCTCCGGAACCGGCGCCCCCGGACGCCGCGGGCCGGTCGCCCGCGCGACCGCGAGAACGCTCGTCCCGCCCCTGCACGCGGCCCCTGAGCCGCTCGTCGTCCTCAGCACCCCGGGGGCCGCGCCCCCTGGGCCGGTCGGTGTCCTCGCGCCCCTGGGCGCCGCGCCCGCGCGGGGGGTCGCCCTCGTCGCGCCCTCTCGGGCGCTCACCGTCGCGGGGCCTCCTGCGGGTATCGTCCCCGGCCTCCGGGCGCGAGCGGCCGCGGGCGCCGTCGTCCCGGGTGCGGGGACGTTCGCCGTCGGGCTGCCGCGAGCGGCCGCGGGCGTCGTCCGCAGGCTCCTGCCGGGAGCGGCCGCGCGCCTCCTCGCCGGGGTCACGCCCTGCCCGGCCGCGCGCGTTGTCGCCGGAGTCCCGCCCCGGCCGGTCGCGGCCGTCGTCGCGGCCGTCGTCGCGCCCGAACGTGTCACGTCCGAACGGCAGGTCGAGAGGGTCGCGCGGGCGTCGCGGCGGGTTCTCCGGCGACGCCGGACGGGCCGCCCCGTCAGAACGGCCCCCGTCAGAACGGGAGGCGCCGCCCTGGCGCCCCGCCCGCCCCGGACCTCCCGGCGTACGACGAGCGGCGCCTGGCCCTCCCTGAGAGCCGGCGCCGCCAGCGCCGCGGCCGGGACCCTGCCCCCTGCCGCCTGAATCCCTCACCGCTCCGTGTCCACCCGGTTCGCCTGGTCGCCGGCGCTGCTCCAGCTGTCGACCTCGTCCCAGTTGCGGCCGTAGCCCTGCTTCTCGGCCAGGTCGGCGATGACTCCGGGCTGGGTCTTGCGCTGGTACTCCTGGTCGATCTGCTCGTTCTGCAGCCGCGCCTCGGCGATCTGCTTGCGCAGGGTGGCGTCGGTGATGGCGTCCTGGGCGAGCATGGTGTTGAGCAGCAGCAGGCTCACCAGGCCGCCGCAGAGCAGCCCGACGACGAGCAGCACGAACGGCGCCCGCTGCCGGCGCGCGGGACCGCGCCGCGCCGCGGGACGGCCCGCGGCCGCCTCGGCACGCGAGCGCCCGCCGACCGGCCGCTTGGCGGCGGCCTGGTCACGCACCCGCTCGACGACCGGTGTCCCGCGGCCCGTGCCCCGCGCCCGCTCAGCGGCCGGCGCCTCGCCACCGGCGGCCTCACGCACCCGCTCACCCGTCTCACGAACGGCGGCACCGCGCACCCGGCCGGCGGCCTCACGCACCCGCCCAGCCGTCTCGCGAACGGTGGCACCGCGCACCCGCCCAGCGGCCTCACGAGCACCGGCGGCGCCGCGCGCGCGGCCGGTGGCGGGCGCCGTGCCGTCAGCCTCGGCCCGCGCGCGCTCGTCGGCCGGCCGCCTGCCGGCGGCCTCGGCGCGGGCCCGTTCGGCGGCCGAGCGCTTGGCCTCTGGCTCGTGCCGCGTGTCGGGACGGGGACGCGGTTTGGGCTGGTGCCCCGTCGCCGAGCGGCGCGTGCCCGTCTTGGGCACGGCGCGGCGGCCGGGCGAACCCTTGCCGGTCTCCTGCTCAGTCGTCAACACGGATCCTCTCTGCCGCCCGTAGCCGGGCCGAGGCCGCCCGCGGGTTGCGGGCGAGCTCTTCGTCGCTTGGGAGCTCCGCTCCCCTCGTCAACAGGCGGAACCTCGGCTGGTGAGCCGGTAGCGGGACGGGCAGCCCGGGAGGACTGGTGTCCCTGGTTCGCGCCGTGAGGGCCTGCTTGGTGAGCCGGTCCTCGAGTGAGTGGTAGGAGAGCACGACGACTCTCCCGCCGAGCACCAGCGCGTCGAGGGCCGCAGGGAGCGCCGCCTCCAGGGCGGACAGCTCCGCGTTCACCTCGATGCGCAGCGCCTGGAAAGTCCGTTTGGCCGGGTTGCCCCCGGTGCGCCGGGTCGCGGCGGGGATCGCCTCTCGGACGATGTCCGCCAGCCGCTTCGTAGACGTTATTGCCTCTTTGGCCCGTTCCTTGATGATCAGCCCCGCGACACGCGGGGCGAATCTCTCCTCGCCGTAGTCGCGCAGGATGCGCGTCAGCTCCGCGGCGCTGTAGGTGTTGACCACCTGCTCGGCCGTCAGCTCCTGCGAGGTGTCCATGCGCATGTCGAGCGGCGCGTCGTAGGAGTAGGCGAACCCGCGCTCGGCCTCGTCGAGCTGGGGCGAGGAGACGCCCAGGTCGAACAGCGCCCCGTTGATCGCGGTGCGGCCCGTGCGGGCGAGCACGTCCGCCAGGTCCTCGGAGGAGGCGTGGACCAGGGTGATCCTGTCCGCGTACGGGCTGAGCCTGCGCGTGGAGAAGTCGATGGCGAAGGGGTCGCGGTCGATCCCGATCAGATGCAGCCCTGGGTGGGCGGCGAGCAGGGCCTCCGAGTGGCCACCGAGGCCGAGGTTGGCATCGACGACGACCGGATCGGGCACCGAGAGCGCGGGGCCCAGCAGCTCCAGAACGCGCTCGAGCAGCACCGGAACGTGACCGCCCGTGCCGACGTCGTCACTCATCTCCAACCCCCCTCTCGCGTCCTTGCTCGCGGATGACGCGTTCATCGATCGTTCGCCGGTCCTTCCCTGGGTCCCCACCCGGAGCCGCCCGGCCAGGTCCCCATCCGCACCCTCTTCGTGGACGCCCGCCATCTGACACCGGGGAAGGTGCATCAGCTGGCGGACAGTGGTTGCGGGTGGAGACCTCGCCGAACGACATCACCGACGGATCGACCGTGGTCACTACAAGATCCCTGGCAGCACCTCCTCCGACAGCTCGGAAAACGCCTGCTCCTGCGCGCTGAGATAGGTGTCCCAGGCCTGTGCGTCCCAGATCTCCAGCCGGGTGTTGGCCCCGATGACGACGCAGTCACGTTCCAGCCCCGCGTACTGGCGGAGGCTCTGCGGGATCGTGATGCGCCCTTGCTTGTCTGGTTTCTCGTCGGACGCGCTGGCGAAGAAGACGCGGCTGTAGTCACGCACCGCCTTGGCGGTGACCGGGGCGGTGCTGAGAGCCTCGGTTATGCGCTGGAACTCCTCCACGGGAAACACGTAGAGGCATCGCTCCTGGCCTTTGGTGATCACAAGACCCTCCGCCAGCTCCTCACGGTACTTAGCCGGCAGGAACAGCCGTCCCTTGTCGTCCAGACGCGGTTGATGGGTGCCGAGGAACACCGGCCCCACCTCCCGTGCCTCGTGAAGCGCTCAGCGCTGGTGCACCGGGCCCTCCACTGCGCACCACCATACTCCACTTCTCCCCACCGTCAACTGATTCGAACCGTCTTCATCATCAGTTTCCGTTGCGTTACCGCAGGTCAGAGCGATGGAGTGGGGTGGGGGGCGGGGCGCGGGGGGTCAACCCTCATGGGCGTGTCGAGGGTTCGAAAGCCCGTGGAAATAGGACCTGGAGGGGCCGGGGAGTCGCCGGGTGGTGGAAAGTGGGGCGCTCCGCGGGGTCCGCTGTGTCACTGGATTGGCACTGCCATGCCACAAGAACAGGAACTTTGCCGGTGTTCGCTGGAATATCCGCAAATGTCGCTCAAGAACCCGCAGCGTCGTAGGGTCGTACAGACAATGGAAAAGGAATGGCATGGCTCCCGCAAAGGCACCGTACCGGGACAGCCGTCGCACTTCTCATGGAGGCCTGGTGGCAGTAACCCATGACGTCCCTCCCCAGCTCGACGAGCTGGTCTCCACAGCCCACCGGATTCGGCTGGCCATCGAATCGGTGATCGAGGGCAAGAGCGATGCCGTCCGCCTCACGCTGACCGTCTTGCTCGCGGAGGGCCACCTCCTGATCGAGGACGTGCCGGGTGTCGGCAAGACGATGCTCGCCAAGGCGCTCGCCCGCTCCATCGACTGTCCTGTGCGCCGGGTCCAGTTCACCCCCGACCTGCTGCCCAGCGACATCACCGGAGTGAGCGCCTACAACCAGCAGACCAGAGAGTTCGAGTTCAAGCCGGGGCCCGTCTTCGCCAACATCGTGGTGGGCGACGAGATCAACCGTGCCTCTCCCAAGACGCAGTCGGCGTTGCTGGAGTGCATGGAGGAGCACCAGGTGACGGTGGACGGGCACACGTACCAGCTCGACGCGCCGTTCATGGTGATCGCCACCCAGAACCCGATCGAGATGGAGGGCACCTATCCCCTGCCCGAGGCGCAGCGCGACCGCTTCACCGCGCGCGTCGCGATGGGCTACCCCGAGCCGACCGCCGAGCTGGAGATGCTCGACGTGCACGGGGGCACCTCGCCGCTCGACAAGCTCGAACCGGTGGCGACGACCGCCGAGGTGCGCGCGCTGATCGAGGCCGTACGCGGCGTCTACGTCTCCCAGGCGGTCAAGAAGTACGCCATCGACCTCGTCGTGGCCACCCGTCATTCCCCCGACCTGCGGCTGGGCGCCTCCCCCCGGTCCACGCTGCAGCTCGTACGCGCCGCGCGGGCACACGCGGCGCTGGCCGGACGCGACTACGTCATCCCCGACGACCTGCAGGACCTGGCCATCCCCGTGCTGGCGCACCGCCTGCTGCCCAGCGTCGAGGCCCAGGGGCAGCGCCGCCTGCCGGAGCAGGTGGTGACCGATCTGATCAGGCGCGTTCCGGTGCCGGAGACCCGCTGATGGATCCCCAGCGAAGCGAGAACCTCCAGCGAGGTCCCGGTCCCGGGCCGGGGGAGACACAGTGAGAGCCGGGATGCGGGCGCTGACGTCCAGGGGACGGTCGTTCCTCGCGTCCGGGATCGCCGCTCTGCTGATGGCGTTCCTGCTGGGCGAGAACGACCTGTTCAGGATCGGCGTCCTGGTGACGGCGCTGCCGCTGCTGGCCGCGATGGTGGTGGCGCGGACCCGCTACCGGCTGAGCTGCGCCAGGCGCCTGGACCCGCCGAGGGCCGAGGTGGGCGGAGAGGCCACCGTGACCCTGCGGCTGGAGAACGTCACCAGGCTGCCCACCGGCCTGCTGCTCATCGAGGACACGGTGCCGTACGCGCTGGGCGTGCGGCCCCGGTTCGTGCTGGACCGGGTGGAGCCGCGCGGCGTGCGGGAGATCGACTACCGGGTCCGCTCCGACCTGCGCGGCCGGTACACGATCGGGCCGCTGTCCATCCGCATCGCCGACCCGTTCGGGCTGGTGGAGCTGACCCGCTCGTTCACGATCAGCGACACGCTGGTGGTGACGCCGCACGTCGCGGCGCTGCCGCACGTACGGCTGTCGGGTGAGTGGACGGGCGGCGGCGACAGCAGGACCAGGAGCGTGGCGGCGGCCGGCGACGACGACGTGGCGCCGCGCGAGTACCGCCAGGGCGACGACCTGCGCCGGGTGCACTGGCGTTCGACTGCCCGCTACGGCGAGCTGATGGTGCGCCGCGAGGAGCAGCAGTGGCAGAGCCGCGGCGCGCTCCTGCTGGACACGCGCAGGCACGCCCACCGCGGCGAGGGCCCGCGCTCGTCGTTCGAGGTGGCGGTCTCGGCCGCGGCCTCGATCGGCGTGCACCTCGCCCACGAGGGCCTCGGCCTGCGACTGGTCACCGACCAAGGCGCCGAGCACCTGACCGACTCCGGCCTGAGCTACTCGCTGCTCGACACCCTGGCCATGGTGCGGCACAGCCCGGCCCGCTCCCTGGAGATGGGCATCTCGGCGCTGCGCTCGGGCGGCGGCGACGGGCTGATCGTGGCGGTGCTGGGCGCGATGGACGCCGAGGAGGCCAGGGAGCTGGCCAGGCTGCGGCACAGCGGCATCACCGGCGTGGCCGTCCTGCTCGACGTGAGCACGTGGGAGAGCCGCGACCGGGCCGCCGAGGAGAACCACCAGGCCGTGCAGACCGTGCTGGCCGGGTACGGCTGGCGCATCGTGAACCTGCCCGCCGGCACCTCGATCGCGTCCGTGTGGCAGGACGCCGCCAACCGCGGCAGGTACGCGCTCAACCCCACGGGAGGGGCGGCATGAGACTGACGATCGCCTCCGGAGTGGCCGCGTTCACCGCGGCGCTCCTGCTCTCCCCGCTCTTCCAGGGCGGCGGCTGGTTCTGGACCTCGCTCGGCGCCGTGCTGGCCGTGGTGGCGGCGGGGCTGCTGAGCAGCCGCCTGTCCCTGCCCGCGTGGGCGGCGCCGCTGGTGGGCGTGGCCGCGACGTGGATCTACCTGACGGCGGCCTTCGCCTCCGAGGAGGCGTGGGCGCTGGTGGTGCCCACCAAGGGATCGGTGGTGGAGCTGGCCAGGCTGCTGGGCGTCGGCTGGGCCGACATCCAGCGCTTCGCGGCCCCCGTGCCGGAGACCGAGGGCATCACGCTGCTGACCGCCGGCGGCGTGGCGCTGATCGCGATCGCCGTGGACCTGCTCGCCGCGCGGGTGCGGCGAGCGGCTCTGTCGGGGCTGCCGCTGCTGGCGCTGGCCACGGTGCCGGCGACGATCCTGACCGAGCCGGTCAGCTGGTGGGCGTTCATCGTGGCCGCGCTCGGCTTCGTCAGCCTGCTGATCGCCGACGGGCGCGAGCGGGTGGGCCACTGGGGCAGGGCGGTGCTGGTACGCCGCACACGCCAGGCCACGTCCGGCGCACCGGCCGGTGGCGGCGCGCCGGCGGACACCAGCGGCCTGCGGCTGTCGGGCAAGCGCATCGGGTTCGCCGCGATCCTGCTGGCCGTGCTGCTGCCGGCGGCGCTGCCGGCGATGGAGCCGGTGTCGTTCTTCACGTTCGGCGTGGGCGGGCGCGGCTCGGGGCCCGGCAACTCGATCAGCATCCCGAACCCGATCGCCAACCTGAAGGGACAGCTCGACCTGCCGCAGCGGCGGGTGGTCCTGTCCTACACCAGCTCCGACAACAAGCCCCGCTACCTGCGGATCTACGCGCTGGACACCTTCGACGGGCAGCAGTTCGGCATGACGCAGCCCAAGGGCGCGCCGGAGAACAGGACGGAGAACGGGCCGCTGCCCGAGCCGCCGGGGCTCGGCCCCGAGGTGAAGATCAACAACGTCGTCACGAACGTCCAGATCAGCGACGAGATCGCGCGGCTGCAGTTCCTGCCGCTGCCGTACCCGGCGCGGGAGATCAGGGTGGACGGCGACTGGCGGGCGGACGTGGACACGCTCATGGTCTTCTCCACCCGCGAGGAGGCCGCCGGCATCGACTACGACGTGATGACGAGCGAGCCGGAGCCGACCGCGGACCTGCTCGACTCCTTCGACGGCATCAGGCCGGAGGTGGACGAGCGCTTCCTCGCCCTGCCCGACGGCCTGCCGCCGGAGATCAGGAAGCTGGCCGAGGACGAGACGGCGGGCGCCAGGACCAGCTACGACGCGGCACTGAAGCTCCAGGAGTTCTTCACCAGACCGGGCAACTTCCAGTACGACCTGCGCACGCAGGGGCACAACAGCTCGGCGCTGCGCAACTTCCTGATCAGTGACCGGGTCGGTTACTGCGAGCAGTTCGCCGCGTCGATGGCGGTGCTGGCCAGGATGGTGGGCATCCCGTCTCGGGTGGCGATCGGCTACACGGGCGGCGTGCAGGTCGGCGACCGGTGGGAGGTGGGCACGAACGACTCCCACTCCTGGCCGGAGCTGTACTTCGAGGGCGTGGGCTGGCTGCCGTTCGAGCCGACCCCGTCGGGGGCGGCCGGTCAGGGCAGCGCGATGGTGCCGGCGTACGCGGAGCCGCGGCCGACGCCGACGCCAGGGACGAGCAGCACGCCGACGCCGGGGGCGACCAGCTCCTCCGCCGACGAGCCGCAGAGCCCGACGGCCCGGCGCAACATCCGCGAGCTGGACCGTGAGGGCACGGTCGCGACCGGCGCGCTGCCCCCGGACGACTCGATGCCGCTGATCGGCAAGATCGGCATCGGGGCGGCGGCGCTGGTGCTGGTCCTGCTGATCCCGGCTGGCCTGCGGCTGATCACCAGGAACCGGCGGGTGCGCAGCCTCGGCTGGAAGGTGTCGCAGCCCTCCGACGAGCTGACGGCCAGGATGGTGTCGGGCCGCGACCAGGTCACGGTGGCCGCCGCGTGGGCCGAGCTGGACGACGTGCTGTACGACTACGGCATGGCCCGCGAGACCAGCGAGACCCCGCGGGCGCTGGCCCGGCGGCTGACCCAGCAGTACGAGTTCGACGCCGGCTCGGCGGCGGCCATCACGGCCATCGCCTCGGCGGTCGAGCGGGTGCTGTTCGCCCGCGACCCGGGCCGGATCGAGCCCATGAGCAAGGACCTGCGCAAGGTGCGGCAGGCCCTGGCGGCCACGGTGTCACGCGGCCGGCGGGTACGGGCGGTGCTGCTGCCCCCGTCGACGCTGCGCCGGCTGCGGCTCCTGGGTGAGCGGCTGCTGGACGGGTTCGACCTGCTGGAGACGATCAGGCTGCGCCGGACGGCGACCCAGAAGGGCGGCTGAGGCACAGGACCTGGCGTGCGAATGGCGGTCGTCCCCCTGGGGGGGCGACCGCCATCTGCTGCTGGGGGCGCTCATGCGCCGGCAGGCGAGTGGAGCGCGGGGGACGGCCGGTGCGGGCGTGCCGTCGGGGCCCCGTCACTCCCCGGCGGGCAGTGCCCGGCCGTCAAGATCTGCAGAGAGCCATGGCGCCGCCGAGGAAGCGGACGGTGCCGTCGGGGGTGGTGCGGCCGGCGCGGCGACGCCGGAACTCGCGAGGGCGCGGCGCGCCGAGCCCCGCCTTCACACCGACCGCACATGCGGCCGTCCCCGTGAGGGGGCGGCCGCACGCCGTCGGTCTGCCGGTCGGGTCAGCGCTCGTCGTGGCGACGGCGCCAGCGCTCTTCCATGCGCTCCATGAAACTGCCCCGGTTTCCCCTGCGGGCCTGCTTGCCCGGAGGAGGCGCCGCGCCTGCGGCGGGGGCGGAGTCACCGAACCCGTTCATCTTTTTCCAACTCGACAGGCCCCACAGACACGCGGCGAGCATGACCACGAAACCGCCGACGCCGAGCGGGATCAGGGCAGCGCCACTCAACACCACGCCGACCATCATGGTCACGACACCGACAGCAAAGCCGATGGAGGCCTTGATGAGGCGACGCTTGTAATGGCTGCGCGGGTCGCTGATCCTTACGGTGTTGGCCCACTTCGGGTCCTCGGCGTAGAGGGCCTGCTCGATCTGGTCGAGCAAGCGCTGCTCGTGCTCAGAGAGCGGCACGGCGCCTCCCAAGGACAGCCCCAGGACGGGGAAGACGGCAACGGACGACACGGGGTGTCCGAACCTCGCGGTCGGTTATCCCCAGAATACGAGGCTGTAGACGTAGGCGAAAGCAAACGTCCAACGCAGACCAAACCGGAGGTGACGTCATGGCTCTATTGTGGACCATCTCGCCCCCCTTCCCCCAAAATCCTGACACGGACGCCCCCAGCATGTCCGCACATCGAACGTCATGTCTCTATTTCATCAAGCTTGCCACGTACAAGCGACGCCGGGAGCACCGCATCGGGTCCGAATCTTCGGATCGCCTTGTCCATGGCCTGCTCTGCCTCGCGCCACCCGGTCTCCTTCTCCCCCAGAGCGAGCTGGCGGGTGGCCTCGTCTGCCGGCCGCAGGTTCTCCATCCGGACCCCCACCAGGCGCAGCCGCACCCGGTCGAGCCCGGCCGCCTCGAACAGCTCGCAGGCGGTGGCGTAGATCACCTGTGCCACGTCAGTCGGCTCACGCAGCGTGCGCGAGCGGTTGATCGTGGTGAAATCGGCTCGGCGTAGCTTCACACTTACAGTTCTTCCCACGTGACCGGCCTTACGCATGCGGGCCGCCACCCGCTCCGACAGACGCAGCAGCTCCCGCTTGATCACTTCGGGGTCGTCGACGTCGGCCGCGAACGTCTCCTCGTTGCCGATGCTCTTGTCGGGCACGTGGGCGGTCACGGCCCGCTCGTCACGCCCCCAGGCCAGCGCCGCCAGATGGGCCCCCACGGCCTGCCCCAGCTCCCGCTGGAGCGTGCTGGACGGCACTCTGGCCAGATCTCCGACCGTGCGGATGCCCAGGCGCACGAGGGACTGCTCGGTGCGCTCGCCGACCCCCCACAGGGCCGACACGGGCAGCGGGTGGAGGAAGTCGACGACCTGGTCGGCGGGCACCACCAGCAACCCGTCGGGCTTGCACTGCTTGGAGGCGAGTTTTGCCACGAATTTGCTGCTCGCCACGCCGACGGAGCACGTGATGCCGTAGCGGTCGAGGACCTGCTCCCTGATCATGGCCGCCACGGAGGCGGGCGCGCCGAGCCGCCGCCGCGCGCCGCCGACGTCGAGGAACGCCTCGTCGGACGCGATCGGCTCCACCAGCGGGGTGACCGTATGGAAGATCTCCATCACGCCCTTGGAGACCTCGGAGTACTTGCCGTGGCTGGGCGGGATGATCGTGGCCTGGGGGCAGAGCCGGCGCGCCCTGCTCATCGGCATCGCCGAGTGCACGCCGAAGGCCCTGGCCTCGTAGGTGGCGCTGAGCACGACGCCGCGCCCCGCGGGCGAGCCCACGATCACCGGGCGGCCGCGCAGCTCGGGACGGTCGAGCAGCTCGACGCTGGCGAAGAACGCGTCCATGTCGACATGGAGGATCGGGCAGCCGCTGTCATCGACCCCGGTCCGCGGAGCGGGGCCGATGCCGGTGATCTGCTTGCGAGACACGCCTCCGAGTCTATCCGAACAGGCGTTCTATACCGAGGGGAGCGGGCATGGGAACTTCCTTCAGTTGCGGTGGCCGAGCACGTGGAGCTGCATGGCGATGTCACGCAGCACGGGATGGGTCGAGGCGGCCTGCTCCAGCGCCACCAGCGCCTCCGCGGCGCCCGGCTCGCCGTCCACGAGCCTGCTGGGCACCAGGTCGGCGAAGACGCGCACGCCGTGGATCGCGCCGACCGCGAACCCCGTCGCGGTCAGCAGCTCGACGAGCGTGTCGGCGGCGAAGCGCCTGGGCGTGGGGTCACGATCGCCCCAGGTGCCCCTCGGGTCGGCCAGCACGGCGACGGCCTCGTCGAACTGCCCGGACAGCGCCCGGTGGATGGCGCTGCCGACGGGGTTGGCGGCCAGCACGCTGACGGCCCCGCCCCTGCGCAGCAGGGCCGCGACCGCGGTCAGCGCGCTGATCGGGTCCTCCACGTACTCCAGCACGCTGTGGCACAGGACCAGGTCGGCGGCGTCGCGATCGAGCAGCTCGCCCAGGTCGGCGGCGTCGCCCTGCAGGCCGCGCACGCTGACGCCCTTCTCCTTGGCGCGGCGCTCCAGCGCGGCCAGCGAGTCGGGGCTCGGGTCGACGACGGTGACGGCGTGGCCCAGCGCGGCCAGCGGCACGGCGAACCCGCCGGTGCCGCCGCCGGCGTCGACGATGTCGAGCGACTCCCGGCCGGTGGCCGCCGTGCGCTCGGCCAGCATGGACCGCAACGCGTCCCAGACGACGGCGGTCCGCACCGCCGGGGTCCTCGTGGTGACGCCTTCAGCACGCAACGTCGGCTCGCCTCTCTCCCCGCAAAATGTGCACGCCGCGAAGGTGCACGTCGCGAACGGCTTTCTTCGTGGTCGGGCCCAGCCTACGCCGTACGCGGGAGCTCCCGCTCCCCACCGCCGATACCCGTTCCGCTCAGCCGTCACCCAGGCAGGCGGCCAGCCGCCCGGGCGCCCGCAACCGCCACGCGTCGGTCAGCGGCTCGCCCATCTCCGCGGGGTCCACCGCCCCGAACCGCACGAGCACGATGGCGTGCCCGTCGTAGTGCGGCGTGCTGCCGAACGTGCCCGGCTGGGCGGCGATCAGCTCCTGCTTGTCCTCCTGCGAGGCCACCGGGAGCACCAGCAGGTCGCCCTCCTCCTTGATCCGGGCGAACCACCTGCCTCGCACGTAGAAGGCGGGGGTGCCGTACATGAGTTTCTCGGAGGTCTCGGGCAGCGCGAGCGCGAGCCTGCGCACGTCGTCCTCGGTCACCATGGGCCCACGCCGGCCGGAGACGGAAAAGGGCGCGTCGCGGCTGGTGACGCGCCACTTTCCGTACGGGCTCGGCCACACGGTCAGGCACCCGCCCCGGGCTGACGGATGCGAAGCCTGACCGCGGACCAGTACTCGTCCCTCGCCTCGCAAGCCGTGGTGCAGGCCGGCGTGGTCAGAACGTACCCCGAACGGGCGGCCCCGGCCCGCGAACGCGTGACCAAAGGGGGTGTCTAAAGGGTGAGGCTTGGCTTGAGTTGCTTGAAGCGGGCCAGCAGGCCGTTGACGAACTGCGGGGACTCGTCGGTCGACAGCTCCCCCGCCAGGTGCACCCACTCGCTGATGACCACGCCCTCGGGCACGCCCGGCATCCAGAGCAGCTCGTACGTGCCGCCGCGCAGCAGGTTGCGGTCGACCGCGGGCATCCGGTCCAGCGTCCAGCCCTCGGCGTAGGTGGTGATCAGCTCGTCGATGCGCGCGTGGTGCCTGGCGACGCCCTCGACGATGGTCGAGGTGTACTCGTTCACCGGCGGCTCCTGCCGCTCCACGCGCTCGGCGAGGATCTTCAGCGGATTCTCGCTGCGCAGCTCGGCCTCGAACAGGATGTCGAGCGCTCGCCTGCGTGCCTTGCCCCGTGCCGACACCTCAGGCCCGGCCGAGGTATTCGCCGCTGCGGGTGTCGACCTTGACCTTCTCGCCGGTGGTGATGAACAGCGGCACCTTGATCTCGGCGCCGGTCTCCAGCGTGGCGGGCTTGGTGCCGCCGGTGGAGCGGTCGCCCTGCAGACCGGGCTCGGTGTTGGAGATGGTCAGCTCGACGGCGGCGGGCAGGTCGACGTAGAGCGCGGAGCCCTCGTTGAAGGCCACCGTGGCCAGCGTGTTCTCCAGCATGTAGTTGGCGGCGGTGCCGACCGTGGCGCTGGGCACGTTGACCATGTCGTAGGTCTCGGTGTCCATGAACACGAAGTCGTCGCCGTCCTTGTACGAGTACTGCATCTCGCGCTTGTCGACGTTGGCCACCTCGACCTTCACCCCGGCGTTGAAGGTCTTGTCGACGACCTTGCCGGAGAGGACGTTCTTGAGCTTGGTACGCACGAACGCGCCGCCCTTGCCCGGCTTGACGTGCTGGAACTCCACAACGGCCCAGAGCTCACCGCCGTCGAGCTTCAGCACCATGCCGTTCTTGAGGTCGTTGGTCGTCGCCACTCGTTCTCTCCCGCGTGTGGCCGCTCTAAAGGACGAGCAGCTCCTTGGTCGTCTTCGTGAAAAGTTCCGGCCCGCCCTCACGTGTCACGAGGGTGTCCTCGATCCGGACGCCGCCCCGGCCCGGGAGGTAGACCCCAGGCTCGACGGTGATCGGAACTCGATCCTCTAGTCTACCGGTCCGCGAGGGGCCCAGGAACGGCTCCTCGTGGATCTCCAGCCCGACCCCGTGACCGAGACCGTGCCTGAAGTGCCCGCCGTGGCCCGCACTCTCGATGACGGAGCGGGCGGCGTCGTCCACCTCCCCGGCGAGCGCGCCCGGGGCGAGGGCGCGCCTGCCCGCCCGCTGCGCGGCGGCGACCAGCTCGTACACCTCGCGCTGCCAGCCGGCGGGCGGGCCGAGGCTGACCGTCCTGGTCATGTCGGCGTGGTAGCCCTGGTAGCGGGCGCCGAAGTCGAGGGTCACCAGGTCCCCGGCGCGCAGCTCCCGCGAGGCGGGGGTGTGGTGCGGGATCGCGCCGTTCTCGCCGGATGCCACGATCGTGTCGAACGCGGGCTTGTCGGCGCCCAGCTCGGTCATGCGGCGATCGAGCAGGCCGGCCAGCTCGCGCTCGGTCATCCCGGGGGCGATCCGCGGGGAGACGTCGGCGAAGGCCTGGTCGGTGATGGCGCAGGCGGTGCGGATCAGCTCCAGCTCCGCCTCGTCCTTGACCGCGCGCAGCAGCTCCACCACCGGCCCCAGCGGCACGAGCCCGTCCCCCAGCCGGCGGTAGGCGGCCACGCTCATGCTCGCGGCCTCGATCCCGGTGCCCGGCGCCGCCAGCCTGCCCGCCACGTCCGCCGCCTCGGCCGACGGCACGTCCAGCTTGCGCGCCGCCTCGATGTAGCGGTTGTCGGTGGCCAGCAGCGCCGTGCCGTCCGCCCTGACCAGGACGGCGGCGTTCGAGCTGGCCAGGCCGGTGAGGTAGCGGACGTTGACGGGGGAGGTGACCAGCAGGGCGTGGACGTCGTGGGCGGGCAGCAACTCGGCCAGCCGCCCCCTGCGCGCCGCGTAGTCGAAGGTCATTCGCCCAATGTACGTGTAACGCCCCTCTTGTCACTATTGCCCGTCAAGTCCCAAATGCCGGTCGGCTACCTGGTGGGGAGCCGCCACTCCCCCATGAACGCCGCAGCCGGGCCATCCGGCGCCATGTCGCCCTTCTCCTGCGCCCTGGCCAGGTCACGGTAGACATCGGCGATCTGGTCGAGCGTGGCGTCGGGCTTGCCCTCGCCGAACTTCCTGGCCGCCCTGCGGAGCTTCTCCCGGGCCTTGCCCGCGACCCGGGGGTCGATGCCGCCCATGCTCTGCTGGGCCATCAGCGCCTCGTCGAACTCCTGCAGCCACTTGGCGTACCCGCCGGGCGGGATCGCCTCCCCGAGCGTGGCCTTGGGGATCGAGGTCTCGCGCAGGTAGTCGGGATCCTCGTCGGGGTCCTCGTCGGGACCGGCGGTGAGCCCGAGGTCCGGCGAGGGGTCGGGGGTGGACGGCAAGGTGCTGGGGGTCGCCGGCGGCGTGCTGACCTCGGCCGTCGGGGTGCTCTGCGCGACCGGCGGCTCCTCGCGCGCGCCCGCCCACATCACCATGCCGACGGTCACGGCCGCGATGACGACGACGGCGGCGGCCAGCTGGATGATCAGCTTGCGGTTCGGGGCCGAGGGCGGCTCCGGCTCCAGGTCGCCCGCCTGGAAGACCGCGGTGTCGCCGGCCCTCGGCGGCGCCCCGCCTGCCCCGCCCGCCGCACCGGCGTGGAAGACCTCCGTCGCCCCTTGCCCCGGACGGCCGAAGCCACCGGTCGGCGCGCCACCCGCACCCGGCCCAGTCCCAGGACCGCCCGGACCCCCGACTCCGGCGCCCGCACCCATCGCGCCCGCGGCGCCCGGGTTGAGGCCGGGGTCACGAAGGGAGACGCCGGTCACGGGCGGGCCGGCCAGGCCGGGCTTCGGCCGGGCGATGGCCGCGAGCGCGCGCCTGATGGCCTCGCCGCTGGCGGGCCGCTGCGCAGGGTCCTCGGCGAGCATGGCCAGCACCAGCCGGTCCAGCTCGGGCGGCACCTCACGCCTGATCGCGCTCGGCGGAACGGGCCGTCCCCGGCCGGCGGCACCCTGCCCCGCCGCACCACCCGGCGCACTCCGCTCAGCCGCCGCACCACCCGGCGCACTCCGCTCAGCCGCCGCACCACCCGGCGCACTCCGCTCAGCCGCCGCACCACCCGGCGCAGTCCGCTCAGCCGCCGCCTCGCCCGGCGCGGCCTCCTGGCCGGACGCGCCCGCCTCGGACGCCGCACCGTCTCCGAAGGGCGGTCGCCCGCACAGCAGCTCGTAACACACCCACCCCAGCGCGTACACATCCCCGGGAGCCCGCGCCACCTCCCCCGCGGCCCGCTCGGGCGCCACGTACCGGCTCCCGGCGGGCGCGGGCGCCCGCTCGTCCATCCCGAACCCGACGACCTTGAGCACCCCGCTGGCGGCCTGCCGGAAGCTGTCGGGACCGACCCGCCCGTGCACCACGCCGGCCCGGTGCGCGGCGTCCAGCCCGGCAGCCGCCTGCCCGACCAGGTCGCACACTTCGACGATCTTCATGGGCCCGCGCGCGGCCAGCTCCTCGCCGAGGCTGAGCCCGGTGAGGTACTCCATGACCAGGAACGGAGCCCCCTCGTGGTCACCGACGTCGAGGACCATGGCCACGTTCGGATGGATCACCCGCGCCACGGCCTGAGCGTGCTGCCTGAGCACCTCCCGGGTGGCGGCACCCGCCGCCCTGGCGCCCAGCACCTTCACGGCCACGACCCAGTCGGCCCGCGTGTCGTACCCGCGCCACACCTCGCCCATCGGCCCGCTGCCGATGCGCTCGTCAAGCCGGTACCGGTCAGCGACCAATGACGGCGCACGCTCCGTCCCGTCGGACATATCCCCGCCAATTACTCGAATATCAGGATTTCCGACCCACCATAGGGCCCTCGCAACCCCGCCCGCCCCACCTTCGCCCCCCACCCCTCTCGACATAACGACTTTCGTTATTTACGATTATCGTTATGCCAACTCGCTGGATCATCAGACTGGAAACCCTGCTGAGCACCGGCCTGGCCCTCGGCGTCCTGGGCGCCCTGGCCGGCCTCCTCGCCAACGTCGCGATCGCGTTCTTCGGCACCGCGAAGGGCATGGGCATCCCCCTGCAGGTCTTCGACGCGCCGGCGGCGGGCATGACCGTCGGCGGCGCCACGGTCGAGGCCATCAGCGCCGAGGTGACGGTCCGCCCGCGCGGCGCCGCACCGCTGGTCGGCCTGCTCTACCTGCTGATGTGGGCGCCGGGCACGGCGACGGCCCTGCTGGCGCTGTTCACGGTCGTACGGGCGCTGCGCAGGGCCAGGTCGGGCGATCGTGCCCTGTTCTCCACGGTCACGGCCGATCACCTGCGCAGGCTCGGCTGGATCCTGATCGTGGGCTCGGTCGTGTCGGCCGTGCTCGGCGCCGTGGCGCAGGCCATACTCTCCCCCATGCTGCTGGCCGAGACCCATCCCTTCTACCTGCCGTCGGGCGAGCTGGTCGGCGCCGTCGTCGCGGGACTCGCCGCGCTCGGCGTGTCGGAGATCGTCCGCCGGGGCCTGGCCCTGCTCGAAGAGGTCGAGGCCACGATCTGATGGGGGAGCCGATCATCAGGGTGCGGCTGGACGAGGTGCTCAAGGAGCGCGGCATGACGCTCACCGAGCTGTCGCACCGCGTGGAGATCACCGTCGTCAACCTGTCCATCCTGAAGAACGGCCACGCCAAGGCCGTGCGCTTCTCGACGCTGGCGCGCCTGTGCGAGGCGCTGGGCTGCCAGCCCGGAGACCTGCTGACATACGAATGAGGGGGCGGCCGGAGCCACCCCCCTCAAGGTCGAGCCGGATCAACCGGCGGCCGGATCAGGCAGCGGCCGGCTCGGGCACGCGCGGCGCGGGCGCGCGGTCGAGCGACTGCGGCGGCGCGTTGAAGACCGCCGTGTCCAGGCGCCCCTCGGAGCGCGCCACGAGCACCGGCACCACCATCTGGCCGGTCACGTTGGTCGCGGTGCGGATCATGTCGAGGATGGGGTCGATCGCCAGCAGCAGCCCGACGCCCTCCAGCGGCAGCCCCAGGGTGCTGAGCGTGAGCGTCAGCATCACCGTGGCGCCGGTCAGGCCCGCCGTGGCGGCCGAGCCGACCACCGAGACGAACGCGATCAGCAGGTAGTCGCCGAACCCGAGCGGCACCCCGAACACCTGGGCCACGAAGATCGCGGCCAGCGCCGGGTACACCGAGGCGCAGCCGTCCATCTTGGTGGTGGCCCCGAACGGAACCGCGAACGAGGCGTAGTCACGGTCCACGCCGTTGCGCTCGACCGTGACCCGCTGCGTCAGCGGCAGCGTGCCGACCGAGGAGCGCGAGACGAAGGCCAGCTCGATGGCGGGCCAGGCGTTGCGGAAGAACGTGACGGGGCTGACCTTGCCCCACACGGCCAGCAGCGTCGGGTACACGGCCAGCAGCACGACGAAGCAGCCGACGTAGACGCCGGCGCTGAACTTGGCCAGCGGCGCCAGCAGCTCCCAGCCGTACGTGGACACGGCCTTGCCGATCAGGCCCGCCGTACCGATCGGCGCCAGGCGGATGACCCACCACAGCGCCTTCTGCACCAGCTCCAGCACGGAACGGGCGAGGTTCAGGAACGGCTCGGCCTTCTCGCCGACGGCCATCGCCGCCGCACCGAGGACGACTCCCAGAAACACGATCTGGAGGACGTTCACCTCGGTGAAGGCGGTCACGACGTTGGTCGGCAGGATGCCGGTGACGAAGTCGAGCCAGGTGCCCTGGGTGTCGGAGGGCTTGGCCCCGGCGGTGTCGAGGGTGACGCCCTGGCCGGGGTTGATGAGCAGGCCCAGCCCGATCGCCAGCGAGACCGAGACGAACGCCGTGATCAGGAACCACAGCAGCGTCTTGGAGGCGAGCCGGGCCGCGCCGTTGACGTTGCGCAGGTTGGCCACGCTGACCAGCACGGCGGTGAAGACGAGCGGCGGCACGGCCAGCTTGAGGAGCTGGACGAAGATCTGACCGACCTGCTTCAGCGTCTCAGCGAGCCAGGCCACGTCCCAGATCTTGGCGGCGAAGCCGAGCACCACGCCGACGAGGAGGCCCAGCAGGAGCTGCAGGGAAAAGGAGAATCTCTTCACGGATGAGGAAGCCTTCGCGAGAAGGGCATGCCGAAGGGGCACGCCTGGTGAGGGGTGTGGACGGACGGGCAGCCGTCAGCTACAGAGCGAGCCGTGCAAGCGGCACAGATCGATGTGCAGCCGCTCTACGAGCCACACGAACACCAGGGAAAACCTCACGACGTGCAACAACAGCCGCGAAAAAGGGAGCATTCCCCCAATCCGGGTGATCTACCTCACTATGCGGCAAACTCCTTGATCGTCTCGATCAGCCGGAGCCGCTCCTCGTGCGTCCTGCCGAGCGGCGTCACGTTCAGGGTCGTCACGCCCGACTCCTTCATCGCCTGCACCCGATCGCGCACGTAGCCCTCGCTGCCGACCAGCGACATCTTCTCCAGCAGCTCGGCAGGCACCTGCGCGGCGGCCTCCTCCTTCTTGCCCTCCAGGTAGAGGTCCTGGATCAGCTCGGCCTCCTTCTCGTAGCCGTAGCGCCTGGCCAGGTCGTTGTAGAAGTTCCTGCCCTTGGCGCCCATGCCGCCGATGTAGAGGGCCGCCATCGGCCGCCCGAACTCCAGCAGCCCGGCCACGTCGTCACCGATCGCCAGGCTGGCCTGGGCGATCACGTCGAGCTCGCCCAGCTCGGGATCGCGCTTGGCCTTGCCCGCGGCCAGCGCGGGGCCCCACACCTCGGCGGCCTTCTCGGGCACGTAGAAGATCGGCTCCCAGCCCTCGGCCAGCTCGGCCGTCAGCTCGACGTTCTTGGGCCCGATGGCGGCCACCACGATCGGGATGCGGGGGCGTACCGGGTGATTGATGATCTTGAGGGGCTTGCCCAGGCCGGTGCCCTGGCCGGCCGGGAGCGGCACGGTGTAGTGCCTGCCCTCGTACTGGACGCGCTCGCGCCGCCAGACCTGCCGGCAGATCTCGATGACCTCCCTGGTACGCCCCAGCGGCGCGGTGTACGGCACCCCGTGGAAGCCCTCGATCACCTGCGGCCCCGAGGCGCCGATGCCGAGCGTGAAACGCCCGTCGGAGACGTAGTCGAGGCCGGCGGCCGTCATGGCCATCAGCGTCGGCGTGCGCGAGTAGATCGGCAGGATGCCCGAGGCGATCTCCAGCCGCTCGGTCTTGGCCGCGATGTAGCCCATCTGGCTGACCGCGTCGAAGGAGTAGGCCTCGGCCACGAACACGATGTCGAGCCCGGCCTTCTCGTAGTCGGCCAGCTCTGCCACCGACTCCTTGAAACCACCCGAGTACTTGAGTGCCATACCGATGCGCATGCCGGGCTCCCGCTGGACCGAATGATGTTCTGTTACGACTCGGACATGTTATCGCGTCGGCGATGCGGGGTGGGAGCCGCTAGCCTGGTTCGGGTGCTGAGTCGGCTCGTCATCGTCGTGTCCGTCGTGGTGGCCGCGGCCCTGGCGGGGCACGGGTTGATCCCCGCTCTCGGCGGGTTCACGCCCGTCCTCGAGAGCCTGCTGCCCTGGATCGGGCTCGCCGTTCCCGTGCTGCTCGCCGCCGCCGCGGTGGCACGTTCCACCGCTGCCGCCGCCGCGGCGCTGGTGCCGGGGCTGGTGTGGGCCGTCATGTTCGGCTCCACGCTCTTCCGCACGCCGCCGGGCGGGCCCAGCGACCTGGCCGTCGGCACCGTCAACGTGGGCGTGCGCAACAGCGCGTCCGGCGAGGCCGTACGCGTGATCGCCAAGGACCTCGACGTGCTGGCCGCGCAGGAGCTGACCAAGGGCGGGCCCGCGGCCAAGCAGCTCAACAAGATGTTCAAGTACCACTACCCGGTCAGCACGGTCGGCCTGTGGAGCCGCTACCCGATCAGCGAGACCGAGCCGCTCGACATCGGCCTCGGCTGGCCGCGCGCCCTGCGCGCGGTCGTCACCACCCCCAAGGGCAAGGTGACCGTCTACGTCATGCACCTGGCCTCGGCCAGGCCCGGCCAGACCACCTCGCGTGACGCCTCGCTGGCGCACGCGCGCAAGCTCATCGACGCCGACCGCAGCAAGCGCATCCTGCTGCTCGGCGACCTCAACACCGCCACCACCGACCGCGGCATGCGCGGCCTGACGCCGCCGCTGACCGACGCGCAGGTCGCGGCGGGCGACGGGTTCGGCTTCACCTGGCCGGCCGAGTTCCCCGTCACCCGGCCCGACCACATCCTGTTCAAGGGGATGACCGCGACCAAGGCGGGCGTGGCCCCGGCGACCGGCAGCGACCATCGGGCCGCGATCGCCTCACTGCGGCTCTAGACGAACGGCCCAGAACGGCCCGGACGAACGGCCCGGCCGGACAGCCCTGGGCTGACGGCCCGGACGGGCCCGCCTGGACGGGCCTGCCTGGACGGACGGCCTACGCGGACGGCTCCAGGCGGGCGAGGTCCTCCGGCGTGTCGATGTCGGCCGGGTCGCCGTACTCGTCGCACGGCACCTCGGTGACCAGCCCGGGATGCGCCTGCATGAACGGCCGCGCCCCGACGTCGCCCACGGCCAGCGCGGCCACGCCGGCGAAGTGCGGGCGGGCGATCAGCACGGGGTTCCTGCGCCGGCCCCCGTAGGTCGCGACCGCCAGCCCGGTGGCGCCCGCGGCGATCAGCGCGCGTACCGCGCCCGGCCCGATCAGCGGTTGGTCGATCAGCGCGACCACCACCGACTCGGCCTCCTCGGGCAGCGCGGCCAGCCCGACCCGCAGCGACGACCCCATGCCGGAGGCCCAGTCCGCATTGCGTACGGTGACGGCCCCGCGCACCTGCACCGTGGCCGCGCCCAGCACGACCACGACCGGGTGGCAGCCGCCCTCCTCCAGCATCCGCACACCCCGGTCCACCAGCCGCTCGCCCGCGAACTCGACCAGCGCCTTGGGCCTGCCCAGCCGCGTCCCCTCGCCGGCCGCGAGCAGCAGCCCGGCCGTCCTGGACGACCTCATGGCGCCTCGTGGTGGATGCGGCCCCGCGTCGTGGACAGCGGGCGGCCGGAGCCGCCCCACCGGAGCTGAATCAGCTCGGCGGCGATCGACACGGCCGTCTCCTCGGGCGTGCGCGCGCCCAGGTCGAGGCCGATCGGCGATCTCAGCCTGGCCAGCTCGGCCTCGGTGAGCCCGGCCTCGCGCAGGCGGGCCAGGCGGTCGTCGTGGGTGCGGCGCGAGCCCATCGCGCCGACGTACCCGGCTCCGGTACGCAGCGCCACCTCCAGCAGCGGGACGTCGAACTTGGGGTCGTGGGTCAGCACGCAGATCACCGTACGCTCGTCCACCTGCACGGAGGCCAGGTAGTCGTGCGGCCACTTGACCACCACCTCGTCGGCGTCGGGGAAACGCTTGGCGGTGGCGAAGATCGGCCGCGCGTCGCACACCGTGACGTGGTAGCCGAGGAACTTGCCCACCCTGGCCACCGCCGCGGCGAAGTCGATCGCCCCGAACACCAGCATCCGCGGCGGCGGCGCGAACGAGTGCACGAACACCGCCAGGTCGTCCAGCCGCCGCTCCCCCTGCCCGCCGTAGTGCCGCAGGCCGGTCAGGCCCTGGGCGAGCATGCCGCGGGCGTCGTCGTCCACGGCGTCGTCGAGGCGTTCGAGGCCGAGCGTGCCCTTGGTGCGGTCCGGCCAGATGATGCGGCGGGCGCCGGCCTGGCCGGGACCGGAGACGATGGTGGCCACGGCGACCGGCTCGTGCGCCTCCACCGACGCCGCGATCTCGCCCAGCTCGGGGAAGGTCTCGATGGAGACGGGCTCCACTAGGATGTCGATGATGCCGCCGCAGGTGAGCCCGACGGCGAAGGCGTCGTCGTCGCTCACGCCGTACCGCTGCAGGACGGGCGTCTCGATCCCGGCGGCCAGCTCGAACACCGCGCCCTCGACGCAGCCGCCCGAGACGCTGCCGACCACCTCGTCCCCGCGCACCGCCATCGCCGCGCCCGGCGGCCTGGGCGCGCTGCTCCAGGTGCCGACCACCGTGGCCAGCCCGAACCTGAGCCCCGACCGCCACCACTTCATGATCTCCGGCAGCACGTCACGCATGCGCGAGCCTTTCGCTGAGTTGCTCGAAGGCGGCCAGGCTGTGCCCGGCCACCAGGTCGTCGAGGTACGGCAGGGCGGCCCGCATGCCGCCGGTGAGCGGCTGGTAGTCCTCGTACCCCTTGTGCGGGTTGACCCAGATCACCCGGTACGCCTGCCTGGCCAGCCTCGCCAGCTGCGTGCCCAGCAGCTCGGGGTCACCTCGTTCCCACCCGTCCGATGCGATCAACGCGATCGCGCCCCTTGCGCTGAAACGGGCGAGATACTCCTTGAGTTCCTCCCCCAGCCGGGTGCCGCCGCTCCAGTCGGGGATGACCTTGGACACCTCGTTCAGCGCGGTGCCGGGGTCGCGGTGGCGCAGCTCGGCGGTGATCGGGGTGAGCCGGGTGCCGACCGAGTAGACCCTGGTGGCCCTCGGCTCGCTCCTGACCAGCGCGTGGGCGAAGCACAGCAGGGTCTCGGCGTACGGGGCCATCGAGCCGCTCACGTCCACGAACATCACCACCGTGCGCGGCCTGGTGGTGTGCCTGCGGTGCCGGAGCCTGGCGACCTCGCCCTTCCTGAGCGCGTCGCGGATGGTGCGGCGCTGGTCCAGGCTGCCCCGGTGGGCGCTCTCGAAGCGCCGTGACCGCCGCCGCGCCCGGCCGCCCTTCAGCAGCGCCATCATGCGGTGCACCTCGGCGCGCTCGGCCTCGGTGAGCCTGGCGACGTCCCGGTGCCGCAGCACCTCGATCCGGCTCGCGGTGGCGGGGGCCGGCGTGCCGTCGTCACCGCCGCTCTCGCCGTCGCCCTGCCGCTCGGCGAGGTGGCGGGTGACGCTCGTCGTCGCCGTACGCTGCAGCGCCGCCTTCCGCCCGCCGAAGTAGGCGGCGAAGCACCGGTCGTAGCGGGGCAGGTCGTCGGGGCCGGCGCACAACGTCAGCCGGCCGGCCCAGTACACCTCGCCCGGGTCGGTCACGTCGAGGTGGTCGAGCGCCCTGAGCAGGTTCTGCGTACGCTCGTGGTCGGCCGCGACGCCCGCCGCGCGCAGCGTCCTGGCGAACCCCGTCATGGTGGCGGCGAGCTCATCCATGGGAGAGCAGCCCGTTGCCGATCACCGCCGCCACGTCCTCCCGGTACTTCAGCGCCGCGCCCAGCGTGGCGGCCGCCCGGTCGGGGTCGAGCTCCTTGGCCCCCAGCGTCAGCAGCGCCTCCGTCCAGTCCAGCGTCTCGGCCACGCCGGGCGGCTTGACCAGATCGGCCTGCCGCAGCCGCTCGGCCGCCCGCGCCACCTGCATCGCCAGCGTCTCGGTGCAGCGGGGCAGCCGCCGCAGCAGGATGGCCACCTCTCGGTCGAAACTCGGGTGCTCCAGCCAGTGGTAGAGGCAGCGCCGCTTGAGCGCGTCGTGCACCTCGCGCGTCCTGTTCGAGGTCACCACGACCACCGGCGGTATCCTGGCCTTGATGGTGCCCAGCTCGGGGATCGAGATCGTGAAGTCGGAGAGCACCTCCAGCAGGAACGCCTCGAACTCGTCGTCGGCCCGGTCGATCTCGTCCACCAGCAGCACGCTCGGCTGCGTCTCGATCGCCTTTAGCAGCGGCCTGGCGATGAGGAACCTGCGGTCGTAGATCTCCCCCTCCAGCCTGCTCACGTCGGTGATCCCGGCGGCCTCGGCGGCCTTGAGGTGGAGGAGCTGGCGGGCGAAGTCCCAGTCGTACAGCGCCTGGGCGGCGTCCAGGCCCTCGTAGCACTGGAGCCTGATGAGCGGCGCCTTCAGCAGCGCGGCGAGCGTCTTGGCCAGCTCCGTCTTGCCGACCCCCGCCTCCCCTTCGAGGAAGAGCGGCCGCCCCATCCGCAGCGCCAGGAAGGCGGCCGTGGCCAGCCCTTCGTCGGCCAGGTAGGCGTGCCGGTCGAGGAGCTCGATGAGCTTGTCCGGCGACTCGATGTCCATTGCCCTGATTGTCCGCCGCAGCACGCCTTCAGGCTACGTCGACACCAGCTTCGGCGATATTCACCCGGAGCGACCATGACAGAGTGTAAGATCTTGATCACCGAGTGAGAGGATGTCAAGGCATGCCCCCTCGCCTTGCTACCGACATGACCCCGTGTGCCGTCTCCGCCACCACGGCGGCCGAGATCCCGGTCGAGGACTGATGCCCGTTCCCCCAGGCATGCCCGAGTCGTGGGAAGACCACCACGTCTCGCCGGCGACCAGAGAACAGCGCAAGATCACCGCCGCTCGCAGGGCGATCGACGTCGCCCTGCAGACCCGCTTCCTGTGGATCTGCCCGGAGAAGCGGGAAGCGATCGCCACCTGCGAAGACTTCGAGCTCCTGCAGCAGTGGCTGATCCGCATCCTCACCGTCGACACCGTCGACGAGCTCTTCGCCGAGCCGGGTTAGCCCTCGGGCGCCTCGCCGCGCTCCCGGATCAGCGCCCGCAGCTCCGCCGTCGCCTGACGGGCGCGGGCCTTCTCCGAGCCCTGGATGCCCATGACCCCGACCGTACGCCCGTCCGACAGGTCGAGCCGCGGCCACGGATCGCCCACCACCATCGTGACCTCCAGCACCTCCGGCCACGTCACCCGCTGGGTGCGGACGGCGTTGACGATCGTGAGCCCCTTCTCGTCCGCCTCCACCCGCACCCGGCCCAGCAGATGCAGCACCCACGCCACCGCGCACCCGAACGCCACGATCGCCACCCGGTCCGGCAGCTTGAACGGCTGCGCGATGAAGACCGCCATCACCACCGCCCCCAGCACGATCACGACCGCGAAGCCGTAGGCGACGACGCGGCCCCGGCGCGGACGCCAGGTGACGGGCAGGGGCGGAGGGGATACGGGCTCTGGCACGAAGGAAACCTACCGTAGGTCAGTGGAGGGTCCTGAGCAGGAGGGCGGTCTCGAGCGCGGCGATGGCCGACTCGTACCCCTTGTCCTCCTTGCTTCCTGGCAGCCCCGACCGGTCGAGCGCCTGGTCCATGTTCTCGACGGTGAGCACGCCGTTGCCGATCGGTGTCTCCTCATCCAGCGAGATCCTGGTCAGACCCGACGTCACCGAGTCGCACACGTAGTCGAAGTGGGCCGTCTCGCCGCGGATGACCGCGCCCAGCGCCACCACCGCGTCGCAGCGGCGGGCCAGGGCCTGGGCGACCACCGGGATCTCCAGCGAGCCGGGCACCCGTACCACGGTCGCGCTGGCGCCGCTGTCGTCGCACGCCTGCACGGCCCGCGAGACGAGCTGGTCGGTGATCTTGGCGTGCCAGCTCGCCGCGACCACGCCCACCGTCAGCCCCGACGCGTCGGGCACCGCGACGCCCGGCCTTCCTTCCCCGCTCATGCGTTCTCCCCGATCATGACGCCTCCGAGATGTCGTGGCCGAGGCGCTCGCGCTTGGCCTTCAGGTAACGCTCGTTGTACGGGTTCATGGCCACCGGCATGGGCTCGCGGCCGAGCACCTTGATGCCGTAGCCGTCCATGCCCTTGAGCTTGGCCGGGTTGTTGGTGAGCAGCCGGATGGACTTGACCCCGAGGTCGGCCAGGATCTGCCCCGCGTTGGAGAACTCCCGCGCGTCGATCGGCAGCCCCAGCTCCACGTTGGCGTCGACGGTGTCGCTGCCGTTGTCCTGCAGGCTGTACGCCTTGAGCTTGGCCAGCAGGCCGATCCCCCGGCCCTCGTGCCCGCGCAGGTAGACGATCACACCGCGGCCCTCCTGCGCGATGGCCGACATGGCGTTGTCGAGCTGCACCCCGCAGTCGCACCGCATCGAGCCGAACACGTCGCCCGTCAGGCACTCCGAATGCGCCCTGACCAGGATGTTCTCGCCGCCGGCCAGGTCGCCGTAGACGAGCGCGACGTGCTCGCCGCCGTCGAGCGCGCTGGCGTACCCGTACGCCCGCCACATCCCGTACGTGTTCGGCAGCCGCGTCTCGGCGACCCTGGTGACCATGCTCTCGGCCCGCCGCCGGTAGTCGACGAGCTGCTCGATGGAGACCAGCGCCAGATCGTGCTCGTCGGCGAAGCGGCGCAGCTCGGGCAGCCTGGCCATGGTGCCGTCGTCGTTGACCACCTCAGCCAGCGCGCCGGCCGCCGACAGCCCGGCCAGCCTGGCCAGGTCGACGGCCGCCTCGGTGTGGCCGCGCCGGGCCAGCACGCCGCCCTCGTGGTAGCGCAGCGGGAAGACGTGACCGGGGCGGACCAGCTCGTTGGGCTCGGTGGCCGAGTCGGCCAGCGTGCGGATGGTCTTGGCCCGGTCGGCCGCCGAGATGCCCGTGGTGACGCCGTCGCGGGCGTCCACGGTGATCGTGTACGCCGTGCGCATGCGCTCCTTGTTGTGGAAGACCATGAGCGGCAGGCCGAGCCGGTCGAGCTCCTTGCCCTCCATGGCCACGCAGATCATGCCGCTGGTGTGCCTGATCGTGAACGTGCACAGCTCCGGCGTGGCCTTGGCCGCGGCGAAGATGAGGTCGCCCTCGTTCTCCCGGTTCTCGTCGTCCACGACCACCACGGGCCTGCCGTTGCGGATGTCCTCGATCGCACGCTCGATCGGGTCGAGCTTGATGTCGTTCACTGCGCCACCGCCGCCACGCCCAGGGGTCCCGTACGGTATTCGCGCAACCACTTCACGAACCCGACCAGGACCAGCACGAAGAACACCCCATACACCGCTCCGGAGACCACCAGCCCCGAGCTGAACGCCAGCGGCACCCCGACCAGGTCCACCGCCACCCACACGATCCAGAAGTCCACGAGCGCCCTGCCCTGCGCCCAGGTGGCCATCGCGCTGCCGACGAAGATGTAGGCGTCGGCGGCCACCAGCGCCATACCCTTGACCCCCGGCACCGAAGCCCCCCAGGACAGGCCCGTCACGTAGAACAGCAGCCCGATGACGGCCGTGCCCACCAGCATGACCGCGATCAGCATCGACCGCTCCCACCAGTGGGCGGGCCTGATCGCCAGTTGCCCGCCGTTCTGGGTGCCGCGCCGCCAGGCCCACCAGCCGTAGACCGCCAGGCCCGCGAACAGCGCCTGCTTGAGCGCGTTGCCGGTGACGTGCGCGTTGATCGAGGCGGCGAACAACAACACCGCCCCGGCGAACTGCACCGGCCACGTCCACATCGACGTGCGCATGGCGAGCAGGACCGTGGCCAGGGCGGCGATGTTGCCCACCAGGTCGGTCCAGAGCACATGCGTGTTGAATATCTCGAATCCGGCGTTGAGCCAGTTCATCGCCTGACCACCAGCCTCTCCACGTATTTCGCGATCACGTCCACCTCGATGTTGACCACGTCACCCACCCGCCGCTCGCCCATCGTGGTCAGCTTCAGCGTGGTCGGGATGAGGCTCACGCCGAAGCTGTCGTCGTCAACCGTCGTCACCGTCAGGCTGATTCCGTCGATGGCGATCGAACCCTTCTCCGCGACGTAGGGGGCGATCGGCTCGGGCAGGGAGAAGCGCAGGTCGTCCCAGCTCTCGCCGGGGTCGCGGGACATCAGGACGGCGGTGCCGTCCACGTGGCCCTGCACGATGTGCCCGCCGAGGCGCTGGTCGGCGCGTACGGCGCGCTCCAGGTTCACCGCGGAGCCCTCGGCGAGGCCGCCCAGGGAGCTGCGGTCGAGAGACTCCTTGATCACGTCCACGGTGAACACGTCGTCCTTCACCTCGACGACCGTGAGGCACACGCCGTTGACGGCGATCGAGTCGCCGTGCTTGGCGTCGGAGGTGACGATCGGGCCGCGCACCGACAGCAGGGCGCCGCCGCCCGCTTGCTCGATGGCCACCACTTCGCCCTTTTCCTCAATGATTCCGGTGAACATCACTACTCCCTGCCTCGTTGGGTGAGGGGCCGGGCAATAAGCCGTACATCCGGCCCTATGGGGGAAATTTCGTCAAATGTCAGGCGGTGGAGCTCGCCGATCGTGCCCACCCCGGCCGCGCCCAGCGCGGCCCGCCCCGAGCCCAGCAACGCCGGAGCCAGGTACGCCACCACGCGGTCGACCAGCCCCCGCCGCACGAACGAGCCGGCCAGCGTCGGCCCGCCCTCCAGGAACACGCTCACCACGTCGCGCGCGGCCAGCTCCCGCAGCAGCGCCTCCAGGTCGAGACCGCCGTCGCGGCGGGGCAGGCGAAGCAGATCGGCCTTCAGCCGGGTGTCGGCGTCGTCGGCCACGGCAATGAGGGTGGGCGCCTGGTCGTCGAGGACGCGGGCCGACTGGGGCGTCCTGGCGTCGGCATCGACCACCACCCGCAACGGCACCCGCCCGCCTGGGCCCGCATCCCTGCCCGCGCCTCCAGGCCGCCCGCCATCGCCTCCGGGCCGCCCGCCATCGCCTCCCGCGGCGGCGTGCCCATCGGCACCTCCCGCACCGCCCTCGCTCCCGTCACGGCCGTCAGGTGCCTCGGCGCCCTCCCGCCCCGCGGCGCCCTCCCACCCCGCGGTGCCCTCCCGCCCTGCGGCGCCCGACCCCGGCACGCCGCCGGAGCGCTCCAGAGCCTCCTGCGCCGCCACGGCCGGGAGCTCCACAGCTGCCCGCACCTCGGCGGTGGGGCGGGCGGTGAGCTGGGGGTCGTCGGCCAGAACGGTGCCGATCCCGGCGACGATCGCGTCGGAGGCGGCTCGCAGCCGGTGCACGTCCGCCCGGGCCTCGGGCGAGGTGATCCACTTGCTGGTGCCGTCCTCGGCCGCCGACCGCCCGTCGAGCGTGGCGGCGAACTTCCAGGTCACGTGGGCCCGCCCGAGCCGCGCGCAGGTCAGCCACTCCTCGTTGACCCGCTCGGCCACCCCGGCGAGGACCCCGGTCGTGACGGCCACGCCATGGTCCCGCACCCGTGCCGCTCCACCGGCCGCCTTCGGGTTGGGGTCGGACACGGCGATCACCACCCGCGCCACCCCCGCCGCCAGCAGCGCGCGGCTGCACGGCCCCGTCCTGCCGGTGTGGTCGCAGGGCTCCAGCGTCACGTACGCGGTGCCGCCGCGCGCCCGCTCCCCCGCCTGTGCCAGCGCGACGACCTCGGCGTGCGGCCCGCCGGCGTACGCGTGGAAGCCCTCGCCCACGACCTGCCCGGCGGCGTCGAGCACGACGCAGCCGACGACGGGGTTGGGGCTGGTGGTGCCGTGCCCGTGCGCGGCCAGCTCGACGGCGCGCGCCATGTGGGCGGCGTCCTGCGCGGGTGTCTCCAACCCCGGGTCTCCTACTCGCCAGTAGCTCCAAGCCACGGCGGGCCCCGGGGGATTTCTCGCCATGATGCGGCACACGCATCACGGCAGGCGCCCGGCTGGGACACCGGACACCTCGCGCGCTTCCTCCCATCCGGACTTTAACCGTCGGTCCCGGAATTTCACCGGGTCAACCGGCCGATGGCATCGGCCGGGTCGCGGACTGTCACCGCCGGTTCGGAATTTCACCGACCCCGGAGCACGCTAGCTCTCTTCGCATACCAGTTTGCCATGCCGGTGACCGAGCACGCGACCACCCCCGCAAAAACAACCAAGCGCTCGCTTCAGGCAGCCATCAGCCGGTGCGCGCGCCGCGCCGCCGGGCTGTAGCGGACGTGCCCCGGGACCAGGCCGAGCCCGGTGTGCAGGGTCCGCAACGTGGCGGTCGCCCACAGGTCGCCGACCGGCGTGGCGGGCAGCCCGTACAACCTCCTCGCCCAGCGCGGCAACGTCGCGAACGCCAGCAGCGTCAGCGCGGGCATCGCCGGCTTGAGCGGCGTGAGCAGGCGCGGCAGCGGGGCGTTCAGCGACAGGCGCAGCGGATGCGCGGCCTCGGGCACGAAACGCAGCCCGGGACGCTCGGCCTCGATGTAGTCGCGCAGCTCCGCCACCGAACCGGGCACGTCCGCCGCCGCCAGCCCCACGACCTCGGCGGCCCTGCGCCACTCCGCCACGAACGTGTCGGCCTCCTCGTCCGACAGCCCGACCCCGGCGCGGCGGGCGACCGACAGGTACGAGTCCACCTCGCCCACGTGCACCCAGCGCAGCGCGTCGGGGTCGTCGAGGTGGAAGGTGACCCCCGTGTCGGGGTCGTACGCGGTCAGCTTGGCATGGATCTTCCGTACGCGGCGGCCGGCGCGTTCGACCTCGGCATGGGTGCCGTAGGTGCGCACGCGGACGAACTCGGTGGTCCGTACGAACCGGGACCAGGCCTCCTGCGGATCCATCAGCGCGGAGTTCTGCAGCACCCCGCGCATCGCCCTCGGATGCAGCCCCTGCATGAGCAGCGCGCGGATGCCACCCACGAGCAGGATCGGCTCGCCCATCACCCGCCACGTCACCGAGCGGGGCCCGAAGATCCCATGGTCGCCCATAAGTGAAGAATTACCCAGGTGATGCCGGGTTCATGTCAGGAAATGGCGCGATCGGCGGCGGCGCGCAACTCGTCGATCGCGGCCCCCGGATCGGAGGCCCCGTACACGGCGCTGCCGGCCACGAACACGTCGGCCCCCGCCTCGGCGCACCGCTCGATGGTGCCGGCGTCCACGCCCCCGTCGACCTGCAGCCAGACCCCGCCGCCGTGCCGGCCGATCAGCTCGCGGGCCCGCCGGATCTTCGGCAGCACCACGTCGAGGAACTTCTGCCCCCCGAACCCCGGCTCCACGGTCATCAGCAGCAGCATGTCGACCTCGCCGAGCAGGTCTTCGTACGGCTCGACGGCGGTGGCGGGATTGAGCGCGAGCCCCGCCCTGGCGCCGAGCGAGCGGATCTCGCGCAGCGTGCGGATGGGCGCCTTGGCCGCCTCCGCGTGGATGGTCACGCTGCCCGCCCCCGCCTCGGCGTACTGCGGCGCCCAGCGGTCGGGGTCGGCGATCATGAGGTGGCAGTCGAGCGGCGTGTCGGTCGCCTTGCGCAGCGCCTCGACCACGGGCAGCCCAAGGGTCAGGTTGGGCACGAAGTGGTAGTCCATGACGTCGACGTGCAGCCAGTCGGCGTTCGGCACGGCGGCGGCCTCGTCGGCGAGCCTGGCGAAGTCGGCGGCGAGGATGCTGGGCGAGATCTGTACGGCCATGATCCCCCTAGTCTAGTGACCCGCGCCGCCCCGCCCTCGCCCGGCGCCCTGAGACTCCTTCTCCCGCCGGGCCATCAACCCGAGCCTGATGAACAGCACCGGCGCCCCCACCTGCACCCACAGGGTCAGCACCGCATACCCCGCGTACGTGCCGACGGCTCCCTCCGGCAGCACTTCGCGCTCGGCGTACCAGATGAGCACCGCCACGACCGTCCCGATCACCCACCGCCCGGCCCGCGCCCCGAGCGACCCGCCCGCGTCGAACCACCCTAGCCGGTACATGATCGACGCCCCGGCCAGCGTGCCCAGCAACACCCCCGCCAGAGTCACGACGGTGTCCATGCTCTCGGGGTCGATCGTCCCCGCGGAGCTCCAGCCCGCCGGCACCACCCACCCGGCGTACGGCGCGTTGGCCAGCGCCGCGCCGCCGATCATCGCGCCGGACAGCACCGCGGACGCGGCGAGCTGCACCCACAGCGGCCGCCCGCGCCACCAGGCCGTCGCCGGCCGTTCCAGCCGCCGGACGAGCAGCAGCACCACGAGCCCGAGCAGCACGCCGACGACCACGTCCGAGATGAAGTGCACGCCCAGATACACCCGGCTCAGGCACACCAGCACGACGATCGCCCCGGCCGCCCACCACGCCCACGGCCTCGCCGCCGCCATGGCGAGCCGCCCCAGGCCCGCGGTACCGGTCTGCGCGTGCCCGGAGGGCAGCCCGAAGGCCCCCTCGACGGAGAACGGGTGGATCCTGGGGTCGATCCAGTACGGCCTGGGCTGGTGGACGGCGAGCTTGCCGATCGCGTTCGTAGCGGCGGCCGCCAGGACGGTGAACCCGAGCCGCAGCGCGAGCGCCGGGTTGACACACCAGTAGAGCAGGGGCAGGCAGAGCAGGAAGAACGTGTCCGTGCCGAACACCGAAACCAGCTCCAGCACGGGCCGGACGGCGTCAGGCCAGCTCTGGAGCCAGATGATCGGTCCCAGCTCCGCCAGGTGAAGGTCGTCCAGAAAATCCACGTTTCCGATCGGATCACACGGACGGGCGGCGCGTCAGGCGATCTTGCGCAGCGGGACCAGGAACACCTCAGGCGATCTCACGCAGCAGGACCACGAAACACGTCAGGCGATCTTGCGCAGCAGGGCCAGGAACATCGCGTCGGTGCCGTGCCGGTGCGGCCAGAACTGGGCGTGCGGCCCGTCGCCGAGCCCCTCGATCCCGGGCAGGTAGTCGCGGGAGTCCAGCTGCTCGACGTCCTTCCTGCGCGCCAGGACGTCGCCCACCACGACCCGGGTCTCTGCCAGGTGCGGGGAACACGTCACGTAGGCCACGACGCCACCCGGCCGCACGGCGTCGAGCGCCGTCTCCAGCAACCGCCGCTGCAGCTTGCCCAGTTCGGCGATGCCCGCCGGATCGCGCCGCCAGCGTGCCTCGGGCCGCCGCCGCAGCGCGCCGAGCCCGGTGCAGGGCGCGTCGAGCATGACCCGGTCGAAGACCCCCGGCCGCCACGCGGGCTCGGTGCCGTCGGCGGTGACCACGGACGCGTTCCTGGTCGTCTCCCAGACGAGCCGCGCCCGGTGCCGCTGGACGTCGGCGGCCAGCAACCGCGCCCCGCCGGGAAAGGCCTCGGCAGCAGCGCCGTCGCCCGCCGACCCCGCCTCGGCGGCGGCGTGCATCGCAGAGCCCGCCTCGGCACCGGCGTGCATCGCAGAGCCTGCCTCGGCGCCGGCGTGCATCGCAGGGCCCGGTTCGGCGCCGGCGCTGCTCGTGCCGCCGGCCGCGCGCCGGCGGGCCTCCTCGTCCAGCCCGGCGAGATCACCGTGGGTGGCGATGGCGTCCAGGAGCCCGGCCTTGCCGCCGGGCCCCGCGCACATGTCGAGCCACAGCTCGTCGCCGTCGCCGTCCACCGGCACCCGGGTGAGGGCGAGCGCCACGAGCTGGCTGGCCTCGTCCTGGACGGCCGCGCGCGTCTCGGCCACGGCCTCGATCTGCCCGGGGTCGCCTTCGCGCAGGTAGGCGGCGTACGGGGAGTAACGCCCCGGGACGGCGCCGGCCTCCTCCAGCTCCTCCACCGAGCTGCGCCCCGGCCGCGCGACGAGCGTCACCAGGGGACGGGCGTTGTCGGCGTCGAGCAGGTCGGTCATCTCATCGGCCGTGCCGAGCGCGTCGCGGAAGGCGGAGACGATCCAGCGGGGGTGACCGTAGGCGACCGCGAGGTGCCCGACCGGGTCGTCGGCCGGGTCGGGCGCCACGATGGGCACCCACTCCTCCAGCGTCCTGGAGCCGATCTTGCGCAGCACCGCGTTGACGAACTTGGCGGCCCCCTGGCCAATGCGCAGGCGTACCAGATCGACGGTGGTGCCGACGGCCGCGTGCGGGGGCACGCGCATGCGCAGCAGCTGGTGGGCGCCGATCCGCAGCGCGTCGCGCACGTCGGGGTCGGGCGCGCGGTCGCTGCACATCTCGATGATGGCGTCGTAGGTGCCGAGCCCGCGCAGCGTCCCGTACGCGAGCTCGGTGGCCAGCGCGGCATCGCGGCCCTTGATGCCGCGCTCGCGAAGCAGCCGCGGCAGGAGCAGGTTGGCGTACGCGTCGCGCTCGTCCACCGCGCGCACCACGTCGTAGGCCGCGTTGCGCGCCGGGTCACGCGACGGCCTGCGCGGCCTTCCCGCACGGTTGTCGCCGCCCCTGCCGCCGGGCCCCTGCTGCCCCCTGGTCTTCATCGCCTCAAACTCTCGCTCGCACCCGGTCGCCACGCCGCCGGCCCGATGATCCGGCCCGCTCGGTCACTTGAAGGCCTCATCGCCTTCGGGGCGAACCCCGCGGGCCCACTCCACGGCCCCCATCAACCGCTTGCCCTGCGGCTGCACCTCACCCAGCTCCACCGCGTCGCTGGCCGTCCCGACCAGCACAGCGGTCTTCGTGGCGAGGACCTGCCCGGGCGCCAGCCGCTCCCCGGCCACCACCCGCACGGGCCCCACCTTCATCCGCTGCCCCCGGAACTCGCTCCACGCCCCCGGGTTGGGGGTGCAGGCCCGGATCAGCCGATCGACGTGCATGGCGGGCTTGGCCCAGTCGACCCGCGCGTCGCCCACCGCGATCTTGGGAGCGATCGTGACGCCGTCGGCGGGCTGCGGGCGGGCCTCCAGGGCGCCGTCCTCGACCCCGTCGAGGGTGGCGGCGAGCAGCCCGGCGCCCGACACCGCCAGCCGCTCCAGCAGCGCCCCGCTCGTGTCGGAGGGGCGGATCTCCTCGGTCACGACGCCGTAGACGGGCCCGGCGTCCAGCTCCTTGACGATCTGGAACGTGCTCGCCCCGGTGATCTCGTCACCGTGCAGGATCGCGTGCTGGACGGGCGCGGCGCCGCGCCAGGCGGGCAGGATCGAGAAGTGCAGGTTGATCCAGCCGTTCCGGGGCACGTCGAGCGCCGACTGCGGCAGCAGGGCGCCGTAGGCGACCACGGGGCAGCAGTCGGGCTCCAGCGCCCGGAGCCGGTCGAGGAAGGCGGGGTCGCCGGCCTTCTGCGGGCGCAGCACCTCGATGCCCGCCTCCTCCGCGAGCTCGGCCACCGGCGAGGGGTGGACCCTGCGGCCGCGGCCCGACTGGGCGTCGGGGCGGGTGACGACCGCCACCACCTCGTGCCGGGGCGAGTCGATCAGGGTGCGCAGTGACGGCAGTGCCGTCTCGGGCGTGCCCGCGAAGACCAGACGCATGCTCTCAGAGTGCCTTTCCGCCGGTGGCGTGGGGCGAGACCTTGATCACGGGAGCGGACAGGCCGCTCCACTCCGCCTCGCGTACGGCCTTCATGGCCAGCTTGCGCTGCTTGGGATCCATGCGGTCGATGAACAGGATGCCGTCGAGGTGGTCGGTCTCGTGCTGGAAGCAGCGTGCCATGAGGTCGGTGCCCTCCAGCGTGACCGGCTCGCCGTGCATGTTGAAGCCCTTGGCCACGGCGCGGATCGCGCGCGGCGTCGGGAACGACAGGCCGGGGAAGGACAGGCAGCCCTCCTCGCCCTCCTCGTCGAGCTCGGCGGACAGGTCGAGGTCGGGGTTGATCAGGTGGCCGAGCTGGTCGTCCACGTAGTAGGTGAACACCCGCAGCCCGACGCCGATCTGCGGGGCCGCCAGGCCCGCGCCCGGGGCGTCCATCATCGTGTCGGTCAGGTCCTTGACCAGCTTGCGCAGCTCCTTGTCGAAGTCGACGACCGGGGCCGCCGGGGTGCGCAGCACCGGATCTCCGAACAGCCGGATCGACTGGATCGCCAAGGGGGTTCACTCCGTTCTCAAGCGTGGATCAGCCCAGTTTAGTGCAGGTCCGGGCCCGATCAGGTGGGCCGACTACCCGCTCTGGCGGGCGTGCTCCAGCGAACGGGCCTTCATCGCGGCCTTGCGCGCAGCCTTGACCACGGCCTGGTCGTCGTGGGCGGCGGCCAGCATGTCGAGGACGGCGATCGTGTCGGGATGGCCGACCGCCGGCATGTCGCCGACCAGCTTGATCAGGTCCTCGCCCGGCTCGGGCGGGTCGATCCGGCCGGCGGCGGGGCCCGACAGGTGCATGAGGGCCGCCAGCGAGTCGACCGCGATCCAGGTGTGGTCCTCGGGGCTGAGCGTGGGGGCCTCGAGGTCGCGGATGTGCAGCCAGGAGGCGGCGTAGCGGCGCATCAGCGGATGCTCCAGCGCCTGCCTGACCGGCGCCTCGGCCTCCGGCCCGAGCTCCTCGAGAATCGCGCCGACGGCGCCGCGCTGCCCGGCCGTGCCGGAGGCGGCGATCTCGATCAGGTCGCGGGCGGCCGACTCGGGCGAGCGGCGCTCCAGCCAGCCGGCCACCGCGCTCTGCGTGGCGCTGCCCTTGACCAGCGCCTCCACCAGCTCGGCCGCCGACAGGTCGGCGAACACCTCCACCTCCGCGGTGGTCGGCGCGTCGTGCCCCTCGCGCAGCAGGTCGCGGCGGATGGCCCAGACGCCGAGCGGGGTGAGCGCGGTGCGGCCGGCGGCGGTCTGCTCGACCAGCCCGCAGTACGTCAGCAGCGACAGCGCCTCCAGCAGCTCCGCTGGCAGCGCGGCGGCGATCTTACGCATCTCGGCGGGGCCGGGCGCGCAGGCCACCTCGTGGGACTGCAGGATGCCGCGGGCGAGGTTGGCGGTGGCCACTCCCGACCGTACGGAGTAGATCGTGGCCAGCATCTCGGCCAGGTGACCGTCGACCACGGCCGAGCCGGTCAGGCCCTCGTCGGCGCGGTCGAGCACGTCCATGACCACGCCGTCCCAGAACTCCAGCGTGGCCTCGACCGTGAGCTGCATCGACAGCGGCCCCCGCGAGGCCCGGCCGCCCAGGATCTGCAGCAGGCCGGTGTTGACCGCGACGATCCAGATCAGGCGCAGGCGGGAGGCGGGCAGGCCGAGCTCCTGCGCGGCGGCAGCGGCGTCGGCCTCGGTCAGGTGCCCGCCGGGGGTGACCTGGCGCTCGCCCGTCCACGTGGTGAGCCTGATGGCGTCGGCCACGAGCGGCACGACGGGCACCGCCCTCGCCAGCTCGGCGTCGGGTGCCAGCAGGACCGGCGGGAACGTCAGCGCCTCATGCTCCACGTGAGTCTCCTCAGGGGGCCGTGGAGGCACGGCGGCCTGCTCATCGATCAGCTTGCGCAGCTCGGCGAGGTCGAAGACGTTGTTTGCCACCCACGAAACTTACTGCACACCGGTCACATGAGCGTACTCAACGGATGCCTCGGGAGCGGGCCTTGAACGCCGCCTTGCGCGCCGCCTTGGACACCGTGCCGTCGGGGATGGACCGTCCGAGCAGCTCCAGGACCTCGACGACGTCGGGGTGGTCGACCCGCCACATCTCCTCGATGAGGTGGGCCGGCGGGCCGGAGGCGGCCATGTTCTCGGCGAAGATCTCGGGGTCCTCCTCGGCCGCGGGCATGGCCAGGGCCAGCATGTCGACGCTGACCCAGAGCAGCTCCTCCTGGGTGAGCGACGGCGCGGGCAGCTTCCTGGCGGCCAGCCAGTGTATGGCGTGCGGGCGCAGCTCCTGGTCCTCCAGGTAGCCGCGGACGGCGGGCTCGGCCTCGGCGCCCAGGCGGTCGACGATGGTGATGGCGATGCCGCGGGCCACCGCGGGCGCGCCGGAGGCGGCGGCCAGGAGCTCCGCGGCGGCCTCGCCGGGCTCCTTGCCGGACAGCCAGCGGCTGATGTCGTCCTCGGCGATCTCGGTGGGCACGCCGTCGAGCAGCCCCTCGATGAGCCCGCGCGCGTCGGCCTCGGCCAGGTCGGGCGCCTGGGGGGCGTCGACGCCGAGCGAGAGGTAGTGCTCGCGCAGCGCCCAGACGCCCAGGGGCGTCAGCTCCGCGCAGTCGCCGTCGACCCTGATCATTCCGGTACGCTCCAGCCGGCCCAGCACGGTGGCCAGGTCGACGTCGCCCTCACCGGCGATCTCGTCGAGGTACTCGCCGATCACGGTGACGGGCACCCGCACCTGGAGCCGGTAGATCATGTCGAACAGGTCGTAGAGCCCCTCGTCGAGCTCCGCCGAGCCGGTGACCGCGCCGCCGGTGTCCTGCTCCAGCAGGTCGGCGACGCGCCGCGCCCAGGCGGCCAGCGGATCGCCGCCGCCGGGCAGCGGCTCCTCCGCCAGCATCGGAACGCTCTCCAGCGCGGCACGCAGCTCCTCCGGCGCGGCCAGCCGCACGGCGGGCAGCGGCGTGCAGCCGGGGCAGTCGCAGGGCGCCTCGCCCAGGTCGGGCAGCTCGCCGGAGGGGATGGGGATCGACTGCTCGAGCGACTCGGGGCCGATGGAGCTGAACAGGCTCTTGGCCATGCCGAAGTTCGAGGTGTCGGCGAGCGCCTCGGCCATGCGGGGCGCGATGTCGTCGAGCCGCTCGCGCATCCGCGCGGCCGTGTCGCCGCTCACCTGGGCGGCCTCGTCGAGGAAGTCGACGAGGGTGCGGGCGGCGGCGATGGTCTCCGGCGCGCTCTCCGGAGGGGCGATGACCTTGCGCGGGTAGATGGACAGCAGCAGCTCGTCGAAGGTCTCAGGTGTGAAATCACCCAGTTCGTTGACGTTGAGGTAGTCGCTGGCGTAGTCGCAGAGCAGGCGGACCTCGTCCGCGTCCACCTCGACTTCCCGCGCACGCCCCCATGCACGCAGGTCGTCGATGGCCCGGTTCACCCATTCGATCGACACAGGGGCACGCTAACGGGTGACCAACAGATGAGCGAATCGGGGAAACGGTCTAAATCAGGTCGAGCGGGTCGACACTCACCCTCACGACATCTGGTGTCTTTCTGGCCGCACGCACCCCACTGGCCCCTTTGAGCGCGGCGGCCAGCGCCGCTCCCCCTGCCCTCCGTACCCGGATCATGGCGCGTTCCTGGCCGGACTCGTCCACCGGCACCGGGCCGAGCACCTGGGCGTCGGGCGGGAGGCGGACCTCGTCGAGCATCTGCCTGACCGCACTGGCCGCGCCGGTGAGCGTGGCCATCCGCACCGCCGGCGGGAACCCCAGCTCGGCGCGGTCGCCGAGTTCGCGCTCCGCGTGCGTGATCGGGTCCCACCTGAGCAGCGCCTGTACGGCCGGCAGCGCCGCGTCGCCGAGCACGACCAGCTCGGCGGCGGGGCGCAGCAGGGCCGCGGCGTTCATCCAGCGGCGCACGGTCTCCTCGGCCGCCCGCAGGTCCGCCCGCCCCAGCAGCGCCCACCCGTCCAGCAGCACGGCCGCCGCGTAACCGCCCTCCACCACGGGCTCCGCTCCCGGGGTCGCGACGACCAGCGCGCGGGTGGCGGGCACGGTCGCCAGCACGCCGTCGCGTCCCGAGGTCCGCACCGGCACGGAGGGGAAGGCCCTGCCGAGCTCCTCCGCCGTACGCCTGGCGCCGGTGACGACGGCACGCAGGCGCGGGCTGCCGCACGACGGGCACCGCCAGTCGGCGTCCACCCTGCCGCACCAGCGGCAGTACGGCGCCGCGTGGCCGCCCCTGAGCGCCAGCGGCCCATGGCACCGCGGCCCCTGCCCGCCAGACCCACCGGACCCGCCTGGCCCCTGCCCGCCGGACCCGCGTGGCCCCTGCCCGCCAGACCCACCGGACCCGCCGGATCCGCCTGGCCCCTGCTCCGGGCTGCCCAGCGCGATCTGTGCCTGCCCTGTCGGCGAGGCACCGTCCTGCGCGCCCGGTGCGGCGTGCGCATGGGCGTGAGCCGGCTCAGGAGACCGGGGGCCGGTGCGGGTCGGGGGCAGGACGCAGCGGGCGGGAGCGCGGCAGTGCTGGCATGCCAGGGCGGGCAGGTAGCCGCGCCTGGGCACCTGCACCAGCACCGGGCCGCTCTCCAGGCCGACCCGCAGGGCGCGCCAGGCGATGCTGGGCAGGCGGGCCTGCCGGGCGGCCTGGTCCTTGGCCAGCTCCGCGTCCTCGCCCGCCGGGCGTACGCGGGGGGCCAGGGTCCTGAGCGTCGTGCGCGCCGCCACGATCGGCCTGGCCCAGCCGCTCGCGACGAGCTGGGTGGCCTCGGCCGTGCGGGCGTAGCCGCCGATGAGCATGGCCGCGCCGGTCCTGTGGGCACGCAGGCCGAGCACCTCGCGGGCGTGCGGGTACGGGGCCAGGCGCTCGGAGTGCAGGTCGTCGCCGTCGTCCCAGATGACCACCAGGCCGAGCTCCGCGACGGGGGCGAACATGGCGGCCCTGGTGCCCACCACGGCCCGCACCTGGCCCCGCAGCACCCTCAGCCACCGCCGGTACCGCTCAGCGGGGCCCAGGTCGGCGGTGAGCGCCACGTGCCTGCCGGGGCCGAGCAGCCGCCCGAACTCGGCGTCGGCCAGCGCCACGTCCTTGCCGTCGGGGACCACGACGACCGCTCCCCTGCCGCCGTCCAGCGTGGCCCGCACCGCCTCGGCCACGGCTCCCGCCCATCCCCGCGCCCCGGGCAACGCTGACCACACGGCCCGGGGCGCACGGCCGTGTCGCAGGGCATCGAGGAAGGAGGGCCCGGTGGGGTACGCGTCCCACGCGCTGGCGGCCTGGGCCGCGCCGGCCGCGCCCGGGGCCTGGCCCGCCGAGCGCACAGGCGCGGGGGGCAAGGCTGCGGCCTGGGCCGCGGAACGCTCGGGCGTCGGCTGGGACGCGGAGGTCGGGCCCACGCCGGTCGCGCTAGGCGTCTGGCCCGCCGCGCTCACAGGCGCGGGCTGAGGCGCGGAGGGGAGGGCTCCAGCCTGGGCCGGGGAACGCTCGGGCGTCGGCCGGGACGCGGGGGCCGGGGCCGCAGCGCTCGCAGCCGTGGGCTGGGCCGCGCCGGTCGCGGTCGGGGTCGAGGTCGGTGTTGCGCCGGCCGCGCTCGAGGCCGGGGTCGGGGTCGCGCCGGTCGGGGTCGGGGCCGCTGATGGACGTGCTGACGGGTCCGGGGCCTGGCCCTGGGGGCCTGCGGGCACGTCGGTCTTCGGGGGCTCCGACTCGGCCTTGGCGTGGCGGGGCGGGATGGCCAGGCGGAGCACGTCGGTCAGGGTGCCCGCGTACCGGTCGGCCACCGCCCTGGCCAGGCCGGCGATCTCCGGGGTGAGCACCCGCTCGGGCGAGACCACGCGTTCGAGCGGGGTGAGCCTGCCCTCGTGCTCGCTCTCCGGCACCCGCTCCAGCAGGAACCCGTCCACGAGCTTGCCCGCGAACCGCACCCGCACCCGCACCCCCGGCTCGGCCGTCTCGTGCATGGGCTCGGGGACGAGGTAGTCGAAGGGCCGGTCGAGGTGCGGCAGCGGGCTGTCCACCACGACCCTGGCCACGGGGTTCTCGGGGGCGGGGACGGGCGCCCCCTTGGTGTCCTTCGACGACGCCGCGGGCCGCACGGCTTCGAGCGGCAGGAGCGCGTCGTCGGAGGAAGGGGTCACGCAAAAGGTCTACCAGACCCATGCCCGCGCCCACGCCCGCGACGTGAGCGCCGAGCCCGGGCCCACGCGACGGCGAAGCCACCGCGGCAGCAATCACGGGGGCCGCACGCCCGCCGAAGAGCGCACGCTGGAAGACGCGCGCATGCGGACCGGAACCGCCCTTCAGGCATGCCCAGAACCGGTGCGCCCTCAGCCACACCGATCGGCACGCCCTCGGCCGCACCACCCCTGCAGGCCCTTGGTCACGCCACCCGGCGCTCCCCCGGTCACACCACCGGGTGCTGCCTCGATCACGCGAATGACCGGTGCCGCCCCTCAGGCGGCACCGGTCAACGAGTGTGAGCCGTCACAGACCCGCGGCGGTCCGCAGGGCCTCAGCGCGGTCGGTGGACTCCCAGGAGAAGCCCTCGCGCCCGAAGTGCCCGTACGCGGCGGTCTCCGAGTAGATCGGCCGCAGCAGGTCGAGGTCGCGGATGATCGCGGCGGGCCGCAGGTCGAACACCTGCAGCACGGCCTCCTGGATCTTCTCCACCGCCAGCTTCTCGGTGCCGAAGCACTCGACGAACAGGCCCACCGGCTGCGCCTTGCCGATCGCGTACGCCACCTGCACCTCGCACCGGTCGGCGAGCCCGGCCGCGACGACGTTCTTGGCGACCCAGCGCATGGCGTAGGCGGCCGAGCGGTCGACCTTGGACGGGTCCTTGCCGGAGAAGGCGCCGCCACCGTGGCGGGCCATGCCGCCGTAGGTGTCGATGATGATCTTGCGACCGGTGAGGCCGGCGTCGCCCATCGGGCCGCCGATCTCGAAGCGGCCGGTCGGGTTCACCAGCAGGCGGTAGCCCTCGGTGTCGAGCTCGAGGTCCGCGAGCACGGGGTCGACCACGTGCTCCTTGATGTCGGGCGCCAGCATCTCCTTGAGGTCGATCTCCGCGGCGTGCTGCGTGGAGACCACCACGGTGTCGAGGCGGACGGGCGTGTCGCCGTCGTACTCGATCGTGACCTGGGTCTTGCCGTCGGGGCGCAGGTAGGGGACCGTGCCGCTCTTGCGCACCGCCGACAGGCGCTGGGCCAGCCGGTGGGCGAGCGTGATCGGCAGCGGCATCAGCTCGGGGGTCTCGCGGCAGGCGTAGCCGAACATGAGGCCCTGGTCACCGGCGCCCTGGCGGTCGAGCTCGTCACCGTCACCGTCGACGCGGTGCTCGTAGGCGTCGTCGACACCCTGGGCGATGTCGGGCGACTGCGCGCCGATGGACACCGACACGCCGCACGAGGCGCCGTCGAAGCCCTTGTGGGAGGCGTCGTAGCCGATCTCCAGGATCTTCTCGCGGATGACGCCGGGGATGTCGACGTAGGTCTCGGTCGTGACCTCGCCTGCGACGTGAACCTGGCCGGTAGTGATCATCGTCTCGACGGCGACCCGGCTCTTGGGGTCGTCCTTGAGCATGGTGTCGAGAATCGCGTCACTGATCTGGTCGGCGATCTTGTCCGGGTGGCCCTCGGTGACCGACTCGGATGTGAACAGGCGACGTGACAACTCAGTGGCTCCTCATGCAGCGGCTGCTGACGGATGTAAGGCCCGGGACCAATGGGCACGGCTGGGCCTCGCCGAAGTCTAGCCCTACCAGGCGCCAGGTCGCGAAACTGTCCACCATATGTCTCCCATCAGAGCTCGGGCAGGGGATCGGCCGGCAGGATCTCCGGGGCGAAGATCTCCGCGTCCGCGGCCGACACCACAGCGGCGTACTCCTCATCAAACTCGAACACGATCGAGCCGAGCTCGAGAACGTGTCCCGGCAGGATCGGACCGAGCCTGGTGTGCCGGGGAAACTCCGCGAAAACCGACACCGGCCTGTCGGTCCTGAGCGTTCTCGTGGCCAGCACGGAGATGGCCGTGCCGGTGACCACGATCAAGAAGTTGCCCGTCCCCGCCGGACCCTCGGAGAACGCGGGGAAGACGTAATGGATCTCCCCTTGGTCGCCGAGCAACGTTCTGCAACGCTCCCTGACAGCGGAACCCACCGGCATCCCAACCCCCTTGCCCCCAAGTATCCGCAGGCACAGAGGTTTGTTGCAACAGGTGATCGAGTAATCAGGTCTGTACGCTTTGTACGATTTTCCGCCGACTCAGCCGAGGCGTACGGCGACCAGATCCCACACGGCGTCGGCGAGATCCTCCTTGGGCCCGAACGGCACCTCCACCGGATCCCCGCCCGCCACCAGCACGGTGGCCGCGTTGTCAGGGGTGCCGAAGGCGAGACCCTCTCCCACCTGGTTGACGACCAGCAGGTCGCAGCCCTTGCGGGCGAGCTTGGCCTGCCCGTTGGCCAGCACGTCGTGCGTCTCGGCCGCGAAGCCCACGATCACCGGGGGGCCGGGCTCCAGGCGGCGGCGCTCGCCGAGCTCGGCGAGGATGTCGGGGTTCTTGACGAGGTGGATGGCCTCGGGCTCCCCGTCGGTCTTCTTGATCTTGGCGTCGTGCCGCGTCGCGGGGCGGAAGTCGGCCACCGCGGCGGCCATGACCACCACGTCGGCTCCCGTGGAGGCGGCGAGCACGGCGTCGCGCAGCTCGGCCGCGGACTCGACCCGCACCACCTTCGCACCGGCGGGGTCGGGAAGCGTGACGTTCGCCGCCACGAGCGTGACCTCGGCGCCCCGGGCGGCCGCCGTACGGGCCAGGGCGTAACCCTGCAGCCCGGAGGAGCGGTTGCCGATGTAGCGCACGGGGTCGATGGCCTCGCGGGTGCCACCCGCGGAGACGACGACCTTGCGGCCGGCCAGGTCGAGGGGCCTGCCACGGAGCACGCGCAGGCAGACCTGGAAGATCTCGGCGGGATCGGGCAGCCGGCCGGGCCCGGTGTCGGCGCCGGTGAGCCGGCCCACCGCCGGGTCGATCACGACGGCGCCCCGCTCGCGCAGCGTCGCGACGTTGGCCTGCGTGGCGGGATGCTGCCACATCTCGGTGTGCATCGCCGGCGCGAACACCACCGGGCACGTCGCCGTCAGCAGCGTGTTGGTGAGCAGGTCGCCCGCCAGCCCGTGCGCGGCCTTGGCCAGCACGTCGGCGGTCGCCGGCGCCACGACGACGAGATCGGCCCGCTTGCCGATCCGTACGTGCGGCACCTCGTGGACGTCGTCCCACACCTCCGGCGACACGGGGTTGCCGGACAGGGCGGCCCACGTGGGCGCGCCCACGAACTTCAGGGCCTCGCGGGTCGGCACGACCCGCACCCCGTGGCCCGACTCGGTGAACAGCCGCAGCAGCTCACACGCCTTGTACGCGGCGATGCCGCCGCTGACGCCCAGGACGACCTGCATCGAAGGGGTCAGGCCGCGCCTTCGATGGGCTCGGCGTTGAGCAGGCCCTCGGAGACCTCTCGCAGCGCGATGGACAGCGGCTTCTCCTGGGCGTGCGTCTCGACCAGCGGCCCGACGTACTCCAGCAGGCCCTCGCCGAGCTGGGAGTAGTAGGCGTTGATCTGGCGAGCGCGCTTGGCGCCCATGATCACCAGGGAGTACTTGCTGTCGACGATGTCGAGCAGCGCGTCGATCGGCGGGTTGGTGATGCCCTCCGCGGCCGGGGTGGTGCCTGCCACGATGTCAGACCTCTCGGTTGGTGGTTGTCGTGACCCCCTGAGGGTCAGTCATCAAGGCTATCAGCCGGTGGCACACGTCTTGGACGCTCGTGTTCACCAGTGTGAGGTCGAATTCCGACTCGGCGGCCATCTCGACCCGCCCGGCCTCCAGCCGGCGCGCGATGACGTCCTCCGGCTCGGTGCCGCGCCCGCGCAGCCGCTTCTCCAGCTCCTCCCAGGTGGGCGGGGCCAGGAACACCAGCAGCGCCTCCGGCATGCTCCTGCGCACCTGCCTGGCGCCCTCGAGGTCGATCTCGAGCAGGGTCGGCACGCCTTCGGCGAGTTTCTTCAGCACCGGCTCGCGCGGCGTGCCGTAGCGGTTGCCCGCGAACTCCGCCCACTCGAGCAGCTCGCCCGACTCCACGAGCCGGTCGAACTCCTCGCCGTCGACGAAGAAGTAGTGGACCCCGTTCACCTCGCCGGGACGGGGCCTCCTGGTGGTCACCGAGACCGACAGCCACACCTGGGGGTGCGCCCGCCGGAGCTCGGCGACGACCGTGGACTTGCCGACGCCCGACGGCCCTGAGAGGACCGTCAGCCGCCGTTCGCTCAAGGGCGGGAAGTCGACTTCCACTTCCGGTCCGACCGCCTCGTGGGCACTGACTTCGCCGGACCAGGACCTGTCGGTCACTTCCTACCCCCCGTTGAACCTGCGCTTTCGTGTGGAACAGAGATTAGCTCTCGTTGCCACCGAACTCGCGCTCGAGGGAGGCCCTCTGGTTCGCGCCGAGGCCCCGCACGCGGCGGGACTCGGCGATGGCAAGCCGCTCCATGAGCTGCTTGGCGCGGACCTTGCCCACGCCGGGGAGCGATTCCAACAGGGCCGACACCTTCATCTTGCCGATGACGTCGTCGGTCTGCCCATCCTTGAGCACCTCAGCCAGAGAAACCGCGCCATGCTTGAGCCGGTTCTTGACCTCGGCACGCTCTTTACGGGCCTTGGCAGCCTTCTCCAGGGCTGCGGCGCGCTGCTCAGGGGTCAGGGGAGGAAGAGCCACGCCGGGTCACCTCGAATTTCTGTCGATGTACTCGGACGGGAAGGGAAACTAGCTGGTCATCGCCCCCTAAGCAACGTCAAGAGCGGTTTCTCTCGCCACAAAATCCACTTCATCACTGTGCGTGGTCGTAAAATCACATTGTGCTGATCAAATCGCCCTCACTTCCCCCTTCGCGCGTCGGCTCGCGCCGGTGTCGCGAAACGCAAGGACGCTCACCGGCTCGCATCCCGCCGATGTCCGAAACCCGCCCCACACCTGGGCCGAAACCACGTCACGCGATCGTCCGCGGATGCATTATGATCTTGTGAGCAGGGCCCGGCAGGCGTGGCGCAGGCGGCGCGCGACGCATGCCCGGGCGACGCGCTTCCCGGCCGGGCGCTTCCCAGCCGGCGTGCGCCTCAGGTGGCGCGTGGCTCAGACGGCGCGCCTCAGACCGCGCGGCGCAGCGAGGCGGCGATGGCCGCCGCCGCCGCTCCCGGGTCGGCCGAGCCCGTGATGGGCCGTCCGATCACGAGCAGGTCGGCGCCGTCGGCCAGGGCCTGCTCCGGCGTGGCGACGCGCATCTGGTCCTGCGTGGCGGCCCCCGTGGGGCGCACGCCGGGGGTGATGAGCGTGATCTCCTCGCCCACCTCGGCGCGCACCGCCGAGACCTCGTTGGGCGAGCACACGAGCGCCGTGGCGCCCGCCTCGACCGACAGCGCTGCCAGGCGGCGCACGGCGGAGTCGGCCGGCCCGGCGAGCCCGATGCGCTCCAGGTCGCCCTCGGTGAGCGAGGTCAGGACGGTCACGGCGGCGATCTGGGTGTGCGGCGCGGCCTCCACGGCCGCCCTGATCATCGCGGGCCCGCCGGCGGCGTGCACGGTCAGGATCGAGGGCCGCAGCCGCGCCACCGCCCGCGCGGCCCCGGCCACGGTGTTGGGGATGTCGTGCAGCTTGAGGTCGAGGAACACGCGTACGCCGCTGGCCCCGCGCACGGAGGCGATCACGTCGGGCCCGTAGCGCAGGTAGAGCTCCAGGCCCACCTTGACCGTGCTGACGTGCGGCGTGACCAGGGCGGCCCACCGGGCGGCGGTCTCCAGGTCGGGAGCGTCGAGAGCGACGGCGATCGGTGCGGGGGTCAAGACGTGCTCTCCAGGGTCTCGGGAGTCAAGGCGTGCTCTCCTCGGTGTCGACTAGCAGGTGCCGGGGCGCGCTCCCCGGCGGGCGGTGCGCCAGGCCGACGGCGTCGGCCAGCCGCTGGAAGCCGCGGGCCCTCAGGAGCTCCTCAAGCTCGCGTTCGATGCGCAGGCAGGCGTAGGGGTCGTGGAACAGCGCCGTGCCCACTCCGACCGCGCAGGCGCCCGCCAGGACGAGCTGGAAGGCGTCCCTGCCCGTCATGACGCCGCCGACGCCGATCAGGGGCACCCCGGGCAGGGCCGCGTGCACCTGCCAGACGCACCGCACGGCCAGCGGCAGGATGGCCGGCCCCGACAGCCCGCCGGTGACGGCGGCGAGCGAGGGGCGCAGCGCCTCGGTGTCGATGGCCATGCCCAGCGGATTGTTGATCATGGACAGCGCGTCGGCCCCGGCGTCCACGCAGGCGCGCGCGACGGAGACGATGTCGGCCACGTCGGGCGCGAGCTTGGCGACGACCGGCACGTCGTAGCGCATGATGGAGCGCACGGAGGCGATCACCTCGGCCGCGGCGCTGCCCTCGCGGGCGAAGACGCGCCCGCGGTCCTCCATGTTCGGGCAGGAGAGATTGACCTCCAGCGCGGTCACCCCGGGCGCGTCGGCGAGCCTGCGGGCCAGCTCGGAGTACTCGGCGACGGTGCCGCCGCCGATCGAGACGATGGTCTTGATGCCGCGCTGGGCCAGCCAGGGCAGCTCGCGCTCCAGGAACGCCTCGATGCCCGGCCCCTGCAGCCCGACGGCGTTGAGCATGCCCGAGGGCGTCTCGGCCATGCGCGGCGTGGGCCGGCCGGCGCGCGGGGCCATGGTGATCGAGCGGGTGGTCAGCGCGCCGAGCCGGTGCAGGTCGAAGAACTGGGCCAGCTCCCGCCCCGAGGAGGCGCAGCCGGCGGCGGTGGTGATGGGGTTCGCGAGCTCCACATGCGCCAGAAATGTCCGCATATCAACTGACATGTCGTGCACCGCCTCCGGGGGCGCCGAGCGCGTCGAACGGGATCGTTCCCACGTCCTCGAAGCGCACCCGCTCCCCCCGGAACACCGGCCCTTCGGCGCACGCCCTGACCATCCTGGTCGCCCCGTCGTCGCCGATGACGGGCAGCACGCACGTCATGCACACCCCGATCCCGCAGGCCATGGCCTCCTCGACCGCCACCTGCACCGGGATGTCGAACTCCATCCCCACCGCCGTCACCGCCCGCAACGTCTCCATGGGCGCGCAGGCGTACACGGCGTCGGCCCGCGTGTCGGCGATCACCGCGGGCAGCGCGTCGGTGACCCTGCCGCGCAGCCCCAGCGAGCCGTCCTCGGTGGTCAGCGTGGTCGTCTCGGCGATCCTGCGTGCCCGCATCGCGCCGAACACCCGCTCCGCCCCGGCCCCGCCGAGCACGAAGTCCACCCGGCAGCCCCGCGCCAGCAGCGCGTCGGCCAGCGGGAACAGCACGGCGGAGCCGTACTCGGAGCCGACCAGCACGCAGTGGACGGGGTCGCGCGGCAGCGGGAAGGGCCGCCCGAGCGGCCCTACCAGGTCGAGCGTGTCACGGGCGCGCCGCTCGGCCAGCCAGGCCGTGCCGGACCCGCGGACGGTGAAGACGAGCTCGACCGTGCCGCCGTAGTCGGCCTTCACGTCGTGGATGGACAGCGCGCGGCGCGTCACCATCGACGTGTACGGCCCGCCCACCGCCACGGAGACGAAGTGGCCGGGGCGGTAACGCTCGGCGATGCCGGGCGCCACCACCGTCAGCGCATGGTAGGCGTCGACCCGGCGCGTCGTCAGCACCGTGCCCGTCACCTGCACCGGTGTGCCGGCCAGACGTCTTCACCTCCCGTGCGGGGTCAGCCCCGGAGTGCCTGTGCGTGCTCCTGGAGAGACCGTACGCCGACGTCGCCGCGCACGATCGCCTGGATGCCGGCCGCGGCGGCGGCCAGGCCCGAGACCGTGGTGATGCACGGGATGCCGCGCAGCACCGCGGCCGTGCGGATCTCGTAGCCGTCGAGCCGTGGCCCCGACTGGCCCGGGCTGCCGAAGGGCGTGTTGACGATCAGGTCGACCTCGCCGTCGAGAATGGCCTGCACGCTCGTGGGTTCACCTCCGGGACCCGTCCCCTCGCTGTGCTTTCGCACGATCTTGGCATGGACGCCGTTACGGCGCAGCACCTCGGCGGTCCCCTCGGTGGCCAGGATCTCGAATCCGAGATCCGCGAGCGCCTTCACAGGGAAGATCATCGCACGCTTGTCCCTGTTGGCCACGGATACGAACGCGCGTCCCTTGGTCGGGAGCTGCCCGTACGCGCCCGCCTGCGACTTGGCGTAGGCGATGCCGAAGAACTCGTCGATGCCCATGACCTCGCCCGTGGAGCGCATCTCGGGCCCCAGGACGATGTCCACGCCGCGGAAGCGGTTGAACGGCAGCACCGCCTCCTTGACCGCGATCGAGGCGTCGAGGGGCAGCGTGCCGCCGTCGCCCTCGGCGGGCAGCATGCCCTCCTCGCGCAGCGAGGCGATCGACGCGCCGAGCATCACCCTGGCCGCCGCCTTGGCCAGCGGGGTGCCCGTGGCCTTGGACACGAACGGCACCGTGCGGCTGGCGCGCGGGTTGGCCTCCAGGACGTACAGGACGCCGGCGGACATGGCGTACTGGACGTTCAGCAGGCCGCGCACGCCCACCCCGGCGGCGATGGCCCGCGTGGCGGCGCGGATGGCCTTGATGTCGGCGCCGCCGAGCGTGATCGGCGGCAGGGCGCACGCCGAGTCGCCGGAGTGGATGCCGGCCTCCTCGATGTGCTCCATGACGCCGCCCAGGAACAGCTCCTCGCCGTCGTAGAGGGCGTCCACGTCAATCTCGATGGCCTCGTCGAGGAACTTGTCGACGAGCACCGGGTGGCCGCCCTCCTGGGCCGCCATGTACGTGGTGAGCGTCTGCTCGTCGTACACGATGGCCATGCCGGCCCCGCCGAGCACGTACGAGGGGCGCACGAGCACGGGGTAGCCGATCTCCTCGGCGATCTCCACGGCCTCGGCCACGGTCAGCGCGGTGCCGTGCTTGGGCGCGGGCAGCCCCGCCTCGGCCAGCACCCGCCCGAACGCGCCGCGCTCCTCTGCCAGGTGGATGGACTCGGGCGAGGTGCCGACCACGGGCACGCCGGCGTCCTTGAGCGCCTGCGCGAGGCCGAGCGGCGTCTGGCCGCCGAGCTGCACGATCACGCCCACGACCGGTCCGGTCTGCTGCTCGGCGTGCACGACCTCCAGGACGTCCTCCAGCGTGAGCGGCTCGAAGTAGAGCCGGTCGGAGGTGTCGTAGTCGGTGGAGACGGTCTCGGGGTTGCAGTTGACCATGACGGTCTCGAACCCGGCCCGCGACAGCTCGAACGAGGCGTGCACGCACGCGTAGTCGAACTCGATGCCCTGCCCGATGCGGTTGGGCCCGGAGCCGAGGATGATGACCTTCTGCCGCTCCCCTGCCGGGACCTCGCTCTCCTCGTCGTAGGTGGAGTAGAGGTAGGGCGTCTTGGCGGCGAACTCGGCGGCGCAGGTGTCGACCGTGTTGTAGACCGGCCGCAGCCCCAGCGCGTGCCGCAGGTCGCGCACCCTGGCCTCGTCGATGCCGCGGATCTCGCCGATCTGCACGTCGCTGAACCCGAGGTGCTTGGCCCGCTCGAGCACCTCGGCGGTCAGGTCGTCCGCCTCGGCGACCGCCTGGGCCTCCTCGTGCAGCAGGAAGAGCTGGTCGATGAACCACGGGTCGACGCTGGTGGCCTCGTACAGCTCCTCGGGCGTGGCGCCGGCCCTGATGGCCTGCTGCATCGTGCGCAGCCGGCCGTCGTGCGGGGTGCGGCAGGCCGCCAGCAGCTCGTCCTTGGGCGCGACGTCGCCGGCCCAGGTGAAGGAGGAGTTCTTCTTCTCCATCGAGCGCAGCGCCTTCTGCAGCGCCTCGGGGAACGAGCGGCCGATGGCCATGGCCTCGCCCACCGACTTCATGTGGGTGGTGAGGGTCTGGTCGGCGCCCCTGAACTTCTCGAACGCGAAGCGCGGCACCTTCACCACGATGTAGTCGAGCGTCGGCTCGAAGGAGGCCGGGGTCTCCTTGGTGATGTCGTTGGGGATCTCGTCGAGCGTGTAGCCGATGGCCAGCTTGGCCGCGATCTTGGCGATCGGGAAGCCGGTGGCCTTGGAGGCCAGCGCCGACGAGCGCGACACGCGCGGGTTCATCTCGATGACGATCATGCGCCCGGTGCGCGGGTCCACCGCGAACTGGATGTTGCAGCCGCCGGTGTCGACGCCGACCTCGCGGATGACCGCGATGGCGACGTCGCGCATGTTCTGGTACTCGCGGTCGGTCAGGGTCAGCGCGGGCGCCACGGTGACGCTGTCGCCGGTGTGCACGCCCATCGGGTCGATGTTCTCGATGGAGCAGACGATGACGACGTTGTCGGCCTTGTCGCGCATGACCTCCAGCTCGTACTCCTTCCAGCCGAGGATCGACTCCTCCAGGAGCACCTCGGTGGTCGGGGAGGCGTCGAGCCCGGCGCCGGCGATGCGGCGCAGGTCCTCCTCCGTGTACGCGAAGCCGGAGCCGGCGCCACCCATGGTGAAGGAGGGCCGCACGACCAGCGGGTAACCCAGCTCGCCCGCGGCGGCCAGGCACTCGTCCATGGTGTGGCAGATGACGGACCTGGCGGACTCGGCGTTGAGGCCGTGCTCGCGGGCGACCTTGGCGACGATCTCCTTGAACTTCTCGCGGTTCTCGCCCGCCTGGATCGCGTCGAAGTCGGCGCCGATCAGCTCGACCTCGTACTTCTCCAGCACGCCGGACTCGTGCAGCGCCACGGCGGTGTTGAGCGCCGTCTGGCCGCCCAGCGTGGGCAGCAGCGCGTCGGGCCGCTCCTTGGCGATGATCTTCTCGACGAACTCGGGGGTGATCGGCTCGACGTACGTGGCGTCGGCGAACTCCGGGTCCGTCATGATCGTGGCGGGGTTGCTGTTGACCAGGATCACGCGGAAGCCCTCGGCCCGCAGCACGCGGCACGCCTGGGTGCCGGAGTAGTCGAACTCGCACGCCTGGCCGATCACGATCGGCCCCGAGCCGATCACCAGGACCGACTGGATGTCCTCACGCTTTGGCACGGGTCATGACCTCGCAGAACTCGTCGAAGAGATAGGCGGCGTCGTGCGGGCCGGCGGCGGCCTCCGGGTGGTACTGGACGCTGAAGGCGCGGCCGTCGAGCAGCCGCAGCCCTTCCACGCAGCGGTCGTTGAGGTTGACGTGGCTGACCTCGGCCTGCCCGTACGGGGTCTCGAACGGCCCGTCGAGCGGCGCCTCCACCGCGAACCCGTGGTTGTGCGCGGAGATCTCCACCTTCCCGGTGCGCACGTCCTGCACCGGCTGGTTGACGCCCCGGTGGCCGTAGCGCAGCTTGTACGTGGACAGCCCCAGGGCGCGCCCGAAGAGCTGGTTGCCGAAGCAGATCCCGAAGAACGGCACCTTGGCCTCCAGCACTCCCCGCAGCGCCGACACGTCGGCGGTGGCGGGGTCGCCGGGCCCGTTGGAGAAGAACACGCCGTCGGGCTCGACCGCCATGATCTGCTCGTAGGTGGCGTCGGCCGGCAGCACGTGCACCTCGCAGCCGCGCTCGGCCATCCGGTGCGGGGTCATGCCCTTGATGCCCAGGTCCACGGCCGCGACCGTGAAACGCTTCTCGCCGATGGCGGGCACGACGTAGCTCTCCCCCGTGGCCACCTCGCGCGCCAGGTCCGCGCCCTCCATCCGGGGCGACTGCCGCACGCGCTCGACGAGCTCCTCGACCGGCGCCTCGGTCGCACTGAAGATGCCGGCGCGCATGGCGCCGCGCTCGCGCAGGTGGCGGGTGAGCGCGCGGGTGCCGGAGATGGCGATCCCGACGACGCCCTGCTCCTTGAGGTAGTCGTCGAGCGAGCGGTTGGCCCGCCAGTTGGAGACCACCCTGGACGGCTCGCGCACCACGTAGCCGGCCACCCAGACGCGCCGGGACTCCGGGTCCTCGTCGTTGACGCCGGTGTTGCCGATGTGCGGCGCCGTCATGGCGACGATCTGCCGGTGGTAGGAGGGGTCCGTGAGGGTCTCCTGGTAACCGGTCATGCCGGTGTTGAAGACCATTTCGCCGAACGTCTCGCCTTCGGCGCCGTATGGAGTGCCATGGAAGACGCGGCCGTCTTCCAGGACGAGCACCGCAGTGTTCAAACCAGCTTCCCTTCGAGAACGGTCGGCCTGCCGCGCAGGAACGTCGCCACTACCCTGCCGGGCAGCGTCATCCCCTCGTAAGGGGTGTTCCGGCTCTTGGACGCGAAGGCGGACGGGTCCACCTTCGTGCGCACGGACGGGTCGTACAGCGTGATGTTGGCCGGGGCGCCCACCTCGATCGGCTGCCCCTGGCCGGCGAGCCGCCCGATGCGGGCGGGCACGACGGACATGCGCTGGGCGACGCCCGCCCAGTCGAGCAGCCCGGTCTCGACCATGGCCTCCTGGACCACGCTGAGCGCGGTCTCCAGGCCTACCATGCCCATGGCCGCGGCCGACCACTCGGTCTCCTTGTCCTCGACCGGGTGGGGGGCGTGGTCGGTGGCGACGATGTCGATCGTGCCGTCGGCCAGGGCGGCGCGCAGCGCCTCGACGTCCGCGTGGGTGCGCAGCGGCGGGTTGACCTTGTAGATCGGGTTGTAGGCGCCCACCGGCGACTCCTCCACGAGGTCGTCGGTGAGCAGCAGGTGGTGGGGGGTCACCTCGGCGGTGACGTTCCAGCCCTTGGACTTGGCCCAGCGGATGATCTCGACCGAGCCTGCCGTGGAGACGTGGCAGACGTGCAGCCGGGAGCCGACGTGGGCGGCCAGGAGGCAGTCGCGGGCGATGATCGCCTCCTCCGCGACCGCGGGCCAGCCGGTCAGGCCGAGCCTGCCGGAGACGACGCCCTCGTTCATCTGGGCGCCGGAGGTGAGCCTGGGCTCCTGGGCGTGCTGGGCGATGACGCCGTCGAACGCCTTGACGTACTCCAGGGCGCGGCGCATCAGCACCGCGTCGTCCACGCACTTGCCGTCGTCGGAGAAGACCCGCACGCGGGCGGCGGAGTCGGCCATCGCGCCCAGCTCGGCGAGCTGCCTGCCCTCCAGGCCGACGGTGACGGCGCCGACCGGGTGCACGTCGCAGTGGGCGAACTCGCGGCCCAGCCGCCAGACCTGCTCGACCACGCCGGCGGTGTCGGCGACGGGCGAGGTGTTGGCCATGGCGTGCACGGCGGTGTAGCCGCCGCGGGCGGCCGACTGGGTGCCGGTCTGGACGGTCTCGGCGTCCTCGCGGCCGGGCTCGCGCAGGTGGGTGTGCAGGTCCACGAGGCCGGGCAGCGCGACGGCGCCCGCGCCGTCGATCGTGTCGTCGCCGGCCAGGCCGGGCCCGATCTCGGCGATGGCGCCGCCCTCGACCCGGATGTCGGCGGGCTCCGCGCCCAGGATCCTCACGTTGCGGATGATCATGCGGTCTCTCCCCCGAGCAGCAGGTACAGGACGGCCATGCGGATGGTCACGCCGTTGGCGACCTGTTCGACGATCGTGGATCGCGCCGAGTCGGCCACCTCGGCGGCGATCTCCATGCCCCTGTTCATCGGCCCCGGGTGCATGACGATCGCCTCGTCGGGCATCTTCGCGAACCGGTCCCTGTCGAGACCGTAGCGGCGGGAGTACTCGCGCTCGCTGGGGAAGTACGCGGCGTTCATCCGCTCCTTCTGCACCCTCAGCATCATCACCGCGTCGGACTTCGGCAGCACCGCGTCGAGGTCGTAGGACACCTCGCACGGCCAGGTGCCGACGGAGACCGGCAGCAGCGTGGGCGGCGCGACCAGGGTGACCTCGGCGCCGAGCGTGTGCAGCAGCAGCACGTTGGAGCGGGCGACCCGGCTGTGCAGCACGTCGCCGACGATGGTGACCCTGCGGCCCTCCAGGCTGCCCAGGCGGCGGCGCATGGAGAAGGCGTCGAGCAGCGCCTGCGTGGGGTGCTCGTGGGTGCCGTCGCCGGCGTTGACGACGCTGCCGCGCACCCAGGTGGCCAGGCGGTGCGGCGCGCCCGAGGCGCCGTGGCGGATGACGACCGCGTCGGCGCCCATGGCCTCCAGGGTGAGCGCGGTGTCCTTGAGCGACTCGCCCTTGGACACGCTCGACCCCTTGGCGGAGAAGTTGATCACGTCGGCGGACAGCCGCTTGGCCGCCGCCTCGAACGAGATCCGCGTGCGCGTGGAGTCCTCGAAGAACAGGTTGACCACGGTGCGCCCGCGCAGCGTGGGCAGCTTCTTGATGGAACGTTCCGAGACCCTCGCCAGCTCCTCGGCGGTGTCGAGGATGAGCAGCGCGTCGTCCCGGGTCAGGTCTCCGGCGGAGATCAGGTGCCGCTTCACTTCGCGCCCTCCTTCATGAGCAGGACGGCGTCGCGGTCGTCGATCTCCTGCAGGTAGACCTTGACCTTCTCGCTCTTGGCGGTCGGCAGGTTCTTGCCGACGTAGTCGGCGCGGATGGGCAGCTCGCGGTGGCCGCGGTCGACCAGCGTGGCGAGCTGCACGGCGGTGGGCCGGCCGAGGTCGTTGAGCGCGTCGAGCGCGGCGCGCACGGTGCGGCCGGAGTAGAGGACGTCGTCGACGAGCACCACGACCTTGCCGTCGATGCCGTCGGAGGGCAGCTCGGTGGGGCCGAGCGGGCGCACGGGCCCGCGCCGCAGGTCGTCGCGGTACATCGTGATGTCGATCGAGCCGACGGGGATCTTGACGCCTTCGAACTGCTCGATGCGGTCGCCGAGCCGGCGGGCCAGCGTGGCGCCGCGGGTCGGGATGCCGAGGAGGACGACGTCGCCTGCGCCCTTGGTGCGCTCGAGGATCTCGTGCGCGATCCGGGTCAGTGCCCGGTGGATGTCCGGGGCTTCCAGGACGGCCCTGGAATCACCCGCAGGTGCGGACATGGCGAAGCTCACCACCTTTCCCGCCTCACGGGACGGGTCTTAAAAGGGTGTTGGTCGGGACACACAGTACCAGGGGCTACCAGGTACAACGCGAGAGCCCTCCCGTGGAGCCCGTACGGGGAGCGACGGCGCGGTCGCGGATCAGGGGGATCGTCTGGATCAGGTAATTTCCCGCGCCCCGCCGTGTCGGGGCGGCCCGCGCCGGGCACGTCTACCCGGCGCGCGGGGCGGGAGTCGGGCGTGACTTCCGCTTCCTGGAGGGGGATACAGGACAGATGACGTTCCATGTCGATTCCGAGGTCGGGCACCTGCGGCAGGTCCTGCTGCACAAGCCCGACCTGGCGCTGAAACGGCTGACCCCCACCACCAAGGACGCGTTCCTCTTCGACGACGTGCTGTGGGTGCAGCGCGCGATCGAGGAGCACGAGGAGTTCCAGCAGGTGCTGACGGACCGCGGCATCCGCGTCCACCTGCTGGCGGACCTGCTCAAGGAGACCGTCGACATCCCCGAGGCGCGCAAGCACATCCTCGACGCGGTCATCGACGAGCGCTGGCTGGGCCCGGTCGCCATCGACGACGTCCGCAACACGCTCGACGGGATGGACAGCGCGACCCTGCAGGTCTACCTGACCGGCGGCATCACCAGGCGCGAGCTGGTCGCGATGGGCTGCGACCCCAAGTCGGTGACCTTCCACGCCACGGGCGAGGACGACTTCATCCTGCCGCCGCTGCCCAACCACCTGTTCACGCGGGACACCTCGTGCTGGATCTACGACGGCGTGTCGATCAACGCGATGAAGAAGAAGGCCCGCATGCGGGAGACGGTCAACATGGAGGCCGTCTACATGTACCACCCGACGTTCGCCGGCGGCTTCGACCGGGCGGGGCAGGGCGGCTACCACTGCTGGATGCCCGGCCAGTCGGTGGCCCCCGCCACCATGGAGGGCGGCGACGTGCTGGTCATCGGGCGGGGCGCGGTGCTGGTCGGGATGAGCGAGCGCACCCAGCCGCAGGCCGTCGAGATGCTGGCGCAGCGGCTGTTCAGCGCCGGGTCCGCGCGGCGGATCGTGGCGCTCGACATGCCGAAGGCGCGGGCGTTCATGCATCTCGACACGGTGATGACGATGCTCGACGTGGGTGTCTTCACCAAGTACGCCGGCCTGGGCATGCTGCCGGCGTACACGATCGAGCCTGGCGAGACGTCCAAGGAGCTCAAGGTCACCGACCATCCGCCCGAGGACATGCACAAGGCCATCGCGCACGCCCTTGAGCTGCCCGACATCAGGGTCCTGACTCCCACCCAGGACGTCTACGCCGCCGAGCGGGAGCAGTGGGACGACGGCTGCAACGGGCTGGCGCTGGAGCCCGGCGTGGTCGTGGCCTACGAGCGCAACGCCACCACCAACAACTACCTGCGCGACAACGGCATCGAGGTGATCACGATCAGGGGCAGCGAGCTCGGCAGGGGGCGCGGCGGGCCGCGGTGCATGAGCTGCCCGCTGGAGCGCGACGCCGTCTAGGGGGACGACACATGGCGGTGGACCTGCGGGGCCGCAGCTTTCTCAAGGAACTCGACTTCACCCAGGAGGAATTCGGCCATCTGCTGCGGCTGTCGGCCGAGCTGAAGGCCGCCAGGCACGCCGGTGCCGAGCGGCAGCGGCTGCGGGGCAGGAACATCGCGCTGATCTTCGAGAAGACCTCCACGCGGACGCGCTGCGCGTTCGAGGTGGCCGCCCGCGACCAGGGCGCGCACGTCACGTACCTGGACCCGGCCGGCGCCCAGCTCGGGCACAAGGAGTCGGTCGGCGACACCGCGCGGGTGCTGGGGCGGATGTTCGACGGCATCGAGTACCGCGGCTCCCGGCAGGCCCACGCCGAGGAGCTGGCGGCCCTGTCGGGGGTGCCGGTGTGGAACGGGCTGACCGACGAGTGGCATCCCACGCAGACGCTGGCCGACATGCTCACCATGCGCGAGCACAGCGGCCGGCCGCTGCGCGAGGTGTCGTTCGCCTACCTGGGCGACGCGCGCAACAACATGGGGCACTCGCTGCTGGTCACGGGGGCGATGCTGGGCATGGACGTACGCCTGGTCGCGCCGAGGGCCCTGTGGCCGGACCCGGAGCTGGCGGCCGGGCCGGCCGAGAAGCTGGCGGCCGGCACCGGGGCCAGGGTCACCGTCACCGACGACCTGGGCAAGGGCGTCAAGGGCGTGGACTTCCTCTACACCGACGTGTGGGTGTCGATGGGCGAGCCGGCCGAGATGTGGCAGGAGCGGATCAAGCTGCTGCTGCCGTATCAGGTCAACGACGCGGTGGTGCGGGCCACCGGCAACCCGTCGGTGCGGTTCACGCACTGCCTGCCCGCCTTCCACAACAGGGAGACGCAGGTCGGGCGCGACCTCTACGACAAGACCGGGCTCGACGCGCTGGAGGTGACCGAGAGCGTCTTCGAGTCGCCGCGCTCGATCGTCTTCGACCAGGCCGAGAACCGGCTGCACACCATCAAGGCCGTCATGGTCGCGACGCTGGGGGACTGACATGCGGGTCATCGTGGCGCTGGGCGGCAACGCGGTGCTGCGGCGCGGGCAGCGGCCCGACGCGGACGTACAGCTCGCCAACGTGCGGGCGGCCGCCAGGGCGCTCGCCGGGCTGGCGGACGAGCACGAGCTGGTCATCACCCACGGCAACGGCCCGCAGGTGGGCCTGCTGGCCATGCAGAGCGCCGCCGATCCCGACCTGAACGGGCCGTACCCGTTCGACGCGCTCGGCGCGCAGACGCAGGGCCTGATCGGCTACTGGATGCAGCAGGCCCTGCAGAACGCGCTGCCCGGCAGGCAGGTGCTGGCCATGGTGACGCAGACGCTGGTGTCGGCGGTCGACCCGGCCTTCGCGGAGCCGGCGAAGTTCGTCGGCCAGGTCTACGAGCAGGAGGAGGCCGAGAAGCTGGCCGCCGAGCACGGCTGGACGGTGCGGCAGGACGGCCGGCACTGGCGGCGGGTCGTGCCGTCCCCGGCGCCGCAGCGCGTGGTCGAGACCCGGCTGATCCGGCGGATGGTGGGCGAGGGCGTGATCGTGGTGTGCGCGGGCGGCGGCGGGGTCCCCGTCGTACGCGACGAGCGCGGCCGGCTGACCGGCGTGGAGGCCGTGGTCGACAAGGACCTCACCACGGCGATGCTGGCCGAGGCGCTGGAGTGCGACGCGTTCCTCAGCCTGACCGACGTGCCGCGCGTCATGCGAGGCTTCGGCACGCCGCACCAGAGCGAGATCGGCCACACCACGCCGCACGAGCTGCGCGCGCTCGACTTCCCCGCCGGGTCGATGGGGCCGAAGGTGGAGGCGGTCTGCCGGTTCGTGGAGACGACCGGCGACATGGCGGCCATCGGCAGGCTGGAGGACGCCGGGCGCATACTCGGCGGCTCAGCGGGCACCATCGTCACACCCAACGGCCGGTGGCCGCTGACGAGCACGTTGTAGGGGGTGTCCGATGACACTGGCCCGGCGGCTCCTGCGTACCAAGCCGACGGAACGCATCGTGGCCGAGGGCGGTCACGGCGAGGGCGGCGAGCTGCGGCGCACGATGTCGCTGTGGCAGCTCACGCTGTTCAGCGTCGGCGCGACGCTGGGCACCGGGATCTTCGTGATCCTCGGGCAGGCGGTGCCCAAGGCGGGGCCGGCGGTGGTGCTGGCGTTCGTGCTGGCGGCGATCACGGCGCTGCTCTCCGCGCTGTCGTACGCCGAGCTGGCCGGCACGATGCCGGTGTCCGGCTCGTCCTACTCCTACGCGTACGCGACGCTGGGCGAGCTCGTGGCCTGGGTCTGCGGCTGGTGCCTGATGCTGGAGTACGCCGTCTCCGTGGCGGCCGTGGCCGTGGGCTGGGGCGAGTACCTGAACTCGTTCCTGCGCGCGCTGTTCGGCTTCACGCTGCCGGAGGCGATCACCCGCTCCCCCGGCCAGGACGGCGGCGTGGTGAACGTCACCGCGATCGTCATCGTGCTGCTGGCCACGTGGCTGCTGCTGTACGGGGCCTCCGAGAGCGCCAGGGCGAACGCCTTCTTCGTGCTCATCAAGATCGCGGTGCTGCTGTTCTTCTGCGCGGTGACGTTCACGGCCTTCCGGTCGGGGAACCTCGCGCCGTTCGCCCCCATGGGCGTGGCCGGCATCACGGCGGCGGCCTCGCAGGTCTTCTTCTCCTACATCGGCTTCGACGCCGCCTCCACCGCCGGTGAGGAGGCCAAGAACCCCAGGCGCGACCTGCCGCTGGCGATCATGCTGTCGCTGGCCATCGTGACGGCCGTCTACGTGCTCGTGGCGCTGGCCGCCGTCGGCGCGATGCCGTGGACCGAGTTCGACCCCGACAACACCGAGGCCAGCCTGTCGTACATCGCCGACCTGGCCGTGGGGGCCACCTGGCCGGGCTTGATCGTCTCGTTCGGCGCGGTCATCGCCATCGCCAGCGTCGTGCTCACCGTCATCTACGGGCAGACGCGCATCCTGTTCGCGATGTCGCGCGACGGGCTCATCCCCCGGATCTTCCAGAAGGTCAACCCCCGCCGGCAGGTGCCGATCGCCAACACCCTCATCGTGGCCGCGTTCATCTCCGTGCTGGCCGGGCTGGTGCCGCTCGGGCAGCTCGCCGAGGCGACCAGCATCGGCACGCTGTTCGCCTTCGCCATCGTCAACGTCGGCGTGCTCGTGCTGCGTTACCGCAGCCCCGAGCTGCCGCGCAGCTTCCGCACGCCGCTGTTCCCCGTCACGCCGGTGCTGGGCGCGATCATGTGCGTGGTGGTCATGGCGGGGCTGGCCGGGGTGACCTGGCTGGCGTTCGGGCTGTGGATGCTCGCGGGGCTGATCTGCTACTTCCTGTACGGCTATGGCCATTCGCGGCTGAATGCCGAGGTGCGCTGAATGAAGCTCGACGACGTGCTGGCCGGATACGTCCCCGGATCGCGGGGACGGGACGGGCTGGCGCTGGCCGTACTGCTCGCGGAGCAGGCGCACGCGCGCCTGACGGTGGCGACCGTGCAGCCGCCGGCCCGCTCCACGCCGGGGCCGGCCAGGGCCGAGGAGAGCGCCTGGCGCGCCTACCTGCGCGAGCAGGCGGAGGCGACGCTCGCCCAGGCCCGCGAACTGGCGGGCGACGAGGCCGAGTACGTCGCGCACACCCACAGGGGCAGCGGGCGCGGGCTGGTGGAGCTGGCGCGCAGGCGCGGCGCCGGCGTCGTGGTGATCGGCTCGGCCCCGGGCGGCGGCAGAGGACGCATCTCGGTGGGCAGCACCGCCGACCAGCTCCTGCACTCCTCCTCCGTTCCCGTCCTGCTCGCCCCGCGCGGCTACGGCGACCTGCCGCCGTCCGCCATCGACCGCCTCACCGTCGCCTACCGCCGCGGCCCCGGCTGCGACGCGGCCGTCAGGGACGCGGCGCGTACCGCCGCGGCGCTCGGGGTGCCGCTGCGGCTGGTCACTCTGGTGATCAGCAGCGGCAGGCGGGCGAGGATCGAGGAAGAGATGCTCGTACGCCTGCGCGACCAGGCGGCAGCCGACCTCCACGCGGCGGCGCGGGGACAGCGGCCGGCGGGACGGCCCGCGGGGCGGCCCGTGGAGGTCGAGGTGCTGGAGGGCCGCAACGTGGCCCAGGCACTCGGGACGACCTCGTGGCTGCCCGGCGAGATGATCATATGCGCTTCCAGCGACACCGGGCCACTCAGGCGGGTCTTCCTCGGGGACACCTCGATCAAGATCGTCCGGGCCTCGACCTGCCCTGTCATGATTCTCACTCGAGAGCCCTGACCGCCGGAATTTCTCGTCAAAACCTGACGAAGTCATCGTTGCCAGTGGGACATGAGGGATGATTGTGGCGATCCCTACCGGACCGGATTCGGCATCTTTTTTCCAATCAGCTTGACCTTAGGCGTCCGCCCCTTTACCGTCACTGTGCGTAACCACACCGCGCGGCGTTCCGGGGTAAACCCAGAGCCATGGCTACCGATGGTGCCGAGCCAGGCACCAGACCCCCCGGTGGCCCGGGCATACGCCGCAAGGGAGCACAATCTACTGAGAGCGATACATACGAGAGCCGGGGGGCCACACGATGCCGTCTGAGTACGCAAAGTCGCTGGGTGCACGACTCCGCGCCATCCGCACCCAGCAGGGCCTGTCCCTGCATGGAGTCGAAGAGAAGTCGCGTGGCAGGTGGAAAGCCGTAGTCGTGGGCTCTTACGAGCGTGGCGACCGAGCGGTGACCGTGCAGAAGCTTGCCGAGCTTGCCGACTTCTACGGGGTGCCCGTATCCGAGCTGCTGCCGGGCGGAGCCGCCCCCAGCCCGCTCGGGCCGACACCCAAGCTTGTGATCGACCTGGAGCGGCTCGCGACGCTGCCGAAGGAGAAGGCCGGCGCCCTGGCCCGGTACGCCGCCACCATCCAGAGCCAGCGTGGCGACTACAACGGCAAGGTGCTGTCGATCCGCCAGGAGGACCTGCGCTCCCTGGCCGTGATCTACGACAAGTCGCCGAGCGAGCTGACCGAGGAGCTCATCAGCTGGGGCGTCCTCGACGCCGAGGCCCGCCGGGCCGTGGAGTCGTTCTGACGTCCTGAGGTCGTCCAGGCCTCGGGACGTCGTGGTCCTGAGGCCGTTTGCGGGTCTCGGCTCCCGTTCGCGGGTCGTTCCGCTTCGGAACGCCGTGTTCGAGGCCCGTGGTTTTGAGGTCACCCGCTCCAACCGAGGGCTCGCCGCACTCCGGCGAGCCCATCGGCGTTTCTGCCCGCACCGCGACGAGCCACCGAAACCGCACCGCCTGCCGGGCCGGGCGCGTGCCAAGCGGAGCGCATGCCGAGCCGAGCACATGTCAAGCGGCCGCACGCCAGGCCGAGCGCATGCCGACCCGAGCGCACGTCGATCAAGGCGGACGCCGATCCAGGCCCATCAGGAGCTTGGCGCACGCCGATCCAGGCCCATGCCGAACAGGCCGCGCACGTCGGCCGCGCCATGCTCGACCGGCACAACGTTCAACGCCGCAGCGCCCGACGCCGCAGTACCGGGCTTCGTGGCCGCACAGCGTCAGGCTTCCTGGCGGCGCGAAGCCGCGCCTCCGGCCCCGCAGCCCTTCATGGCCGCGGGATCATGCCTCCGGGGCCGTCAGCCCGCCAGGGGCACGTCCACCGGGAGTTGTGGCTGGCTAGGGACCCCGAGGATGCCCTCGACGGTCGAGACGAACGTCTCCGCCTCCGCCAGGATCTCGTCCGCGTCCGCCGCGCTGATCCGGCGGACCATCCCCGCCTCCGCGGCGGCGCGCTTGGCGGCGGTCATCGCGAAGTAGGCGGCCCACTGCGCCAGCTCGGGCTCCGCCTCGGGCAGCAGCTCCCAGGCGCTGCGCAGCCGGCGACGGCGGCCCTCCGTGGGACGGGGGTGGGCGGCGAGGATCGCCGCTGCCGCTCGCAGGGCCGCCAGGTGGGCGGCCACGTATCGGGATGCCGGGGTGCGAGCGCCGGTCGCCTCCGCCAGGCAGGAACGTGAATCGGTCAGGTGTGCCCGAACCGCAGGCGACAGCCGGGGCCCGGGCGTTTCTCTAGGCCGTGGTGCCATCTTGCGCGCCTCCTCTGGAGTCGTGGGCGGCGTCCGGCTTCTGCGCCGATGGAGCCAACAATCGCAGACGCCACCGACATTTCCGCCGGGCAGGCCGGACGAGGAGCTTCCCCTCTCCCCGTCCGGCCAGGACACGCCCACTCGTCTCCGCCGACGACGAGGACGAGCCCTTCGCCCGGGAACCTGGCCGCGGGAATCGCTTGAGGAAGCGAACGGCCCGCGACCAGGTCCTGGTGACGTTGAGCCGCGAGCCTCACCGCCACTAGGTCGAACATAATTTCGATCACGCCCTGTTGTCAACCGATCCACGAACATAGGTTCGATGACCATGAAGTGAAAGGAGCCACACGCGGCGGAGGCCGTCCGGTTGACGGCGGCGCAGACGAAAGAGCCGCCGCCGCGGTTCGGGATGCGGCGACGGCGAAGTGGTGCTGTCAGGGCAGTGTCAAGACGGGGCCCGCATCAGGAGACCGAGATGGCCCCTGACGGGCAGAGGGTCACGGCCCGGCGAACGGCCTCCTCCAGCTCCTGCGGTGGCTCGTCCTGCAGCAGGACGACCGTGCCCTCGTCCTCGCTCTGGTCGAACACCTTCGGCACCGTCAGCGCGCACATGCCCGCACCGATGCACACCGTCGTATCTGCCTTGATTTCCATCGCGACCTACCAAGTGACAGGGAGGCGGTGCACTCCGTAAATACTCATGTCCGAGCGCATCGGCACCTCCTCGGGTGTTACCGCCAAGCGTAGGCCAGGGAACCGGCGCAGCAGCGCAGGGTAGGCGATGCGCATCTCGGCGCGGGCGAGCTGCTGGCCGAGGCACTGGTGGATGCCGTGGCCGAAGGTGAGGTGCCCGCCGGCGGGCCGGGTGACGTCGAGCCGCTCGGCGTCGGCGAAGCGGGCGGAGTCGCGGTTGGCTGCGGGCAGGTGGATGGTGACGGCCTCACCGGCCCCGATCGTGACGCCCTCGATCTCCACGTCCTCCAGCGCCGTACGCATCGGGCCGAGATGGATGATCGTGAGGTGGCGCAGCAGTTCCTCGACGCCGTTGTCCACCACCGAGGGGTCGTCGCGCATGGCGGCGAGCTGGTCGGGGTTCGTGAGCAGCGCGTACGTCCCCAGCCCCAGCATGTTGGCGGTCGTCTCGTGCCCCGCGATGAGCAGCAGGACGCCGACGCCGGTGAGCTCCTCGTCGCTCAGCTCCCCGCCCTCGATGAGCCCGCTGAGCAGGTCGTCGCCCGGCTCCTTGCGCTTGCGCTGGACGAGCCCGTAGAGGTAGGACGAGATGCCGCCGAGCGCCGCGATCGCCTCCTCGGCCTTGGCCTCGAGGCTGGCCAGCACCTTGGTGTCGGCCTGGAACTGCGCGCGTTCCTCGTACGGCACGCCGAGCAGCTCGCAGATCACCAGCGAGGGGATCGGCAGCGCGAACTCCTGGACGAGGTCCACGGGCGGGCCGGCGGCCTCCATGGCGTCGAGGCAGGCGGCGGTGATCTCCTCGATCCGCGGCTCCAGCATCTTCATCCGCCGGACCGTGAACTGCCCGGTCAGCAGCCTGCGGAAGCGCGTGTGGTCGGGCGGGTCCATGCGCAGGAAGAAGCCGGGCGGCACGCGCAGCTTCTCCGGCCGGGTGGCCAGCTCCATCCTCGCGGACGGGATCGGCGGGTGCATGTGCTCGGGCCGGTTGCTGAAGTGCGGGCTGGCGAGCACGGCGCGGGCGGCGGCGTGGCCGGTCACGAGCCAGCCCTGGTGGCCGTCGGCGTACGTCATGCGGTGGATCGCGCCCTGTTGTCGCAGCGCGGTGACTTCGTCGGGCGGGTCGAGGGGACGCTGGCGGGCGGTGGGCAGGGTCAGTTCTGACATGTTCCGCTCCTTTCCGAGCTCTCCCCTCCAGAAAACCTCAACGAATGCAAAACTTCAATGGATGAAAACAATTAGGACGTGCAGTATAGTTCCGGCATGGTGGAAGGGCTCCGGGAACGCAAGAAGCAGCGCACGCGCCAGGCGCTGATCGAGGCGGCGCTGCGGCTGTTCCAGGAGAAGGGCTTCGAGGAGACCACGCTCGCGGAGATCGCGGAGCAGGCCGACGTGTCGACCCGCACGTTCTTCAGCTACTTCGCCAGCAAGGAGGACGTGGTCTTCTACGACACCGCGGCCCGGCTGGAGCTGGCGCTCAGGGTCATGGAGGGCAGGCGGCCCGACGAGACCGTGACCGGCGTGCTGATGAGGATCGTCGAGGAGAGCTTCGAGCAGGCCGTCTCCTACCAGGACCTCACGAGCGAGGACGCGGTGCTGCGGGTGCGGCTGATCCTCACCGAGCCCGCGCTGCAGGCGCGGGCGCTGCTCCTGCTGTTCGACACCCAGCTCAAGCTGGCCGAGGCGCTGCACGAGGCGTTCCCCGAGCTGGCGCTGGTGGACGCAGCCGCGGCGGTGGGCGGGCTGATCGGGGCCGTCAAGCTGGGCGTCATGGCGACCCTGGAGGAGGAGCAGTCGCTGGGCGACGTCCTGGCCAACGCGCGCCGCGCGGCCGAGGTCGCCATCTCGGGCCTGCACACCCTCGGCTAGCGCAGGCCGGCTCCGCGCAGGTCCGTTCTGGGGCATGCCCGCTCCGCGCAGGTCCGTTCTGCGCGGGTCCGTTCTGCGCAGGTCCGTTCTGCGCGAGTCTGCTCTGCGCTCGTCCGCTCTGCGCGATTTCGCGTGGAGGGTGCCCGGATCCTTCTGAGAAGCTGTCTCACGGAAACCGCCGCGGGAAGGGAGAGCGGATGGCGGGAAGCGGTCGCCCGGCGGGGATCGTGCTGCTGGCTCTGGGGCCGGCCCTGGCGGCGGCGTACGCGGGCGCGGGCTACCTGGCCATCCGGGCGGCGGTACGCGCGCAGACCGCAGGCCCCGAGTGGGAGGGCGGCAGGATCGACGGCTCCGGGCTGACCTCGCTGGGCGTGGACACGTGGCGGCTGACCTGGTGGACCGCGATGGTCGTGGGCCTGGCGGCGGTGGCCTACCTGGTCTTCGGGGTGCTGCTGCTACGGGAGCGGCGGGGCCGGACGGTGATCCTCGTGGTGTCGGGCGTGCTCATCGTCCCGTACGCGCTGGGGTTCGGGGTCGCGCTGTTCAATCCCGTCGAGCTGCTGGCGGGCCTGTACGACTCCCCCGACTTCCTCGCGGGCCTGCCCGCGTGGCAGCCGTACACGGCCTGGCTGCTGCTGGCGGGCGGGCTGGCGCAGGCCGTGGGGATGGTGATGGCCGCCGCGCACGGCAAGCGCGCGGCCCCGAAGCCCCCGAAGCCCCCGAAGCCCCCGGAGGTCGCGGAGGTCAAGGGACAGAGCTGACGCCCGCGCCCGTACGGCCGCCGGGGACAAGGGGCGGAGTTCGCGCCCGCCGGGTCAGCGAGCGGGGCTGACGCCCGCCGGGGTCAGCGGGCGGAGTTGACGCCCGCCCGTACGGCCTCCGCGATCAGGTCCCGGGCCGGCCGGGGCGCGTCCAGGAACGCGGGCAGGTCGCTCCTCCCGGCCTCCATCAGGCCGGCCCCGATGTTGGAGAAGGTCGAGATCGTGTGGCCCGCCTGGTACGCCTCCAGCCCGGCCAGCCCCGCCCGCGCGTCCCGCAGCGGCACCGGGTGGTAGGCCACGGGCCGCCCCAGCACCTCGGAGAGCACCTCGGCCAGGTCGTGCCCGCCGACCGCGCTCACGCCCTCCAGCTCGTACGTCCTGCCCGCGTGCCGACGCGCCCCGCCCGACACGACGTCCTGCCAGGCCTCGGCCGCCACGCGCACGGCCACGGCGGCCAGGTCCTGCCTGGCCGCCACCGACACCCGCCCCTCCCCGAGGGGCGCCGCGAACACCCCGCTCTCCGCCGCCGCGGGCACGCCGGCCAGCGCCAGCCCGGCGGGGATCTCGGCGTACAGGGCGTTGCGCAGCACCGTGACGTCGAAGGGCGCCTCGGCCAGCCGCGCCTCGGTCCAGCGGTGGGCCAGGGCGATCGTGAGCCGCTCCCCCGAGCCTGCCAGGCTGGTGTAGATCACGTGCTCGACGCCCACCGCGGCGGCCGCCCGCACGACCGCGCCGTGCCGGGCGAGCACGACGTCGTCCTCGGCGTACCCGGCGGACACGAACACCAGCACCCGCGCCCCCTCGAACGCCCGCTCCAGCGTGTCCGGCCGGTCGAAGTCGGCGTGCCTCACCCCGGCGCCGTCGCCCGAGCTGCTGGCTCCCGCCACCACCGGCCCGCCGGCGGCCCGCAGCCCGACGAGGATCGCTCCGCCCAGTGCACCGGACACGCCCGTCACGACAATCATGGGTCCCCCTAATGTGGATCTGCCAGGTGAAACGAACCCAGCATGGGCGAGGCCCCGCGCTCGCCGTAAGGAGGCACTCTCATGTCAGTCGCGCACACGGAGGTAACCCCCCAGGCCGCCGGGCCGTGCGGGGACGACGACTGCGGCATCAGGGACGTGCTCGACCGCATCGGCGACAAGTGGACGGTGCTGGTGATGGTGGAGCTGGCCAAGGGGGTGCGGCGGTTCAGGGAGCTGCACCGGGCGGTGCCCGGCATCTCGCAGCGGATGCTGACGCTGACGACGCGGCGGCTGTGCCGGGACGGGCTGGCCGAGCGCACGGCGTACGCGACGATCCCGCCGCAGGTGGAGTACCGGCTGACGCCGATGGGCCGCAGCCTCGCCGAGGCCGTGCAGCGGCTGGCCGACTGGTCGCGCGAGCACAAGGACGCCATGGAGGACGCCCGCGCCCGCTGGGACGCCGGGCATCCCGGCGAGGGCTAGCAGCGTGACCAGGTGGCCCAGCCGTGCCGGGCGCCGGTGGCGGTCCAGCCCGCCGGCGGCGCGGCGTCCTGCGGGACGACGGCGGTGCAGACGCCTTCGGGAGGCGTGCCACGGAAGCGCTCGATATCTGTCCACCACACGCGGTACGACAGCGGGACCCAGATGTTCCACTTCACTCCTGCCTCCACCGCCACCCGGCCCGGCGGTGAGGGCGCGGGCAGCCAGTCGGGGCCGGGCGCGGGCGGGGCGGGCGCCAGGTGGGCGACGAACGCCACCTGGATCAGGCCCAGGACGCCTGCGGCGAGCATCGCGGGCCGCCGGACCAGGGCCGCGCCCGCCAGGCAGGCCAGCAGCGCCAGGGCGGACAGGGAGGCGGCGACCAGGTCGAGCGAGTCGGAGATCCGGGTGAGGAAGATCACTTCGGGGAAGTCGAAGGCGATGAAGGCGTGCCTGTGGAGCCGGTCCCCCGCGTACCAGGCGGTCACGCCGCCGGTCACGGCGAGCAGCCCGGCGGCCGCCAGCACGTGCCGCACCACGGCGGGCAGCCCGGTGGCCGCCACGACGTGCCGCACCACCGCGAACCGCCCGACCCCGCCCACCGCGAACCGCCCGACCCCGCCCGGCGCAAACCGCCCGACCCCGTCCAGCGTCATCCGCCCGACCCCGTCCGGCGTAGGACGCGCTGCCCCAGCAGGCAGCCGCCTCGCGCGCAGCAGGACGAGCACGCCCGCCAGCGTCCACGCCACCGCGACGCACGCCAGGTAGCGGCCGTAGGCGAAGTTGCCGACCCGGTGCTCGTCCGGCAGGGCGGCGGAGGAGGCGTACGCGATGCCCAGGGTCAGCATCAGCAGCGCCCCTGCCAGGACGCGCGGCACGAGCGGCGCCGATCTCCGCGCCAGCAGGGCCACCGCGCCCGTCAGCCCCACGCCCGCCAGGCCCCACGTGCCGGCGATGAGGTACCAGATCTGCCCGGCCGCCCCCGACAGCGCCCACGCCTGCCCCTCCAGGCTCGTCAGACGCTCCAGCAGCAGCCCTGACAGGTCACGGGGCCCGCCGGGGTAGAGCGCGGCCTGCAGCGCCCCGTTGAGCGCGTCGCCGGCCACCGCGCCCTCGACCGCGCTCACCAGCGTCGCGATCAGGGCGGCGCGCGGCAGCCTGCGCCACATCGCGACCAGCACGAGCAGGCACACCGCCACGATCACGGTCCCCCGCAGGTGCACCGCCATCGCGTACGCCGCCAGCCCGCCCGCCGCGATCCCGGCCAGGACCCGCCGGCGCCCGGGCCCGTCCGCGACCAGGTCGTGCAGGGCGACCAGCCACCCCAGCACGATCACCGGCAGGACCGCATCGGCCAGCGCGTACCCGGAGAACACCACCAGCGAGGGCGACATCCCCGCCGCGAACGCCGGCACCAGCGCCGCCCGCCTGCTCACGCGCAGCCGCCGCAGCAGCACGTACGCCAGCGGGAACGCGCTCGCCGCCGCCACCGCCCCCACCCCGACGGCCAGCCGGTACGCGAGCCCGGGGTCGGCGGTCAGCCAGAAGATCGGGACGAGCAGCAGCGCGTACCCGGCCTGGTAGAAGGTCGAGCCCGACAGATCGGCTCCCGCGCCGCCGGCCAGCCATCGGGCGGCCAGGAGGTAGCCGGTCTCGTCCGGGTTCGCCACGGGCATCGTGTGATAGCGGTTCAGCCACAGCCGCAGCGCCACCTGCGCGGCCCACCCCGCGGCGAGCAGCCACCGCACCCGCGGATCCGCCCCGCTCCGGCGTACGGGCGGAGCGGGCGTCCTCAGCATGAAAGCCGTAGTCATGAGATCCCCCAGAAGTTCGGGGGAAGCTCACCAGACCACGGATAACCGGCCTGTCACCTATTTCGGTTATGCGGGGGTTATACGGGCTCAGGCACGCTTGTACGCGCCCCTGACGTGCACCGGGACGCCCTTGCCCAGCAGCCTGGGCAGCTCCTCCGCCACGTTCATGGGCATGCGCACGCACCCGTGCGAGGCCGGGTAGAGCGGCACCGACAGCGCGCCGTGGAAGGCGATGCCGCCGTTGAAGAAGATCGGGTTGTACAGCTCGCCCAGGTACGACTTGTGCCAGCCGCTCGCCCGCCAGGTCGTGCGGTAGTTGCCCGTCGGCGTGCGGGCCGAGCCGCAGAAGCGCTGCTCCTTGCCCTGCCAGGTGGTGGTCTCGCAGTACGGGACGCCGCTGCCGGAGGAGATGTGGGTGATCAGCTTCACCTCGCCGCGCACGTACAGGACCATGACCTGCTTGCTGAGGTTGACCTCGGCGCGGGTCGCCTTGCCGTTCGGGGCCAGGACCTTCGGCGTCCGCGGCGTCTCCAGCGCCTCCCACGTGCGCCTGGCGATCGTGCTGGTCGGCTTGATGCCGTTGACCTTCTGGAACGCCCAGACGGCGGCCAGCGTGGTGCCGCCGTACTGGCCGTCGGCCTTGCCGGGACGGTACCCGAGCTCGACCAGCCGCTTCTGCATCCAGGTGACGGCCTTGCCCTTGGCGCCGAGCCTGAGCGTCTTGCGCGGCGCGGTGACGGGCTCGGGAGAGACGGCGGACGGGCCCTGCTGGGCGGCGGCCGCCGGAGGGGACGCGGGCAGGGACGTCTCGGCCCGCCGTTCCACGGGCTGCGTGCCGCAACCGGAGACGACGACCGCACCGGCCGTCAGAAGAGCAGCCACCCCGGGCAGCCGTCGAACCTGCACCCGTACCACCTCTCCTAAAGGACGGATCAGGGGACCCTACACCACTTACCAGGAATGGGTAATAGAGGCGTCAACCTGTTTAGAGTGTCTCCATGTCTGAGAAGTTGCCTGCGAACGCCGTCGTCGTGGAGTCCGCCCTGCGCGCGCTCGGGGCCGGCGGCGAGATCGTGGTCCTGCCCGAGAAGGCGCCCACGGCCGCGACCGCGGCGGCGCAGCTCGGCTGCGAGGTGGGCGCGATCGCCAACAGCCTGATCTTCGACGCCGACGGCGCGCCACTGCTCGTGCTGACCAGCGGCGCGCACCGGGTGGACGTCGACCTGATCGCCCGTACGGCGGGGGTCCAGCGGGTACGCCGGGCGACGCCGGAGTTCGTCAGGCAGGCCACCGGGCAGCCCATCGGCGGCGTGGCCCCGGTCGGGCACCCCGCGCCCGTGCGCACCCTGGTGGACAACTGGCTGGGCAAGCACGAGGTGGTGTGGGCCGCGGGCGGGCATCCGCACACCGTGTTCCCGACGACGTTCGACGAGCTCGTGCGGATCACCGGGGGCACGCCGGTGGACGTCGAGTAGTGTGCGACGAGTGATCGAGTTTCGCGGGGCGGGGCCGGCAGAGTTCACCGAGCGGCTGGAGACGGTGATCGACATTTACACGGCGGCCATGAACCCGCCGGAGGAGCAGATCACCGGCCGCAAGACCATCATGCGAAATCACGCGACATATCCCCATTTTCAGTGCTATTTCGCGGAATTGCGTGATTCATCCCCAGATATGCCTGCCCCGGAACCCCGAACCGTCGGCTTCGCGTACGGGTTCCGGGGCGCGCCCGGGCAATGGTGGCACGACGTCGTCCTCCGGGGCCTGACCGACCGGCTGGGCGAGGAGGCGGCGAACGCCTGGATGGGGCACGCGTTCGAGCTGGCCGAGATCCACGTGCACCCCGACTACCAGGGCAAGGGCATCGGCCGCGCCATGATCACGACGCTGTGCGCCGGCCGCCGCGAGCGCTCGGCCGTGCTGTCCACCCACGACCAGCCCACGGCCGCCCGCCACCTCTACGCCAGCATGGGCTTCAGCGACCTGCTGACGAGGTTCCTCTTCCCCGGCGGCTCGGAGGAGTACGCGATCGCGGGCCGCCCGCTCCCCTTGACCTGAGCTGGTAAAGCTGTGACCTGTGGGTTTGCCGTGCCATGACACCGGGCACGATCAATGACAGAAAGTAGCCGACCCTTTACCCGCTGTCCGTCCTTCCCCTGCCCGTCACCCGCCCGGTCCCCCTGCGGGCGGGTGGCGGGCATCCGCTCACGCGGAGGCGGGCAGCGGCTCCAGCCGCTGGAACACCTCGCGGGACGCGCTCGACCGGTTGAACGTGATGAAGTGGATCCCCGGCGCGCCCTCGTCGAGCAGCCGCTGGCACAGCTCGGCCCCGTGCTCGATGCCCAGCCGCCGCACCGCGGCCGGATCGTCCTTGACGGCCTCGAACCTGGTCGCCACGTCGGGCGGGAACGGCGCCCCGGAAAGCTGCTCCGACCTGGCGATCGTGCTCATCTGCGTGACCGGCATGATGCACGGGATGATCGGCGTGTCACAGCCCTGGGCCACCACCCGGTCGCGCAGCCGCAGGTAGTCGTCGGCCTGGAAGAACATCTGGGTGATCGCGTAGTCGGCCCCCGCCCGGCACTTGCGGACGAAGTAATCGGTGTCGGACTCGATGGACGGCGAGCGCGGGTGCTTGTACGGGAAGGCGGCCACGCCGACGCAGAAGTCGCCCGCCTGCCGGATCAGCCGCACCAGCTCCTCGGCGTAGAGCACGCCGTCGGGGTGCTGCACCCACTCGCCCATGGGGTCGCCGGGCGGGTCGCCGCGGACGGCCAGGATGTTGCGCACCCCGGCGTCGGCGAAGCGCCCCACGAGGTGACGCAGCTCGCGGATCGAGTGGTTGACCGCGGTGAAGTGCGCCACAGGGGTGAGCGTGGTGTCGTGGGCGATCCGCTCGACGATGTCGACCGTGCGGTCGCGGGTGGAGCCGCCGGCGCCGTACGTCACCGACACGAAGGTCGGCCGCAACGACTCCAGCTCCCTGATCGCCCGCCACAGCTGCCGCTCGCCCTCGTCGGTCTTCGGGGGGAAGAACTCGAACGAGAACGACCGGCCACCGGAGGCGAGCATCTCGCGGACGGTGGGAACACGATCGGGCCGGATGGAGGGTCGACCAAGCGCCATGAGGCAAGGTTACAGTCACATCCTCGAACCGGCGGGTGACAGGAGCTACCTGGAGATCCGGACCTGTCCCCGGGGCCACTAGTCTCAGGGGCATGACCACTGACGCCGCCGGCATGGAGACCCTGCGCGCCCAGGTGGAGCGTGCCCTCGCCGAGTTCGTCGAGCGGAAGCTGCCCTCCGCCGACGACTCCGAGTTCGCTCCGCTGCGCACGGCAGCCGACGAGCTGCTGTCCGGCGGCAAGCGGCTGCGCCCGGCGTTCTGCTACTGGGGCTGGCGCGGCGCCGGCGGCACCGACGTGCCCGGCATCTTCACCGCCGCGGCCTCGCTGGAGCTGCTCCAGGCCAGCGCCCTCGTGCACGACGACGTGATGGACAAGAGCGACCTGCGCCGCGGCATGCCGTCCGCGCACCGCCGCTTCCAGGCGATGCACGAGAAGTCCGGCTGGTACGGCTCGGCCGAGCAGTTCGGCGAGGGCGCGGCGATCCTGCTCGGCAACCTGCTGCTGATCTGGTCGGGCGAGATGTGGCGGGCCAGCGGGCTGCCGCGCGAGTCCCTGGAGGCGGCCCAGCCCGTCCACGACCACATGCGCAGCGAGCTGATGTGCGGGCAGTACCTCGACCTGCTGGAGCAGGCCAACGGCGAGAACACGTTCGAGTCGGCGCTGCGGGTGGCGCTGTTCAAGAGCGGCAAGTACTCCGTGGAGCAGCCGCTCAGGCTCGGCCTCACGCTCGCCGGCCGCGAGCTCGCGCCGTGGATGGACGAGCTGTGCACCGGGTACGGGCGGCGGGTCGGGATCGCCTTCCAGCTCCGTGACGACATTCTCGGGGTGTTCGGCGACCCGGCGCAGACGGGCAAGCCCGCGGGGGACGATCTGCGGGAGGGCAAGCGCACGATGCTCGTGGCCCGCACGCTGGCCGCCGCCTCGCCCTCGGACGCCGAGACCGTGCGGCAGCTGCTCGGGGATCCCGAGCTGGACGAGGCCGGGGTCGCCACGCTGCGGGAGATCATCGACGGCACGGGGGCGCTGCAGGAGTGCGAGGACCTGATCGGCGACTACCTCGGCCAGGCGCTGGCGGCCCTCGATACGGCCCCGGTCACCCCGGAGTCCCGGGCGGCGCTCACCGAGCTCGCCATCGCCGCCACCTCCCGCAAGACCTGACCCGCCACGCGCCCGCCGCTGCCCGCGAGCACCGCATGTCACGCTGACGCAGCTCGCGGGCCATACAGGTCACGCGGGCCTCACGTCACGCATGCCTCACCTGTCACGCTGGCCTCGCCAGTCACGAAGGCTTCACCGGTCACCTGCGCACCGCGAGTCTCGCGGGCACCGCGACTCATGAGGTGCGGGGCCGCGCAGGTTGGAGGCGCCCGCGGCGAGAGCGGGCGCCCCGGTGCTCAGCCGGCCGACAGCCGCTTGGCGAACTCCGCCGCCGCCGCCCCAGGGTCGTCGGCATCGGTGATCGCCCGTACCACCACCACGCGCCGCACCCCGTACGACATCACCTCGTCCAGGTTGCCGAGGTCGATGCCGCCGATCCCGAACCACGGCCGCGAGGTCTCCAGCGCCGCCGCGTGCCGCAGCAGTGACGGGCCGGGAGCCGGGCGGCCCGGCTTGGTCGGGGTGGGCCAGACGGGACCGCAGCAGAAGTAGTCGACGCCCTCCTCCACAGCCGCGGCGGAAGCCTCGGCGGCGGAGTGGGTGGACCTTCCGATGACGATGTCGTCGCCGAGTATCTCTCGCGCGACCGTCACAGGAAGGTCGTCCTGCCCCAGATGGAGCACGTCGGGCCGGGCGGCGTAGGCGATGTCCGCCCGGTCGTTGACGGCCAGCAGCTTGCCGTGCCGGTCGCAGGCGTCGCGGAAGACTTCGAGGAGCGCGAGTTCTTCGCCGGCCTCCAGGCCCTTCTCCCGCAGCTGGATGATGTCCACGCCCCCGGCCAGCACCGAATCGAGGAACTCTGCCAGATCGCCGCGGTCGCGGCGGCCGTCTGTGCAGAGATAGAGGCGGGCCTCAGAAAGCGAGGGCTTGGGCACGCCGCTTGACCTCTGTGTGACGGCCGGCCTTGATCGCCTCGATGGGCGACCCTGGCAGGGACTCGTCTGGGGTGAAGAGCCAGCGCAGCGACTCGACATCGTCGTAGCCGGCGTCCTGCAACACGGTCAGTGTGCCGGGCAGGCCCTTCATCACGTCCTTTCCATCGAGGAACACCGCGGGCACCTGCGGCCCGCCGCTGCCCCGGCGCACGCCGAGGAGCTTGTGGTCCCGGAGGAGTTGCTTGGCCCGCCCGATCGGGAGATCCAGGCGCGAGGCCACTTCGGGGAGCGTGAGCCACTCGTCAACGAGCTGGTCGGTCTCCCGGTCGATCTGTGCAACAGAAAGCGTCACGAAACCACAACTACCACATGCCGTGCTTGCTCAAACAACACAATCCCGTAGGGGTACTTGTGGATCTACCAGGCGTTCCGCGTCGAGGCGCGCGCCCGCGTCGATGAGCCGGCGCCCCTGTACGAGGTCGCGGGGCCGGTCCACGGCCAGCACAGCGGCCAGAGTGCCGTCGCCGGCGAGCCACACGGCCGACCACTTGCCCTCGGGTTCGCCGCGATAGACGAGCCGGTCACCCGCGGGATGGTGGCCGGCGTACTGGAGCATGTGACCGAACTGCTCCGACCAGAAGTACGGCACCGGGTCGTACACCGCCTCCTCCCCCAGGAGCGTCGCGGCGGCGACCTCGGGGGCGTTGAGCGCGGTGTCCCAGTGCTCCACCCGCAGCCTGGTCCCCCAGCGGCGCGACCACCAGGCGGCGCAGTCGCCGACCGCGACGACGCCGGGCAGCGACGTGCGCAGGTGCTCGTCGGTGACGACGCCGTTGTGCAGGTCGATGTCGGCGTCGGCGAGCCATTCGACGGCCGGGCGCACGCCGATGCCGGTGACCACCACGTGGGCCTCGACGAACTCGCCGCCCACCAGCCGCACGCCGCCCTCGTCCACGGAGTCGACCATGGTGCGCAGCCGCAGGTCGATGCCGTCGTACCAGGGCAGCGTGCGCCCCCCGAGCTCGGCGCCGACGGCGGTCGAGAGCGGAGCGGGGGCGGACTCGACGACCGTCACCGCGCAACCGGCGCGGCGGGCCGCGGTGGCGACCTCGGCGCCGATCCAGCCGGCGCCGATGATCGCGACCCGGGCGCCAGGGACGAGCATGGCGCGCAGCTCGTGGGCGTCGTCGATGGTGCGCAGGACGTGCTGGGGGCCGTCGCCGGGCAGCCGGATCGGGTCGGCACCGGTGGCGATGACCAGGCCGTCGTAGGCGACCTCGCCCTCGGTGGTCTCCACGACGCCCGCGCGCAGCGACTTGGCGCCGACGCCCGGCCAGAATTCGACGCCGAGCCCGTCGAGGTCGGTGTCGACGAAGCTGCTGTCGGCCTCGCCCTTCAGCACCGCCTTGGACAGCGGCGGGCGGTCGTAGGGCCGATGCCGCTCCTGCCCGATCAGCGTGATCCGGCCGGTGAAGCCGCGCCCGCGCAGGGCCTCCACCGTACGCACTCCGGCCAGGCCCGCTCCCACCACCACGACATGGTTCACGGTGATGACCATAACGGGGGGCGTGCTCGGACGTCGCACCGAGGCCGTAGGCTGTTCGGGTAAGACGCGCGGGAGTCCGGCCGTAACCGGGCTGAGAGGAAGGCTTTGCCGGGCCTTCGACCGCAAGACACCTGATCCGGATCATGCCGGCGAAGGGAGCGCAAGTGGATGTGATCGTGGGTGGCGGGGTCGTCGGGCTCTCCGTGGCCTGGCGGATGGCACGCGCGGGGCGGCCCGTCACCGTGGTCGACCCGGCCCCCGGCAGGGGGGCCTCGTACGCGGCGGCGGGGATGCTGGCCCCGGTCAGCGAGGTGACCTACACCGAGGCGCCACTGCTGCGGCTGGGGGTGGCCTCGCTGCGCCGCTGGCCCGCCTTCGCCGCCGAGCTGGCCGCCGACGCCGGCCTGGCCGGGGACACCGGGCCGGGACCAGGCGCCCGACCGGGACCAGGCGCAGTGCCGGGATCGGGCGCGATGCCGGGACGAGACTCAGCGGCGGGACCAGGCTCAGCGCCGGGATCGGGTGCCGGCACGAGATCCGGCGGCGGGCCGGGATCGGGCGACGGGCTGCGGTTCCCCGAGGTGCGCGGGCTGGACCTGCGGGCGGACGGGACGCTGGACGTGGCGTTCGGGGCCGACGACATGGCGGCACTGGACGAGCTGGCCGCGTACATGGAGAAGCTGGGGCTGCCGGTCGAGCGGCTCACCGGGCGCGAGTGCCGCCGCCTGGAGCCCATGCTGGCCCCCTCCGTCCGCGGCGGCCTGCTGGCGCCCGGCGACGCGTGGGTGGACCCGCGCCGCGTGACGGCGGCCCTGCTGGCCGCGCTGGAACGGCTGGACGTCCCTCTGGTGCGGGCCCGGGCGACCGAGCTCCTGTACGAGGGCGGCCGGGTCGTGGGGGTCCGCCTCGCTCCCCCGGGCTCCGAGGACGGCCCGGGCCGCCAAGACCTCCCGGCCCACCCGTACACCACCGGCCCGAACACGACCGGCCCGGACATGACCGACCCGGACGCCACCCGGCGGGGCCCAACCCGCCGCGACGCCACCGGCCGGGAGACCACCTGGCGGGCAACCACCGGGCGGGACGCCACCCATCGGGACGCCTGTCCCCCCGAGGTGCGGGGCGAGCGGGTCGTGCTGGCGGCGGGGGCGTGGAGTGCCGAGCTGGCCGAGGTGCCGGTGCGGCCGGTCAAGGGGCAGATCATGCGGCTGCGCTCGCCGCAGCCGCTGCTCAGCCGGTGCGTACGCGGCACCGTGCACGGCTCGTCCGTCTACCTGGTCCCCCGGGGCGACGGCGAGCTCGTGGTCGGGGCCACGCAGGAGGAGATGGGGTTCGACACCAGGGTGACGGCCGGCGGGCTCTACGAGCTGCTGCGGGACGCCAGGGAGCTGGTGCCGGGCGTCACCGAGCTGGAGGTCGCCGACGTGGTGGCGGGGCTGCGTCCGGGGACGCCGGACAACCTGCCGCTGATCGGCCCGGGCGGGACGCCGGGGCTGGCGTACGCGACCGGGCACCACCGGGGCGGCGTGCTGCTCGCCCCGCTCACGACCGCGATCCTGCTGGGCGAGGAGAGCGAACTGGCGGCGCTGTGCGCGCCGGGGAGATTTCGGGAAATTTCATGATTGTTGTCATCAACGGCTCCACCCACGAGGTGGCCGACGGCACGACTGTGGCGCAGGCCGTACATACGCTGACCTCGGCCACCACCGGAGTGGCCGTGGCCGTGAACGACGAGGTGGTCACGCGCGGCGCCTGGGAGACGACGGCGCTGCGCGACCGTGACCGCGTGGAGGTTCTGACGGCGGTGCAAGGTGGATGATCTGATCATAGCCGGGGAGAAGTTCTCCTCCCGGCTCATCATGGGGACAGGCGGCGCGCCCTCGCTGGAGGTGCTCGACCAGGCGCTGGTGGCGTCCGGCACCGAGCTGACCACGGTGGCGATGCGCAGGCTCGATCCCGGCGCCCGCGGCTCCGTGCTGGACGTGCTGCGCGAGCGCGACATCAAGGTGCTGCCCAACACGGCGGGCTGCTTCACCGCGGGCGAGGCCGTGCTGACGGCCCGGCTGGCCAGGGACGCCCTGGGCACCAACTGGGTCAAGCTCGAGGTGATCGCCGACGAGCGCACGCTGCTGCCCGACCCGATCGAGACGTTCGACGCGGCCGAGCGGCTGGTGGCCGACGGGTTCGTGGTGCTGCCGTACATCGGCGACGACCCGGCGCTGGCGCGGCGGCTGGAGCAGGCCGGCTGCGCGGCCGTGATGCCCCTGGGCGCGCCGATCGGCTCGGGCCTGGGCATCCGCAACCCGCACAACATCGAGCTCATCGTGGAGGCCGCCTCCGTGCCGGTGATCCTCGACGCCGGCATCGGCACGGCCAGCGACGCCGCGCTGGCGATGGAGCTGGGCTGCGACGCCGTGCTGCTGGCCACGGCCGTCACCAGGGCGCAGCGGCCCGACCTCATGGCGTCGGCGATGAAGGCGGCCGTGGTGGCCGGTCGGCTGGCGCGGCAGGCGGGCCGCATCCCGCGCCGCCGCTACGCCGAGGCGTCGTCCCCGATGACGCCGTAAGGCCCCGAGGCATCGCACGCGCGACGCTGTGAGGCCCGAGGCATCGCACCTGCGACGCTGTTAAGCCCGAGGCGTCGCACCCCGCGGCGCCGTGAAGCCGGGAGCACCACCGATGCGGCCGTGGCCTCAGGGGCCGCTGGGGCCGTGAGGCCGGGGCGGAGGCGTTCGGACGGGAACGTCTCCGCATCGGTTTCGGGCGCCGAGGCCATGCCGGTGGCAAAACGCCCGTAAACTCAGCGGGGTGGATACGACGACTGCGGACCCCCTGGTCGGGCGGCTCCTCGATGGGCGCTACCGCATCGAGAGCCGGATCGCCCGGGGCGGTATGGCGACCGTCTACCTCGCGCTGGACATCCGGCTCGACCGGACGGTGGCGCTGAAGGTCATGCACCGCTCGCTCGCCGAGGACCCGGCGTTCGTCAGAAGGTTCATCGGCGAGGCCAAATCGGTTGCCAGCCTCTCGCACCCCAACGTGGTGCACGTCTTCGACCAGGGCACCGACAACGACGTCGTCTACCTGTCGATGGAGTACGTCCCGGGCCGGACCCTGCGCGACATCCTGCGGGAGCGCGGCAGGCTGCCCGCCCGCGAGGCGCTCGAGATCATGATCCCGGTGCTCGCCGCGCTCGGCGCCGCCCACCAGGCCGGGATGGTCCACCGTGACGTGAAGCCCGAGAACGTCCTGATGACCGACGACGGCCGGGTCAAGGTCGTCGACTTCGGCCTGGCCAAGGCGATCGAGGCGACCAACCAGACCCGTACCGGCGTGATGATCGGCACGGTCGGCTACATGGCGCCCGAGCAGGTCATCACCGGCGCCGCCGACGTGCGCAGCGACGTCTACGCCGCGGGCATCATGCTGTTCGAGCTGGTGACGGGGCAGCAGCCGTACGACGGGGAGACCCCGATGTCGGTGGCCTACCGGCACGTCCACGACACGGTCCCGGCGCCGTCGTCGCTGGTGCCGGAGGTGCCGCCGCTGATCGACACGCTGGTGGCGAGCGCGACCGCCCGCGAGCCGGAGCACCGGCCCGCCGACGCGACCGCGATGCTCGTGGCCGCCGTCGACGCGCACCGCATGCTGCCGCGCACGACCATCCCGCCGGGCACCGGCCCGGTCATGTCGCACTCCCAGCCGCTCGCCGCGCCCCCGGGCACGGCCTCGATGCCGTTCGGCGCGCCGTCGATGCCGCAGCCGGCGCCCGCCCACACGCTGATCCAGCCGCGGGCCGAGGCGGCCGAGCGGCGGCGCGGGTTCCGCCCCAACTGGTTCCTGGTCACGCTCGCCGCCGTGATGGTGGTGGCGGTCGGGCTCACGGGGTGGTACTTCTCCCAGCCCGAGTACGTCATCGTGCCGAACCTGGTCGGCAAGGACCTCACGGCGGCGGAGAAGAACCTCGCGGGCGCCGGGCTGCTGATGCGCAAGGCCGAGGGGCGGTACGACGAGAAGGTGGCGGAGGGCCTGGTCCTCAGCACCGACCCGGCGGCCGACGTCGAGCTGGAGAAGGGCTCCACGATCACGCTGGTGCTCTCGCTCGGACCCAAGCGCATCGTGGTGCCCAACGTCGAGGGCAAGACCCCCAACGAGGCCCGCGCCGAGATCGCGGGGGCCGGGCTGACCGTCGGCGTCGTCAAGCGCCTGGCCAACCCGGAGGTCGAGCGCGACAGGGTGATCCGCACCTCGCCGCAGTCGGGCGAGAGGCTCAAGGAAGGCGCCAAGGTCAACATCTACGTCAGCGCCGGGCTCACCATGCCCGACGTGGGCGGGATGCCGAAGGACCAGGCCGCCGAGTTCCTCAGCCGTCAGGGCTTCCAGGTGCAGGTCAACGAGGTCGACGACGACGCGGAGCCGTGCACGGTCATCGCCCAGGCGCCCAAGGCCAAGGCGGAGGTGGACAAGGGCGCACCGGTCATGGTGACGGTGGCGCGCTGCCAGACCGACATCTGGGACTTCTTCCGCAGGCACGGCGAGGCCAGGGACGGCGACCAGTTCGCCCTGGTGCCCGGGGTGATCGGCAAGAACGTCAACGACGCCAAGGCCGAGCTGGAGGCGCTGGGCTTCCGGGTGCAGGTGCAGCGGCTGGGTGGTGGCGGCGTGGTGCAGTACCAGCGGCCGCTCCCGAACAGCGAGCGCCCGGCCGGCAGCACCGTCTACCTCTGGCAGTGAGCCCGGCGCGCGTGCCCGGCGAGCCGGGCACGCGCGCGGGTCGAGCGCCCGGCCGCCGAGCGCGGGACTGCGGTGCTCCAGGCCGTCGGGCGTCAGGCCAGGTGGCCGTGCAGGCGGACCCTGGCCAGCCCGCCGTCCGGGTAGATGTCCACGCGCACGTGCGTGACCGGCTCCCTGGGCTCCAGGCGGAAGCGGTGCGGCGTGTCGGGCTGGAGGCGGGTCCTGGGCAGGAGCTCGACCTCGCGCTCCCCGTCCAGCCCGGTCAGCGCCACCGCGGCGGGCGCGTTGAACAGCAGGTTGGTGGTGTCGATCTCGGCCAGCCTGACGACGCCGCGCCCGGCCAGCCGGATGACGAGCCAGTCGTTGCCCCCGCCCCGCCGCCGGGCGGTCTCCCACCCTTCCGCCTGGTGCCTGGCCAGGCCGGGCGCGATGACGTTGTTGGGCGCGGAGTAGAACTCGTCGGAGCAGGCGGTGACGAGCCCGCCGTTGGCGAGCGCGGCCAGGTCGAGCCCGAGCCCGTCGTGGACGGTCAGGTCGGGGCGGGCCTCCCCGTGCACACGCAGCCGGGCGACGCCCCCGTCGGGGTGGATGGTGAGCCGTACGTGGGTGTACCGGCCCTCGTCGAGCACCTCGAAGGCGTGCTCGGCGTCCCCTCCGAGCTTCGACAGCGGCACGATCTCCGTCCACGGCGCCGCCAGCACCTCGGCCGGTGACGGATGCCCGCCGACGGACGCGGCCTCCACGGAGGCGTGGGTGGGATAGTTGCCCTTGAACCAGGACGTGTCGATCACCACCCCGCGGATCACGCCCGGCATCCCCAGCCGCACCAGGGCCCAGTCGTGCCCGGGCGCGCGCCTGCGCCGGGTCTCCCAGCCGTCGTACACCTGCCCCTTGTTGCCGAACGTCTCCGGCCGGAAGCCGGGCCTGCCGGGCCTGATCAGGCTCTCCTTCTCGGCGAACGACTCGTCGCTGGCGGCCACCACCGAGCCGCCGAAGGTGCGCAGGGCCAGGTCGGGCAGCGTGGTGAAGGAGCTCATCTATCGCCTTTCCAGGAGCAGTCGTCCGTGCGGCCGGCCGTCCACCGGCCGCCCGCGCAGCCAGGTGGTCAGGACGGCGCCCTTGAGGGTGCGGCCGTGGTAGGGGGTGACGGGGTTCTTGTGGTGCAGGCGGGCGGCGTCGACGAGGGTGTCGGCGGCGGGGTCGAAGGCCACGAGATCGGCATCGTTCCCGGCCTTGATCCCGCCTTTCCCGGGAATGGCCGCCAGGGCGGCCGGGTTGGCCGACATCCAGCGGACCACGTCCCCCAGCCCGTGCCCGCGGCGCGCGGCCTCCGTCCAGACCGCCGTCAGCCCGAGCTGGAGCGAGGCGATGCCGCCCCACGCGGCGGCGAAGTCGGGCACCTTGAGCTCGGCCGTCGAGGGCGAGTGATCGGACACGACGCAGCTCAGCACGCCCCGCGCCAGCCCGTCCCACAGCAGGTCGCGGTTGGCCCGCGAGCGGATCGGCGGGCAGCACTTGTACGCGGTCTCCCCCTCGGGCACCTGCTCGGCCGCCAGCGTCAGGTAGTGGGGGCACGTCTCGGCGGAGACCGGCACGCCGCGGGCCTGGGCCGCCTCCAGCACCTCCAGGCACTCGGCGCTGGAGACGTGCAGGATGTGCACCCGGCACCCGGTCTCCTCCGCCAGCCGCACGACCCGGGCGACGGCGCTGCGTTCAGCGGCGCCCGGCCGCGAGGCCAGGAACTCCCGGTAGCCCGGCCCGCGGGGTTCGGCCAGCAGCTCGGGATCCTCGGCGTGCACGATCACCATCCCGCCGAATCCGGCGACCTCCTCCAGCGCGGCCCGCAACTCGGCGGGGCCGAGCGGCGGGAACTCCTCCACGCCCGACGGCGACATGAAGCACTTGAACCCGTAGACCCCGCGCCCGTGCAGCGCCGCGAGCTCCTTGACGTTCCCCGGCACGGCCCCGCCCCAGAACCCGACGTCCACGTGGCACTGCCCCTCGGCGGCCCGCAGCTTGGCGTCCAGCGCCTCGCAGGAGACGGTGGGCGGCAGGGAGTTGAGCGGCATGTCGACGATCGTGGTGACACCTCCGGCCGCCGCGGCCCTGGTCGCGCTGGCGAAGCCCTCCCAGTGGGTGCGGCCGGGCTCGTTGACGTGGACGTGCGTGTCGACCAGGCCGGGCAGCAGCGCCAGGTCGCGCAGGTCCACCTCCTCGGCCGCGGGCAGGGGCGTGGCGTAGTCGTGCAGGGCGGCGATCCGCTCACCCCGTACGGCGACCGCGGCGGCCCGCTCCCCCTCGGGCGTGACGGTCCTGCGGGATCTGACGACGAGATCGAACGGCGTACCGGACGGGGTCATCCATTGCCCTCCAGGTGACGGTCGGCGGCGAGCCGGGTGGCGAGGCGTTCGAGCAGGGGGCCGGCCTCCGCCATGCAGCGGGCCGGGTCGGGCTCCAGGTCGGTCAGGGCGTAGGCGGCCTCGATGCCCGCCGCCTTCAGCTCGGCGTCGGTGAGCGTGCGGCGCCCGCAGACGGCCACCACGGGCACGCCCGCCCTGGCCGCGGCCTGCGCCACCCCGACGGGGGCCTTGCCGCGCAGCGACTGCTCGTCCAGCGACCCCTCGCCGGTGATCACCAGGCGGGCGCCCTCGACCAGCTCGCCGAACCCGAGCAGGTCGAGCAGGTAGTCGATGCCGGGCCTGATCTCGGCGTGCAGGAACGCCAGCGCCGCGAACCCGACCCCGCCGGCCGCGCCCGCCCCCGGCGCCCCCGCCACGCCCATGGCGCGCACCACGTCGTCGTGCTCCACCGCGCCCATCAGCCCGTGCGTGGCCGTCGCGACGGCGGCCAGGCGGGCCAGCGCCGCCTCCAGCGTCTTCACGTCGTCGGGCGTGGCGCCCTTCTGGGGGCCGTAGACGGCGGCGGCGCCGTGCGGGCCGAGCAGCGGGTTGTCCACGTCGCTGGCCACCACGAACTCCACGCCTGAGACGTTCAGGAAGCCCGACAGGTCGATGCGGGCCAGCTCCTTCAGCGCCGCCCCGCCCCTGGGCAGGTCGTCGCCGCCGGCGTCGAGCAGGCGGGCGCCGAGCGCCTGGGCCATGCCCGCTCCCCCGTCGGTGCAGGCGCTGCCGCCCAGCCCGAGCACCACGCGCTTGGCGCCGCGGCGCACGGCGTCGGCGATCAGCTCTCCGGTGCCGTAGCTGGTGGCGGTCAGGGGCTCGCGGTCGCCGGGCAGGCGGCGCAGGCCGGACGCCTCCGCCAGCTCGACCACGGCGGTGCCGGCGGGCTGCCAGGCGTACGAGGCGGGGACACGCTCGCCGGTCGGCCCGGTCACCTCGATCGTGATCCGGTCGAAGCCGCAGGCCACGGCGGCGTCCACGGTGCCGTCGCCGCCGTCGGCGACCGGGAGCTCCACCGTGGGCACACCCAGCCCGGCCGACACCCGGGCGGCCACCTCGGCGGCGGTCAGCGACCCCTTGAACTTGTCCGGGGCGACCAGAACATGCTGAACCACTACGAACTCCCACCTGATGATGAACAATGTCCAGACACGCCTTCCTGCCCGGTGCGAGCGGGCAGGAAGGCGTGACTCATCATCACATCCCGCGCTCGGCGGGGGCAGACCGCAGGTGGCCGAAGACCGGGCCGTGGTTGCCACGGGTCCGTCGACCGGCGTCTCCAGACGGGCGGTCCTCCGGCTAGGCTCGCCGCAGGAAAAAAGGGGGCGTTTGTGCGGATTTCTCAGGCGCAGCGGCGAGCGCGGCTCGGAGCCCGGCACCGGCTGGCCGGCAAGGCGGCCGGCCCGGAGGAGGCGGCGGCGGCCGTGGTGGCGCTGCACGGCACGGACCCGGCGACGGTGTTCCTGTCGGCGGGCGCGCGCCTGACCGCGCCGGGCCCCGAGCCCGTCGAGCGGGCCCTGTACGCCGACCGCACGCTGGTGCGGATGACCGGCATGCGGCGCACGGTGTTCGTGGTGCCGGCGGAGCTGGTGCCGGTCGTGCACCACTCCTCGGCGCTGGCCATCGCCCGCAAGGAGCGCGCGTCGGTGCTGCGGACGTTCGGCGAGGGCGGCTGGGACGAGGCGCGCCTGAAGGACGTGGAGGCGTCCGTGCTGCGGCTGCTGGCCTCGGGCGAGGCGACGGCTGTCGAGCTGGGCAGGCTGGAGCCGCGGCTGCGCGAGCAGGTCAGGGTGGCCGTGGGCAAGCCGTACGAGGGCGTGGTGAGCATCGGCTCGCGGCTGCTGCCCCTGATGGCGATGGACGGCCTGCTGGTACGGCGGGCCCGCTCGGCCGGCACCTGGGTCAACGGCACCCACTACTGGGCACTGGCGCCGGAGATGGCCGAGCTGACCGTGCACCAGGCGCAGGCGGAGCTGGTGAGCCGGTGGCTGGCGGCGTTCGGGCCCGGCACGGAGGCCGACCTGAAGTGGTGGACCGGCTGGTCGCTCAAGGACGTGCGCCGGGCGCTGGCGGCCGTCGGCGCGGTGACCGTGGAGCTGGACGAGGGCACCGGTCACGTGCTGCCGGGCGACGAGGAGGAGGTCGCCGCGCCCGAGCCGTGGGCGGCGCTGCTGCCCGCGCTCGACCCGACGCCGATGGGCTGGCAGGCGCGCGACTGGTACCTGCCGCGGGAGCACCGGGCCGAGCTGTTCGACCGCAACGGCAACGTGGGGCCGACGGTGTGGTGGGACGGCCGGGTCGTGGGCGGCTGGGCACAGCGGCCGGACGGCGAGATCGTCTGGCGGCTGCTGGAGGACGTGGGCGGGGAGGCCGTGGCCGCGATCGAGGCCGAGGCGGCCGTGCTGGCCGCCTGGCTCGGCGAGGTCAGGGTGACTCCCCGCTTCCGCACCCCGCTGGAACGCGCGCTGTCGTCCCCGTAGGAGACCGTGCGGATCCGTACGAGACCGTGCGGATCCGTACGACCTAGGAGACCGTGCGGATCCGTAGAACCTACGAGACCGTGCGGACGAACTCCTCGAAGGAGTAGCGGCCGTCCTGATCGGAGTCGGCCTCCTGGCTCATCGCGCCGAGCGCCTCCGCCGGGAGGTCGGGGAAGTGCCGCTTCAGCTCGGCCTCGCTGATGTAGCCGTCGCCGTCGGTGTCGATCGAGGCGAACGCAATCTTGAGCTCCGCCAGGCGCTCGTCTGGGAGTTCCGCCGACACGGGACCGCCTTTCCTACTCGTTTCGGACATTCCCACCCTAGTGGGCCCGCCTACCGAGGTGACGTGGCCGTCGGCGGCCTAGTGGATCTGCTCGGCGGCGGTGAAGCCGCGTTCCTCCGCCAGCCGCGCCAGCCGCCGCCGCGCCCGCACCCCCGCGCGTCCCGCCTCGTCCTGGGGAAGCGTGCGCAGCTCGCCGTCGGCCACCACCGTGCGCCCGCCGACCAGCACCCTGGCCAGCGGCGGCACGGGCCCGAAGACGAGCGCGCAGACCGGGTCGGCGACGGCGGCCGTGTAGGGGCCGTCCACCCGCCACAGGGCGATGTCGGCCAGCTTGCCGGGCTCCAGCGAGCCGAGCTCGTGATGACGCCCGAGGTTGCGGGCGCCGCCCAGGGTGGCCAGCTCCAGGGCCTGCCGGGCGGTGAGGGCGCGCGGCCCGTACCTGGCGCGCTGGAACAGCAGGGCCTGCCGCATCTCCCCGGCCAGCGGCGTCAGCTCGGAGGAGGCGCTGCCGTCCACGCCGAGGCCCACGTTCGCGCCGCGTCTGAGCATCTCCGACACCCGGGCGATGCCCGCCCCGAGCCGCCCGTTGGAGGAGGGGCAGTGCGCGGTGCCGGTGCCGGTGGCGGCCAGCTTGCCGATGTCGGCGTCGCTGAGGTGCACGGCGTGCGCCAACCACACGTCCGGGCCGAGCCAGCCCAGCTTCAGCATGTAGTCGACGGGGCGCAGCCCGAACTGCTCGCGGCAGTGCTCGTCCTCGTCGACGGTCTCGGCGAGGTGCGTGTGCAGCCGTACGCCCTTCTCCCTGGCCAGGGCGGCCGACTCGGTCATCAGCTCGGCGCTGGCCGAGAACGGCGAGCACGGCGCGACCGCCACGCGCAGCATGGAGGAGAACGACGGGTCGTGGTAGGCGTCCACGGCCTCGGCGGTGGCGCTCAGGATGTCGTCCAGCTCCTCGACCACCACGTCCGGCGGCAGGCCGCCCTTGGACTGTCCCCGGTCCATGGAGCCGCGCGCCGGGTGGAAGCGCAGCCCGACGGCGCGGGCGGCCTCGATCTCGGCGGCCAGCAGGTCGCCCCTGCCCTTGGGGAAGATGTAGTGGTGGTCGCTGGTGGTGGTGCAGCCCGACAGTGCCAGCCAGCTCAGCCCGGCGGTGGCCGCGCCCTCGACCACGTCGGCGTCCATGGCGGCCCACACCTGGTAGAGCGCCACCAGCCATTCGAACAGCGTGGCGTCCTGGGCCAGCCCCTGCGAGGCCCACTGGTAGAGGTGGTGGTGGGTGTTGACCAGGCCGGGGGTGGCCAGGCAGCCGGTGCCGTCGATCCGGGTGACGCCCGGGGCCTCGGGGGCCGGGCCCGCCGCCACTTCGGCGATCAGGTCACCATCGATGCGGATATATCCGGATTCGTACTCGGGGCCGACGACGGGGGCCACGTGGACGTTCTCGATGATCATCGGGCCTCCTTGCGGGAAGCGGCCAGGCGTACCGCGTCGAGGATCTTCTCGTAGCCGGTGCACCGGCACAGGTTGCCCGCCAGCGCCTCCCTGATCTCGGCGTCCGACGGGCGTGGGCAGCGTCCGAGCAGGTCGTGCGCCTGCACGATCAGCCCGGGCGTGCAGAAGCCGCACTGCACGGCCCCGCACTCCACGAACGCCTCCTGCACCGGGTCGAGCCGGTCGCCGTCGGCGAGCCCCTCGACGGTGCGCACCCGCCGCCCCTCCACCTGCCCGGCGGCGACCAGGCAGGCGCAGACCGGCACGCCGTCCAGGTAGACCGTGCAGGAGCCGCACTCGCCCTGCTCGCAGGCGTTCTTGGAGCCGGGCAGGCCCAGGCGCTCGCGCAGCACGTACAGCAGGCTCTCGCCCTCCCAGACGCCGTCGGCGCTCTCCTCGCGGCCGTTGACGGTGAAGTTCACGCGCATCAGGCGGCCCTCCTCCCCACATGACGTGCCGGCATCAGGCGGCCCTCTTCTCCAGGTGGTCGTTCCAGGCCCAGGTGAGCGTGCGGCGGGCCAGCACACCGATGGCGTGCACGCGGTAGGCGGCGGTGCCGCGCACGTCGTCGATCGGCGCGGCGGCCCGCGCGCACAGCTCGCCGAACCGCTTGACCAGCGCGGGGGCGAGCGGCGCTTCCCAGTCGAGCTCCGCGGCCAGCAGCTCCTCGGCCTCCAGGGCGCGGCGCGGGGTGGGCGCGGCCGAGCCGAGGCCGGTGCCGACCCGCCGCTCGCGCGGGTGCAGCGCGATCGCGAACGAGCACACCGCGATCACCATGGCGTTGCGCGTGCCGACCTTGGAGAAGTACTGCGGCCCCGTGGCGGGGGGCACGTGCACGGCCCTGATCAGCTCGTCCGGCTCCAGCGTGCTGCGCTTGACCCCGCGGTAGAACTCCGTGGCCGGGATCATCCTGACGCCCCGGTCGCGCGACTCCACCTCGACCACCGCCCCGGCGGCCAGCAGCGGCGGATGGCTGTCGCCGGCGGGCGAGGCCGCGCCCAGGTTCCCGCCGACGGTGCCGCGGTTGCGGATCTGCGGCGAGCCGACCGTGCGCGAGGCCTGCGCGAGCCCCGGCAGCGGGCCGCCGAGCTCGTCGACGACCGCCGCGTACGGCACCCCGGCCCCCACCCGGCACAGGCCGCCGGTCATCGACCAGTCACGCAGCTCGGCCACCTGGTTGAGGTCGAGCAGCGCGGGCGGCCTGCGCACGTCGAAGTTGATCTCCACCATCACGTCGGTGCCGCCCTGGATGGGCACCGACTCCGGCTGGTCCGCCTTGGCGGCCAGCGCCTCCTCCCACGTCGTGGGTCGCAGAAAGTCCATCTTCCCTACTCCCAGGCGAATCCGGCGTCGGGGGCGTCGTCGCGCAGCACGCCGCCCTCGATGAGCCCGTACGGCCGGTCGGCGGCGTGGAAGACCTCGTTGTCGTTGTCCAGGCCGAACGGCGACAGGTCCACGGCGAAGTGGTGCTTGTTCGGCATGGACAGCCTGACCTCGCAGATCTCGGGGCAGGTGGTCAGGGCGCGCTCGCCCATGGCGTACAGGGTCTGCTGGAGGGAGAGGCTGTGGGTGCCGGCGAACGCGTCGATCAGGCACCGCCTGACCTCCTCGTACGACTTGGCGTAGGAGGAGGCCTCAGGCGCGGCGTGCCGCCACCGGGCGTTGACGGCGGTGGCCAGGATGCGGTCGGTCGTCGGCTGGAGCGTGGTGTACTCGTCGGTGATGTAGCCGTGGAACTCCGAGCCCGTCGAGTTCAGCACCACCAGGTCCCGCAGGCCGGACAGCACGGTGGTGCGGCCGTCCTCGTCGTGGTGGACCACGCACGTGCGCACCTCGCCGCCGTCGCGCACGAACGAGTGCGGGCCCGCGCGGTTCCAGCCGTACTCCTCGATCGTCACCCTGGCGTGCCGGATCGTGGGTTGCGCGGCGACGAAGTGCCTGGCCAGGCGGAGGGCGAACTCCTCGATCTGGCCGACGCCGTACCGCCTGGCGAAGGCGTACACGGTGTTCTTCTGCGTGTCGGTCGGCAGGACGGCCGAGTTGTCGCCGGTCAGGTGCGCGGCCTCCATGTCGCCCGACAGGGAGGTGCTGACGTTGACGTCCTTGACGTGGTGCACGGGGCCGTCCCTGAGCACGTGGACGAGCCTGGTCTCCGCCTTGCCGTAGCGGTTGGCGCCGAGCTTGACGATCATTCAGCTCCCTCGGTAGGTGGAGTAGGCGTACGGGCTGAGCAGCAGCGGCACGTGGTGATGCCGGTCGGGGTCGGAGATCACGAAGGTGACGACGACCTCCGGGTAGAAGGTGTCCTCCAGGTATCCCCCGGTGTCGAAGACGACCCGGTGCACGCCGGCGCCCGGGTTCCAGCCCTTGATGCGGCCGTCGTCGTCGGTGCGGCCCTCGGCCACGACCTCGCCGTCGTGCTCCAGGCGTACGCGCAGGCCGGCGGCGGGCAGGCCGGTGACCGCGTCGAGCACGTGGGTGGAGAAGCTCATCGCCCCTCCCCCACGAGCCTGCGCAGCCGCAGCCGGGTGATCGCGGCCAGCTCGGCCCGGACGACCGCGCGCTCGCGCTCCTCGTCGTTGCCCAGCCGCTCGCGCAGCCGGGCCAGCATCTCGGCGCCGGTGAGCCCGGTCGCGCAGACGAGGTAGACGTGCCCGAACCGCTCCTCGTAGGCCCGGTTGCCCTCGGCGAGCGCCGCGCGCAGCCCGTCCTCCACGCCCGACTGCTCCTGCCGGGACCACGACGCCTCCCTGCCGCCCCCGCCAGGGCGCTCCCCGATCCTGGGATGGGCGCTCAGCGCCTCCAGGACGTCGTCCCAGGCCAGCTCCAGCACCGCCGCCCCGGCGACGTCGAGCAGCCGCTCCGGATCGGCGTACGGCCGCAGCGCGGCCACCTTCCCGGCGAACGCGCGGGAGGCGCAGCAGGCCAGCAGGTCCGCCTCGGCCTCGGCCGGGGACCGGGCGTTGAAGTCGGTGAGCATGTCAGAAGTACACACACGCGCTTCGTGCCCGGTCCATCCGCCAGAACTCCCAACTCGCGGTCCGGATGCCGGACACTTTTCGTGTCATGCTCCAATCACGGCCGGTGGGCGCGTGTCGCCGCGACGGAAACGGTCAGGGGCTGCGCCTACACTGAGAGCCATCATGACCCCAACTTCCCTGATCGGCGGACACGTGTCCGTGACGGGCGGCCTGGCGACGGGCGGCCTCAAGTACATGGCCGAGATCGGCGCCGAGATGATCCAGGTCTTCGTCACCAACCCGCGCGGCTGGGCGCTCAACGACGGCAAGCCCGACGAGGACGCCAAGCTGGCCGAGTCGGGGGTGGTGGCCTTCATCCACGTGCCCTACCTGGTCAACTTCGGCTCGCCCAGCCCGGAGACGCTGGCCAACTCCATCGCGGTCGTACGCCACGCGCTGCGCCGGGGGGTGGAGACCGGCGCCCAGGGGGTCGTGGTGCACACCGGCTCGGCGGTGACGCAGTCGCGTGACGACGCGCTGCGGCAGTTGCACGACAACCTGCTGCCGCTGCTCGACGAGATCCCCGAGGGCGGGCCCGACCTGCTGCTGGAGCCGATGGCCGGCCAGGGCGCCATGCTGTGCGCCACCGTCCAGGACCTCGAGCCCTACCTGGCCGCCCTCGACTGGCATCCGCGGGCCTGCGTCTGCCTCGACACCTGCCACGCCTTCGCCGCCGGTCACGACCTGGCCGCCGAGGGCGGGGTGCGGGAGACGTTCGACGCGCTGCACGCGATCGTGCCGGGGCGGCTCAAGCTGATCCACGCCAACGACTCCAAGGACGTGTGCGGCGCCAAGAAGGACCGCCACGAGAACATCGGGGCGGGGCACATCGGCGCCCAGCCGTTCGCCGACATGATGCGGCACCCGGCGGTGGCCGGCGTGCCGATCTGCATCGAGACGCCGGGCAAGGCCCCCAAGAACGCCGAGGACATCGCGCTGCTGAAGAAGCTCAGGGACGGCTGAGCGGAACAAGCCCGCGAGCGGGCGGTGACCACCGGGAGCCCGGGGGCGCCGATGCGCCGGGGATAAATCCCCCACCGGAGCGACAACCGTGATAGGGGCACCCGCTCACGCGATCCGACCGCCCCCGAAGGCCGGATCGCGGGGCCGCCGGCAGCGGCCTCAGCGGGCGCCCCTTCACGTTCGGCATGGCGGGCCCCACCCCCCGGTAAGGGGCCCGACAGCCGCGGCGACCTGCGCGTCGCCGGTGAACCCCGCGCACCGGACCTCTCGATGAGCCTCGCGGCCCGTCCCCCCGATGCGCCGGGATGGCTTCCGATGCCGAAACACTACGGTTGCGATCTTGTGGGCGAAACCCTGTTTACGGACAGCTCGTCGAACGGTCCGTAGTCATCGATATACGGAGAGTGGTGTTACGACGAGCGGTCGGCGCCACGCGACGAGCGGTAGGTCAGGGGGCCCGCAAGATGCTCGGGCACATGCATCCTGGTCATCATCCGGCCCACCACTCGCGGCACTCGACCCGGTGTGACCAGGGATATCACCACCATGGTGGCGAAGGAGACCGGCACCGCGACCGGTGCGGGGCAGGAAGTCAGCGCGCCCGTCTTCACGCCTGCCTCCTCCGCGATCACAAGCACCGCCGTCACACCCCCACCGGCCGCGAACCCGGCCGCGACGCCCACGTCCGTCAGCCGCCGCCACCAGATGCCGAGCACCAGCATCGGGCAGAACGTGGCCGCGGAGAGGCTGAGGCCCAGGAGCACGAGCGCCACGGACACGCCCGGGCCGGTGACCGCCGTCAGGGCCAGCCCGGCCAGCATGACGGCGAGCACGGCCGCGCGGAACGACCGCATCCCCGGCCGCGGCACGCACGCCGACAGCGCGCCCCCGACGGCCACCAGCACGCCGCCGGAGGTGGCCAGGAAGGCCGCGAACGCCCCCGCCGCCAGCAGTCCCGTCAGCACGTCCCCCACGGCCCCGGAGAGCAGCCTGGCGGGCAGCAGGAGCACGATCTCGTCCGCCGCGGCGCCCCGCACGTGAACGCTCCCCAGGATCCCGTACAGCGGCGGCACGACGCCGAACAGGGCCAGCATGACCTGGGTGGCCACGATCGAGCGCCGGGCGCCGCGCCCGTCCCTGCTGGTGTAGACGCGCACGATCACGTGCGGCAGCCCCATCGTGCCCAGCGCGCAGGCCACCAGCACCGACAGCACCCCGGGCAGCGACGGGTCGCCGGCCCCCGCCAGCCCCCCGCCGCCGGCCCGGTAGGCCCCCTCCAGCCAGGTGACGGGCCCAGTGACGAGCGAGGTGCCGGCCATCCCCCAGCACACCGCCCCGACCCCGAGGAACACCGCCAGCTTCAGCCAGAACTGCGCGGCCTGCACGCTCGTCACGCTGCCCAGCCCGCCGGCGAGCGCCATGGTCAGCGCCGCCACCGCGACGGCCGCCCAGCCCAGCCACGGCGGCAGCCCGGTCAGCAGCCGCACCACCACCCCGGCGGCGTGGAGCTGGGCGACCAGGAACGCCAGCCCGACGGCGAGCACCAGACAGGTGGCGAATCGGCGCAGCGGCGCCGAGCGCAGCCGCCATTCGGCGAAGTCGGGCAGCGTGTACGTCCCCGACCGCCGCAGCGGCGCGACCACCAGGGCCAGGATGACGACGAACCCGGCGGCGGCCCCCGCCGGGTACCACAACATCGGCGAGCCGTGCGTGGCGATGAGCCCGGCCGTGCCCAGGCAGGCGGCGGCCGAGGTGAACTCGGAACTGATCGCGGCGCCGTTCCACCAGGGGGGAACCGCCCTGGCCGCCACGTAGAAGTCGCAGGCGCCGCTGGAGCGGCGCGGTCGCGCGGCGCCCACCATGACGCCCAGAACCAGCACGTAGGCGATCCCGGTCAGCACCGCGACGGTCATCTCTCCAGCCGCTCCGCCCGCCTGAGCTGCAGCAGGGACAGGCCCACCCAGGCGCACTGGACCGCCACCGACAGCGCCACCCAGGCCCAGAGCCCGGGCACCCGCGCGGCGAGGACCGGCACGCCCACCAGCAGCCCGGCCACGGCGCCCACGGTGCGCAGCGCCTGCCGTAACTGCAGGCCGACGATGGCGGGCACGCCGGGCGGGCCGCCGGGCGGGCCACCGGGCAGGTCGCCGGGCGGGCACGGCGTGCCGCGGCCGGCGAGTACGGGAGGCCGCCGCGACACGACGACGCGGCGCCCGCCCGTCACGAGATCACTCCCCTGTGCTGGCGCACGAGCTGCTCGCGCACCTGACGGCTGTGCCTCCTGCTGACCTGCAGCGTCTCGGTGCCTACGGTCAGCGTCACCCGCCCTCCCTCGAACCTGAGCTCGCTGACGTGCCGGCCGGAGACGAGCGTGCTGCGGTGGATGCGGATGAACCCGGCATCCGACCAGCGCCGCTCCAGCGCGGCCAGCGACATGCGCACCAGGTAGCTGCCGTCGACCGTGTGCAGGCGCACGTAGTCGCCCTTGGCCTCGGCGAACCAGACGGCCTGCTGCGGCACGAACCTGGTGCGCCCGCCCAGCTCGACCGGGATCACGTCGTCCTGGCCCGGCTCGGGGACCGGGCTGGTGGCGGCCTCCAGCCTGCGCACCGCCTCGGACAGGCGCTCGGCCCTGACGGGTTTGAGCAGGTAGTCGACCGCCTCCAGCTCGAACGCCTGCACCGCGCACTCCTCGTGCGCCGTGACGAACACCAGCCTGGGCGGGCTGGGGAAGCCGCCGACCAGCCTGGCCAGGTCGAGCCCGTCGAGGCCGGGCATCCGGATGTCGAGGAACACCCCGTCGAGCCGTTCCCCGCCGCCGATCATCTGGACCATGTCCTGCAGCGCCGTGACGCCGTCGGCCGCGGTCGTGACGTGTTCGATTCGGTCGTCCTGGCGCAACAGGTAGGCGAGCTCTTCCAGAGCAGGCACTTCGTCGTCAACGGCCAGAACTCTCAGCATGTCCACCACGCTGTCGTATGAAAGCAGAGGTTACCAGCGCCACGCTAGCACAGGGTAAGGAATTGACTACAAAGAGCTAAGTTGTGCCTTGGGTACGCGCAGCCGGACCTTGGTGCCGGCGCCCAGCGCCGTCTCCACGACGAGGCCGTAGCCGTCGCCGTAGATCTGGCGCATGCGCAGGTCCACGTTGGCCAGGCCGATGCCGCTGCCCTCGCGCGCCGGGTCCTCGTCCAGCATGCGCCGCGCGCACTCGGGGTCCATGCCGGCGCCGTCGTCCTCGACCGTGATGTGCGCCTCGGGGCCCGCGTCGCGCACCACGACCCGCACCTCGCCGGGGCCGCCGCGCCCGGCCATGCCGTGCTTGATGGCGTTCTCGACCAGCGGCTGCAGGCACAGGAACGGCACCGGCACCGGCAGCACCTCCGGGGCCACCTGCATGCTGAAGCGCAGCTTGTCGCCGAAGCGGGCACGTTCCAGCAGCAGGTAGCGGTCCACGCAGGTCAGCTCGTCGGCCAGGGTGGTGAAGTCGTGCGCCCTGCGCAGCGCGTACCGGGAGAAGTCGGCGAAGTCGAGCAGCAGCTCGCGGGCGCGCTTGGGGTTGGTGCGGACGAACGAGGCGATCGTCGTGAGCGCGTTGTAGACGAAGTGCGGCGAGATCTGCGCGCGCAGGGCGCGCATCTCCGCCTCCAGCGCGCGCCGCCTGGAGGCGTCGAGCTCGGCCAGCTCGAGCTGGCCGGAGACCCAGCGGCCGACCTCGGTCACGGTACGCACGAGCGCGGCGCTCACCTCGCCGTCGAAGGCCGCCAGCACGCCCACCACGGTGCCGTCCACCGTCAGCGGCACCGCCACGGCACCCAGGTCCGGCCCCTGCGGCTGCCCGGGGAAGACCTGGGCCCGCCCGGCGGCCAGCGTGGCGCGGGCGTAGGTGAGCACGTCGTCGGTGCACGGCCCGTCCCACGCCAGCGCGGCCTCCGTCGAGGTGATCGCGACGGCGGAGGTGCCGAGCAGGGTGCGCAGGTGCCGCACGGCCTTGCGGGCGGAGTCGCGGTCGAGCCCCGAGCGCAGCGCCGGGGCCGCCATCGCGGCGATGTGCAGCGTGGTGTACGTCGCGTCGTCCGCCCTGTGGGCCTCTGCCGGCACCGCCCGGCCGCGCCACGGCGCGCGGGCGAGCCCGTAGCCCAGGAGGAAGGTCAGAGAGCACAGCGCCACGCACACGGTGGTCAGCATGCTGGAAACCGTAACCAATAACGGAGCGTGCCCGGGGGAAAACCGGGAGTTGCGTCAGGGTGGGCCCTCTCCGGGTTCTTCCTGGTAGGAGTAGCGCTGCTCGCGCCAGGGGTCGGCCACGTTGTGGTAGCCGCGCTCCTCCCAGAAGCCCCTGCGGTCCTCCAGGAGGTATTCGATGCCGCGCACCCATTTGACGCTCTTCCACGCGTACAGGTGGGGCACCACGATGCGCAGCGGGAAGCCGCGCTCGGGGCTGAGCGGCTTCTCGTCCAGCTCCATGGCGAACAGCGTGCCGGGCGCGGTGAAGTCGGACATCCGCAGGTTGGCGCTGTAGCCGTACTCGGCCCAGATCATCACGTGGCGCACGCCGGGATCGGGCGGGGCGGCCTCGATGATCGTGGCAGGGGTGACGCCGCGCCACTCGTTGGCCATCAGGGAGAACTTGGTGACGCAGTGGAAGTCGTCGATGTGCGTGGTGCGCGGCAACCGCTCGAACTCGCCCCAGTCGAAGCGGTGCTCCTCGCCCGAGGCGGTGGCCCCGAACACCCGGAAGTCCCAGCTCTCCGGCTTGAACGCGGGCACCCTGCCGTAGTGGATCACGGGCCGGCCGCGCGGGACGTACTGGCCTGGAGGCAGGCGCGACTCCTCCACGATCACTCCCCTCACCGGTCTCGCGGTCTTGGGCCATCCTGCCATCGGGCCGTGAGTGGTTCGCGAGCGGGTGCGGTGCGGTAGGCTTGCGCACTATGCACGCAGCGTTCCTGTTTTCCTATGGCGGCGGACCCGAGTCCGTTCGCCATCTGGTGCTGCGCTAGCAGACAGGCGAACGAAGGCCCCGGGTCCGATCGGACCCGGGGCCTTCTTGTTTTTCCGGCAGAAGTTCCCCGGCAGGAGTTTCCCGCCGGCGGAGTTTCCCTCCAGAAGGAGCAAGCAGATGGTGATCGTGATGGGGCCCGAGGCCACCGCCGCCGACATCGAGGCGATCGTGTCCGTCGTCGAGGCGGCCGGGGTGGAGGCGTTCGTCAGCAAGGGGGTGCGGCGCACGATCGTCGGCCTGGTCGGCGACGTGACGCAGCTCGACGCGGCGAGCCTGCGGGGCATGGCGGGGGTGCGCGACGTCATGCGCGTGTCCACGCCGTACAAGCTGGTCAGCAGGGAGAACCATCCGGAACGTTCCACGGTCCATGTGGGCGGCGTGCCGATCGGCCCCGACACCGTGACGCTGATCGCGGGGCCGTGCGCGGTGGAGACGCCCGAGCAGACGCTCGCCGCGGCCAGGATGGCGCAGGCGGCCGGGGCGGCGCTGCTGCGCGGCGGCGCCTTCAAGCCGCGTACGTCCCCGTACGCCTTCCAGGGGCTGGGCGAGAAGGGGCTGCGCATCCTGGCGGACGTGCGCGAGGAGACGGGCCTGCCGATCGTGACGGAGGTCGTGGACGCGCGGGACGTGGAGATGGTCGCCTCCTACGCCGACATGCTGCAGGTCGGCACCCGCAACATGCAGAACTTCGCGCTGCTGCAGGAGGTCGGCGCGGCCGGCAGGCCGGTGATGCTCAAGCGCGGCATGACCGCCACGATCGAGGAGTGGCTGATGGCGGCCGAGTACATCGCCCAGCGCGGCAACCTCGACATCGTGCTGTGCGAGCGGGGGGTGCGGACCTACGAGACGGCCACCCGCAACACGCTCGACGTCTCGGCCGTGCCGGTGGCGCAGCGGCTGTCGCACCTGCCGGTGATCATCGACCCGTCGCACTCGGGCGGGCGGCGCGACCTGGTGCTGCCGCTGACCCGGGCGGCCATCGCGGTCGGCGCCGACGGCGTCATCATCGACGTGCACCCGCAGCCCGAGCAGGCGCTCTGCGACGGGCCGCAGGCCCTGGTGGACGCCGACCTGGGCGAGCTGGCCCAGGTCATGACCGACTTCCCGCCGCTGCTCGGCAAGACGGCCGCGACCGCCTGAGCCTTCCCGGGTGAGGCCGGCCGCCACAAGCCACTCGCCGGTTGTACTCATGGGTAACTTGAGTACGAACCCTCATGTGCCGGGCTTCGCCCGCGCCGCACCATGGCCACATGACGAAGCCCATTCAACCCACGCAGACCACCGCGTTCTACGTCCAGGCGCTCCTGTCGTTCGCCGTCTCGCTGACCTCCGTGGTGATCGCCCTGGTCTACCTGCCCGTCGAGGGCTGGATCAGGGCGTTCCTCGGGCTCGGCCTCCTGTACGTCGTCACCTCCACGGTCACCCTGTGCAAGGTCGTGCGGGACCGGCAGGAGCTCTCGGAGGTCAGCAACCGCGTCGACCAGGCCAGGCTGGACAAGCTCCTGGCCGAGCACGACCCGTTCAAGGTCGACGCCTAGCTACAGGGTGTACTCCTGGATCGAGTCGGCGAGCTGCACGCACAGCTCCTCGGCGTCGAGCCGCTTCTCGATCAGCTTGAGGTCCTCGATCTTGGCCCGCGTCTCGGCGCGCTTGGGAGCCAGCAGCGAGCAGCAGTCCTCGTCGGGCAGCTCCGAGATCTCCAGCGTGCCGATGCGCCGGGCCTCGGCCATGATCTCGGTCTTGTCCCAGCCGACCAGCGGCCGCAGGATCGGCAGGTCCACCGCGTTGTCCTGGGCGGTGATGTTGGCCAGCGTCTGCGAGGAGACCTGCCCGAGCGCGTCGCCGGTGATCAGAGCGGCGGCGTGGATGCGGTGGGCGACCTCCTCGGCCGTCTTGAGCATCAGCCGCCGCTGCGCGATCACCGCCAGCCGGTCCTGCCCGGAGGTGCGGATCGACTGCTGCGCCTTGCCGAACGGCACCACCCACAGGCGGGACTTGCCCTGGAACCGGTCGAGCTTCCTGACCAGCGCGTACGCCTTGTAGATCGACTCGGACGTGGTGAACGGGATGCCGGAGAAGTGCAGGAAGTCGACGTGCAGGCCGCGCCGCATCATCCGGTACGCCGCCACGGGCGAGTCGATGCCGCCCGACATGAGCACCAGGGCCCGGCCGCTGCTGCCGACGGGCAGGCCGCCCTGGCCGGGGATGCCGCCGGTGAAGACGAACACCTCGTCCCTGTCGACCTCGATGAAGACCGTCAGCTCGGGGTTCTTCAGGTCGACCGGCAGGCCGTACTCGTCGTTGATGGCGCCGCCCACGAGCCGGTCGAGCTCGTTGGAGCGCAGCGGGAAGCGCTTGTCACGGCGGCGGGAGCGGACCGCGAAGCGGGCGCCCCGCTTGGCCTCCTCGCTCTCGCCGACCAGCTCGAGGCCCGCCTTGAGCACGGCGTCTGGGTCCTTGGCGACCCGCCAGGCGCGGTGGATCCAGACCAGCCCGGGCACGTCGGCGACCCGCTGCGCCACGGCCTCCGCCTGCTCGGCGGTGGCGCCCTCGGGCAGGAAGATCGCGATCACGCCGTGCCGCTTGCGCACGTCGACCTGGACGCCGACCGTCTGCAGGGCATCGCGGATGTTGGCGATGAGGCGGCGTTCGAACAGCTCGCGGTTCTTGCCCTTGAGGACGATCTCGCCCAGCTTGAGCAGAACGCACGGCTCGCCCAGGGCGGACATCGTCATGGTGGAACCTCCGGGAAGATGGGGACGGGCGCAGCGGTTGACGTTTCCAACGCCGCGACCACCCGAGTTTAGTCCGCGTCGAGCCCGCGCTCGATCGCATATCGCACCAGCTCGACCCGGTTGTGCAAGTGAAGCTTGCCGAGGGTGTTCTGCACGTGGTTCTGCACGGTGCGGTGGGACAGCACGAGCCGTTCGGCGATCTGCTTGTACGACAGCCCCTTGGCCACCAGCCTGAGCACCTCGGTCTCCCGCTCGGTCAGCCGGGGCCCCTCGGTGGGCTCGAGCTGGACGGCCAGCCGCCGGTACTCCCCCAGCACCAGCCCGGCCAGCCCCGGGGTGAACACGGCGTCGCCGTCTGCGGTGCGGCGCACGGCGTCGAGGAACTCCTCCCGGCTGGCCGATTTCACCAGATATCCGCAGGCGCCGGCCTTGACCGCTTCCAGCACGTCGTCCTGCTCGGCGCTCGCCGACAGCACCAGCACCCTGGGGGCCGGGTCCACCTGCGCCAGGCGGGCCGCCACCTCGGGGCCGGGCAGGTCGGGCAGCCTCAGGTCGAGCACCACGACCTCGGGCAGCACCGCGGCGGCCACCCTGACCGCCTGCCGCCCCTCCCCCACGGCGGCCACGACCTCGTAGCCGGCCTCCGCGAGATCCCTGGCGACGCCGTCGCGCCACATGGGATGATCGTCCACCACCATGACCCGCACCATGGCGCAACTGTAAGCGTTGGTCAGGCGGAAAGGGTGATCTCCACCTCGGTGCCCTGCCCGGGGACGCTCACGATCGAGACCCGCCCGCCCAGTTCGGCCATCCGCCCCCGGATCGACCTGGCCACCCCCATGCGCCCGTCCGCGGCGGCCTGCTCCAGCCGGCCCTCCGGGATGCCTGGCCCCTCGTCCCTGACAGTGACCGTGACCGCGCCGTCCAGGAATTCGGCCAGCACCCAGGCGCGCGCCTGGTGACCGCAATGCGCGCGGACGTTGTCCAGGGCCGCGCCGACGGCGGCCGAGACGGACGCGGCGGCCTCGGCGGGCAGGAGCAGCGGCGTGGCCGGGGTCGAGACCGTCACCGCGGGCGAGCCGTACCGGGCCAGGAGCGAGCGCAGGTCAATCGTTCCCAGGGGAGGCGGCGGCCCGGCCGAGACGAGCTCGCGCAGCGCGGCCTCCTGCTCCCCCGCCAGGCGGCCCAGCTCGGCCGCCTCGCCACCGAGCTCCCGCCCGCGCCGCTGCACCAGGGCGAGGACCTGCAGGACCGAGTCGTGGATGTCGCGGGCCAGCCGCTCCCGCTCCCGCTGGGTGGCCTCCATCTCGGCGGCCCGCTGCATGCGCTCCTCCGCCCGCTTGGCCAGCCGGACCATGTGGCCGACCAGCCAGCCCGCCATGAGCAGGAGCACCGTCTCGTTGATGAGGACGGACGCCTCGTCGACCCGCGACCGTGACCACAGCTCGCCGGCCGCGACCACGCACGCCGCGATCGTGCCCGCGCGCCTGCCGTGGTGCACGGCCCAGGCGAGCACGGGTGCGGCGATCCAGGTCGCGGGCACGGGCATGGCGCCGATCGTCACCTGCTGGGCGCCCTGCACGTACGGGGTGGTGAGCAGGCACGCCGTCGTCACCGTCAGGTCGGCGGTCAGCAGCGGCCACCGGCGCAGCGGCTCGGCCGCGTAGGCGAACGTCGCCGCGGCGGTCCACAGCGCCATCACGCCGATCACCAGCCAGCCGAGCAGCGGCTGCTCGTAGCCGCGGTGCTGGGCCATCAGCACGGCGGCGTACACCAGCGAGGCGACGCGGAAGACCGCGATCGCCCGCCAGAACGGCCCCTCGATAGCCATGAGCCTTTCTCATGTTTCCGACACGGATGTTGACAGATAGTTCGGGTATCCATGCGAAAGGGACATCCGGGATGGCACAATCCGGGAACCCCTAATGCAAGGAACCGATAGATGACCTCCGCTGTGAATCATTTCACCTACGGACTGATCACGCCGTTGCTCGCATACGTCATGTCCTGCATCGGCTCGATGCTCGGACTGCGGCTCACCGCGCAGGCTCACGCCTCCCGCGGCGGCGCCCGCGTGCGCTGGCTGCTGGGAGCGGCCGTCTCCATCGGCGGCACGGGCATCTGGGTCATGCACTTCATCGCCATGATGGGCTTCGAGGTGGAGGGCACCCAGATCAAGTACGACGTGCTGCTCACCGTCGCCTCGGCGGTGGTGGCCATCGTGGTCGTCGGCACCGGCCTGTTCCTGGTCTCGTACGGCGGCGGCCGGATCCTCGCGTTGCTGGGGGGCGGCCTGCTGACGGGGCTCGGCGTGGCCTCGATGCACTACCTCGGCATGTACGCGATGAACATGTCCGCCCACGTCTCCTACGACCGGCTCACCGTGGCCGCCTCCGTGGGCATCGCCGTGGTCGCCGCGACCGTGGCCCTGTGGTTCACGCTGCGCGTCAAGAAGCCCATCTGGATCACCGGCGCCGCCCTCGTCATGGGCGTGGCCGTCGCGGGCATGCACTACACCGGCATGTACGCCATGCACGTCTCGGTCGACGGCGAGCCCGGTGTCGTGGCGGGCGCCGAAGCGCTCGACTTCCTCGTGCCCCTCATGACCGTGATCAGCCTCATCACCCTGACCATGCTCCTCATGGTCATCCTGTCGCCCTCGGAGGAGGAGCTGCACGAGGACGCGGAGCTCGTCGCGAAGCTGGAACTGCGCCGCCGCACCGCTCATCAGCAACAACTCACCTACCCCACGCCGATGCCGCGCCAGCAGCCGATGCAGGCTCGGCGAAGGTAGTTGCGCGGGCGACGAATCCCCACTCATACTCCCTTATCGGTGCGTAAGGGGATGGTGGGGTATGTCGCCGATCGATCATTTCTCCCACGGGCTCTTGACACCCGTGCTCGCGTACATCATGTCCAGCGTGGGCTCCATGCTCGGCCTGCTGCTCACCTCGCGTGCGAGGCTGATCGGCGGGCGTGAGTCCAAGTGGTGGCTCGTCGGCGCGGCCTTCGCGATCGGCGGCACCGGCATCTGGACGATGCACTTCATCGCCATGCTCGGCTTCTCCGTGGACGGCCTGGCGATCAGGTACGACGTGCCGATCACCGCCGCGTCCGCCTTGCTCGCCGTCGTCGTCGTGGGCACGGGGCTGTTCCTGGCCGCCCACGGCGGCGAACGGCTGGGCTTCCTGATCAGCGGCGGCGTCCTGACCGGGCTCGGCGTGGCCGGCATGCACTACCTGGGCATGGCGGCCATGAACATGTCCGCCCACGTCGACTACGACCCGGTGGTCGTCTCGCTGTCGGTGCTGATCGCGGTGGCGGCGGCCACGGTGGCGCTCTGGTTCACGCTGCGCGTCAGCGGGGCGCTCAGGATCGGCGGGGCGGCGCTGGTCATGGGTGTGGCGGTCTCGGGCATGCACTACACCGGCATGTACTCGATGTCGGTCTCGTCGCATCTGGAGATGGCGGCGGTGCCCGGCGCGCGGGCCATCGACTTCCTGCTGCCGCTCATCGTGGGCATCAGCGTGATCACGGTGGGGCTGCTCCTCACCGTCATCCTGTCGCCCTCGGAGAAGGAGCTGCGCAGCGAGGCAGAGTACAGGGAGCGGCTGCGCGGACGCGACGAGGGCGCGCCGGAGGTCGATCTCTTCGGCACGCCCCGCGGCTGAGCCATATGTGCTGGGTACGGCTTGCGACGCAAGGTGGGCCGCCGACTCTCTGCGGCGCAAGCCGTACCTCGAGGGGGTTGTAGCGGTAACCCCGCTGACTCGAAGGTACGGCCGCCCGCTTGCAAGCCGCTTTCAGCCGGTCATCCGAAGAACACCTCGGCCTCGGAGTAGCGCTCCACCGGCACGGTCTTCAGCTCGGCCGTGGCCTCGTCGAGGCCGACGCGCACGATGTCGGTGCCGCGCAGCGCGACCATCTTGCCGTAGTCGCCCTCGTGGGCCGCGTCGATCGCCTGCAGCCCGAACCTGGTCGCCAGCACCCGGTCGTATGCGGTGGGGGTGCCGCCGCGCTGGATGTGGCCGAGCACCGTGGTGCGGGCCTCCTTGCCGGTACGCTTCTCGATCTCCTTGGCCAGCACCTCGCCGATGCCGCCCAGGCGGACGTGGCCGAACGCGTCGAGCGTGCCCGCCTGCAGCTCCATCTGTCCCTCGATGGGGTGCGCGCCCTCGGCGACCACGACGATCGGCGAGTAGCGGGTGCGGAAGCGGGACTCGACGTACTCGCAGACCCGGTCGATGTCGAACGGCTTCTCCGGGATGAGGATGACGTTCGCGCCGCCGGCCATGCCCGCGTGCAGCGCGATCCAGCCCGCGTGCCGGCCCATGACCTCGCAGATCAGCGCCCGGTGGTGGGACTCGGCGGTGGTGTGCAGCCGGTCGATGGCCTCCATCGCGATGTTCACCGCGGTGTCGAAGCCGAAGGTGTAGTCGGTGCCCGACAGGTCGTTGTCGATGGTCTTGGGCACGCCCACGACGTTGACCTCGCGGTCGTAGAGCTGCTTGGCGACGCCCAGCGTGTCCTCCCCGCCGATGGCGATCAGAGCGTCCACGCCGGTGGCGGCCAGGTTCTCCTTGATCCGGTCGACCCCGTTCTCGATCTTCATCGGGTTCGTCCTGGAGGAGCCCAGAATGGTGCCGCCGCGCGGCAGGATGCCGCGTACGGCCTGGATGTCCAGTGGCATCGTGTCGCCTTCGAGGGGACCGCGCCAGCCGTCACGGAAGCCGACGAACTCATGACCGTAGACGCTCACCCCCTTACGCACCACTGCCCTGATCACGGCGTTGAGCCCGGGGCAGTCGCCGCCTCCGGTCAGCACTCCAATACGCATGGCGGGTTCCTCCCAGATAGGGGTCACGAACCAGACCTTGATGTCAGACTCGCATTGTGCCCGGCATCCCGCGCAGTGGTCTAGACCAAACGCCAGCCCGAAAAACTAAACCCTTACCCCGGAGGAATTTTCATGGTTGTGCTCGCGATTGATGCCGGAACAACTGGGGTGACAGCGCTGCTTGTCACAGAAAACGGGCAGATCATCTCCAAGGGGTACGAGGAATTCGCGCAGCATTTCCCCGAGCCCGGCCGGGTCGAGCACAACCCCGAGGACATCTGGCAGGCCACCCTGTCGGCCTGCGCCACCGCGCTGCGCGGAGCCGCGCAACCGCCCTCCTGCGTGGGCATCACCAACCAGCGCGAGACCGCCGTGTTGTGGGATCGCCGCACGCTGGCCGCGCCGCGGCGGGCGATCGTCTGGCAGGACCGCCGCACGGCCGGGCTGTGCGGGCGGCTGCGCGAGGCGGGGCACGAGCCGCGGGTCTCGGAGCTGACCGGGCTGCGCCTCGACCCCTATTTCACCGCCACCAAGCTGACCTGGCTGGCCGAGAACGACCCCCAGGTCTGGGAAGGGGTCGAGTCCGGAAATGTGGCCATAGGGACGGTGGACTCCTACCTGATCGCCAGGCTGACGGCGGGCGCGCGGCACGTCACCGACCCGTCCAACGCCTCCCGGACCCTCCTGTACGGGCTGGCGTCCGGCACCTGGGAGCCGGAGCTGTGCGAGCTGTTCGGGGTGCCGCGGGAGGCCCTGCCGGAGATCGTGCCGAACTACGGGCCGATCGGGCGTACGGAGCCGTCGGCGTTCCTCGGGCTGGACGTTCCGATCAGCGGGGTCGCGGGCGACCAGCAGGCGGCGCTGTTCGGGCAGACCTGCTTCGACGTGGGGGACGTGAAGTGCACCTACGGCACGGGCTCGTTCGTGCTGACCAACCTCGGCGGGGAGATCGTGCGCTCGGAGTCGGGGCTGCTGACCACGGTGGCCTGGCAGACGCCGTCGGGCGAGCGCACGTTCGCGCTGGAGGGGTCGATCTTCGTGACCGGGGCGGCGGTGCAGTGGCTGCGTGACGGGCTCGGGGTGATCGGGACGGCGCCGGAGTCGGAGGCCGTGGCGCGTACGGTGCCCGACAGCGGCGGGGTGGTGTTCGTGCCCGCGCTGACCGGGCTGGGGGCGCCGCACTGGGATCCGCAGGCGCGCGGGCTGATCACCGGCATCACCCGCGGCACGACGCGGGCGCACCTGGTCAGGGCCACGCTGGAGGCGATCGCGTTCGAGGTGCGGGACGTCGTCGGGTCGATGACCGGCGGTTCGGTGCCCGTGCTGAAGGCCGACGGCGGGGCGAGCGCCAACGACCTGCTCATGCAGCTCCAGGCCGATCAGCTCGGGGCGGCGGTGGAGCGGCCGGCGATCCAGGAGACGACGGCGCTCGGGGCGGCGTTCCTGGCCGGGCTCGGCGCAGGCGTGTGGGGGTCGCGGGCCGAGCTGCGCAAGACCTGGCACCTGGACCGGCGCTTCGAGCCTGGCGAGCGCGACGACGCCGCCTACGAGCGCTGGCGCGCGGCCGTCCGGCTCGCGACGGCGGGCACCCACGGCTCCTGAACGCCCGGCGTCACGGCTCCTGAACGCCCGGCGTCACGGCTCCTGAGCGGCCGGGTGCGGCGGCTGCGCGCCTTCCTTCTGGGCGCGGCCGGCCGGACCCTTGGCGAAGCGGGTGAGGAGGTTGAGCGTGGCGCGGCGGGTGAAGGCGGCGGCGGAGTCGGTGACGCCGTGCCCGCACCGCCGCCCGCGCAGCGCGCACACCCAGCGCATGGTGCCTGAGGCGAACACCCCGGCCCCGCTCGGCGCCGTGTAGTACGTGCTGTGCGTGACGGCGGCCCGGCCGCCGCACGAGAACGGCGATTCGGCCAGCACCTGGACACCGGGCGGCGACCCCCGCGACACCCGGTCGGTCTCCACGCCGACCATCCCGGGGAAACGCCGCCCCTTCGTCCCGGCGAAGATCCAGTGCCCTGGCCTGCTGACCCGGTAGACGCCCTCGGCGGGGAAGCAGTCGTACATCTGCCCGATCAGCGAGCTCTCCGGCTCCGACTCCCGCCACAGCTCGCAGACCCGCTCCTTGTCGCACAGCACCTGCCTGCCGCGCATGGCGATGCGCCAGTAGACGGCGTTGGCGCCGAGGAAGGCGAGGTTCGTGCCCCGGTCCCTGGCCCTGGTGACGGCCCTGCGCATGCCGGGCGACCAGTACTCGTCGTGACCCAGCGAGATCACCGCGCGGGCGCCGTCCAGCGCGCCCGGCACGAGGTCCAGGTTGGTCAGGTACGCCAGCGGCACCCCGCTCTGCTCGGCCACGGCCAGCGCCTCCTCCTCGAAGTCCAGGAAGAGCCGGGCGCCGGTGCCGTCGTAGGGGCGGTCGAAGGTGACCGCGCGCGAGCGGTACCCGTACCCGCCGGGGCCCGTGTAGAGGCTGCGGCCGCCCCACAGGTTGTACGCCTGCCAGGTGGTGACCGCGTTCACGATCACGACGCGGCCGGCGGTGGAGGCCGAGCGCACGGTGATCGGGACGTAGCGCTGGGCGCCGGTGGAGGCGTCGAGCCTGACGAGGTAGGCGCCCTCGGGCCAGCCGGCGGTGTCCACGGTCAGGGACGGGTCCCAGTGGGCGGCGGTCACCGTGCCGTCCACGACCCGCGCCGCCGCCTGCCGCGTCCCCCGCACCCACGCCGACTCCCACACCTTCGACGGGTTGGCGCCCATGCGGAAGGCGCGGGCGGAGAAGCGCGGCGCGGTGGTGGAGACGTGCAGCCGGAACCGCTCCCCCGGCAGCACGCTCACCTCGTCGGCGTAGCCCTCGATCTCGTGCGCGGCGCCGTGCCGGGTGATCCGCCACGACTCCTGCACGTCGGCGACCGGCGGCTCGGCGGCCTGCCGCGTGACGGGCGGATCGGCGTGCTGATCGACGGGCGGCTCGACGGCGGGCGCCTCGCCGCAGCCGGCGGCCAGCAGGACGAGGGCGAGCAGGATCTTGCGCACGTGCCCATGGTCGGGACCGGACGCCCCGGCGGGCCCCGACTTGGCGAACTCCTTACATGATCAGCACACAGGCCGGGCTTTCCACCTCGTACGACTCCCCGTCCGGCACCGGCACGCCGTCCTCGATCCGGAAGGAGGTGACGGTGTTCGCGTACTGGTTGGCCACGTACATGCGCTCGCCGTCGATGGCGAAGTGCCTGGGCCAGTTGCCGCCGGAGGGCACCTCGGCCACCGGTGACAGGTCGGCGGCGCGCAGCACGGAGATCGTGTTCGGGCCGCGGTTGGCGACGTAGACGAGGTCGCCGTGGAGTTGCAGGTGGGAGGGGGCGTTCTCGCCCTCCTGGCGGGAGGCGCGGACGACCGTGCGGCGCTCGCCCTCGATCAGGGTGACGGTGCCGTCGAGCTCGCCCGCCACGTACAGGCGCGAGCCCGCGAAGGCGAAGTGGCGCGGGCCGGTGCCGGGGGCCAAGGTGATCGGCTCCAGCGGGGTGCCGTCGTGGCGGTAGCGGCGGATCTCGTCGGTGCCGAGGTCGGAGACGTGCAGCAGGCCGTCGTGGAAGGCGGCCTGGTGGGCGTGCGGGCCCTCCTGGCGCTCGGCGTCCGGGCCTGAGCCCGTGTGGCGCAGCACGATGGGATCCCCCGTGAACGCGCCCCGCTCGTCCAGCCGGTAGAGGGTGGCCGTGCCGTCGCCGTAGTTGGCCACCGCGAGCAGGCCGCCCTCGGGGTCGACGGCGACGTGGCAGGGGCTGTGGCCCTCGCTGGGGCGCTCGTCCAGCGGGCCGAGCTCCGCCCCCTGGGCCTGGTACGCGGTGAGCCAGCCGCGTTCGAGCTCGCCGACGGCGTACAGCACCGGCAGCGAGGGGTGGGCGGCCAGGAACGAGGGCGCCGTCACCCGGGTGAGGCCGCCGCCGATGGTGACGATGCCGGGACCGTATCCGCCTATGCGCACGTGCTTCACAGCGGGGATCCTCCTATGGTTGACTATGGCAATGAGTTCGTTGACAGAGGCAAGGGTCTCTGAGGTCAGAGCCTTCAACCGGTTCTATACGAAGGTGATCGGCGCGCTCCAGGTGGGGATGCTCGAATCGCCGTACTCGCTGACCGAGGCCAGGGTGCTGTTCGAGCTGGCGCACGCCGAGCGCAGGGAGACCGGCGAGCTGCGCGCGCTGCTCGGCCTGGACGCGGGCTACCTCAGCCGGATCCTGGCCCGCTTCGAGGGCGACGGGCTGGTCACCCGCGAACGCTCGGCGGCCGACGCGCGCAAGCAGCTCGTCGGGCTCACCCCGGCGGGGGCCGAGGTGTTCGCGGCGCTCGACCGGCGCTCGTCGGAGGAGATCAGGACGCTGCTCGGCGGCCTGCCCGAGGCGGACCAGGAGCGGCTGGTCTCCAGCATGGCTGCGATCAGGCGGTTGCTGGGCGGCGGGCAGGAGCGCGCGCCGTACGTGATCAGGCCGCCGCGCACCGGCGACCTGGGCTGGGTCGTCCACCGGCACGGCGCGCTCTACAGCGCCGAGTACGGCTGGGGCACCGGGTTCGAGCAGCTCGTCGCCAGGATCGTGGGCGACCTCGACTTCTCCCGCGACGCCGGATGGATCGCCGAGGTCGACGGGGAGCGGGCCGGATGCGTGTTCTGCGTGCGGCAGGACGACACCACGGCCAAGCTGCGGATGCTGCTGGTCGAGCCGTCCGCCCGCGGGCTGGGCATCGGGCGGCGGCTCGTGGACGAGTGCCTGCGGCACGCGCAAGCCGAGGGGTACAAGCGGATCGTGTTGTGGACGCGCGACTGCCTGGAGAGCGCGCGGCGCATCTACCAGGCAGCCGGATTCGAGCTGGATTCGGAGGAGAAGGGGGTGGAGAACGGGGTCGAGGTCACCGAGCAGATGTGGTCGCGCGACCTCTAGGCGTGTCCGGCCACCAGTTCAGCGGGCCCGCCAGGCGCATCAGGCTCGGCACCAGCACCGCCCTGATCACGGTGGCGTCCACCAGCACCGCCACCGCCATGCCGACACCCAGCATCTGCACGAACGTCACCGACGCCGTGGCGTACGCGGCGAACGTCAGCGCCAGGATGCCGCCGGCCGCCGTGATCAGCGGCGCCCCCGCCTGCAGTCCGGTGGCCACGGCCGACTCCGTGTCGCCCGTCCTGTCGTACTCCTCCTTGATCCGGGAGAGCAGGAAGACCTCGTAGTCCATCGACAGGCCGTAGGCCACGCAGAGCATCAGGATCGGGATGCTCGGGTCGAGCGTGCCCGTCGGAGTGAAGCCCAGCAGGCCCGACAGGTTGCCGTCCTGGAAGATCCAGACGATGGCGCCGAACATCACGCCGAGGCTGAGGACGTTCAGGAGGGTCGCCTTGATCGGGATGATCACGCTCCTGGTCATGAGGAACAGGACGGCGAACGTCACGCCCAGCATGAGCGCCAGCACCAGCGGGAGCCGGTCCACGACGGAGGAGCGGTAGTCGGACAGCTCGGCCGGGTAGCCGCCGACCAGCACCTCGAAGGGCGGCCGCACCGTGCGTACGGCCTCGACCAGGCGTACGGGGTCGTCGGCCAGCGCCGCCGCGGACGGGACGACGGACAACCACGTGCCCCGGCCCTGGCCCTGGAACCTGGCCGGGTCGCCGTCGCCCACGCGCGTGCCGCCCGCGTACGAGCCGGCCGCCGAGTCCACCTGCGCCACGCCGGGCAGCCTGGACAGGCTCGCGGCGTACCCGGAGACGTCGCCCGCGCGGGCGTCCGCGGAGACGAGCTGGATGGCGTCGGTCTCCTCGGCCGGGAAGGACTGGCGGATGACCTCCTGGGTCTGGCGGGAGGAGGCCTCCGGCGGCAGGATGCGGTCGTCGGCCACGCCGAAGCGCAGACCCAGGAACGGTGAGGCGAGCACGAGCAGCAGCACCGTGGCCAGCCCGCCGAACACCAGAGGCCGGCGCATCACCCGGGTGGCCAGGCCGTGCCAGAAGCCGTCCGCCCGCTCGGGCCTGTCCCGTCTGGGCAGGATCGTGCCGCCGATCGTGGCCAGCACGGCGGGCAGCACGACCACCGCCGCCACCAGGCCGCCCAGGACGACCGCGATCCCGGCGTAGGCGAAGGAGCGCAGGAAGTCGAACGGCAGCGCGAACAGCACGGCCAGCGACGAGGCCACGGTCAGGCCGCTGAACAGGACCGTCCTGCCCGCGTGCTCGACCGCCCCGGCGACCGCGGCGGCCCGGTCGGCGCCGCGCCGCGTCTCCTCGCGGAAGCGCTGGATGACGAACAGGCAGTAGTCGATGCCCAGGCCGAGGCCCATGGCCAGGGTCAGGTTGAGGGCGAAGGTGGAGATCTCGGTGAACAGCAGGACGCCGCTGAGCAGCGCCAGGCCGATCACCATGGCGTACACGCCGGCGAGGATCGGCACCAGGGCCGCCATGGCGCGCCGCTGGTAGAGCCAGAGCAGCACGAACGCCAGCGGGAAGATGACCAGCTCGGCCCGGACGAAGTCCTGCCTGGCCAGCGGCACGGTCTCCCTGAAGACCTCCTCCCCGCCCCCGGCCCGCACCTGGAGCAGGTCCGTACCCCTGGTGATCTCGGGGACGAGCCTGGGCAGGACCTCGGCGCGCACGTGGTCGGCGTTCCCCGGGATGCGCACGACGATCAGCGCGTGCCTGCCGTCCTCGCTGCGCAGGGTGGCGGGCCTGCCGCGGGTCCAGTAGGAGGCCGACTCGGCCACGCCCTCGTGGCGGCCGACGCGCTCGGTCAGCTCCCGGCCCGCCGCTTCGACGGCGGGGTCGTCCACGGTGCCGCTCCGCGCCGTCACCAGGAAGATCATGTCGGGGCTGCCGGTGCCGAACCGCTCCTCCAGCTCGGCCTGCGCCCGGTCCGACTCCGACCCCGGCGCTTCGAACCTGGCCAGCGACAGCCCCGACGCCGCCCCCGCCGCCAGCACGCCGGCGCCGATCAGCACGGCCAGGGCCAGCGCGAGCACCAGCCTGCGGCGGCGGACGAGCAGGAAGCCCAGCCTGCGCAGCGGCGGGCCGACCGCGGCCTGGCGGGCGGGGCGGGCGCGGGTGGTCACCATGAGATCTCCCCGAAAACTCGGTAAACTGCTCGTGTTTTACTTCCGGACCCAGAAATACAAGTAAATGCTCGTATTTGTCAACGAGGAGACCCATGGCTGAACGCACGGTCCGCCGGCAGGCGCGCGGCCTCAAGCGCATGGCCGAGATCCTCGACGCCGCCGAGCTGGTGATCGCCGAGGTCGGCTACCCGGAGCTGACCACGAACCAGGTCGCCGCGCGGGCGGGGGTGTCACCGGGGTCGCTGTACCAGTTCTTCAGGAACAAGGAGGAGATCCTGGACGGGCTGGTGGCTCGCTACACGGTCGACCGGCAGGAGTTCTGGGCCGACCGGCTGGCCGCCGTCACGCCGGAGGTGCCCCTGGAGGTGCTGGTGGGGCAGCTCGTGGACGAGAGCGTGCGGTTCAAGAGCGCCTCGCCCGCGTACTGGTCGCTGCTGTACGGCTCGGCGACGGGCGACCAGCTCGCGGCGGCGTCACAGCGGCTGCACGAGGACATCGCCGGGCACATCGCGGCCATGCTGCGCCGCCGCTCCCCCGGGCTGTCCGAGGAACGGGCGCTGCTGACCGGGACCATGGCGCTGGCCATGGTGAAGGCGGTGATGCCGATGATCACCTCGTCGGCGCCCGAGCGATCGGCCGAGCTCGTGGACGAGCTCAAGCTCATGCTCGTCCGCTACCTGGAATGAGCGAGGTCGGGCGCGGCAGCGGCTCTGGGGACCTGGCTCAGGGGCGGAAGGGGCCTCTCACCTCGAACGTGTGCCCCTCGGTGCGGCCGCGCCTGGCCGAGAAGTAGAGCCGCTCGCCGTCGGGCGAGAAGGCCAGCCCGGTCAGCTCGGCCCCGTCGTGCCCCTCCAGCCTGAGGAACGGTGTCACCGCCCGGTCGGGCGCGATGACGTCGATCTCGGGGCGCTCCCTGGCGACGTACAGGTCGCCGGAGGGGGCGGCGGTGATGGCGCGCACGCCCTCGCAGAGCCGGTCGAGGGTCGAGGTCTGCGCGTCGTACGCCCACAGCCCGGTGTCGCCCTTCGTGGTGAAGTAGCACACCCCTCCGGCGTAGTGGCAGCCGTCGCCGCCGTCGAAGTGACGGGCGTCCTCGACCTGGTGGCGGGCCTCCTTGAGCAGGGCGGCCGGCGAGGGCACGGCCTGCCAGTGGCCCGAGGCGCACAGCACCTCCAGCGTGCCCTCCGTCAGGTCACCCCAGTCGCCCGGCCGGAACCGGTAGAAGCAGCCGTCGGGCTCGTCCTCGGTCATGTAGATGACATGCCGTTCGGGGTCGCAGGCGGCGGCCTCGTGCTTGAAGCGCCCCATGGCCAGCCGGGGCCGGGCGGCGCGGGCGCCGTAGGGGTCGCACTCGAAGACGCGGCCCCGGTGGCCGAGCTCGCACGACAGCCAGGTGTGCCACGGCGTGGCGCCGCCGGCGCAGTTGAGATCGGTGCCCGACAGGATGCGGTAGGCGTCGCCGACGCTGCCGTCGGCGCGGAAGCGCAGCGCCGAGGCGCCGCCGAGCAGGGGCAGCTCGGAGTTGCTCACGTAGATCCAGCCGTCGCCGTCGGGGAAGCAGGCGCCGCCGTCGGGGGCGGCGTGCCAGGTCAGGCCGGCGACCTTCTCCCCTGAGCGGGCCACGACCCGGCCGGTGAACCCTGGGGGCAGCGCCAAGCCGCCCGTGCCTGCCAGGCCGAGCGGACCGTACGGGCTGACGCCGCCCGGCACGAGCGGGCCCGTGCGGAGGAGAGTCTTGCGCGACATCGTGGGGCCTCCCTCTAGGTGCCACGCTAGTCGACCGCACCGACATGAATGGCAGGGACTCGCGACATCAAACTCTGCGCAAACCCCGACTGCCGTTCGCCGGGCGGTCCGTGCGCGGTGACGTTCCGTACAGCTGAGGGCGGTACGCGAACCGGCGACCTGCCACCTCGTGACGGCCGGTGACGGCGGGACCGGTCGCGATGAGGCACCGCCCGCCCGCCGGAAACGAGGGCCGGTGACGGCACCGTGGCGGAGGCGGACACGTCGGTGCCGGCGTGCCGGACTCCAGGCTCCAGGCTCCAGGGGGCCGACGTCACGGCCGTCAGACGCGATCCCGACATCGTGGCCGTCAGGCGCGACGCCGTCTTCGCGACGCTCATGACATGCGAGAGCCCGGGCTCGGGGCCCGGGCTCTCCTCGCGATGGGTCAGCGCTGCGCCTGGAACATCCAGTGCTGCTTGTCGATCTCCTGCGCCACGGCGATCAGCAGGTCCTGGGTGACGGGGTCGGCCTCGTCGGTGGCCCGGATGCGCTCGTACATGCGCTTGCTGATGCCGTCAAGGACGTCGGTGATCGTCGCCAGCACCTTCCCGTCCTCGATCCAGCCGCTCTCCGGCTGCTGGAGCCTGCTGGAGCGGGAGATCGTGGCGGCACGGCCGTCCGGGTTGACCCCGAGGGCGACGGCACGCTCGGCGATGGTGTCCATATGCGTTCTGGCCAGCGTGACGACCTCGTCGAGCTGGAGGTGGATAGAGCGGAAGTGGGTGCCGATGAGGTTCCAGTGTGCCTGCTTGGCGACCAGCGACAGGTCGATGAGGTCCACCAGGGCGCCCTGGAGGGCCTCCGCGACGGTGTTCCTGGCGTCGCCCGAGAGCGGGCCGGTGATGGTAGCCATGTCTACCTTCCTCCCCAGCGGTCGGAATTTACACATTTAGCAACAAAACCGCTCCGCCAGATCTTCCGCCGTCCGGCGTCGTTGACAGTGTAATAGTGACAGTGTCATCGTGGGTTCATGAGTGACACCTGGACGATCGGCGAGCTGGCCGAGCACGCGGCACGCGCCCTGCGCGCCGGCGCGCCGGCACCGCCCAACGGGCGGGTCCGCGACGTGCCGGGCGAGCGGCTGATCAGGTGGTACACGACGATCGGCCTGGTGGACCCGCCGCTCACGCGGCGCGGCCGGGTGGCCCGGTACGGGCGGCGGCACCTGCTGCAGCTCGTCGCCGTGAAGCGGCTGCAGGCGGCCGGCCGGTCGATCGCGGAGATCCAGGCGGCCCTGGCCGGAGCCACGGACCGGATGCTGGAGGCGGCGGCGCACCTGGAAGCCCCGCCCCCCGCGGACCTGGAGGCCCCGCCGCCCGCACACCACCCGGACGGCCACCCCGCGACGCACCACCCGGACCGCCACCCCGCGACGCACCACCCGGACGGCCACCCCGCGATGCGCCACCCGGACGGCCACCCTGCGACGCACCACCCGGACGGCCCTCCTGCGGCACACGGCCCGGACGGGCCGTCGGCGGCCGAGCATCCGGACGTGACCGGTCACGTGCCGGCGGCGGCCGACAGGGCGCGCGCGGGAGCGGCCGGTGGCGGCGAGGCGGCGCGCGACCGGTTCTGGGCCGAGCGGCCGGGCAGTGGCGCGGCGCACGGTCGCGAAGCAGCCCCCAGCACACCGGCACCCAGCACACCGGCGCCCGGCGCACGGGCACCCGAGCCTGGCGCACCACGGAGCGCGCGCCCGTCCCAGGACGCGCCCGCGCTGCGCCGCGAGCACCCCGCTCACGAGCCGGGCGCGATGCCCACCAGCGGCTTGGAGCCTGAGCCGGGCCCGATGCCCACCAGCGGCTCCGAGCCCGAGTCGGGCACGATGCCCGCCAGCGGCGCCGCCCCCGAGGCGGGAACTCTGCGGCCCGGCGGCCCGGCGAGGCCATCGGCCGTGCACCCCGTCGACGACCCGGCGGACGGGACCAGCGCGCCACCTGCTCGCGGTCCGTCCCGCGGGGCGGGCTCGGCCCCCACGGCGATGCGGGCCGGCGAGGGTCAGGGGCGTGTCGGGGCGGCCGGAGGGGAGAGGACCGGCGGGTCACGTGGTGGGGTGGTGACGGGGGTCAGGCTGGGCGACGGGGTGCGGCTCGTGCTGGACGCGGGCCGGGTGCCGTCCGATGAGGACGTTCAGGCGGTGCTGGCGGCCGCGCGGCCGCTGCTCGCGGTGCTCGAAGAGAGGGAGCTGATATGAGGATCACTTCGCTGGAGCCCGCACGGTGCCTGCCGGTGCCGGACGCCGGGTTCGGCGCGCTGCTGACCGAGCGCGGCAACCTGCCGCTGGAGAGCGTGGACGTGACCGCGGACATCTCGGGCCTGATCGCCGGGGTGGAGGTCACGCAGGGCTTCAGGAACCCGTTCGACGTCACGCTGGAGGCCACGTACGTCTTCCCGCTGCCCGACAGGGCGGCCGTCACCGGCTTCCGGATGGAGGCCGACGACCGGGTGATCGAGGGGGTGCTGAAGGAGCGGGGCCAGGCCAGGGCGGACTACGACCGGGCGCTGCGCGAGGGCAGGCGGGCGGCGATCGCCGAGGAGGACCGGCCCGACGTGTTCACGATCAGGGTGGGCAACATCCTGCCCGGCGAGCGCGTCTCGGTGAGGCTCACGATGAGCCAGCCCCTGCCGTACGAGGACGGCGCGGCCACGTTCAGGTTCCCGCTGGTCGTGGCCCCGCGCTACATCCCCGGCAGCCCGATCGACGGCCCGCCGGCCGGTGACGGCACGGCTCCCGACACCGACGCCGTGCCCGACGCGTCGAGGATCAGCCCGCCGGTCCTGCTGCCGGGCTTCCCCGACCCCGTGCGGCTGTCGCTGGCCGCCACCGTGGACGCGGCCGGGCTGGAGCTGCGCGAGCTGGCCTCCAGCCTGCACGTGGTCGAGGAGGAGGGCCACACCGTACGGCTGCGCCCCGGCGAGCGGCTCGACCGGGACTTCGTGCTGCGGCTGTCGTTCGACGCCTCCACGTCGTTGCAGCTCGACGGGCGGGGAACGTTCGCCCTCACCGTGCTGCCACCGCCGCTGGAGGCCACCCGGACGCCGCGCGACCTGGTGCTGCTGCTCGACCGCTCGGGCAGCATGGGCGGCTGGAAGATGATCTGCGCCCGCCGGGCCGCCGCGCGCATCGTCGACACGCTGACGCCGCAGGACAGGTTCGCGGTGCTGACCTTCGACTCGGTGGTGGAGCAGGCGTTCGAGGGGCTGGTGGAGGCGTCCGACCGCAACCGGTACCGCGCGGTCGAGCACCTGGCCAGGGTGGACGCCCGCGGCGGCACCGAGCTGCTCGAACCGCTGCGCCAGGCCACCACCCTGCTGGGCGGCGCCCAGAGCGGACGCGAACGCGTCGTGGTGCTGGTCACCGACGGCCAAGTGGGCAACGAGGACCAGATCCTGGAGCAGGCGGGCGGCGCGCTGTCGGCCATGCGCGTGCACACGGTCGGCATCGACCGCGCCGTGAACGCCGGGTTCCTGGGGCGGCTGGCCGGGCTGGGGGCGGGGCGGTGCGAGCTGGTCGAGTCGGAGGACCGGCTGGACGCCGCCATGGACGCCATCCACCGCAGGATCGGCGCTCCCCTGGTGACCGGCCTGTCGCTCAAGGACCTCGACGTCGAGCCCGGCACGGTCACCCACCTGGGCTCGATCTTCCCCGGCGTGCCGCTGCGCGCGTACGGGCGTTGCCGCCAGGGCTCCTCGGTCACCGTGCGCGGGACGGCGGCGGGCGCGCCGTGGGAGGAGCGGGTCCCCGGCGTGACCGCGGACCATCCGGCCATCCGCGCGGTGTGGGCGCGGGCGCACCTGCGCGAGCTGGAGGACCGCTACGCCATGGGCGAGCACGACCTGGAGTCGCGCATCGTGCGTACGTCGCTGGAGTACGGCGTGCTCTGCCGGTTCACCGCGTACGTGGCCGTCGACACCAGGCAGGTGGCCGGCGAGGGGCCCGAGCATCGCGTCATCCAGCCGGTCGAGCCGCCGAGCGGCTGGGAGCTGCCGAGCGCGGCGCCGGCGGCGGGCACGTTCGCGGCCGGCATGATGCTGACCGCCGCCCCCATGTCGGCGCCCCGGATGCGGATGCCCGCGCCCGGGCTCGGCCAGGCCGACCTGGACCAGGGGTTCGCGGGCGGTGGCGGGCAGGAGGGCGGCGGTCCCGTGTTCGGCGGTCCTGGCGGCGCTCCCGGTGGCGGACTTCCGCGTTCTGGCCCGGCTCCTCGGCCGGCCGCGCCCGGCGGGCCGCCGATGCCGGCTCCGGCCGCTCCCGGAGGCGGTCGCTGGGGCAGGCCGGGCGCGCGGCCCGCTCACCGGCTGGACTCGGTACGGCCCCAGCTCACCGCCGAGCTCGACCGGCTCAGGGCCCTCCCGGCGCCTGACCTGCTGTACCTGGCGGACCTGGGCACCCGGCTGGCGGCCCTGGCGGCCTTCCTCGGCGGGAACGAGGACCTGGAGACGCTGGCCCGCGAGCTGGAGGGCGCCGAACGCCCCGGCGCGGACGCGCAGGCGCTGCACGATCGCGCCGTCGAGGTGCTGACCGCGCTCACCGGCGGCGGCTCCTCTCCGTCCCCCGCGCCCGGGCCTGCCGGCGGCCAGCGGCGCGGCCCCTTCTGGAAGCGCGCCTGACCGTCCGGGGACCCGCGGGTGCCGCTACCGTCACCGTACGGTGGCGGCGCCCGCGGGCGTCACATGATCGGAGCCCACTCCCTCAGCAGCACGATCTCGTAGCCGTCCACCGCCGTGTACGGGTCCTCCTGGAGGATCGCCCGCAGCTCGGCCTCGTCCGCCACCTCGTAGACGTGCAAGGCCCCGCTGTCGTCCGCCCACGGCCCGGCGGTCACCAGCCGCCCCTGCTCCTTGAGCCGCCGCAGGTGCTCCCGGTGCGCGGGGCGGGCCGCGAGCCGCCGGGGATCGCCGTCGAAGGCCAGTTGCAACACATATCTCGCCATGCCCCCGCACGCTAGGCGCCGGCCGCCCCCGCGCTCAGCATCGCGCGGCACGGGCATGGTGTATCACGGGATACATGACGTACACGCTGGCCGACCTGCCCATGCTCGGGGGGCTCGGTGAGGAGCGGCTGCGCGGGCTGGCGGCGCAGGCCCGGTGGCGGCGGTATGCGGCCGGGCAGGTGCTCTGCACGGAGGGGGATCCGGCCGACCACCTGATCGTGCTGCTGGCCGGGCGGGTCAGGGCGGCGCGGGTGAGCGCGGAGGGCCGGGAGGTGGTGCTGGCCGTGGAGGAGGCGCCGGTGGCGTTCGACAAGACGGCCCTGCTGGTGGACGGCACCCATCGCGCCACGCGGACGGCGCTGACGGCGGTGGGGGTGGCGTACCTGCCGCGGGCCGCCGTGCTCGAACTCGTCGGCGCGGAGCCGTCCGTGGCGGCGCGGCTGCTGCGCACGCTGGCCACGACCGTGCGGGACCTCGACGAGCGGCTCCTCGACGCGTCGGTGCGGGACGTGCCGTCGCGGGTGGCCACCTGGCTGGTACGCCGCTGCGCCGCCGGACGGGTGCCGCTGCACGGCGGGCAGGCCGGTCTGGGGGCCGAGATCGGGGCGACCAGGGTGAGTGTCAACCGGGCCCTGCGGGGCTTCGAGCGCCGGGGCCTGATCGAGATCGGCACCGGCGAGGTGATCGTGCTGGACCACCCGGCACTCGCCCGCGCGGCCGCCCTCCAGACGCCCGTCCCCTGAACCGCCCACGCGGGCCGCTCACTCCCGCGAACGGCGCCGTCGTGGCGCGGCGCGGTGGAGTGGTGGGCCACGACCACGCCATCCGCGCATTTCCGGCGGCCCCGTAGGCTGGATAAGTGACGACACTTGTCCTGGACGGCGGGCTGGCCACGCGGCTCGAGGAACTCGGCGCGGATCTGAGCGACGCGCTGTGGTCGGCGCGGCTGCTGCTGGAGGAGCCGGCGCTGATCCGGCGCGCGCACGCGGACTACTTCGCCGCCGGGGCCGACGTGGCGACCACGGCGAGCTATCAGGCGACGCTGCCGGGGTTCGCGCGGCGCGGCCTGGACGCGGTCGAGGCCGAGCGGCTGATCCGGCTGTCGGTGGAGCTGGCCGCCCAGGCACGGGACGAGGCCGGGCACGGGCTGGTGGCGGCCTCGGTCGGCCCGTACGGCGCCTACCTGGCCAACGGCGCCGAGTACACCGGCGACTACGACCTCGACGAGGACGGCCTGTACGCCTGGCACCTGCCGCGCTGGGAGATCCTGGCCGCCGCCGGGGCTGATCTGCTGGCCTGTGAGACGATCCCGTCCTTCGCCGAGGCGCGGGCGCTGGCCGCGCTGCTGGCCCGCACGCCGGGGGTGAAGGTGTGGGTGAGCTTCTCGTGCCGCGACGGCGAGCGGCTCAACGACGGCACCCCGATCCGCGAGGCGGCGGCGCTGTTCACGGGAAACCCGCAGGTGGTGGCCGTCGGCGCGAACTGCACCGCGCCGCGCCACATCCCCGGCCTCGTCGCGTGCCTGTCGGGCGGCCTGCCCGTGGTGGTCTACCCCAACTCGGGCGAAGCGTGGGACGCCGCCGCCCGCCGCTGGACGGGCCTGGCCGACCCGGTCGAGTACGGCCGGGCCGCCCAGGAGTGGCAGCGGGCGGGGGCGTCGCTGATCGGCGGCTGCTGCCGTACGACGCCGGAGCACATCAGGCAGATCCGCGCGCACCTGACCTGAGCCGCCAGGCGGTCAGCAGGGGCTCGGGCGGCCTCCCCGCTCCCGGGGGACCGCACCGGAGTGCGCCGGAAGAGGAGAGGCGGCGGCGGAACCCCCGCTAGGCGGTCGCCGTGGCGGCGCTGCGGCGGCGGATCAGGACGCGGTCGAGCGCCAGCGCGCCGCCCCCGGTGAACCCGACGGCCAGGCTGGCCGCGGCCAGCGCCAGCACGAACTCGTAGCCACCGTCACCGGCCAGCCCGTTGGCGCCGTGCACGAAGGCGATCGCGCCCAGCATGTCGAGGGCGAGCAACGTGCCGGCGATCGGCAGCGCGGCGCCCAGGATCAGCGCCAGGCCGCCGGCGACCTCCAGCACGGCCACCGCCGGAGCGGCCAGGCCGGCCAGCGGGATGCCGACGGACTCGAAGAACTTGGTCGTGCCCGCGATCCCCATCGTCGCGAACTTCTGATAGCCGTGCACCAGGAAGATCACCCCGATGGCGACCCTCGCCAGCAACAGGGCGAAGGGACGCGCCTGATCCACCATGCGGACTCCTCGATGGTTGTTCAGATTTGAACAACGACTCTAGCAGTGATTTGTTCAAATTCGAACGACAGTACACTGAATCGGTGACGGACACCCGATGGCTGGACGCGACCGAGATGGCGGCATGGCGCGCCTTCGTGTCCACCTCCCACCTGCTCGAGCGGCGCATCGAGGAGCAGCTCAAGGCCGCCGCCGGCCTCACGCACCCGCAGTACGAGATCCTGGTGGTCCTGTCGGAGTCCCCCGGCCGCCAGATGCGCATGACGGAGCTGGCCAGGGACGTCGTGGTGTCGAAGAGCGCGCTGACGTACCAGATCAACCAGTTGGAGAAGGCGGGGCTGGTCGAGCGGGCGACGTGCCCGTCCGACGAGCGCGGCGTGCTGGCGGTGCTGACGGAGAAGGGCGCGCACTGCCTGGCGCGGGTGGCTCCCGGTCACGTGGAGGTCGTGCGCGCCTTCCTGATCGACCGGCTCAGCCGGGAGGAGCTGCGCGCGATGACGAGCGCCATGCGCAAGACGGAAGAGGCCTTACGTTCCTCCGCCTGACCGCCCCCGCGATCACTCGCTCTTGTTGCTGCCCGCGGCGGCGGCGCGCGCGGCGCGCTCCATCTCGACGCGGGCGCTGGCGGCGTACTTGTCGACGTACTCCTGGCCCGACAGCTCCATCAGCGCGTACATGATCTCGTCGGTCACCGCGCGCAGCACCAGCCGGTCGTCCTCCATGCCGTAGTAGCGGGAGAAGTCGAGCGGCTTGCCGAACCGCACACCCGGCCTGATGCCCAGCTTGGGCAGCAGCCGCCCCGGCGGCATCATCTCGTACGTGTTGATCATCGCCCACGGGATCACCGGCACCCGCGACTCCAGGGCGAGTCTGGCCACGCCGGTCTTGCCCTTGTAGAGGCGGCCGTCAGGGGTGCGGGTGCCCTCGGGGTAGATGCCCAGGATGTTGCCCTCGCGCAGCACGCGCAGCCCCGTGCGCAGGGCGGCCTCGCTGGCCTTGCCGCCCGAGCGGTCGATCGGGACGGTGCCCACGCCGCTGAAGAACAGCCGGGTGAAGAAGCCCTTGATGCCGCGCCCGGTGAAGTAGTCGGCCTTGCCCAGCGAGATGACCTTGCGCCTGATCTGCAGCGGGCCGAAGAAGTGGTCGGCGAAGGACAGGTGGTTGCCGGCCAGGATCGCGGGCCCCTGCTTGGGCACGTTTTCCGCGCCCTCGGTCCACGGCCTGAAGACGAGGTGGAGGAACGGCCCCAAGATGGCCTTGACCACCCAGTAGAACACCCTGGCACCTCTTCCTGCGCACTTCTCGTCGGCGGGCATTGTCAGCAGCGGGCAGAGTCATCTTCCCATCTCGACGGCCATGCTCCTACATCAGCTCTCGCACAAATACCCCGGAACATGCGACGATCGGGCCGTTCCGGCGGAAATTGCCGGAATGAAACGGCACAGAGGAGCTGTTATGCCGCTCATGCCAGGCGCAGAGCCCTACCACCACGAAGCAGGCCAGATCGGCGTGCTGCTGTGTCACGGGTTCACCGGCACGCCGCAGTCCCTGCGGCCGTGGGGTGAGTACCTTGCCGGGCACGGGGTCAGCGTTTCGCTCCCCCGCCAGCCCGGGCACGGCACCAGGTGGCAGGAGATGAACAGGACGCGCTGGGAGGACTGGTACGCCGAGGTGGAGAAGGCGTTCGCCGACCTCCAGGGCAGGTGCGCGGAGGTGTTCGTGGCGGGGCTGTCGCTGGGCGGCTGCCTGGCGCTGCGGCTTGCCGAGGTGCACGGCCCGGCGATCTCGGGGGTGATGGTGGTCAACCCGTCGATCGCCAACGACGTGCCGTTACTGAAGCTGGCTCCGCTGCTCAAATGGTTCGTGCCGTCGGTGCCCGGCGTCGCCAACGACGTCAAGAAGCCCGGCGTGCGCGAGCTGGCCTACACCCGCACCCCGGTCAAGGCGGCGGCCTCGCTGCCCGGGCTGTGGTCGCTGGTGCAGGCCGACCTGGCGAAGGTGACGCAGCCGCTGCTGGTCTTCCACAGCACGGAGGACCACGTGGTGAAGCCGACGAGTGTCGCGATCATACGCGCGAAGGTCCCGCAGGCCACGATCGAGGAGCTTACCGATAGCTACCATGTTGCGACGCTTGACAACGATGCCGACAGGATCTTTGCCGGGAGCCTCGACTTCATCCGGACACATGCCTCGGTACCCTTGCAGAGGGACTGATCGCACCCAGGGGGAAGTCGCGATCGCTGCGGAGAGGCCCATCTAGGTGACGCCCCAGAGTGACGAGGACGAGGTCTGGCGGCAGATCGTCGCGTCCTTCAACGACACCGCCGAGCGCGACTCGGCCGACCAGCCATGGCCGGACAGCGAGAACGTGCCTGCCGAGCCGACCCGCCGGGTGGTCAAGCCCCCGGAGGAGGAACCCGCGGCCGGCACCGTCCTGGACGACACCCCGCCGGAGCGCGGCGACGACGGCGAGGAGGAGGACGAGGGCCACTTCGAGCCTCCGCCGCCCCCTCCGCTGCCCAAGCTGGACCTGCCGACCAAGCTGGCGTGGGTGGCGCTGTTCGGCGGCCCCGCCTACCTGCTGGTCGCCGCCATGGCGAGCTGGCACATGGAGGGCTGGGCGCTGTTCACCGCGGTGGCGGCGTTCATCGGGGGGTTCGTGGCGCTGGTGGTCCGCATGGGCGACGGCCCGCCCAACGACTCCGGCTGGGACGACGGCGCCGTCCTCTAGCGGCTACGACTTCGACGTGGTGGTCTTGGGCGCGAACGACTCCACCACGTCGGTGTAGCGGTCCTTGGTGTCCACGGTGTGGCCGACCGCCCAGACCGTGCTCTTGCCCGCCAGGTACGCCACCGCCTGCAGCCGCACGCTGCTCCTGCCCTGCTGCGCGTCGCCCCTGATGGTCTCGCACTCGCCCTTCTCGCAGCGCAGCATGAACGGCTCGGCGGCCCGCGCGGGGTCGTAGCCGGTCATCCAGTAGCGCCCCTTGCCGTCGCCGGTCACGCCGTACAGCCTGGCCTCGGAGCGGGGCAGACGCAGCTCCCGCCACCGCTTGCCGTTCCAGGCCAGGGCGAGCGGCGAGATGTCGCCGGGGCCGCGGTAGATCCCTCCGACGGCCAGCGCCCGCTTGGAGCTGTCGACCTGAACGTCGCGCAGGTAGCCGCCGGGGACGGAGGGCAGCGGCATGGACTTCCACGAGCCGCCCGAGTAGTGCACGATCAGCGGCTCGGTGCCGGTGTCGCCGACGGCGAACCCGCCGGACACCGCGTACAGGGCCCCCTCCTCCTTGGTCTCGTGGACCGCCCAGGAGTTGCCCTGACCGGTGAGGATCAGCCCGTTCTTCTCGCGGCTGCCGACCGCCACCACCTTGCCCGACTTGGCGTCGATGCCGCCCAGCCAGTCGCCGGCCCGCAGGCAGGGCGGCCTGACCCGTTCGGCCCCTGCCGGGTCGCCGGCCTGCGCGCAGAGCGGCCTGACCCGGTCGAAGCCCGCCTGGTCGCCGTGCGCCAGGTACGGCAGCCCGTCGTGCCCGTCCCCGACCGCCCACACGTCGGAGGAGGAGACGGCCGCCAGGCCGCGCAGGTTGCCCGCCGCCGTGTTGTCGCGGACGCCGACCTCGGCCCACCTGCTGCCGTTCCAGTGGCGGATGGTGCCGCGGTTCTTCCAGACGTCCCAGATCTCCTGCTGGCCCACCGCCCAGACGTCGCTCGGCGAGATCGCCAGCACGTCGGAGAGCGAGCCGTCGGCCTGGAGGCGCACGCTGGTCGACTGCTGCCACGCCTCGATCTGCGTGGGGCGGGGATCGGCATGCGCGGCGGGCGTGACCTGCGTCCAGGCCACGAACGTCGCCAAGATCAAGGAGAGCGCACGCCGCTGAGAGCGACGGGTCATGAGGGAAATGCTACGGGCTGGAGAGCCTGACATGCCCGCTAGTGCCCAACTCGCAACTCCGCGACGACCGGCAGATGGTCGCTGGCCCCGGTCAGATCGGCGATCGAGGCGTCCACTCCGCCGCACGACACGACGTGTGTCCCGCGCGCGGCGAACACCCCGTCGATGCGCGCGGACGGCCTCGCGGCGGGGAACGTCAGCCCCTCGCCCTTGGGCGCCACCGCGTAGCAGTCTGCCAGCCGCCCGGCCAGGTAACGCCAGGCGGGCCGGTGGGGGTGCTCGTTGACGTCACCGGCGAGCACGACGGCGGCGCCGTACCGGGCCGCCACGCCCTCCATCAGCGCCACGGCCTCGGCGGCGTGATGCATCCTGGCGGGGTCGCTGAGGTCGAGGTGGAGCGAGCCGACGGCCAGCCGGGCCCCCTCGGCCTGCACCACGGCGACGGCCAGCGCGCGCCGTTCCAGGCCGAGGAAGGCACGCAGCCTGTGGCTCCCGGCGTGCAGCACGCGGGCGCGCCGCCCGACGAGGACGGCCACTCCACCCGCCCTGCCCGGCGTCGCCACGGCCAGGCCCGCCGCGGCGGCCAGCGCCGCGCGCCTGGCCCGCCAGCGGCCGAACCTGGGCGCCTCCTGCACGCACAGCACGTCGGCGCGCGCCGCGGCGATGACCCTGGTGAGCGCGGGCACGCTGTCGCGCAGCCCGTGCAGGTTGTACGTACCGACCCTGATCGTCACGTGCCCGGCTCAGCGCTGCCTGGCCAGGTCGGCGGCCCCCACCACCCCGGCTGAGGCGCCCAGCTCGGCCAGCCTGATCTCGGCGAGCGGCCGGTGCCCGCGGCCGGTGAGCCGCTCGGCGAAGGACTGCCTGGCCCGGTCGATGAACAGGTCGGCCGCGCGGGAGACGCCGCCGCCGACGATGAAGCAGCCGGGGTCGAGCACGGCGGCCAGGTCGGCCATGCCCTGCCCGAGCCAGTCGGCCAGGTTGCGGAAGGCGGCCAGCGAGGCCTCGTCGCCCTGCCGCGCGGCCTCGGTCACCTCCTCGCCCTCGATCTTGCCGCCGGCCAGCCCCAGCAGCGTGGCGGCCTGCTCAGGGTGCGCCGTGGCGATCTCCCTGGCCTCCTTGACCAGGGCCTGGCCGCTGGCGTACTGCTCCCAGCAGCCGATGTTGCCGCACCCGCACGGCCGCCCGCCGGGCAGGACCTGCATGTGGCCCAGCTCTGCGCCCATGCCCCAGCGGCCCCGGTAGAGCGCGCCGTCGATGACGATGCCGCCCCCGATGCCGGTGCCGAGCGTCAGGCAGACCACGTGCGACTGGCCCCTGCCCGCGCCGAACCGGGTCTCGCCCCAGGCCATGGCGTTGGCGTCGTTCTCCACGACGACCGGCAGGCCGACCAGGCCGCTGATCTTCTTCTGCAGCGGCTCCTCGCGCCAGGCGAGGTTGGGGGCGAAGCGCACGACGGACCTGGTCTCGTCCACGAAGCCCGCCGCGCCGACGCCGACGGCCTCGATCGTCCTGTCCCTGGACAGCTCGCGTACGACGTCGGCCACCGTCTCGGCGACCACGTCGGGGCGGTCGGCGGCGGTGGGCCTGAGCGTGTGTTCGACGATCTCGCCACTGTCGTCGACCACACCGGCGGCCACCTTGGTCCCGCCGATGTCGACACCGATCGTGAGCATGCCCCGTGTCTCCCTAGTTCAGATCTATGCGTTCCACGTCGTCGCGCGGGTCGTCGTCGGGCCGGTCGTCGGGCCGGTCGTCACGCGGCCCGCTGGTGCGCGGCGCGGGCTTGCCCAGTGCGTCGAGCGCGCCCTTGAAGGCGGCGAACAGCTCGCCGCCCGCGGCCATCAGGTGCCCGGTCACGTCGCCGCCGCCCGACTCGCGCTGCGCCGCGATCGCCCGGCAGACGGGGCAGGCGCGGCAGATGTACTCGTCGTGGGGCTCGGAGACGGCCTCCTCCCACACGTCCCGCTCCCTGCGGCCACCGCCGGTGAAGGAGTTGAACACGCTCCTGCCCACCTGGCGGGTGGCCCGCCCCTGGATCGAATCGAACAGCTTGCGCGCCTCGTCGGCTACGGTCCCGATGGGGTCTCTGTCCTGGCTCTCGCTCATCTTGGCCCTTCCTGGCGTTTGGGGTCGCTCCTCCATGTTCAACTCTTCAGGTGGCGGATTCGCTCCCCGAGCCGGACCGTAGTGCGGACCCCGCGCTCCCGGGCGGGCCCTCGTCGGCGGCCCAGCGCACGCGCAGCACGCCGTCGCGCAGCTCCGCCCCGCTGATCCTCCTGCGGGCCAGCGCCGCCGGCAGCGCCAGGATCCTGCGGTACGGACCGGCGGTGACGATCAGCTCGTCGCCCTTGCGGGCCAGGTCGACGTCGTCGCAATCGGCGCCGGGCAGGGCCAGCGTCAGCTCGTCGGCGCTCATCCGCAGCGGCGGCTCGACGGCATGGGGGGCGAACGGGTCGGACTCGCCGTACATGGCGGCGCCCACGCCGGCCAGGGCCTCCTTGCCGACGGGCTCGGCGGGCAGGTACGGCACGACGTGGATGGGCAGCGGCGCGAACGACTGCTCCGCCTCGGCCAGCAGCCGGGACTGCGCCGCCACCCACCGGGCACGCCACTCGTCGGCGCCCTCGCCGGGGAAGACCCGGTTGGCGATGACGGCGTCGACGCGGTAGCCGTACAGGTTGAGCGAGGTCAGGGTGCGCCTGGCCTCGGCGAGCACCACGGACTCGGGGGTGAGCACGAGCCGCACGGAGGCGTGGTCGCCGGTGAGCAGCTCGCGCACCTCCATGAGGCCGCGGTGGAAGCGCTCGCCCGCGCTCATCACGTCCTCGCCGGGAGCGCTCACGCGGGCCACGCCGCGCACGAACGGCGCGACGAGCCGCACCAGCTTGCGCCCGACCGGCATGAGCCGGTTGACGTGCCAGTCGAGCGCCTCGGGCAGGGCCAGCAGGCGCAGCGTCTCGGCGGTGGGCGCGCAGTCGACCACGATCACGTCCCAGCGGCCCTCGCGGGCGTGCTCGCGCAGCTCCAGCAGGGCGATGACCTCTTCCGCGCCCGGCAGGACGGTGATCTCCTCGGAGGTGATCTGGTCGAGGCCCAGCTCGGCCAGCACTCCCCTGGCGTAGTCCTGCAGCTCGCCCCAGTGGCGCTCCAGCGTCTTCTGCGTGTCGACCTGGTGCAGGTGCAGGCCCGGCGCGATCTCCCCGGGCCCGGTCGCCAGCGCGTCGGACAGCGAGTGCGCCGTGTCGGTGGAGATGATGAGCGTCTTGAGACCGCGGCCGGCGGCGAGCGTGGCGGTGGCCGCGGCGGCCGTCGTCTTGCCGACGCCTCCCTTGCCGGTGAAGAGCAGGACCCGCGGGCTCAACTCAGCGGCCTTCGACGCGCTTCTTGAGGCCCTTCAGCGCGGTGTCCACGATCACCTTTTCCGCCTTGCGCTTGATCAGGCCGATCATGGGCACGCTGAGATCGACCGTCAGCTCGTACGTCACCTCGGTGCCACTGCCCGCGCCGGCGAGCCGGTAACTCCCCCGGAGGTCGGAGACCATCTTCCCCGGCTCGGCCACCTGCCAGCGTACGCCGTCGCCCTCCCAGGTGTAGGCGAGGGTGTAGGTGTCGCTGATCGGGCCCGCGTCCAGGGCGAACCGCACCGTCCGCGGCCTGCCGTCGGTGTCGGTGCTGAGGACCTCGGCGCTCTTGACCTGCCCGGCCCATTCCGGGTACGAGGGGAAGTCCGCGATGACCGCCATCACGTCGGCCTGCGGGGCGCCGATGGTGATGCTCGAAGTGGTGCGATCAGACATGCGACCACCGTAATGCACAAACCACCGACCGCGGCGGACCGCTGCACGGTGCCGGTCAGATCACCATTCGAGAACGTACGGCACGCCCTTCCCCCGGAAATGGCCCACGTTCACGCATTCGGTGCGCCCCACGCGGGCACGCGCGCGCAGGGGGTTGTGCACGTGGCCGAACAGGGCGTAGCGCGGCTGGGTGCGCCTGATCGCCTCCAGCGTCGCCTCGCTGCCGCGCTCGAACCGCCGGGCCACCACGTCGTACAGCAGCTCGGGCAGCGCGGGCGGGATGTGGCAGCACAGCACGTCCACCTCGCCGACGGCCTCGACCTTGGCTGCGTACTCCTCGTCGGGGATCTCGTGCGGGGTGCGGTAGGGGGTCCTGAGCCCGCCGCCCACGAAGCCGAACCGCAGCCCGCCGATCTCCGCGACCTGCCCGTCGAGCACCTGGTGGCCCGGCCTGAGGTAGTCGCCCCACAGGCGGGGCAGGTCGACGTTGCCGTAGGTGAGGAAGGCGGGGGTGGGCATGGCGGCGAAGAGGGCGTCGTACTGGGCGCGTACGTTGCGCTCGATGTGCTCGCGAGGATCGCCGTCGAGCGAGGCCCACAGCCGCGCCGACATGGCCCTGGCCTCGTCGAACCGCTTGGCCGTGCGCAGCTCGATGAACCGCCTGGCGTTCTCCGCGCCGAACAGGTCGGCGAAGATGCCCTGGGCGTGGTCGTCGTAGTCGACGAACAGGATCAGATCGCCCAGGCAGATCAGCGCGTCCGCGCCGTCGGCCGCGCCGGCCAGGGCGTCGGCCCTGCCGTGGACGTCACTGACGACATGCACCCTCATGGGGAGATCCTAAGCCCGCCCGGATCGGCGTTTCCGGTGCGCGTACGGGCGGGCGGTGGCTGCTAGCGTGAGAAACGCCCTTCATAACGCCTCAATGACGGAGCTACCGGCGCGTAACTTAAGGCGGTAACGTCCAGGCGGTCCCCGAAGAGGAGTTGAGTTCGTGCGCGAGTACAGCGTCCCCGTCCTGGTCGACGTGCCTGCTTCGGCGGGCCTGGCCGACACCGTCTTCCGGCGCGCCGAGCAGGAGCCCGGCGCGGTGGTGATGCGCCGCAAGGTCGGCGCGGGCTGGCCCGTCGTCACCGCGGCCGAGTTCCGCGACCAGGTGGTCGAGGTGGCCAAGGGGCTGATCGCGGCGGGCGTCGAGCACGGCGACCGGGTCGCGCTCATGTCGCGCACCCGCTACGAGTGGACGCTGGTCGACTACGCCATCTGGGCCGTCGGCGGGGTGACCGTGCCGATCTACGAGACGTCCTCCGTCGAGCAGGTCAGGTGGATCCTGCACGACAGCGAGGTCAAGGCGGCGTTCGTCGAGCTCGACGGGCACGAGGAGGCCGTCAGGGAGGCGGCGCCCGAGCTGAAGTCGCTCTGGCGGGTCGACGGCACGCTGGAGACGGGCGAGGTCACCGCCGCGGACGTGGACGAGCGCAGGAAGCGCGTCACCTCCGCCGACCTGGCCACGGTCGTCTACACCTCGGGCACCACGGGCCGGCCCAAGGGCTGCCGGATCACCCACGACAACCTGCTGTTCACCGCGCTCAACGTGCTGCGCGGGCCGCTGGAGCCGCTGTTCGCCCGCAAGGACCCGGCCGCGCTGCTGTTCCTGCCGCTGGCGCACATCTTCGCGCGGATGATCCAGGTCGTGCTGATCGAGGCGGGCGCCGTCATGGCGCACACCCCCAACATGAAGAACGTGGCGCCCGACCTCCAGGACTTCCAGCCGACGTTCCTGCTGGGCGTGCCGCGGGTGTTCGAGAAGGTCTACAACGGCGCCGAGCAGAAGGCCATCTCGGGCGGCAAGGGCAAGATCTTCGCCCGCGCGGTGGACGTGGCGGTGGCCTGGAGCAAGGCCGAGAGCTCCGGCGGCGCGCCGCTCGGCCTGCGGCTGCAGCGGGCCGTGTTCGACAAGCTGGTGTACTCCAAGCTGCGCGCGGCCACCGGCGGCCGCCTGTCGGCCGCGGTGTGCGGCGGCTCCGCCCTGGGCGACCGGCTCGGCCACTTCTTCCGGGGCGTCGGCATCGAGGTCTTCGAGGGCTACGGCCTGACCGAGACCTCGGCCCCGGTCTCGGTCAACATGCCCGGCGCCAACAAGATCGGCACCGTCGGCAAGCCGCTGCCCGGCGTCACGCTGCGCATCGACGGCGACGGCGAGATCCTGGCCAAGGGCCGCAACGTCTTCCCCGGCTACTGGAAGAACGACTCGGCGACCGGCGACGTGATCGACGCGGACGGCTGGTTCCACACCGGCGACATCGGCGAGCTGGACGCCGACGGCTACCTGCGGATCACCGGGCGCAAGAAGGAGATCCTGGTCACGGCGGCGGGCAAGAACGTCGCGCCGGGGCCGCTGGAGGACGCGCTGCGGGCGCACCCGCTGATCTCCCAGGCCATGATCGTGGGCGACGGCCGGCCGTTCGTCGCGGCCCTGATCACGCTCGACCCCGAGGCCGTCCCCGCCGGCGCCAAGGTGGCGGAGCTGCGGGCCGACCCGAAGGTGCAGGCGGAGATCCAGGGCGCGGTGGACCGGGCGAACCTGTCGGTGTCCAAGGCCGAGCAGATCAAGAAGTTCACGATCCTCGACGTGGACATCACGGAGGAGAGCGGGCACCTCACGCCCACGCTCAAGGTCAAGCGCAGCCTGGTGATGCGCGACTTCGCCAAGGACATCGACGAGCTCTACAGCGGTCACTGAGCCGGCGAGGCCCGGCGGGCGCCGGGGCCCGTGAAACCGGGCGAGCGCCGGCCCGTGCGGCTGGGCGGGCGCGCGCCGGGCCCGTGACGCCACTCACGGTCAGGCGGCGCCCGCCAGAGTGCCCGCCAGGGGTGCGGCCTGGCCGGTCGTCCGCTCCGTCTCCGCCACCAGCGCCGCCAGGCTGTCACGGGTCGCCTGGATCTCGGCGAGCTGCTCCTCCAGGCCCGCGAGGCGATCGCGCAGGTGCCCCAGCGTGCAGGCGTCGAGCACCTCGCCCGAGCCGGACGCGCACGGCAGCACGTCCCTGATGACCTTGGTCGGCAGCCCGGCGGCGAGCAGCGTGCGGATCCGGCGGACGACGACGGGGGCGTCCGCGTCGTAGCGCCGATGGCCGCCCTCCCCGCGGTGGGAGGTCAGCAGCCCCTGCTCCTCGTAGTAGCGCAGCAGCCTCGCGCTGACCCCCGTCTCGCGCGACAACGCCCCGATCCTCATGTGACGCTCCTCACAGCCTTCCCGCTTGAATCTCACATCCATGTGAAGTCCTAGCGTGACGGCCATGAGCGAAATTCCTGCACGTGAGACCTTTTCCCTCGGCGGCGACCTTCCGGTGAACCGGATCGGCTACGGCGCGATGCGGCTGGCCGACGGCCCCGAGCCCGCGCCGTCCGCCACCGAGGCGCACATCTGGCGTCCCCCGGCCGGCCGGGCGGGCGCGATCGCGCTCCTGCGCAGGGCCGCCGAGCTGGGGGTCGACCTGTTCGACACGGCCGACGCCTACGCCCTGGGCGCCAACGAGGAGCTGATCGCCGAGGCGCTGCACCCGTACGCGGGAAGCGTGACGATCGCCACCAAGGTCGGCGTGGTACGCCCCTCGCCCACCGAGTGGGTCACCCACGGCCACCCGGCCTACCTGCGCCAGCAGGCGGAGCTGGCGCTGCGCCGGCTGCGCGTGGAGCGCATCGACCTCCTCCAGCTGCACCGCATCGACCCCGAGTACCCGCTGGCGGACCAGATCGGCGCGCTCAAGCAGCTCAGGGACGAGGGCAAGGTGCGCCACATCGGCCTCTCGGAGGTGGGCGTGGACGAGCTGCGCCGCGCCTCGGAGATCACGCCCATCGCGAGCGTCCAGAACCTGTACAACCTGAGCACCCGCGAGCACGACCCCGTGGTGGACTACGCGGCCGGGCACGGGATCGCGTTCCTGCCGTGGTTCCCGTTCGCGGCCGGCTCGCACGCCGGGCCGGGCAGCCCGCTGGCGGAGGTGGCGGCCGAGATCGGGGTCACGGCGGCGCAGGCGTCGCTGGCCTGGCTGCTGCGCCGCTCCCCCACGGTGATCCCGATCCCCGGGACCTCCTCGATCGCGCATCTGGAGGAGAACGTGGCCGCGCTGTCCGTCAAGCTGACGGACGACCAGTACGACCGCCTCTCCCGCGCGATCTAGCCGGTCACGCGACAGCCTCGGGATGGACGCCACAGCACGGCGGCCCGATCCGTCCGTTGACAGTTTGAAATGTTGGCTTTTCGATGAGGGAAGGTGAGCGAACTCGGGGGATTCTGACGGGTCCGGCAAGGAGGCACCCCCATGAACCAACGGCCGCCGATCTCACGCCGCAATCTCCTGCTGGGCACCGCCGCCGCGTTCGGCGTCCCCGCGGCCCTGACCGGATGCGGCTCGGGCAGCCCGTCCCCCGCGCCCGGCGGGACGGGCGGCAACCTCGGCACGGTCACGATCGGCTCGAACGCCTCCGACGAGATCCCGAAGAAGTCCCTCGAGACCGTGGTCAAGGGCTTCACCCAGGCCACGACGAGGATCAACACGGTCGATCACAACACCTTCCAGGAGAACATCAACCGCTACCTCAGGGGCACGCCCGACGACGTGTTCACCTGGTTCGCGGGCTACCGCATGCAGTTCTTCGCCGAGCAGGGCCTGGCCGTGGACATCTCGGACGTGTGGCAGGAGATCGGCGGCAACTACACGCAGGCGTTCAAGGACCAGTCGACCGGCGTGGACGGCAAGCAGTACTTCATCCCGTTCACCTACTATCCGTGGGCGGTCTTCTACCGCAAGAGCCTGTGGCAGGAGAAGGGGTACGAGCCGCCGGCCACGCTGGACGAGCTCACCGCGCTGGCCAGGAAGATGAAGGCCGACGGGGTGATCCCGATCGCGTTCGCCGACAAGGACGGCTGGCCGGCGATGGGCACGTTCGACATCCTCAACCTGCGGACGAACGGCTACGACTTCCACATCTCCCTCATGGCCGGCAAGGAGTCGTGGACGGACCCGCGGGTCAAGCAGGTGTTCGAGACCTGGCGGGGGCTGATGGAGTACCACCAGCCCGCGGCGCTGGGCCGTACCTGGCAGGAGGCCGGGCAGTCGCTGGCGCAGAAGAAGACCGGGATGTACCTGCTCGGCATGTTCGTCGCCCAGCAGTTCCCCGAGGCCGACCGCGACGACCTCGACTTCTTCACCTTCCCGGAGATCAACCCGGCGCACGGGACGGACTCGATCGACGCCCCCATCGACGGCTACATGATCTCCGCCAAGGCCAGGAACGTCGAGGGCGCCAAGGCCCTGCTCAAGCACTTCGCCCAGCCGTCCTCGCAGGACGTCGCCACGGAGCTGGACCCCGGCACGCTGGCCGCGAGCTCGAAGGCCGACACCTCCGGCTACAGCGCGCTGCAGAAGCGCGGCGCGGAGCTGGTGTCGAAGGCCACGCACATCGCCCAGTTCCTCGACCGTGACACGCGGCCCGACTTCGCCTCCACCGTGATGATCCCGTCGCTGCAGTCGTTCGTGAGCAAGCCGGACGAGATCGACTCCCTGCTGGCGAGCATCGAGAAGCAGAAGGCGAACATCTTCCGCTGATGGCCGCCAAGACCCGTCGCTACTCCGCCCGCGACGTGACCGTCCTGGTCATCGGGCTGGGGGTGGCCGTCGCCGTCAACGTGAGCGTCATCTGGGGGCCCACGCTGGCCTCCATCGGGCTGTCCGGCACCGACTGGGACGGGATCGGGCCCGTCGAGTGGGTGGGCGGGCGGAACTACCACGACCTGTCGGCCGAGTACCCGCCGTTCTGGTCGGCGGTCCGCAACAACGTGCTGTGGCTGGGCTTCCTCGGGCTGGTCGCGACGCCGTTCGGGCTGTTCTGCGCGGTGCTGCTGGACCGGCGGCTGCGGCTGTCGCGCTTCTACCAGAGCGCCCTCTACATGCCGGTCGTGCTGTCGCTGGCCGTCGTGGGCTTCATCGCGCAGCTCGTCTACTCCTCCGACTACGGCGTGCTGAACGCGGTGACCGGGCTGGGCGTGGACTGGCTGGGCGACAGCTCCGTCAACATCTGGGTCGTCATGGTCGCGGCCGGCTGGCGGCACGTCGGCTACGTCATGATCATCTATCTGGCGGGGCTCAAGGCGGTTGATCCGGCGCTGAAGGAGGCCGCGGCCATCGACGGGGCGAACGAGCGGCAGGCGTTCTTCCGGGTGGTGTTCCCGACGCTGCGGCCCGTCAACGTGATCGTGCTGGTCATCACGGTGATCGAGGCGCTGCGGGCGTTCGACATCGTCTACGCCATCAACAAGGGCAGGAACGGGCTGGAGCTGCTGTCGGTGCTGGTCACGGAGAACATCGTGGGCGAGGCCAGCAGGATCGGGTTCGGCTCGGCGATCGCGGTGATCCTGCTGGTGATCTCGATGGGGTTCATCGTCGTGTACCTGTCGCAGATGTTCAGGGAGGAGCGATGACTCTCAGCCTGTCACGGACGCCCGGGGAGGAGCGATGACCCTCACCGCGCCCGCCTCCGCTCCCCCGGCCCGGGCGCGGCGCGCGCCCTACCGGCGTCCGGTCAGGCCGCTGCGGGTCCTGCTGCACGCCTTCCTCGTGCTGGTGGCGCTGGGGTGGCTGCTGCCGCTGGTGCTGGCCGTGTACGCCTCGCTGCGGCCGTACGAGGAGACGGCCCGCCTGGGGTACGTCTCGCGGCCCGAGCAGCTCACGCTCGGCTACTACACGCAGGCGTGGACGCAGGCCGAGCTGCCCCGCTACTACCTCAACACGTTGATCATCGTGGTGCCCGCGGTGGTGGTGACGCTGCTGCTGGCCTCGTTCACGGCGTTCGCGATCGCGCGGCTGCGCATCCCCGGGCGCAGGACGCTGCTGATCGTGTTCACCGCGGGCAACCTGCTGCCGCCGCAGGTCCTCATCACCCCGCTCTACACGCTCTACACGCTCGTCCCGCTGCCGGCGTGGCTGTCGGACTCGCAGTCGCTCTACGACTCCTACCTGGGCCTGATCCTCATCCACGTGGCGTTCCAGTTCGGCTTCTGCGTCTTCGTGATGGCGAACTTCATGCGCACGATCCCGGAGGAGATCACCGAGGCGGCGCTGGTGGACGGGGCGGGGGTGTGGAAGCGGTACTGGCGGCTGACGCTGCCGCTGTGCCGGCCGGTGCTGGCGGCGCTGTCCACGCTGCAGTTCACCTGGATGTACAACGACTTCCTGTGGGCGCTGGTGCTGATGTCGTCGGGCGACAAGCTGCCCGTCACCTCGGCGCTGAACAACCTGCGCGGCCAGTTCTTCACCGACTACAACCTGCTGGCCGCCGGCTCGATGCTGGTGGCGCTGCCGACGCTGATCGTCTTCCAGCTCCTGCACAAGCAGTTCGTGGCCGGGCTCACGCTCGGCTCCACGAAGGGCTAGAGCAGCTGGCGGAAGCGGGCGGCCACCTGGTCCCACGCCCACTCGCGGGCGACCCAGTCGCGGCCGCCCGCGCCCATCTTGCGGGCCTTGTCGGGGTCGGCCAGCAGCTCGACGACGGCCCGCGCCACCTCGCCCGCGTCCTCCCCGTTCACGACCAGCCCGGTCTCGCCGGGCCTGACCGCGTCGGGCGCGCCGCCGGACGCGCCCGCCACCACCGGCAGTCCGGTCGCGGACGCCTCCAGGAACACGATCCCGAGCCCCTCCACGTCCACCCCCTTGAACCTGGTACGGCACGGCATCGCGAACACGTCGGCCGCCGCGTAGTACCCCGGCAGCGCGGCCGCCGGCACCGTGCCGGTGAACCTGATCGACTCCTGCCCCGCCGCCAGCCGCTCCAGCCTCCTGCGGTACGGCCCGCCGCCCACCAGCAGCAGCACCGCCTCCGGCACGGAGCGCAGCACCTGGGGCCAGGCCCTGATGAGCTGGTCCTGGCCCTTGCGCGGCACCAGCCGCGAGACGCACACCACGACGGGCCGCCCCGGCGGCAGGCCCAGCTCCGCCCTGGCGGTGCCGGGGTGGAACTGCCCGACGTCCACGCCGGGCGCGAGCCGGACGAGCTTGCCCGCCGGGATGACCGCGGCCAGCCGCTGGCGCGTGTACTCGCCCAGGTAGGTCACCACGTCGGCGTACCCGCCGATCCTGCGCAGCACCGAGCGGAAGCCCGGCGCGCTCGCCCACGACGCCTCGTGGCCGTGGGTGAGCATCACCACCCGCCGCGCGCCCGCCCGCCGCAGGCGCGGGGCGAGCAGGCCCAGCGGCGCCGCCGCGCCGAACACCACGGTCCGCGCGCCGTGCTCGGCCACCAGCCCGGCCGCCGTGCGCGCGACGGCCGGGGTGGGCAGCATGAGCCGCGTCGGGTGCCGCACGATCCGGTACGGCTGGCGCCGGTCGAACTCGGCGGCGCCCGGCCAGGCGGGGGCGTAGACCACGACGCCCGGCGTGCGCAGCGCGAGCCCGTGCACGAATGACTGGATGCCGCCCGGCCTGGGCGGGAAGTCGTTCGTCACGATGAGCACGCCGCCGCCGGTGTCGTCGGCTGGGCGGCCGGGGTGGGTCACGGCTCGGGGACGCCGTTCAGCTTGGCCCATGCGCGGGCCATCGCGATGCGCTCGGGGCCGGAGGGATGGGAGGCATAGAGCACATATTCCACCGCATCCGGCGACAAGTCGGAAATATTGGTTATGGCGAGCCGTTTTTGCATGGCGATGAACATGGCCGGATCCCTGGTCAGGTCCAGCGCGTGCACGTCGGCCCTGGCCTCGATGTGCCGGCTGATCACGTTCTGCGCGGGGCCCATGATCAGCGAGCCGAGCGTCATGAGGCCCATGACCACGCCGACCGCCCGGGGATCGGTGATCGAGGTGACGCCGGTGCGCCGCCGTACCGGCTTGAGGACCAGGAACAGCGCGATCGCGCCGAAGCCGGCTCCCAGGGCGCCGATGATCGTGCCGTACAGCACGTCGTCGTACTTGGCGTGCCCCAGTTCGTGCGCCGCGACCAGCTCGACCTCCCGCTGCGGGGCCTGCAGCAGCGTGTCGTAGACGACGATGCGGCGCGTGGCGCCGAAGCCGGACACGTACGCGTTGAGCGCCGTCGTGCGGCGCGAGGCGTCGGCGACCAGCACGTCCTCGACCGGCACGCCGTCGCGCGCGGCCATGTCGAGCAGGTTCGTGCGCAGGGGGCCCTGACGCATGGAGCTGAAGTCGTTGAACAGCGGCTCGAACACCACCGGGTACACGAACGACGTCACCACCGTCAGCGCGAACGCGCCCACCGCCGCGGGGATCCACCAGCGCCTGACCTTGCGCGCCAGCGCGACCAGGGCCAGCAGCATGACGCAGAGCAGGAACACCTCCACGCCCAGGTTCTTCAGCCGGTCGCCCGCCCAGCCGGCCCAGTCCTGGGTGGACAAGCCGTAGTCGCGCAGGATCGTCTCGACCCACATGCCGAGCGGCCACCTGATCACTTCGACGAGCGCGGTGATCGCCAGGGCGCCGAGGACGACCCGCAACCACCACGGGCCCCGCAGCCTGCCCAGCACCCTGGCGCTGAACGGGGTGGCGACCAGGATGCCGGCGATGATGATCGTGAGGGCCAGCGAGAGGTAGCTCGGCAGGGTGGTGGCCGCGTCGAACGCCCGCGCCCTGGCGATCTGGGCGGCGCCGAAGTCGCGGGCCGGGTCGGGCGGGCCGCCGGTGAGCACCTGCCAGGGGGTGCTGAAGGCGGCCACGGCCAGGATCACCAGCCCCAGCAGCACGAGCGCGATGGCCGCCGGGCGCCTCCCACCGCCGTCCTCGCCGCCTCTTCCTGTCACGGGCACCTCCTCACGATGCCCCGGCGCGGCCCTCTCCGCATCGCCCGGCACGTGCCGCATCGCCTCGCCCCGCATCGCCTCGCCTGTCGCGGAGGCCACCGTCTCGCCCGTCGTGAGCCGCTCCGCGTCGCGCGGCACCGCCGCCTCCCCGAGGCCGGCGCGCTCGCTGCGCCCCGTGTCCTCGTCCGGATGGCCGGCGGCGCCGACGGCGGCCATCGCGCCATCCGTCACCTCGTCTTCCCGTGCCGCGTCGTCGGTGTCTCTTCGATCGTCCATCTGCCTCCCCTTCACACGAGCTGATCCCGCACGTATGCGCGCCACCGTGCCGTCAGCGTGGCGACGGAGAGCCCCAGCGAGGCGAGCGCCCGATCGGCGCCTGCCGCCTGGGCTTCACGGTAGAGCCCCACCAGGGTCCCCTCACCGAACCGGTCAGCGAGGAAGCGACACGCCAGCCAGGCCTCCTGGTACGCCCGGGCGAGCCGGTTCGGGTCACGCCCGTCGGCCGCGAAAGCCTCAGGCCCGGGCAAAGCGCTCGGCAGCCGCCCGGCCCGCACCTCCGCCGCCAGCTCGGCGGCGGCGGTCGCCACCGGCAGCCCGGCGTCGCGGTAGCCGACGTAGTCGGCGAAACCCTCGTACAGCCAGACGGGCAGGCCGTCGGTGCCGGCCACGACGTGGGTCAGCTCGTGGGTGAGGACCACGTCCCTGCCGGTGGGGTTGAGGGTGGCGAACGCCTCGGGCACGACGATCACGCGCCGGCCGTCGGCCACGGCGGCCAGCCCGTCGAGCCGTCCCGCACCGGCCAGGCGGGCGGCGTCGCGGCCGGACTCCGGCAGCACGACCAGGGGGCGTACCGGCCTGCCGAGCACGGCCGAGACCCGCGCGCCCGCGCTGTCGGCCCTGCGCGCCAGCTCGTCGAGCCGCTCGGGCGGGACCGTGCCGGGACCTGCGACGGTGGACCGGACGCCGCGGCTGACGGCCGTACGCCGCCCCGGCCACAGGCCGCGCAGCTCGGGGGGAAGGATGGGGGAATCGGGCAGCGGGGTGGCCGCGGCGGGGACGAGGAGCAGCAGGCCCGTCACCACGGCTCGCCGGCTCACCTGCTCGAACACGATGCCCGATCGTAGTGCGCCCTGCCTGCTGAGAGCCCCGGACGTGCGAGAGCCCCGTCCGGATCCAGGAAATCCTCCAAGAATCCGGACGGGGCTTCTTCACATGCCGGGACGAACAGCGCCCACGAAGGACGATCGGCGCCATCCGCTCAGCTTGTCGATGCGTACCCGTTCGCCTGTCCGTGGCGAGTGGATCATCTTGCCCTTGCCGACGTACATGCCCACATGGCCGAGCCCGCTGAAGAACATCAGGTCGCCAGGCTTGAGATTGCGCCAGGAGACCTTCTTCTTGGTACGGGCGAACTGGCTGCTCGCCACGCGCGGGAGCTTGACGCCGGCCTTCTTCCAGGCGAACTGGACGAGACCGGAGCAGTCAAACGAACCAGGCCCTGTGCCTCCGTACCGGTACGGGTCACCGATCTGGTTCTTGGCCACGGCGATGGCCTTGCGGGCTTTCACTTTCTGCCGAGCGAGCTTGGCTGCCCTTCGCTGGGCGACCGTGGCCTTCTTGGACGACTTGGCGGTGGTTTCCGCCTTCACCGTCGTCGGAGCGGCCGCATCGCTCGTCGTCGTCGCCTGAGCCGTTGGGGCATGGAGGACGAGACCTCCGGCCGTCACGGTCATCGTGAGTGCTACGCCACTCAGGGCAAGGCAGGACAGGCGGGGGTTCTGCAGGGGACTAGACAGGATTTCTCCTTGTGTCTTCCACGAACGCCTACCGGGTTAGCTGACGGATTCGGGCGTGGAAGTCGCCCTACGGCGCGATGGCGCGCCGACTCACCCCTGATCCCTTGGGAACTCGGGATCGCTTGGGTCCCCGGCTCCGTGCTCCTGGCTGCACGGATTCGGCAGGCCGCGTGCCCCGATCCAGATTCGATGTGGGGATGCTCGGGGAGCGACCGGCGGATTCTTTTGTCTGTCTCGCATCGGGGCAGACCCGGTGCGGGGTTCGCGGCGACATGGCTTGTTCACCGCGACGACGCCAGAAGCTACGTCGAAAGGTCAAGAATCGGCAAAGGGTGAGTCAGCTTGTAAAGATCAGGCAGAGGGTGGTGTCAAGTTTGAAACCCCTGCTGGAACACCAGGTTCTGTTACCGAAATGTGACTCTGCTCACACTTGGAAACCGGCGGGCTTGTCAGGTCCCAATTGTCACTTAAGCCACATTTGACACCCTTTAAACGTGAGCAAGGCCACTGGGAGCGCTCCCGCTCGCTCTGTCCCGCAACGCCCCGCCATGCCCGAGCAAGCACCGAAATCTACGGACCCCGCAGTATTCGTCACCCCTGAGCAGAGTGGACCTCAGGCCGCCACGAAGGCGACGATCTACTATTCTCGATCGTAGTTACTGACCTGGCAGGGCGCCGGATGCGCCCACAGAGGCCCGCGCACTTCGGCACGCCTGAATACGGCCACCGGAGACCGAAACGGGTGCGGCCACGCCCGGCCCTCAGGAGACCAGAACTGGTTACGGGCGGACCGCTCCGACGAGGGAACGACCGTAGCCCGAGAGCTTGACGACCTTGACGACATCGCCTGTCTGCGGCGCGTGGACGATCTGGCCGTTGCCCGCGTAGATGCTGACGTGCCCGAGCCCTTCACTGAAGATCAGGTCCCCGGGCTGCAGCGCGTCGAGCGACACCTTCCGGCTCGCCCCCCACGACCACTGCTGCCACGTCGTACGGGGCAGCGACACGCCCGCCGCCGCCCAGGCCGCCTGGGTGAGCCCGGAGCAGTCGTAGCCGCGCGGCCCCGTACCTCCGTAGATGTACGGCTTGCCCACCTGCGCGTACGCGAACCGCAGCGCCGCCGCCGCGCTGCCCGAAGCCGGACCCGTGTACTTGATGCCCGTGCTGTTGGGATTGCCGGGGTTGTACGCCCCCAGCCTGTCCAGCAGCTTCTTCTGCTGGGCGATCAGCTTGCGGATCTCGGCGCGCTCCTTCTCGACGGCGTCGCGCTCCTCCTCGGCCTCGTCCAGCGCCACCTCGGCCTTGTCGCGCTCGGCCTTCAGCCCCTTGTTCTCGCGGTCGAAGGCGGCCAGCTTCTCGGCCCGTTCGCGCGAGAGCTGCCCGGCCACGGCCCAGCCCGAGAGCATGGCCTGAGGGTTGTTGGAGCCGAACATGCCGGGCCAGGAGGTGACGTCCTCGCCGAGCTTGTAGCTCTCGACGGCCATCCCGATCACCTGCGCGCGCAGGTCCGCGACCGTCTGCAGCTTGCGCTTGTAGCTGTCGTTCAGCTTCGTGTAGGTGCTCTTGGCCGTCTTGTAGCGCTCGTTCGCCTGGTTGAACTGCTCGACGACCTTGTCGGCCTTGTCGTTGAGCTTCTCCAGCTTGGCCTTGGCCTGCGCCAAGGTGGGGCGAGGATCAGCGAGGGCAGCCCCCAGCGGGGTCAGCACCAGTCCGAACGCGAGACCCGCGGCCACCGGTACCCGGCCAAACCTCACTGTATCGCCTCCCAGGGATTACACCTGGGGCGAAATAGTACAGAAGTGGCAGACGAGGTATGGCCAAACCTACCAATTCGTAATTTATGCGCGGCCCAGCCTGCGCAGCAGCAAGCCAGACGGAACGGGTCTGGCGCCCATCCGCCTGACGGACTCGGCCACCTCCCGGTCGGACGACACCACGGCGATGGCCCTGCCGGACGGCTCGGCGCGGACGAGCTGCCTGATGAGGTCGTCGGCGATCTCCCCCGGCGCGCTGAACAGCACCCGCACCCCGCGGGGCGCCACCACCTGCACGGGCGCGTTGAGCTCCGCGCCGTCGAACACCACCGTCACCTCGACCCTGGTCTGCGCCACCAGCCCGCCCAGCGAGGTCATCAGCCGGGTGCGCTGGTCGGCGAGGGTGAGGGTGCCGTAGCCGGTCTTGGTGACGTTGTAGCCGTCGATGATCAGATGCACCTGCGGCAGCGCGAGGAGCTGGTCGAGGAGCTGCGGGTCGTCGTCGGCCAGGGCCCGCGCGGGCACGCCGCGCACGCCGGGGCGCTCCCCGGTGACGGCCGCGACGGAGTCGGCGGGCCGGCTGATCGTGGTGGGCAGGGCCAGCTCGCGGCGGAGCCCGGCCGAGGCGTCCTGCAGGGCGTCGAGCAGCACCCGGATGCGGGCGTCCTCGATGCTCCTGCCCTCGCGGGCGGCCCGGCGCGAGGCCTCGAGCTGTTTCTCCACGTCGGCCACCCGCTCGCGCAGCCGCCGCAGCTCGGACTCGCCGGCGCTGCCCGCGGCCGTGGCGGCCGATCTGGCCTCCTCCGCCGCCCGCTCCATCTCCTCGGCCCGCCGCGCGGCGGCCTTGGCCCGCTCGCGCGCGTCGTGCAGCTTGCGGCGCAGGTCGGAGTTCTCCGCGCGGGCCGCCTTGATCTGCTCGCGCAGCCGGTCGGCCTCCTCCTTGGCGGCGCTCTTCTGCGCGGCGAGCTGCTCGCGCAGCCGGGTGACCGTCTCCTCGCGCTCCAGGTCCTCGGCGGCCACCGCCGACTGCTCCAGGTCGGCGCGGGCGGTCTCGATCATCTCCGCCCAGCCCGGCGGCCGGGTCAGGTACGCGGCCGCGGCCACGAGCACGGGGTCGGCGGCCGGCGGCACGTTGCCCTCGGCGAGCGAGGCGACCAGCTCGGGCCATCCGGCGGCCACCGACTCGGCGACCAGCTCGCGGAACTTCTTGTCGTTCTCGAGCTGCGCCGCGATGGGCGCGCCGCCCAGCTTGGCCCGCTTGCGGGGGTCGAACTTGGCGATGCCGCGCAGGGGCGGCGGGATGGTGGCAGCGGGCATCGACCCGAGGACCTGGGAAGCCAGATCCACGACGTTGAGCCGCACCTGCTCGGGAAGCGGGCGAGACAGGCCTTCACCCGCTGAACTCATCCCACTTGTCCCTTCGTGACATGCCCTTTCAGACAAGGGTACGGCTGTTGCGTACCTGACCGTAACGGCCGTCCGTATATGGACAAGCGCTTGCTAGGGGGTATACGACTGTCGAAGGGCACGTGTCCAACCGGGAGGCCCCCTGTGACGGAACAGCTGCGCACCTCCACCCGTGACCTGGAAGAACTGCGGAAACGCGCCACCGCGTGGCTCCGCACCCAGGTCGGCGCCGACGCCACGGTGTCCGAGATGTCCAGACCGTCGGAGAACGGCCTGTCGAGCGAGACCCTGTTCTTCACCGCCACCTGGGACGGGCGGAGCACGCGCTGCGTAGCCAGGCTCGCACCTGCGGTGGAGGCCGTTCCGGTTTTTCCTTCCTACGATCTGCGGGCCCAGTTCCAGATGATGCGCCTGGCCAGGGAAAAAGCTGGGATCCCAGCGCCCAGGCCCCTGTGGTTCGAGCCGGATCCCGGCCCGCTGGGCACCCCGTTCTTCGTCATGGAGCGGGCCGAGGGCGAGGTACCGCCCGACGTGATGCCGTACACGTTCGGCGGCTGGCTGCACGACGCCTCCCCTACGGACCAGCGCCGGCTCCAGGACGCCAGCGTGGGCATCCTGGCGGCGCTGCACCAGACCGCGTTCACGCCGGAGGAGCTGGCCCCGTTCGGCGCCGCCGGGCTGCGCGCGCACGTCGAGGCGCAGCGCGCCTACTACGAGTGGGCGCACGGCGAGCACCGGATCCCGCTGCTGGAGCGGGCGTTCGGCTGGCTGGAGGCGCACTGGCCGGACGACCCCGGCCCCGACGTGCTGACCTGGGGTGACGCCAGGATCGGCAACGTGATGTACCAGGGCTGCGACCCGGTCGCGGTGCTGGACTGGGAGATGGCCGCCGTCGGGCCGCGCGAGCTGGACCTGTCCTGGATGATCTTCTTGCACCGGTTCTTCCAGGACATCACGGTCAGCGCGGGCCTGCCCGGCATGCCGGGGTTCATGCGCCGCGAGGACGTCTGCGCGACCTACCGCGAGCTGACCGGCTACGAGCCGCGCGACCTGGACTTCTACGAGATGTACGCGGCGCTGCGGCACGGCGTCATCATGGCCAGGATCTGGCACCGCAGGATCCACTTCGGCGAGCTGCCCATGCCGGACGACCCCGACGATCTGGTGCTGCACCGGGCCACCATCGAGGAGCTGCTGGCCGGCTACGAGCCGGCGTCGTAGACCAGCAGCGCCACCTGGACCCGGTTGTTGAGGCCCAGCTTGGTGAGGATCCGGGAGACGTGCGCCTTGACCGTGGGCACGCTCATGTAGAGCTCGCGCCCGATGTCGGCGTTGGACTTGCCCTGCCCGACGGCCGTGGCCACCTCGCGCTCGCGCTCGCTGAGCCGGCCGAGCAGCCTCCTGGCGCGCTCGCCGCGCTCCCCCGCCCCGCCGCCGTCGGAGACGTGGGTGATGAGCTGCCGCGTCACCGCGGGCGACAGGATCGGCTCGCCCGCGGCCACCTTCCTGATCGCCTGCACGAGGTCACCGGGCGCGATGTCCTTCAGCAGGAACCCGGCCGCCCCGGCGCGCAGCGCCCGCAGCACCTGCGCGTCGGCGTGGAAGGTGGTCAGCACCACCACCTCGGGCGGCTCCGGCGTGCGGCGCAGCGTCTCGGTGGCGGTCAGCCCGTCGATGCCGGGCATCCGGATGTCCATCAGCACCACGTCGGGCCGGTGCGCGCCCACCAGGGGCGGCACCTCGGAGCCGTCGCCGGCCTCCGCGACGATCTCGATGTCGGCCGCGCCGCCGAGGATCATCGACAGCCCGGCCCGCACCATCGCGTCGTCGTCCACGATCAGCAGCTTGATCGGCCCGTCAGCGGTCATGCCTCGTCCTCCCGAGTCGTCTCCACCGGCCACGGCAGCCAGGCGCGTACCACGAACTCCCCCTGCGGCGTCGCGCCGTGCTCCAGCCTGCCGCCGGCGAGCTCCGCCCGCTCGGTCAGCCCGATGAGCCCGGCGCCCGCCCCAGGGATGCGCGCGCCCGCCCCGGGAAGGCGCGCGCCGTGCCGCGGCCCCAGCGGGTTGCGCACCTCCGCCGACAGCGCCCTGCCGGGGGCGCCCTCGACGGTGACGGCCACCGGCGCGCCGCCCGCGTGCTTGCGCGCGTTGGTGAGCGCCTCCTGGACGATGCGGTAGAGGTTGCGGCCCAGCCCCTCGGGCGCGCCGTCGGCCCGCAGGTCGAGCCGCACGTCCATGCCCGCGTGGCGGCACTCCTCGACCAGCGCGGGCAGGTCGGCGAGCGTGGGCTGCGGCCGTTCCGGCACCGTGTCCTCGCCTTCGGAGGTGGAGTGGCGCAGCACGCCGATCACCTCGCGCAGGTCCTGCAGCGCCAGGTGGGCGTTGGTCCTGATCGCCCCGGCCGCCCTGGCGATCTCGGCGGGCGGCGCGTCGGGCCGGAACTCCAGCGCGCCCGCGTGCAGGCTCAGCATCGAGATGCGATGGGCCAGCACGTCGTGCATCTCCCTCGCGATGCGCTCGCGTTCGAGCCGCTTGGCCTCCTCGGCGGCGCCGTCGGCGCGCTGCCTGAGCGACCAGACGAGCTGCCGCCTGGCCCTGATCACGATGCCCCACGCGAACACGGTCAGGACGATGGCCACGCCGAGCGCCGCCGCCCAGGTGCGGTCGAGCTCGCTCTGGGGCCGCAGCGAGACGTACGGGATGAGCGTGAGGAGGTTGAACAGCGTGATCGGCCCCGAGACCTTAAACGGGCGATGCACCGCTACCGTGAACAGCGCGACCACCGACGCCCCGCCGGGCATCTCCAGGTAGGAGGAGAGCAGGCCGGTGACCACCGCGAGGCCCACCGGCCACCTGCGCCGCAGCCACACCGCCGCGCACGACAGCGCCCCCGTGACCTGCTCGATGAACACCAGGGGCTCGGACGGGTTCTGCTGCTGGAGCTCCTCCAGGGACAGGAAGGTCAGAGCGCAGGCGAGCAGGAACATGACGATGTCGACGATCCAGTCGCGCATCGAGCGCCGCACGCGCCCGCCCGCGCGGCCGTCGCCGAGCAGCACCGACGGCAGCGCCCACCGGTATTCGGAGGTGGCGGCGCCGTCTCCCCGCAGTTCCGTCACGTTCATCGAGGTTAGGCCCTTCCGCGGGTACGGCGACAGCGACCAAAGTCGGTGCCTGCCGAGACCAACGACCGACGCGGGCGGCCGGGTGGCCGGGCGAGGCTTGACGGCATGCAAGCGGTGTTGAAGGTGTTCGGCTGGCTGCTGATCCTGCAAGGGGTGGGCGGCCTGGTGAACGGCCTGCTCGGATGGTGGCGGTGGGCCCACGACCTGCTCGTGGTCAATCTGCTGCCACTGCTGGAGGGATACGAGGTGTTCGCGGCGATCGTGATGGGGGTGCTCGGGTTCGCGCTGCTGGCCGTCGCCGAGTCCATGGACGGAACGGAGGCCGGGCAGTGAGCGCGACCCGGCTGCGGCCGCCGCGCCATCAGGTCGATCCGCGGGCGGTGGCGTGGTGGACGGTGCAGTGGCTGATCCTCATGGTGCCGGTGGCGGGGGCGTCCGTGGCGGCGTACTGGTGGTTCACGGAGCGGCCGGTGTGGCTGGGCGCGGTCGTGGGGGCGTTCGCGGCGGGCTGCCTGGCGCTGGCGGTGGTGGCGCCGCGGGCCTCGTACCGGGTGGAGCGGTGGGAGGTCACCGACCAGGCGGTCTACACGCGCAAGGGGTGGCTGACGCACACCTGGCAGGTGGCGCCGATGTCGCGGATCCAGCGGGTCGACACCGCGCGGGGGCCGGTGCAGCGACTGTTCGGGCTGGCGGACGTCACGGTGACCACCGCGTCGTCGGCCGGGGCCGTCAAGATCGAGGCCCTGGATCACGAGGTGGCGGCCGAGCTGGCCGAGCGCCTGACCGCCATCACCCAGGCCACCCAGGGGGACGCGACGTGAGCCCGTACGACACCTCCCCGGCCGCGGCGGAACGGCACGGCACGACCCCGGGAAACGCTCCCGTTGACGGCGGGTGGCAGGGGCTGGCGCGGCGGAGCCTGTGGGCGTCGGCGGTCAAGTCGCTGGCCATCGTGGCGGGCGCCACCGCGGGGCTGGTGCGCCTGCTGGCGGGCCGCGACTGGCCGGTGGGCGGCATCGTGGCGGTCTGCGCGGGCGCGGCGGTGCTGATCGTCGCGGGCGTCGTCGCCTACGACGTGCTCAGGCTGCGCACCACCCGCTGGCGGCTCACCCCCGAGCGGCTGGAGCTGCGCTCCGGCATCACGGTCCGCCAGCACCGCGCGATCCCGCGCGACCGGGTACGCAGCGTCGACCTGCGCGCCGACCCGGTGAACCGGATGTTCGGCCTGACCGTGGTCAAGGTGGGCACCGGAGAGCGCGCGGAGGACGGCTCGGAGGTCAAGCTCGACCCGCTGAGCAGGCACGACGCCGAGGCTCTGCGCCGCACCCTGCTGCACCAGGGCCAGGAGGCCGCTGCGGGCGAGGGGCCGCTGGCGGAGCTGAGCTGGTCGTGGATCAGGTACGCGCCGCTGTCGGTGTGGACGTTCACGGGCGCGGCCGTGGTGCTCGGGGCGCTGTACAAGGCGCTCGACTCGTTCGGGCTCAAGAGGTTCACCACCCGTCTCGCGACGGGCCTGTGGGAGTGGCTGGTGGCCCAGCCGCTGCTGGCCGTCCCGCTGGTGGTCGCGGCGAACGTGCTGGTGGGCGTGCTGGGCGCGGTGCTGCTGTTCGCCGAGTCGTGGGCCCGCTACCGGCTGGAACGCGAGCCGGGCCGGCTCAGGCTGCGCAGGGGCCTGCTGACCAGCCGGTCGCTGACGCTGGAGGAGCGCAGGCTGCGCGGGGTGGAGATCGGCGAGCCGCTGCTGCTGCGGCTGGCCGGCGCGGCCCGGCTCAGGTCCGTCGCCACCGGGCTGGGCAAGAGCGCCGACAACGAGACCGAGGACGCCGCCGCGCTCACCCCGCCGATGCCGCGCGCCCTGGCGGTGCGGGTCGCCGCCGCGATCATCGGCGCCGGCGTGCCCGCGCTGGCGGCGCACCCCGCCGCGGCCAGGCGCAGGCGGCTGGTACGGGCGGTGACGGCGGCGCTGGTCACCGGGCTGGCCACGGCGCTGCTCACCGGCACGGGCGTGGCGGTGCCGTGGCCCCGGGTGAGCGGCTGGGTGAGCACCTGGCTGGGCGGCTGGGTGTGGCTGTTGCCGGTGGCGGTGCTGACGTACGGGCTGTGGCACGCCGTGGCGAGCGCCGCGAGCCTCGGGCACGCGCTGAGCCCCCGGCATCTGGTCACCAGGACAGGCGCCGTGGTGCGGCGCACGGTCGCGCTCGACCGCAAGGGCATCGCGGGCTGGACCTTCACCGAGTCGTTCTTCCAGCGGCGCTCCGGCCTGCTGACGGTCTCGGCGACGACGGGGGCGGGCCGGGGTCACTACGACGTGGTGGACGTGGGCCGCGGCGACGGTCTCGACCTGGCCGCGCAGGCCGTTCCTGGGCTGCTCGAGCCCTTCCTGTCCCGGGACAAGCAATGAGCCGCGAGATCCCCCACGGTTTGCCCATGCCCCTGTACTGGACAAACGTGATCGCGCGGCTCAGGTGCTTGCAGACATAACCGTATTTGTCCCGCTTGCAACCGGGTTGCAGCCGCATTAACCGTTGCCGCAGATCATGAGTCAGAGTCACGAAAGCCGCGACCGGCCGCGCGGGCAGCGGCCGGAGCGCCCCGCTCCGTCAGTTGCCGGCCGCCTTCTCCAGGTAGGCCCTGGCCAGGGTGAGCGCGCCGGCCATCGCCTCCTTCTCGGGCATGAACTTCACCTTGGGCGAGTTGGTCGCCTCGCCCTCGGGCCGCTGGTGACCTGAGTAGTCGACGGCGACCACGACCGAGCCCCGGCGGATGATCACCGAGCCGCTGGAGGCCGAGACCTCCCCGCTCCTGCTCTGCACGAACTGCTGGTACGCCTGGTCGCCCAGGCCCTTGACGCCGGTCAGCGCGCCCCAGGTGATGCCGCCGATCGAGGACTCGGCCGTGGTCCTGGCCCGGCCGTACTGGCCGGAGTAGTACGCCTTGGCCGCGAGCTCGTCCGCCGCCCCCGCCCGGTTCGTGAACCGGTGCACGGTGATCAGCGCGCTACGGATCTTCGCGACGCCGGGGCCGCCGGACAGCTCCCGGTTGAGCCACCGGCACTCGGTCTGATTGTCGTCGCCGACCGCGGTGCCGCGCGCGCGGGTCGTCGGCTCGGGCACGAGCCGGGTGGCCGTCTCCGTCACGGCCTGGCAGTCCGCGGGGAAGGAGGCCAGCACGGTGGGCGAGGGCGTCGCGGTGACGGTCGGCGAGACGGTGGCCGCCGCCGACGGCTCGGCCTTGGCCAGCACCCCGGGGTGCTGCGCCTGCCAGGCCGCCGCCCCCTTGGCGAAGTGCCCGACGAGCCCGCTCACCTCGCGGATGGCGTTCTCCTCCGTGACCGCCTGCGTGCTCTCGTTGCTCAGGACCTGCGCGTCCTTGCGCTGCTGGCCCGCCTGGAACTTGACCTCGATCGTCATGTCGCCGACGCGGGCGTGCGCGGTGCCGTAGGCGTACCAGAGCAGCTCGCCGTCGCGGCGCCAGGTGTACTGGGCGAACGCGGCGTCGCCGACGCCCGTGATGTCCTTGACCGGGGAGACGTACTCCTTCTCGCCGGGATCGAGCGACGGCTTGGCGGTCTCGCCGTACTTGCCGCCGCGGTACTCCATCTCGTACGAGGTCTGCGCCATCGCCCGGCCCGTCTTGGCGCCCTCGCCCTTGTGCTGCTCGATCTTGACGTCGATCTCCCGGCTGCGCCAGAACTCGCCGAACGAGATGCGCTGGTTGATCCAGTTGCAGCCGAAGTTCACCGTGTAGTCGCCGTCGCGGGACGCCTTGGCCACGGTCGCGCCGGGCACCAGCCGCTCGGCCTCCTCCTCGGGCAGCATGGCGCACACGTCGGGAGCCGTCACGGCGGCCGCGGGCTGCTTGGCGGGCGAGGAGGAGCCTGTGGCGGAGGGGGCCGCGCCGCCGGAGACCTTGCCGTACAGGAAGTAGGCCCCCACTCCGCCCGCCGCGACCAGCACGACGAGCGCGGCGGCGAGGGTGGGCAGGAGCCAGGCCGGACGCCGCGGGGGCGGTGGGGGCTGCGGCATGGGCGGCATGGGCGGCATGGGCGGCGGCATGCCCGGCGGCATGGAAGGCATGGGCGGCATGGGCGGCGGGCCCGGTGGCTGGTAGTGCCTGCCTGGCCCCTGATGAGGGGTGCTGGGCGGCTGGAACTCGCTACCGGGGTTCACGGGGACTCCTGGGGTTGCCCTGACTTGCGCGGAGACATAGTAGTCACGCCTCTTGCAAGGCGCTTGCAGCGTGTTTGCTCGCTATGTCTCATTTGGCCAGCGCCGCCGAGATCAGCCGCGCGGCGGCGATGGCCGTCTCCGGGTCCGCCATCGCGTCGGCCGCCTCCTTGCGCGGTGAGGCGCCGGCCGACACGTCCTCGCGGTGCCAGACCACCTCGCCCAGCAGGTTGCTCGTGCGGAAGAGCAGGATGCTGCCGGCGGTGCCGCTCTCGGTGGAGTTGATGTAGAACCTGAAGCCGTTCTGGACGATCGCCGCCTCGCCCACGCCGGTGACGTCCCTGACCGCTCCGTACGCCTGCCGCTGGCCCATGCCCTCGGCGGCGGCGCGGGTGCTCTTCTCGCTGGCGAAGCGGCGCTGCGCCACCTGGGGGCCGCCGAGGTCGCGGGTGGGCTGCTCGGCCCAGACGCGTACGACGAGGCTGCGGGCGGGGGCCGTGCCCTCGCGGATGAGCCACTGGCACTCGCCCGGCCTGGTCAGGCTGCGTTTCGGGGCGCCCTTGACGAGCCGGGCGGCCTCGGCGTCGGTGAGCAGGGTGCACGGGTCGGGCGCCGTGACGTACCGGCCGGTCTCCTGCTCGCTGAGCGCGGCGGCGGCGTACCAGCCGCCCGCGCCCAGCGCCACGACGGCGGCGAGCGCGACCGGCACCGGCCACCACCTGCGGGCGCGCCTGTGGCGATGGCGGGGAGCCATGCTGGGGGCCGTGCTCGGGGCCGTCAGCCGGTTCAGCACCTGGCGGACCTGGTCCGCCGTGGGGCGGACGGCGGGGTCCTTGGCCAGCATGGCCATGAGCAGGCCGCCCAGCTCGTGCCCGGCCCTGGCCGGGAACGGCGGCTCGTGCAGCAGCACCGCCGCCGCGACGGCGGCGGGCAGCGCCCGCTCGAACGGCCCGCGGCCCTCCACGGCGGTGTACAGGCTCGCGCCCAGCGACCACAGGTCGGCGGACGGGCCGGACGGCTGCTCGTTCAGCCGCTCGGGAGCCATGTAGCCGGGCGAGCCGGCGCTGCCGAACATGTCGCCCCTGCCGCCCATCGGCGCGGCGATGCCGAAGTCGGTGAGCATCGCCGAGCCGTCGGCGTCGAGCAGGATGTTGGCGGGCTTGACGTCCTGGTGCAGCATGCCGTGCGCGTGCGCGACCTCCAGCGCCGACAGCACGCGCAGCCCGACCGCGGCCACGAAGGCCGGCGGCAGCGGCCCCCGCTCCTTGATCACCTTGTCGAGCGAGCGGCCGGTGGTCAGGTCCATGATGATCCACGGCTGGTCGCCCTCGAGGACCACGTCGTGCACGAGCACGATCGCCGGGTCGCGCAGCCGCCCCGCCGACCTGGCCTCGTGGATGGCCCGGTCGGCGAACTCCGCCCGCTCCCGCGGGCCCAACCCCTCGGGCACCCGCACCTGCTTGACCGCCACCTGCCGGTCGAGCATCTCGTCGATCGCCCGCCACACCGTGCCGGCGCCGCCCTGCCCGAGCCGCTCGATCAGCCGGTAGCGGCCCGCCAGCAGGTAGAGGTCACCCGGCATCGCGCAACGCCCGCTCGCTCGCCTGCGCGGCTTTCAGGGCCGCCTGCTTGATGTCCTCGTCGGTCGGCTTGTCGCTGAGAGTGGTGTACTCGACGCTCACCACCAGGTTGGCCAGCCGGTAGTAGACGTGGGCCGAGATCATGCGGCCGGTGGGGCCCTTCAGCTCGAAGCCGAACGCCTCCTCGCCGATGCCGGTGACCTGGCGCACCGGCGTGCGCGCCGCCCTCATGGCCTGCTTCACGCCGATCTCCGGCCAGCTCCAGTCGACGGAGTCGTACTTGTTCCAGTAGCGCTGCTGGTTCTGGAAGAGCTTGCGGGCCGAGGCCTCGGTCATGGACCAGGGGTCGACGGTGTCGGAGTCCTTCTGCACCTGCAGGCCCACGCCGGTGCCGGTCAGCGGCCAGCCGCACTTGGGGCCGACCTCGTCGGAGTCCGGCCGGCCCGCGGGCGGCCGCTGCGTGAGCAGCAGCCTGCCGACCTCCTGCTGGTCGATGAGCGTGCAGACGTCCATCGGCACGGTGAACGCGCCCGTGCCGCCCCCGCCGTCGCGGTTCATCAGCACGAACCCGGTCGCGCCCGCCCCCGCGAGCACCACCACCGCCGCCGCGGCGGCGATCCAGAGCGCCGCCCGGCCGCGCCGCCCCGCCGCGTGCGGCGCCGTCACCTCGGCGGTGACGGGAAGCCGCGGCGCCGGGCCGCCCGCCGCCACCTGCCGCAGCGCCTCCACGACCACGCGCGGGTCGGGCCGGGCGGCCGGCTGGTAGGCCATCATGGCGGTCACCACCGGCCCGAGCGGGCCGTGCATGGCGGGCACCGGCTGCGTCAGCGTGGCGCGGATGCGCTGGGCGGCCGAGCCCTCGTAGGCGGGCGCGCCCGTCAGCGCGACGTGCAGCGTGGCGCCGAGCGACCACAGGTCCGCGGCGGGCCCGCCGGGCTCGCCCTCCAGCCGCTCCGGCGCGATGAACCCGGGCGAGCCGATCATCAGGCCCTGCTCGGTGAGCGTGGCCTGGCCCTCCTGCCTGGCGATGCCGAAGTCGGTGAGCACCACCCGGCCGCTGTCGGTCAGGAACACGTTGCCCGGCTTGACGTCGCGGTGCTGCATGCCCTGGGCGTGCGCGACCATCAGCGCCTCGAGCACGTCGGCGCCGACCCTGGCGGCGTAGTCGGGCGGCATGGGGCCGAACTCGCGCACGGTCTCGGCCAGCGTGCGGCCGCGCAGCAGCTCCATGACCAGCCACGGCCGCTCCTGCTCGACGACCACGTCGTGCAGCGCCACGATGCCGGGGTGACGCAGCCGCGCCATGGCCTGCGCCTCGCGCACCGCCCTGGTCACGAGGTCGTGGCGCTCCTTGTCGGACATGCCCTCGGGCAGCGTGAGCTCCTTGACCGCGACGTCGCGATCAAGCATCTCGTCCCTGGCCAGCCACACTTTCCCCATGCCGCCCGCGCCCAGCGGGTGCAGCAAGGAGTAACGGCCGGCAAGTCTTCCCGCGGACATAAAGGGAAGGGTAACTAAGGATCAAGAGGGGTGCTTACTCGTTCCTGTCGGTCCGGCTCTCTATGGTCTTGGTTCGTGGATCCGGTTCAAGGCACTCTCGACGAGCTCGGCACGCCGCTGAGCGAAGTCACGTTCGTCGTGTTCGACCTCGAGACGACCGGCGGCGCGCCCGCCGAGGACGCCATCACCGAGATCGGGGCGGTCAAGGTGCGGGCGGGCGAGGTGCTCGGCGAGTTCTCGACGCTGGTCGATCCCGGAGGGCCGATACCGCCGTTCATCTCCGTGCTGACCGGCATCACCGACGCCATGGTGACGGCCGCCCCCAAGATCGACTCGGTGCTGCCGAGCTTCCTGGAGTTCATCCGCGGGTCGACGCTGGTGGCGCACAACGCGGGGTTCGACACCCGCTTCATCAAGGCCGCCTGCGCCACGCTCGGCTATCCCCCGCCGGCCAACCCGGTCGTCGACACCGTCGACCTGGCCAGGCGGGTGCTGACCCGCGACGAGACCCCCAACGCCAAGCTGGCCACGCTCGCGCGGTTCTTCCGCAGCCCCGTCGAGCCGTGCCACCGCGCCTTGCAGGACGCCAGGGCGACCGTGGACGTGCTCCACGGGCTGATCGAGCGGGCCGGTTCCTTCCAGGTGCACACGCTGGAGGAGCTCAAGTCGTTCGTCCGCGCCCCCACGCCCGAGCAGCAGCGCAAGCGCCACCTGGCCGAGTCGGTGCCGCACGCGCCCGGCGTCTACCTGTTCGAGGACGAGCGCGGCGAGGTCCTCTACATCGGCAAGAGCACCAACCTGCGCAACCGCGTGCGCTCCTACTTCACCGCCGGCGAGACCCGGCCCCGCATCCGCGAGATGATCGGCATCGCCGAGCGGGTGCGGCACATCGTCTGCTCGACCGCGCTGGAGGCGGAGGTACGCGAGCTGCGCCTCATCGGCGGCGCCAAGCCCCGCTACAACCGCCGCTCCCGCTTCCCGGAGAAGATGGTGTGGCTCAAGCTCACCACCGACGTCTTCCCGCGGCTGTCGATCGTCCGCGACCTCAAGGACGACGGCGCCACCTACCTCGGCCCCTTCACCAGCACCCGCCTGGCCGACGACGCCCGCATCGCCCTGCACGAGGCCGTCCCGCTGCGCCAGTGCACCCAGCCGGTCACGCTGCGCACCCGGCGGGCGGCGTGCGTGCTGCACGAGATGGGCCGCTGCGGCGCCCCCTGCGAAGGCAGGGAGAGCCCCGAGGAGTACGCCGTGCACGTCGAGAACGCCCGCCGCGCCATGACCCTCGACGCCTCCTCCGTCTTCAGCGCGGTGTCGGCCCGCATGGAGCGGCTGTCGGTCGAGCAGCGCTACGAGGAGGCGTCGGTCGATCGTGACCGGCTGGCCGCGTTCGTCCGCGCGGCGGCCCGCATGCAGCGGCTCAGCGCCATCACCCGCATCCCGCAGCTCGTGGCCGCCAGCCCGGCCTTCGGCGGCGGGTGGGACATCCACGTGGTCCGCTACGGCCGGCTCGCCGCCGCCGGGGTCATGGCGAAGGGCACCCATCCGACCCCCTTCGTCGCCTCGCTCAAGGCCACCGCCGAGGTCGTGATCCCAGGGCCGGGGCCCGTGCACGCGGCCAGCGCGGAGGAGACGGAGTGCATCCTGCGCTGGCTGGAGTCGCCCGGGGTGCGGCTGGTGGAGGTGGACGGCGAGTGGAGCCTGCCCGCCTTCGGCGCCGGGCGACACAAGGCCCGCATTGACCTCGCTTACCGGCATCTCGACCAACGCCGCCCTCGGGAGGGGCGACCTTTGAGGTGAAACGATAGAGTTGATACATGGTCACGGCTATCGTCCACATCAATGCAGAGGTAGACCGGATCCCGGAGGTCGCCCAGACGATCGCCGAGATCGAGGGGGTCAGCGAGGTCTACTCCATCACCGGCGAGTACGACCTGCTGGCCATGGTCAGGGTCGCGGCGTACGAGGAGATCGCCGAGGTCGTGCCGGGGCGGATCAACAAGGTCGCCGGGGTGCTGCACACGGAGACGCACATCGCCTTCCGCGCCTACTCCAAGCACGACCTGGACGCCGCCTTCTCGATCGGCTTCCCCGAGGCCGACTGACCGCCCCTCCGGGACCACCCCGGTCCCGCACCGGCGCGCACCGCACCCCCGGCCACCGAACGACGCCACGGCCCGCGCCGCCATGCCACCGCACGGGCGGCCGCTGAGCGACGTCACGGCCCGCGCCGCCGTGCCACGGCACGGGCACCGGCCGCTGAGCGACGCCACGCCCCCGCGCCCGCGCATCACGCCGGCCCGGGGCCCCGCGCCGCCCGCCACGCTGATCCAGCGCGTTCACCCGCATACGCCACGCCCCGTCAGGCGAACCCCAGGCATGCCAGGCGCACGTGCGCGCACCGGAACCCCGCACCAACGCCGACGGGCCCGGACGAGAGATTCTCTCGTCCGGGCCCGTGCGGTTGTGGCGTCAGGGCTCAGTGGGTGATGCTGCGGTCGTCGCCCCCACCGCTGCCGATGGCGGCGTGCTCGTCCTCGTGCTCGTGCCCATGCCCGTCGTCCATGGGGATCTTCTCCCCGCCGTACGCCTTGGACATGCGCCCGCGCAGCTTGCCGAGCGGCCCGCGCATGCCCTTCGGCGGGATGCCCGAGGTGTCCTCGTCCACCGGCAGCATCGGCACCGGCTCCTTGCCGCGCATGTGGGCCTCGATGTCCTCCGACGGAGGCGTGTGGACCTCGATGAACTCACCGTGCGGCAGCCGCTTGATCACGCCGGACTCCACACCGTGCGAGATGATCGCCTGGTCGGAGCGCTGCAGGCCGAGGCAGATGCGGTAGGTGATCAGGTAGGCCAGGGCCGGCCCGACGAAGATCAGCACACGGCCCGCGTAGGTCGTGTGGTTCAGGCTCACGTGGAAGTTCGCCGCGATCTCGTCGTTCGCGCCGAGCAGCCACAGCACGCCGTAGAACGTGATGGCCGCCATGCCGATCGAGGTGCGGTGCGGGTTGTTGCGCGGGCGGTCGGCCACGTGGTGCTCGCGGTTGTCGCCCGTGACCCAGCGTTCCAGGAACGGGTACAGCGCCAGACCGGTCATGATGATGCCCATCGGCACCAGCGCCGGGATGATCACGCTCAGCGGCAGCGTGCCCGCGTGGGACGAGCCGAAGAGGTTGATCTCCCACGGCGGCATGATGCGCAGCGCGCCTTCGAGGAAGCCCATGTAGAAGTCGGGCTGCGAACCCGCCGACACGTCCGCCGGCGTGTACGGGCCGAACAGCCAGATCGGGTTGATCTGGGTGAACGTCGCCAGACCGCTGACCACGCCCAGCGTGAACAGGAAGTACGCGCCCGCCTTGGCCATGAAGGCCGGGTAGAACGGCGCGCCCACCACGTTCTTGTTGTCGCGGCCCTTGCCCGGCATCTGCGTGTGCTTCTGCACCCACATGAGCACCATGTGCGCCGTGACCAGCGCCAGGATGATGCCCGGGATGAGCAGGATGTGCAGCGAGTAGAACCGGGAGATGACCGCCTCGCCGGGATACTCGCCGCCGAACAGGAAGAACGTGATGTACGTGCCCACCAGCGGCAGCGAGATCGCCACACCCTCGGTGATCCGCAGACCGGCTCCGGAGAGCAGGTCGTCGGGGAGGGAGTAGCCGGTCAGGCCCTCGGCCAGCGCCAGCGTCAGCAGCAGCACGCCGATGATCCAGTTGATCTCGCGCGGCTTGCGGTAGGCGCCGGTGAAGAACACGCGCAGCGCGTGCACCATCATGCCGGCCACGAAGAGCAGGGCCGCCCAGTGGTGCATCTGCCGCATGAGCAGACCACCCCGGACATCGAAGCTGATCTCCAGCGACGACGCGTAGGCCTCGGACATCATGACGCCCTTGAGCGGCGCGTACGAGCCGTCGTAGGCGACCTCCATCATGCTGGGCTTGAACCAGAACGTCAGGAACGTACCGGTCAGCAGCAGGATGATGAAGGAGTAGAGCGCGATCTCGCCCAGCAGGAACGACCAGTGGTCGGGAAAGACCTTGCGCAGGTTGCGCTTGAGGGCGTTGGCACCGCCGAGGCGCTCGTCGAGGAAGTTCGACGGTCCGGCGATGGCCTTGGGCACGGCCTTCAGATCACTCATGCCTGGCCTCCCTTCTCCCTGACCGCTGCCTCAGCGTCACCACGCTCCCAGTAGCTGGGGCCGACGGGCACGTCGAAGTCGCCCTGCGCGATGAGGTAGCCCTCGGCGTCGACGGTGATCGGCAGCTGCGGCAGCGGCCGCGCGGCCGGACCGAAGATGACCTTGGCGCCGTCGGCGGCGTCGAACGTCGACTGGTGGCACGGGCAGAGGATGTGATGGGTGTTCTGCTCGTAGAGGGCGGCGGGGCAGCCCACGTGGGTGCAGATCTTGGAGTACGCGACGATGCCGTCGTGCGTCCAGTTCAGCCTGGTGCCGCCCTTGATCTCTTCCGGACGGAACTTGATCAGGATCAGCGTGGCCTTGGCCAGGGCGTTCAGGTCGTGCTCGTACCCCTCGGGGACGACCGACAGGATGCCGCCGGGCGAGTTGAAGTCGGCCGCCCTGATGGGCTGGCCGGTGCCCTCGACGACGAGCCTGAGCGGCTTGCCCTCCTTGTTCTTCTCGCCCCACACCGTGTGGCGCAGCTGCTCGTTGAACTTCGCGCCCGGCATCCGGTTGTTGTCGAGGTCGCGCAGCAGCACCAGCGGCACCAGGCCGAGCGGCGCGGCCGCCAGCAGCAGGGTGCGGCGCAGCAGCTTGTGCTTGACGAAGCCGCTCTCGTTGGCGCCCCGCAGGAAGGTGTCCGCGACGACGTCGCGGTCCTCCTCCTCGGAGGCCATCGTGTGGCGCTCCTGGATCAGCGAGTACTTCGGCATGATCTGGCGGACCCAGATCACGATGCCGACCGCCAGACCCAGGATCGCGATCGTGAGGGTGCTGCCCAGCGCCAGGTTGGAGTTGCCCGTCGCCTCGGGGCTGCCGACCTGGAAGTAGACGTAGGAGATGATGAACGCGATGGCCGCGAGGAACGTGATCGTGAAGCAGAGCGCCACGATCTTCTCGGCCTTGCGTGCCTTGACCGGGTCCTGCAGCGTCACGCCGGGGACGTCCTGGTCGGCCTCTGCCGTTTCCGCGGTGCCGAGCATCGAGGTGCCCGGCGCGGGGGTCCCGATGACGCGCTTGGGCACGCGCTCATCCGGCTGCTCGATCTCGTGCTCGTTGTCTGTCATGACTTCTGTCGCTTCTTCGCGGTGATCCAGATGGCGGCGAGTGCTAGGGCAGCGATGCCCACCACAAACGCTACGAGACCTTCGGTGACCGGGCCAATACGGCCGAGGGCGAAACCGCCCGGGTCTCTCTGCTCACGAACCTGGGTGATGTAGGCGATCATGCTGCGCTTCTCTTCGGGCGTGATCGTCGTGTCGTTGAAGACCGGCATGGCCTGCGGACCGGTGACCATCGCCTCGTAGATCTGCGTCGGCGTCGCCTCGTTGAGGTTGGGCGCGTACTTGCCCTGCGTCAGCGCACCACCGGCGCCGACCCAGTTGTGGCACTGGATGCAGTTGGCGCGGAAGAGCTCGCCACCCTTGCCGGCGTCACCGAGCTTGGGGTCGACCTGCTCGGCGCCGGGCACCTGCGGGCCACCGCCGAGCGACTGGACGTAGGCCGAGATCTGGCGGATCTTCGTCTCGTCGACCCACTCGGGCAGCGGCTTGCGCGGCGCCTGGGGGCCGGGCGCGCCGGCCGGCATGCGGCCGGTGCTCATCTGGAAGTCGACGGCCGCGGCGCCGACGCCGATGAGCGTGGGCGCCGTCGTGGTGCCCTGCGCGTTGGTGCCGTGGCAGCTCATGCAGTGCGCTTCGAACAGGCTCCTGCCCTCGGCCACGTCATCGACCTTGCCTGTCGCCAGTGCCGCGTCGGCAGGCTTACCCGCCTGGACAAAGGCGGTGTATACCATCCCGACCAGCGCCAAGGCCAAAATCAGGACGGCGTATCTCGCGAGGGGATGCCGCCGCCAAGCGGTGATCCTAGTCACAGAGATCCCGTTCCTTAACGAATGATGTAGATGGTCGCGAAAAGACCGATCCAGACGACGTCTACGAAGTGCCAGTAGTAGGACACGACGATCGCGCTGGTGGCCTGCTCATGCGTGAAGCGCTTCGCGGCGTACGTGCGTCCCAGCATGAACAGGAACGCGATCAGGCCACCGGTCACGTGCAGGCCGTGGAAGCCCGTCGTCAGGTAGAACACCGAGGTGTAGGCGTTAGCGGACAAGGTCGCGCCCTCTGACGCCAGCTCCATGTACTCGTACAGCTGCCCGGCGACGAAGACGGCGCCCATGAGGAAGCTGACGATGTACCAGAAGCGGAGCTTTCCGACCTGCCCCTTCTCTGCGGCCCACACGCCCAGCTGGCACGTCACACTCGACAGAACCAGGATGATCGTGTTGGCCGTCGCGAACGGGATGTTCAGGTGAGCGACTCCCTCTGCGGCCTCTGCGCCTGCAGGAAGGAGCGCGGGACCCCACTCGAGGCCCTTGCCCTCGCTCACCGACCGGATGGTGAAGTACATCGCGAACAGCGCCGCGAAGAACATGAGCTCAGAGGACAGCCAGACGATCGTGCCCACACTGACCAGGTTCGGTCTGCGGTACGACTGTGCTGTCGTCGTCGAAGTTATTGCGGATGCTGTCGCCACGGGCAGCATTATTGCGGCTCCGGTGGTCGGTCCGGCGCACGACCCCCCGTTAGCAGGTACAAACCGGGAGCCAAGCTGGGATAATTGCCACATAACACCCACCAGGCATGGTGCCCTGGGTATGCATCCCGGCACACCGGTACGATCCCAGGTGACCATACCGCTTCGACTGATAGTGAGCGCGACCGATGTCCACTGGGAGCACCGACGAGAAGATGAAGGTCCTCGTCTACAGCGACGACGCCGCCACCCGGGCCGAGGTGAGCCAGGCCATCGGCAGGCGCCCCGCGGCCGACGTACCCCTCGTGGAGATCGTGGAGTGCGCCACCGAGCCCAAGGTCCACCAGTGGCTGGGGTCGGGCGAGATCGACGTGGCGATCCTCGACGGCGAGACGCAGCCCGCGGGCGGCATGGGCGTCGCCCGCCAGGCCAAGGACGAGGTCTACGACTGCCCGCCCATCTGCCTGATCATCGCCAGGCGCGACGACCGCTGGCTGGCCGACTGGTCCAAGGCCGACGCGGTCGTGTCGCAGCCCCTGGAGCCCATGGTCGTGGCCGACACCGTGGCCGATCTGATGCGCCGCCGCAACTCCACCCGTCTCAACGCTAAGTAGGTGCCCATGGACTCCCGGACGACCTGGCCCACCCTGCTTTCCGCTCTCCTGTCGGGAGAGCACCTCACTTCCGACGAGTCGGCCTGGGCGATGCGGGAGATCATGTCCGGCGCCGCGACGCCGTCCCAGATCGCCGGCTTCGTGATCGCGCTGCGTGCCAAGGGCGAGACCGTGGCCGAGGTGGTCGGGCTCGCCCGCACCATGCTCGACCTGGCCACGCCGCTGAGCGTGGAGGGGCCGGTGGTCGACATCGTCGGCACCGGCGGCGACCGGGCGCACACCGTCAACGTCTCCACCATGGCCGCCATCGTGGCCGCCGCGGCGGGAGCCAGGGTCGTCAAGCACGGCAACCGCGCCGCCTCGTCCTCCTGCGGGGCCGCCGACGTGCTGGAGCACCTGGGCATCCGGCTCGACCTCACGCCCGAGCAGACGGCGCAGGTGGCGCGCGACGCGGGCATCGCGTTCTGCTTCGCCCCCGTCTACCACCCCGCGCTGCGCTTCGCCGGCCCGACGCGCAAGGAGATCGGGGTGCCCACGATCTTCAACTTCCTGGGCCCGCTCACCAACCCGGCCCGCCCGTCGGCCCAGGCCATCGGCGTCTACGACCCCGGCATGCTGCCGGTGCTCGCGGGCGTCTTCGCCGAGCGCGGGGTCTCCGCCCTGGTGTTCCGCGGCGACGACGGCCTCGACGAGCTCTCCATCGCCACCACCTCGACGGTCTGGGTGGTCAAGGACGGCACCGCGACGCAGACCACGTTCGACCCGGCGGTGCTCGGCATCCCGCGCGCCGACGTCGGCGCGCTGCGCGGCGGCGACGTGGCGTTCAACGCCCAGGCCGTGCACGACCTCGTCCGCGGCAAGACGGGCCCGGTGCGCGACGCCGTGCTGCTGAACACGGCGGCCGCCCTGGTGGCGCTCGACGGCCCCGGCGACGACCTCGACTCGGCCATGATCGACGGGTACGCCCGCGCGGTCCAGGCGGTCGACTCCGGCGCCGCGGCGGCCACCCTCGACCGCTGGATCGAGGCCAGCGGCTCCTTCCGCCCCGCCTCCTGACGCCACCGCCCGGGCTCCGCGCCGCTCACCCGGAGCCCGGCAGCCCGGCAGCCCGCAGTCCGGCAGCCCGGCAGTCCGGCAAGTTGCGCCGACGCTCTCGCTCGCGCCCAGGACCCCGTGCCCGACGCCAACGACGTCACTGGGCGCACAGCGCAGGCGCGCCTGGCGGCCTGCAGCGCCGCTCGGCAGGCGCGAGGCACGCCGGGCGGCCTGTAGCGCCGCTCAGGCGCGAGGCGCGTCAGGCAGCAGGCGCCCTGCGGCCCGGCCCACGGCAGGCGCGAGGCGTATCAAACGGCCCCGGGCACCGCACCGGCAGGCGCGACGACGCGCGCCCGGCCCGCCCGTGTGGCGACAGGAGCGAGCAGGCCGGGCGCGAGCCGTCACGTGGCCGGCCGCCGGGCGCGCCTCAGCGCAGCGCCAGGGTGGGTCCCGCCTTGAGCGAGCTCCACTTGAGCCACTGCTTCCAGTTCTCCTGCCAGTGCCCCCACCCGTTGGTCGGCTCCAGCTTCCGCGGCGACCCCGTGATGATGATCGGATCCCCGATCAGCGTGTTCTTGATGAACCAGGCCGCGTTGGCCGGGCTGATGTTCACGCACCCGTGGCTGACGTTCGAGTTCCCCTGCGACCCCACCGACCACGGCGCGCTGTGCACGTACTCGCCGCTGTTGGAGATCCGCACGGTGTTGTAGACGGTGAGCCGGTAGTAGCCAGGCGACCCCGGCCCGATCCCGGGCGAGGTCATCACGGTGACGGGCTCGCGCGACATCGCCAGGTGGATGCCCGAGGTCGTGTAGTACTTCCACTGCCCGCCCTGCCCGGCGCTCATCGGCATGGTGCGGATCTTCTTGCCGTCCCGCCTGACGACGAGCACGTGCTCGTCGGTGCTGCCCTTGGTGATCTGCGAGCGGCCGATCTTGAAGTCGACCCGCACGTCGCGCTTGCCGTACATGCCGGGCCCGCCGCGCACCCCCGCGAGCTTGGCCTCCACCCGCACCTTGGTGTGCGCGGGCCAGTACTTCTCCGGCCGGAAGTCCACGTGCTGGCTGTCGAACCAGTGCCAGGCCCCCTCGACCGGCTTGGAGCTGTGCACGGTCAGGTTGCGCTCGATGGCCACCCGGTCGGTGATGGGCTTGTCGAAGGCGATCATGACGGGCATGCCGACGCCGACGGTCAGCCCGGTGTCGTCCTTGTTCGGGGTGATGGTCTCGATGTCGAAGGTCTTGTTCCCCTTGACCGTGGTGAACGCGCTCCTGGTCTCGCTCGCCCGCCCCGAGGCGTCCACGGAGACCGCGGTGACCGTGTAGGAGGTGCCGGGGCTGGCGGTCCCGACGCTGCGCCAGCGGGTGCCGTCGGCGCTCAGGACGCCCTTCAGCGGGCCGGCCTTGCCGCCTGCCACCTGTACGCTCTTCAGCTTGCCCCCGTGGACCGACACCACCACGGGCTGGTCCGTGGGCACGTTGGCACTCTTGTCCGCCGGAGAGACCCCTACAGGGGCGCCACGCGTCCCGCCCGCCATGGCGACCCCTTCTGGCTTGTCGGCCGGGCCCGCCGAGCACGCTGTCAGCAGGGCCAAGGCCAGCAGGCCGGCCGTTCCATACGCTCCGCGCCCCACGAGTACTCCCTCGTCCACCATCAAGCCACTTCTGCCTCCTTTATTACCCTGAGTGATCGAATCACCACATCCGCGCACTGGTAAAGAACACCAAAAAGCGGGCGTCCTCCCCCAAGGGAGAACGCCCGCTCCAGGTAGGTGCGCTCAGTGCGAGAAGTGACCCCGGTAGTACTGGAACACGAACCCGATCATGGCCATGATCACCAGGAAGACCCCGATCAGGAACATCCAGAAGCCGATCACGAACCCGGCGAAGGCGAAGGCCGCCGCCAGGCACAGGAACAGCGGCCACCAGCTGCTCGGGCTGAAGAAGCCCAGCTCACCCGCGCCGTCGCTGATCTCGGCCTGCTTGTTGTCCTCCGGCTGCGCACCGATGCGGCGCGCGGTGAACATCAGGTAGTACCCCACCATGAACGCGAAGCCGACCGAGATGGCCATGGCGGTCGTGCCGACCGGCTCACCCTTGCCCGTGGCGGCCTTCGTCCAGAACCAGTAGGCGATGTCCACGCCGGCGAAGAACAGGCCGCACAGCAGGAACAACCATCCCTGCACCTTCATCAGGACTCAACCTCCGGGTGGTCGGACTTGGCGGAAGCGTGCGGGAACCGCTTGTCGAAGGCGGGACGCTCCGACCGGATGCGCGGCAGCGAGGTGAAGTTGTGCCGCGGCGGCGGGCAGCTCGTGGCCCACTCCAGCGAGTTGCCGTAGCCCCACGGGTCGTCCACGGTGACCTTGGGCGCGCTGCGCCAGGTCTTCCAGACGTTGTAGAAGAACGGCAGGGTCGAGGCGCCCAGCACGAACGCGCCCACCGACGAGAGCATGTTGAGGTCGGTGAAGCCGTCGGCCGCGCTGTAGTCGGCGTAACGGCGCGGGAAGCCGGCCATGCCCAGCCAGTGCTGGACGAGGAACGTCGTGTGGAAGCCGACGAACAGCAGCCAGAAGTGCAGCTTGCCCAGCTTGTCGTCGAGCATCTTGCCGGTGAACTTGGGCCACCAGAAGTAGAACCCGGCGAACATCGCGAACACCACGGTGCCGAAGACCACGTAGTGGAAGTGGGCGACGACGAAGTAGGTGTCACTGATGTGGAAGTCGAGCGGCGGCGAGGCCAGGATGACGCCCGTCAGACCGCCCAGGAGGAAGGTGATGAGGAAGCCGACCGAGAACAGCATCGGCGACTCGAAGCTCAGGTGGCCGCGCCACATCGTGCCGATCCAGTTGAAGAACTTCACACCGGTCGGTACGGCGATGAGGAACGTCATGAACGAGAAGAACGGCAGCAGCACCTGCCCGGTCGGGAACATGTGGTGCGCCCAGACCGTGATGGACAGACCGGCGATCGAGATCGTCGCGGCCACGAGGCTGATGTAACCGAAGATCGGCTTGCGGCTGAAGACCGGGATGATCTCGGTCACGATGCCGAAGAACGGCAGCGCGATGATGTACACCTCGGGGTGCCCGAAGAACCAGAACAGGTGCTGCCAGAGCAGCGCGCCGCCGTTCTCGGAGTCGAAGATGTGGGTGCCGAGCTTGCGGTCGGACTCCAGCGCCAGCAGCGCGGCGGCCAGCACGGGGAAGGCCATCAGCACGAGCATGCTGGTCAGCAGCACGTTCCAGACGAACATCGGCATGCGGAACATGGTCATGCCGGGCGCGCGCATGCAGATGATCGTGGTGATGAAGTTGACCGCGCCGAGGATCGTGCCCAGACCCGACAGGGCCAGACCCATGATCCACAGGTCGCCGCCGATGCCGGGCGAGTTGATCGCGTTGGACAGCGGCGTGTACGCGAACCAGCCGAACGAGGCGGCGCCGCCCGGCGTGAAGAAGCCGGAGACGGCGATGAGGCTGCCGAACAGGTAGAGCCAGTAGCTGACCATGTTCAGGCGCGGGAACGCCACGTCGGGGGCGCCGATCTGCAGCGGCATCAGCTCGTTGGCGAAGCCGGCGAACAGCGGCGTCGCGAACATCAGCAGCATGATCGTGCCGTGCATGGTGAACAGCTGGTTGAACTGCTCGTTGCTGGTGAACTGCAGCCCCGGCTGCGCCAGCTCGGCCCGCATGACGAGGGCCATCACGCCGCCGATGAGGAAGAAGGCGAACGACGTGATCAAGTACATGTGCCCGATGATCTTGTGATCAGTCGAGGACAGCCACTTGGCGATGATCTGGCCCTTGGGACTTCCCGCGGGCCGGACCGGCGCTGTCGTCAGGGGTTCGTGGATGGCGGTCACTGGGCACTCCCAGCCTGGTTGGTCGCAACGTACTGGTCGAACTCAGCCTGCGGAACGAGCTTCACGGAGAACAACATCCGGCTGTGGTCGACACCGCACAGCTCGGCACAGCGGCCGGCGTAGACACCAGGCTTGTTGAGCGTCGTGATCTGGAACTTCCGGCCCGGGTCGCCCTCCGGGATGCCGGGGATGACGTCCCGCTTGAACAGGAACTCCGGCACCCAGAACGAGTGGATGACGTCGTCCGTCTGAAGGTCGAACTCGACCTTCGTGTTCACCGGCAGAACGAGCTGCGGGCCCTGCTTGTAGTCACTCACCGGCACGCCGGCGACGGGCTTGGTGCCCTTGCCGCTCACGGTGGTGGTGAAGCGCCAGCTCCACTGGAAGGCCTCGACCTTGACCTTGACCGGCGCGTCGCCGTCGACCTTGGCGAGCGCCTCGCTGTCGCGGGCGGTGAAGAAGAAGAACACCGACACCATCACCAGCGGGATCAAGGTGTAGAGCATCTCGATCGGCAGGTTGTAACGCACCTGCGGCGGAAGCTCGGCCTTGGCCCGGCGCTTACGGTGGAAGATGCACGCCCAGATGATCAGACCGATGACGACGGCACCCGTGGCGAGTGCGGCGATCCAGGCCCCGTTCCACAGATTCTGGACGATCTCGCCCTGCTCGGTGATGTGGTCGGGAAGAAGGCCGCGAGACCAGTCGGCCTCGGGGACGTCATTAGCACACGCCGTAGCAGTGGCCAGCAGCAACGCCAAAGCGGCGGCGCGCGGCACCCTGCGCCGGGCCAACGAACGCCGCGTCGTACGGCGAGTCGGACTCACGGATCGCCTACCCCACAGATGAAGCCCAAGAGTCTTTCCCTTGGGCGCTCGTATTGCTCTTTCTGCATCAAGCACAGACTGACAAGCAGACACATTAGCGTGCAGGGGCCTCGCCCCACCGCGCGACCCCTCGGTGGTGCCGGAAGTGGGACGATGAGTCTCGTGGCTTACTTCGACGCGGCTTCGAGCGAACCGCTCCACCCTCAGGCGCGCGAGGCGCTGCTGACGGCGATCGACGCCGGCTGGGCCGACCCCGCGAGACTCTATGGCCAGGCCCGCCGCGCGCACCTGCTGCTGGAGCAGGCCCGCACGGAGGTGGCCGAGGTGCTCGGCGCGCGCCCCGACGAGGTTTCGTTCACCACGTCCGGCACGCAGGCCGTGCATCTCGGCGTCCTCGGCACCCTACACGGAAGGCGCAGGGCCGGGCGCCATCTCGTGACGAGCGCGGTCGAGCATTCCAGCGTGCTGCACGCGGGGCAGGTGCACGAGCGCGAGGGCGGCACGGTCGAGACGGTGGGCGTGACGCTGAGCGGGCGGGTGGATCCCGGCCGGTTCGCCGAGGCGGTCGCGCGGCCCGGCACGGCGCTGGCCTGCCTGCAGACGGCCAACCACGAGGTGGGCACGCTGCAGCCGGTGGCGGAGGCCGCCGCGGCCTGCCGCGAGCACGGCGTGCCGCTGCTGGTGGACGCGGCGCAGACGGCCGGCCGGATGCCGCTGCCGCAGGGCTGGTCGGTGCTGACGGCCAGCGCGCACAAGTGGGGCGGCCCCGCCGGGGTGGGCGTGCTGGCGGTGCGCAAGGGCACGCGGTTCCGCTCGTACCTGCCGGAGGACGAGCGGGAGCGGCGGCGGGTGCCGGGCTTCGAGAACGTGCCGGCCATCGTCGCGGCGGCGGCGGCCCTGCGCGCGACGGCCGCCGAGGCCGGGCGGGAGCAGGCGAGGCTTTCCGCGCTCGTCGACAGGATCAGGGAGACCGTCCCGAAGATCGTGCCGGACGTGGAGGTCATCGGCGACCCCGTTGACCGGGCGCCGCACATCGTGACCTTTTCGTGCCTGTACGTTGACGGGGAGGCGCTGCTGACCGAGCTGGACAAGGCCGGATTCGCCGTATCGTCCGGAAGTTCGTGCACCGCTAGTACGCTTCGTCCATCGCACGTCCTCGAAGCGATGGGCGTGCTGACGCATGGGAATGTCCGGGTGTCGCTGCCCAGGGGCGCTGACGCGGACGAGGTCGACAGGTTCCTCGCCGCGCTGCCCGAGCTGGTGCGCCGCATCCGCCAGGACGCGGGAGTCGCATGACCGAGGTGACACAGCCGGCTTTGACGATCGACGCGCTGGGCAAGAAGTGCCCGATCCCGATCATCATGCTGGCCGAGCAGATCAACTACGTCCCGCTGAACGCCGTGGTGGCCGTGCTCGCCGACGATCCGGCCGCCTACACGGACGTGCCGGCGTGGTGCAGGCTGAAGTCGCACCGCCACGTCGGGTCGTACGAGCTGCCCGAGGGCGGCTGGGCGATCCACGTCATGCGGAACTACTGAAGTTCCGGCCGTCCGCAAATCCCCGATTCAGTCTCGCACGGTGGGTAGGGGCCTTCCGTACGAGTCCATCGACATGCAGGGGAAAGCCATGATCAGCGGACAACCGAACGAGACCGCCCGCGACGTCATGAGCGCGGGGGCCGAGTGCATCGGCGCGCACGAGACCCTCGACCGGGCGGCACAGATGATGCGCAACAACGACGTGGGGGCGCTGCCCGTGTGCGGTCCTGACGACCGCGTGACGGGCATCATCACCGACCGCGACATCGTCGTCAAGTGTGTCGCGGCCGGTCACGATCCGGCGCAGGTGACGGCGGGAGAGCTGGCCACCGGGCTGGTCTGGGTGCCGGCGGAGGCCACCGTGGAGGACGCGCTGGCACGCATGGAGGAGCACCAGATCAAGCGGCTGCCGGTGATGGACAACGGCCGCATCGTCGGCATGATCAGCGAGGCCGACCTGGCCAGGCACCTGCCCGACGACCAGCTCGCCGAGTTCGTGCACCGGGTCTACGCGCTGCGCTGACCGCACACGTGGAGGCCGTCCCGCGAGCCGGGGCGGCCTTCACCTCTTCCTGGCACCTCTTTCCCGGCACCTCTTCCTGGCACCGCTTCCTGGGCTCAGGGGTGGTAGCAGCGGACGTGCTCGCCGATCTCGGCGGTGGCCTCGGCCCCGTACGCGGCGGCGAACCGCTCCAGGAAGACCTCCTGGCCCAGCTCGTACTCCTGCCCGCCCACGCGCTCCAGCACGTGCGTGGCGGTGAGGTTGCCGATCTGGCCGCACCGCTCCAGCGACAGGCCCCAGGCCAGCCCGGACATGAAACCTGCGCGGAAGGCGTCGCCGACCCCCGTGGGGTCGGCCTTGCCGCGCTCGGGGGCGGGAGCGACCTGGATGGACGGCTCGCCCTTGCGGTCGATGACGGCGCCCTTGGGGCCGAGCGTGGTGACGCGGACGCCGACCCGGCCGAGGATCTCCTCGTCGGACCAGCCGGTCTTCTGCTCGATGAGCCCCTTCTCGTAGTCGTTGGAGAACAGGTAGGCGGCCCCGTCGACGAGCTGGCGGATCTGCTCGTCCGCCATGCGCGCGAGCTGCTGGGAGATGTCGGCGGCGAACGGGATGCCGCGCTGGCGGCACTCGTCGGTGTGGCGCAGCATCGCGTCGGGGTCGTTGGGGCTGATCAGCACCAGGTCGAGCCCGCCCACGCGGTCCGCGACGGGCTGCAGCTCGATGAGCCGCGCCTCGGCCATGGCGCCGGTGTAGAACGAGGCGATCTGGTTGTGGTGCTCGTCGGTGGTGCACAGGAAGCGGGCGGTGTGCTGCGTCTCGGAGACGTGCACGGAGCCGCAGTCCACGCCGTGGCGCTCCAGCCAGGAGCGGTAGTCGGCGAAGTCGTTGCCGACGGCGCCCACGAGGATCGGGTTGAGACCGAGGCAGGCCATTCCGAAGGCGATGTTCGCGGCGCAGCCGCCGCGCCGGATCTGGAGATCATCGACCAGGAAGGAGAGTGACACCCTGTCGAGCTGCTCGGCGATGAGCTGATCGCCGAAGCTTCCAGGGAAGGTCATCAGGTGGTCTGTCGCGATTGAGCCGGTCACGGCAATGCGCACGGGATTCTTCTTCCTCGTTGTCAGCAGGCCAATGGGCCCCACGAGAATACGCGAAGGTCCCGCACGCACAAAGGCGGGCGGGACCTCTCTCGAGCGCCGGTCGAGCGCTAGTTGAACGAGTCTCCACAGGCGCACGAGCCCGTGGCGTTGGGGTTGTCGATCGTGAAGCCCTGCTTCTCGATCGTGTCGACGAAGTCGATGGAGGCGCCCATCAGGTAGGGGGCGCTCATCCGGTCGGTGACCACGCTGACTCCACCGAAGTCCGACACGACGTCACCGTCCATCGAACGGTCGTCGAAGAAGAGCTGATAGCGCAGGCCGGAGCAACCTCCCGGCTGCACGGCGACCCGCAGCTGCAGACCTTCCTCGCCCTGCTGCTCGAGCAGGCTCTTGACCTTGGCGGCGGCGGCCTCAGTCAGGATCAGGCCCTGTGCCGTGGTCTCGCTGCTCTCAACCGTCATCTGCTGACTCCCTAACCCGGCTGTCTGTTTCTGACGTCCTACTGATGACGCTACCAACACCTGGGCGATGCCACACATTCCCGGGGCCCGCTCCCCCGGAATAACCACGTGGCGCCGTGTGTCATGATGAGTATCGTCAAATCGACGATAAGGGGGTATGGCCATGGCTGCCCAGACCGGACTGCCGCTCTACGTCCTCGGCAGGGGTGCCGATCCGCACAGCGAGAAGGGGGTCGACTGCCCCGGCGAGCTGCCGCCCGCCTCCGATCCCGAACTGGTGGACCGCGCGCGCAAGGCGAAGGAGGCGCTCGGCGACCGCCTGTTCGTGCTCGGCCACCACTACCAGCGTGACGAGGTCATCCAGTTCGCCGACGTGACGGGTGACTCCTTCAAGCTCGCCCAGCAGGCCGCCGCGCGGCCCGAGGCGGAGTTCATCGTCTTCTGCGGCGTGCACTTCATGGCCGAGTCGGCCGACATCCTGACGGCCGACGCCCAGAAGGTGATCCTGCCCGACATGGCGGCCGGGTGTTCGATGGCGGACATGGCCACGTTCGACCAGGTCGAGGAGTGCTGGGAGGCCCTGGAGGACGCCGGGCTGGCCGATCAGGTGATTCCGGTCACGTACATGAACTCCAGCGCCGACATCAAGGCCTTCTGCGGCAGGAACGGCGGCGCGGTCTGCACCTCCTCCAACGCCCGCCGCGCCCTCGACTGGGCGTTCGAGCAGGGGCAGAAGGTGCTGTTCCTGCCCGACCAGCACCTGGGCCGCAACACGGCGGTGCTGGAGATGGGCATGTCGCTGGACGACTGCGTGGTGTGGAACCCGCACCGCCCCAACGGGGGGCTGAGCCAGGAGCAGCTGGAGCGCGCCAGGATGATCCTGTGGCGCGGCCACTGCTCGGTGCACGGCCGCTTCACGGCCGAGTCCGTGGACGACGTGCGCGAGCGCATCCCCGGCGTGAACGTGCTCGTGCACCCCGAGTGCCGCCACGAGGTCGTGCTCAAGGCCGACCACGTGGGCTCCACCGAGCACATCATCAAGACGCTGGAGGCGGCGCCCGCGGGCTCGAGCTGGGCCATCGGCACGGAGCTGAACCTGGTCAAGCGGCTGGCCCAGACCTTCCCCGACAAGAACATCTCGTTCCTCGACCGCACGGTCTGCTACTGCTCGACCATGAACAGGATCGACCTGCCGCACCTGGTGTGGGCGCTGGAGTCGCTGGTGCTCGGCGAGGTCGTCAACCAGATCACCGTGGACGCGGACACCACCCACTGGGCCAAGGTCGCCCTCGACCGCATGCTCGCCCTGCCGTAGGCGTCAGGCGAAGTCGTAGCCGAGCTTCACGTGCACCGTGAGGCTCTGGCGGCCGGGGCTGATGGAGGCGTCGCTCTCGGCCGCCAGGGTCTGCGCCATCTGCCGCATCGGCACCGGTGGCGCGCCCACGACCTCCTCGACCCGCACCACCGGGCCCAGCGGGCGGCCGGCCAGCTCGGCGTACTGGGCCGCCTTGGCCGCCGCCTGCCTGAACGCCCCGACCCTGGCCTCGGCCAGGGCCTCGCCCGGCGCCGCCACCTCGAAGGCCACGCCGTGCAGCCTGGCCTCCTCGCCCACGCCCACCACGGTGTCGATGACGTGGTCGCCCCTGCTCACGTCGCGCACGACGACCTGGAGCCCCTGCGCCGCCCGGTAGGCCGACACCTTCGGATACGACTCGTACTCCGGGCCCAGGGACAGCTCCGCGGTGGACATGTCCTCCGGCGCGATCCCCGCCTGCCGCAGCGCCTCGCCCAGCCGGGCCGCCGCGGCCCGCACGGCGGCGAACGCCTCCCCGGCCGAGGCCCTGCGGACCTCGACGCCCGCGTGCAGCCGCAGCGTGTCGGGCGCGACCAGGACGGAGCCCTCGCCGGTCACGGTGATGTCCACGAGCCCCAGCTCCTCCCGCATGGGTTCAGCCTTGATCCTAGAACGGCGGGCGCAGCTACGGGGAGACCCGGCTGAAGCGGAAGCCCATCTTGTCGAACTCGGCCTTCTTGCCCGCCGTCGCCAGCACCCGGCTGACCTTCCCGGACAGGTCGATCACCACGGCCTCGTACCCGCCGCCCTTCGCCCGCCACACCGCGAGGTGGTCGTCGTCCCACCAGCCGATGAGCCGGTTGCTGGCGAACGGGATCCTGATCGGCTCCGCGTCGCCGCCCGAGGTGGGGCGGGCGCACAGCGAGGTGCCCGCCGAGGTGCAGTGGGCCAGGAACCGGCTGCCCGACGGGGAGATGTCGTCGCCCTCCACCCACACGGGCGTGCCCACGCCGGACAGGGTGCGCACCACCTTGCCGTTCAGGTCGTAGAACCTCATCCTGCCGCCGGTCCACGTGCCCACGGTCCGGCCGCCGGCGTCCCAGAAGAAGCGCCACTCCCCCGCGCCCTCGTCCTTGATCTCGAACGCCCGCCCCTTCTCCGCCGCCACGTCGATGATGCCGAAGCCGTGCTCGGCGGCGTTGCCGTCGGTGCCCTTGTAGAGGGTGACCAGGCCGTACCTGCCGTCGGGCGACCAGCGGGGCGTGGTGGGGAAGACCGGCTTGCGGCTGAGCTTGACGACGCGTCTGGCGTCGCTGACGTGGTCGATGATGGACACGGTGGCGTACAGATCGGTGCTGTAGTCCACGTCGGTGCCCAGGGCCCGGTTGGTGGCGGGGTCGAGGGCGTACTCGAAGTAGCGGGTGTCGGAGGCGAACCGGCCGGTGGTGTGTTTCCTGACGTAGAGGCGCTTGCCGCTGTCCACGGTGTAGGAGGCGAGCCTGATGGGGTCGCCGTCGCGTTCCTGGAGCTTCACCGACGTGCCGGGAAGGGTGAGCGGGCGGGTGACGGGCGCCGCCGTCGTGCTGGGCGGGGCCGAGGTGGTGACCGCCGCGGTGCTCGGCGTGGGGGACGCGGTGCGCTCGGGGATCCCCGACAGGCGCACGGCGACGAGCGCGCTGGCGGCGGCGAGCACGAGCGCGCCCGCGACGCCGCCCGCCACCCACCAGCCGGTACGCCCGCGCCGCGCCGGCCGGGTGGCCGGGCCCCGGAAGTAGACCCCCGGGGGACCCACCGGCGGCCGGTACGCACCACCACCCGGACCACCACCCGGACCACCGCCCGAAGCACCGCCCGAAGCGCCGCCCGGACCACCACCCGGACCACCACCCGGACCACCGCCCGAAGCGCCGCCCGGACCACCACCCGCGGCGCCGCCTGGCGCGGCTGCGGCCGTGCCCTGCTGGAGCAGGCCGGGCGCCGGGGCGGGCGCCGCGTGGCCGCGGGGGTCGGCGGGCGGGATGCGGCCGGAGGTGCCGGCGGGGGCGCCGTGGCCGAGGAGGCGCATCAGGGCCTCGCTCGACGACGGGCGCCGGGCGGGATCCTTGGCCAGGCAGTCGGTGACCAGCGCGCGCAGCGCGGGATCGGTCAGCGAGCCGGTGTCGGGCTCGGTGTGCAGGATCCGGTTGACCACCGCCGGCACGCTGTCCTGCCCGAAGGGCGGCTGCCCTGACGCGGCGAACAGCAGCGTGCACGCCCATGCGAACAGGTCCGACTTCGGCCCGGGGCCGGTCTCCGTGAGCTGCTCGGGCGCCATGTACGACGGCGTGCCGATCACCGCGCCGGTGAGTGTCGAGGTCAGGTCGAGCGCCTTGGCGATGCCGAAGTCGATCACTCGCGGCCCGTCGGAGGCGAGCACCACGTTCGACGGCTTGAAGTCGCGGTGCACGATGCCGGCCTGGTGGATGGCGACCAGCGCGGTGACGGTGCCGATGGCCAGCCGGTGCAGCGAGGTGCCGGAGCGGGGGCCCTGCTCGCGTACGACGGCGGTCAGGGTGGGGCCGTCGATGTACTCGCTGACGATGTACGGCCGCCCGCCGAACAGGCCGGTCTCGACGACCTGGGCCGTGCAGAACGGCGCCACCCGCCGGGCCAGCGCCACCTCCCGGACGAACCGCTCCGACGCCTCGGCGTCGCCGGCCAGGTCGGCGCGCAGGAGCTTGAGCGCCACCTTCGTGCCGGCGGGGTTCGTGGCGAGGTAGACGATGCCCTGCCCGCCCTCACCGAGCCGCCCGGCCAGGCGGTACTCGCCCACCGTCGCGGGGTCCCCTGGTCTCAGGGCCGCGAGGTCCGGCATTGGCGACTCCCCCTATATGGCGTCTTTCCCGCCATTCTGGTGGGTCGTTCGGGGTTCCGTCATGTGTTCGGGGAAGGCGTGCGGCCCGGCTCAGGTGACGTCCACGGATGACGGCCGCCCGCACGGGCCCGGCTCAGGTGGCACGGGCGGCGTCCGCCGGCTCAGGTGACGGCGTCGGCGACGGCCTGCGGGGCGCGGAGCTGGAGCCGGCGGCCGGCCCGTGGCAGGCGTACGTGCTCGGCGGCGAGCTCGCCCGCCAGGTGGCCCGCGCAGCCGTCGGGGTCGTCCGAGCTGATCACGGTGACGGGCACCTCGGGGAACGGCTTCTCGGCCCGCAGCCGGCGCAGGTCGGCGGCCATGCCGCGGCGGGCCAGCCACTCCCCCGCCACCGCGGCGAGCACCCTGCCCGTGCCGTAGACGCCCGACGGGTCGGCCGTCCCGGTGAGCAGCCGGTGCGCGGGCGGCCCCGTCAGGCGGGCCAGGGCCGTCGCGCCCCAGGTGCGGCCCAGCGCGGGCAGCCACCTGCCCGCGGTCCCGGCGAACGGCAGCGGCCGGCGCTCACCCGCGCAGGCGGGCTCCACCAGCACCAGCCTGGCCAGGCACAGCGGGTGCAGCCTGGCGAACGCCTCCGCGTGCCAGCACGCCACTCCCTCGGCGATGAGGGTCACCTGCTGGGGGTGCGCGGGCGACAGCGCGGCCAGCCGGGCGGCCTCGCCGTACAGGGTGGGCGGGACGGGCGTGCACGGGCTGAGCCCGAGGCCGGGCCGGTCGAACCGGATGACGCGGTGACAGCTCGCGAGCCGCGCCGCCACCGCGTCCCAGTGGAACCAGGCTCCCGCCAGCCCGGCCGTGATCAGCACCGCCGGCCCGGCCCCCTGCACGACGACATGCGGCCGCCCGCACCCCACGGCGTCCCACGCGGCAGGATCGGCCCCGCCGCACCCGCCCGCCGCCCCGTCACCCGTGCCGCTCCACGCAGAAGCGTCGCCCGTACCGTTCCAGGCGGCAGCGTCCCCCGTGCCGCTCCAGGCGGGAGCGTCGCCCGTGCCGCTCCAGGCGGCAGCGTCCCCCGTGCCGCTCCAGGCGGCAGCGTCCCCCGCGCCGCTCCAGGCGGGAGCGTCGCCCGTGCCGCTCCAGGCGGGAGCGTCGTCCGTACGGACCCGGGCGCCGCCCACCCCTCCCATGCGGCCGGGCGCGATCCTCGGCCCCGCCTCCTCGGGGTCGTCGGCGACGAGCAGGCGCAGCGCGACGTACACCAGCCACACGGCGATCATCGTGAGCTGGGCGCGGTGCGCCAGCCCGACACCGTGCCCGACGGCCTGCGCGATCGCGGTGAGCAGGGTGGCGGCCAAGGTCAGCCACGTGAACAGCCACGACGCCCGTGACGCCCATCGCGCGCTGAGCAGCACCATGGCCGCCAGCACGGCGACGGTGCCCAGCACCCGCGCCAGCGCGTGCGCCACGTGCGCGAAGGACGCCTCCCGCCGCCCGCACAGCGGATCGCTGAGCGCGGCGCAGTCCAGCGGGAACAGCCCGGCCGCGAGGGTGAGGAGCCCGAACGCGGCCAGCGCCAGCCAGCCCGGCCACTCGCGCGCCACCCTCGGCACCAGCGCCACCCCCGCCAGGCAGGCCAGCCCCGACAGCACGTCGCTGACCCGGAACAGCCGCGTCCACGGCTGGTCGACGGCCGCCAGCTCGCTGACGTACCCCTCGGTCCTGTCCACGGCGGGCGTGGTGAACTGGCCGGTCACCCAGGCGCTGCCGAGCACCGCCGCCACGATGAACGCGCATGCGGCGAGCACGAACAACCTTCGCTCCACGTAACAATTAGATCACTCGGGGCTACCCGTGCCCATGAGCGCCCCGGTCAGAGCCCCGGAGCGCCCCAGACAGGGAACCATCGGCTGAGATCCTTCTCCAGCGGGAGCTCGCCCTCCAGAGCTCCCCTGGCCTGCAGTTCGAGCGGGTTGTCGCGCCTCTGCCCCGGCAGCGGGGCGAACGGGTAGAAGGTTCCGCGTTTGTACAGGTACACCACGGCCAGCCGCCGGCCGCCCTCGCCGGCGAACGACACCAGCGAGCACAGCAGCGAGGGCCCGAACCCGGCCCCCTCCAGCGTGGAGTTGACCGCGTGCAGCTCGGTGACCAGGTCGCCGAGCGCCTCCGGCGGGCGGCGCGCCAGCAGCCAGGTGTAGCCGTAGCCGTCGTCGGACTCCTCGACGCGCTCCCCCAGCAGCGCCTTGGCGTCGCTCTCCGCCGTGGCGAACGCGCCGCCCTCCGCGGCCCTGAACGCCACGGAGCCGAGGCCGGTGGGCACCAGCCCGGTCGCCGCCTGCAGCGTCACGGCCGCCGACGGCAGCGCGAACAGCGCGTCGAGGTTGGGCTTGACCGGCTTCGACCGGCCGAGCAGCGCGTCGAGCCAGCCCATGTGGCGTTCAGCCCCTTCCGAGTTGCCGGGAGATGTCGGCTAGCTGTTCGAGCCGGCGCTCCAGCGGCGGGTGCGTGGCGAACAGGCTCGCCACGGTCTGGCCCTTGGCCAGCGCCGGGGCGAAGTAGAAGGCGTTGAACGGCTCCGCCTCGCGCAGGTCCCTGGTCGGGATCCTGGCCATGTCGCCGGTCACCTTGGTCAGCGCGCTGGCCAGGGCCGACGGCCGCTGCGTGAGCAGGGCGCCCGCCCGGTCGGCTGCCAGCTCCCGGTAGCGCGACAGGGCGCGGGTGAGCAGGAAGCTGACGGCGTACACGATGACGGACACCAGCAGGATGATCGCGCCGATCGGCAGCCCTCCCTGGCCGCCGTTGCGGCGGCCACCGAGCCCGGTGTAGAGCGCGACCCTGGTCATCAGGCCCGCCACGATCCCGAGGAACGAGGCGATCGTCATGACGGCCACGTCGCGGTGGGCGACGTGGGACAGCTCGTGGGCGATCACGCCCTCCAGCTCCTGCGGCTCCAGGCGGCGCAGGATGCCGGTCGTCACGCAGACGACCGCCTTCTTCTGGTTGCGGCCGGTGGCGAACGCGTTGGGGACGTCTGAATCCGCGATCGCCACCCGCGGCTTGGGCATGTCGGCCAGCGCGCACAGCCGGTCGATCAGGCCGTGCAGCTCAGGAGCCTCCTGCGGCGAGACCTCCCGCCCGTGCATCGCGAACAGCGCGATGCGGTCGGACAGGAAGTACTGCACCAGCAGCAGGCCGCCCGCCAGCACGAGGACGGTCAGCGCCCGCACGCCGAGGGCGACCAGGACGCCGACGAACACGACGTAGAGCAGCCCGAGCAGGAACATCGTCACGACCATGCGGCTGGTCAGGCCGCGGTCGGACGCGAACCGCGTACGCACGGGACTCAGCCCGGGATGAGGCCTTGGTCGCCCAGCATCTCCCGGACCTCCTCGATCGAGGCGTCCGCGGGGGGAAGGATCAGCTCTGACGGCTCAAGGCTGTCGTCGGGGAGCGCCTTGCCCACGTGGCGCACCTTGTCGAGCAACGCGTGCAGCTTGACCCTGAAGGCCTTCTCGTCGCTGGCCTCGATGGCCGCTTCGAGCTCGCTGTCCAGCTCGTTGAGGACCGAGATGTCGTCGGCGGAGATCTCCACCTGACCCTCGCCCATGATCCTGACGATCATGCGCCCTCCCCAGGCTGGCGGTACTGCTGGGTCTGGCCGCCCTGCTGCTGGGGCTGCGCCTGCGGCTGGGGCTGGGCCTGCTGCTGCGGCTGGCCCGGCTCGATCGCCGACTTCGGCGCCGGGCCCTGGCCCAGCTCGGCCTTCATCCTGGCCAGCTCCAGCTCGACGTCCATGCCGCCGCCCATGCGGTCGAGCTCGGCCTGGATGTCGTCGCCGCGGGTGCCGCTGAAGTCGTCGAGCGCGCCGCTGGCCAGCAGCTCGTCGATGGCGCCGGCACGGGCCTGCATCTGCGCCGTCTTGTCCTCGGCGCGCTGGATCGCCAGGCCGACGTCGCCCATCTCCTCGGAGATGCCGGAGAACGCCTCGTTGATGCGCGTCTGCGCCTCGGCGGCGGTGTACGTGGCCTTGATCGTCTCCTTCTTGGTGCGGAAGGAGTCGACCTTGGCCTGCAGCCGCTGGGAAGCCGTGGTCAGCTTCTCCTCCTCGGCCTGCAGGTTGTCGTGCTGCACCTTCAGGTCGGCCATCTGCGTCTGCAGGCTGGACCGGCGCTGCAGCGCCTCACGAGCCAGGTCCTCGCGCCCGACGGACAGCGCCTTGCGGCCCTGCTCCTCCAGCCGCTGGGCCTGCTTCTCAAGGCCGGTGATCTGCAGCTCCACCCTCTTTCGAGAGGTGGCGACGTCGGCCACCCCCCGGCGCACCTTCTGCAGCAGCTCGAGCTGCCGCTGATAGGAGTAGTCAAGGGTCTCGCGCGGATCCTCCATCTTGTCCAGGGCCTTGTTGGCCTTGGACTTGAAGATCATCGAAAGTCTCTTCATCACGCTCATGCGCGTCGGCCGTCCCCTTCTAGGTCGTGCTGGTGTCAATCCCAATGCAGCGCAGCCGCCTTGGGATTACCCTACGCATAACGCACGGGGGCGTCACTAAGTTGCAGTCCAGGTAGGGTTGGCGTGTGTTGCGACGCCGTTCCCAAACCTCCGTGGACGACACCCCCGTCCCCGTTGACGATCCTAAGCCCCAGGGTAAAGGTCGTCCCACACCCAAGCGCCGGGAAGCCGAGGGCAAGCGGCGCCAGTATGTCTCCGCGCCGAAGGACCGCAAAGAGGCATATCGGCAGATGCGGGCCAAGCAGGCCGCCGAGCGCGAGCGGGCCCGCCAGGGCATGCTCGCAGGTGACGAGCGGTACCTTCCCGTTCGTGACAAGGGCCCAGCGCGCAAGTTCGCGCGTGACTGGGTCGACTCGCGGCGGCTGCCCAGCCAGTATTTCCTGCCGTTCTCGCTAGTGATCCTGCTGGCCACCTGGATCCCGTGGCCGATGGCGGTCCGCGCGCAGGTGCTCGGCTACGTCGTCACCATCGGCTGGCCGATCATGATGATCGGCGTGCTCTTCACCTCGGTCTTCGTGTCGTGGAAGGTGAAGAAGCTGGTGGCGGAGAAGCTGCCGGGCGAGAGCGTCAAGGGCGTGGGCTTCTACGCGGCCATGCGGGCACTGCAGATCCGCAAGCTGCGCTTCCCGCCGCCCCAGCTGCTGCCCGGAGGCAAGCCGGTGCCGCCGAAGCGCTAGCCGCTACGGGTTGCCGTACTCCACGTTCTCCCAGCGCAGCACGCCTCGCTTGACCGCGGGCCGCCAGCCGTCGAGCTCCGTTCCCTTCTCCAGGGCGTCGGCCACGGCCCGCACGAGCGCGTAGTAGGACGGCGTGCGCGGCGCCAGGCCGGCGATCGTGTCGTCCCAGCCGACCGCACCGTCGGCGGAGTCGACCACGGCCCACTGCGCGGAGCCGTCCTCCCGCCCGGCGAAGGAGAGGAACGGGATCAACCGGCCGCTCCAGAACTCCGCCCAGGGGTCGTCGCCGCGGTCGGTGGGGTCGAGGCGGCACATGTGGCGCCAGGTGTCCCTGATGTCGCGGATGCTGAGGTTCGACGCGCCGTAGAACCAGGCCCCGAACCCGAACCCGTCCGTCCCCCGCGAGCCGTTGTGGCGCAGCAGGGAGGCGCGCAGGTCGTCGGGGAAGTCCACGCCCATCTGCGCCTCGGCGATCGCGATCGTGCGGGCCCTGCCGGGGGCGCCGAGCGTGCGGTACGTGCGCGGCGCGTTCGCCTTCAGCCACCGCTCGATCCGCCGCCACTGCCGGTCCACGGCCCGCTTGACCCTCGGGTCGACGGGCCGCACGGTCACCGGGCGGGGCGCGGGCGAGCAGTGGGGGTCGGGGATCTCGGCCGGCGCGGGCGTCGGCGTCGAGGGCGGCCGGGACGTCGCCTGCTGCGCCGCCTGGGCCCGCAGGGCCGCCACCCTGGCCTCCTCCTGCGCCCGCAGGGCCGCCAGCCTGGCCTCCTCCTGGGTCATCGCCTTCGCCGGGCCCGTCGGGGCGGGTGTCGCCCTCCCCGCGCTGCCCGGCACCAGCGCGGCCGTCAGGGTGACCGCCACGATCGCCGCGATGGCGGCCCACACGAGCCCCATCCGCGTGCGGCGGGCCGGCGGAGCCGGGGCCGGGGTGACGGGCCGCCTTTCTGGCATGCCGGCGCGGCGGCGCAGCCGTACCGCGATCGCGGTCAGGATGGCCGCCGTGAGCGCCAGCCGAACGAGCTTCAGCACGTCGCGCACCCTATCCCGAATCGGATCATCCCATGTGCCGGGATTAAGGTCGGATCCATGGAATTCCGTCACCTTGGTCGCAGTGGTCTCATCGTCAGTGAGATCAGCTACGGCAACTGGCTCACCCACGGCTCCCAGGTCGAGGAGGACGCCGCCAAGCAGTGCGTGCAGGCGGCACTCGACGAGGGCATCACCACGTTCGACACCGCCGACGTCTACGCGGGCACGAAGGCCGAGGAGGTGCTCGGCCGCGCGCTCAAGGGCGTACGCAGGGAGTCGCTGGAGATCTTCACGAAGGTCTACTGGCCGACCGGGCCCGGCAAGAACGACCGGGGCCTGTCCCGCAAGCACATCACCGAGTCGATCCACGGCTCGCTGCGCCGTCTGCAGACCGACTACGTCGACCTGTACCAGGCGCACCGGTTCGACGCCGAGACTCCGCTGGAGGAGACGCTCAAGACGTTCGACGACCTCGTCCGCCAGGGCAAGGTGCTCTACGTCGGCGTGAGCGAGTGGAACGCCGACCAGATCGCCCGGGCCCTGAAGATCGCCGACGAGATGGGCTTCGACCGGCTCGTGTCGAACCAGCCGCAGTACTCCATGCTGTGGCGGGTCATCGAGTCGGAGATCGTCCCCCTGTGCGAGCAGGAGGGCGTGGGGCAGATCGTCTGGTCGCCGATCGGCCAGGGCGTGCTGACCGGCAAGTACCTGCCGGGCCAGCAGCCGCCCGAGGGCTCGCGGGCCACCGACAAGAGCGGCAGCGCCATGATCGCGCGTTTCATGAACGACGACGTGCTCACCCGCGTGCAGGAGCTCAAGCCGATCGCCGCCGACCTGGGGCTGTCCATGGCCCAGCTGGCGATCGCGTGGGTCCTGCAGAACCCGAACGTCTCCAGCGCCATCATCGGCGCCAGCCGGCCCGAGCAGGTGCGTGACAACGTGAAGGCGGCCGGCGTCAAGCTGGACGCCGACGTGCTCAAGCGCATCGACGACGTGCTCGGCTCGGTCGTGGAGCGCGACCCCGCCAAGACGCAGAGCCCGGCTTCGCGTCCGTAACGCCTCCCGCAACAGAAACCCCTTGAGCCACAACCGCGCTCAAGGGGTTTTTCGGTTATCCCGGAATCACTCCGGACGCAATGACAAACCCGTGTACTCGACGCGGTCCTCATCGAGCAACGCGACCTGCTCAACTCCCGAATCCAGCAGCTCACGCCAGTTCTCGCCGAGCCAGGACTCCGCGTCCGCCTGGCTCGGAAAAACCTCTCGCGGCAAAGGGCGATCGGTTACCTCACCACCATTTGCATTTTCATAACGCCATCGCCATGTCATGCCATACGCTCCTTTTCCGCAGGTTCGCCGGCGCACCCTCCGCAGGCACTGGAACCCTACTCCCGAGCTTGGAGGTCAATCGATGCTGCGCGCGTATCGTGTTGTGGCAGGGGTCGCCCTCGGGGTGGCCGCCTTACTGTCCCTCCCCTCCTCCGCCCTCGCCTCACCCTCTCCCGAGGACGCGACGCGGGCGTGGGGCGTCTGGCTGAGCGACGGGACCGCGTGGCTGGCCGCCGCGCCGGGAGACTCGCCACCGGACGGCTCGGTGGTCGGCTGGCGCTTCTCGGTGGCGCCGGACGGGACCACCGGGGAGCCGCCCGGCGGGGACCTGCCCTCGTTCGAGGCGGTGTGCGGCAGGGACACGGCCGGTTCGGGCCACAAGCGGGTGGTGCTGGCGGTGGACTTCGGCGACGCGGAAGCCGACGCCCACCGGGGTGAGCGGCCGCCCGCGCAGGCGGCGCCGGCGTGCGTGGCGGGCGCCGAGGACGCCACCACGGCCCAGCTTCTCGCCGCTGCCTCCCAGGTCCGCGTGGACGTCGCGGGCGGCGTGACGTCCGTGGACGGCTACCCGGCGACCCCGCCGCAGGGCGGCACCGCGCTCACCGCCGCCCCGCCCCCGGCCGGGGCCGGCGGGCCGCCGACCCTGCTGATCGTGGGTGGCGCGGGCGCACTGGCCCTGCTGGCGGCCGGCACCGCCGTCGCCACCCGCCGCCGCACAAAGGCCGGATCCGGCCGCTAGGCGGCCCCCTCGGAGAGCGCCGCCTCACCCCGTACACCTCTGGGTGCCCAGCGGGGCCGGAGCGCCACTTGGCCCCGTAGCTCGGGTCCAGCGGGCCCTGGGTGGCCCGGTGGGGCCGGGGTGGGGGTGGCTTTGTACGCTCGGCGCGGTGAACGTCCTTCTCACCGGTACGGCGGGGAGCGCGGGCTGGCCGGAGCCCGGATGCCGCTGTGCGTCCTGCTCGGCCCTGCCGCCCGGCCACCGCCGCCCCTTCGGGCTCGTCGTGGACGGCGCGGTCCCGTTCCCCTTCGCCGATCCGCCCGCCGGATACCAGGCCCTCGCCGGCGGCCTGGGGCTGGCCGGGCCCGACGGCTCCCGGCTGCTCTGCCTGCCCCGGGGACACGCCGTGCCCTCCGGCGAGCCCGGCCGGTACGACGTCGTGCTCATCGACCTCCTCGACCGCCCGGAACGCCTCGGGGAGCTGCGGCGGGCCGGTCAGGTGGACGAGGGGACCACGGTGGTGGCCGTCGGGCTCGACCACCGGGTCCGGTCGGAGGAGGAGCTGGCCAGGCGGCTGCGGTTGTGGGGTGCGCTGGCCGTCCCCGACGGCACCGAGCTGGACGTCGTGCCGGGGCGGGGGGCCGGGACCGCGCGCCGTACGGCCAGGCGGGCGCTGCTGCTGGGCGGGTCGAGGTCGGGGAAGTCGGCCGAGGCGGAGCTGCGGCTGGCGGCCGAGCCGCACGTGACGTACGTGGCCACCGGGCCCGGCGGCGCGGGCGACGGCGAGTGGGCGGCACGGGTGCGGGCGCACCGGGAGCGGCGGCCCGCGCACTGGAGCACCGCCGAGACCACCGACCTGGTCACCGCGATCCGCACGGCCACCGGGCCGCTGCTGATCGACGGGCTGGGAACCTGGGTGGCGGCGGTGTTCGACGAGCACGGCGCCTGGGAGGGCGACCGCGCGCCGGTCGCCGGCCGCTGTGACGAGCTCGTGGCGGCGTGGCGCCAGGCGCCCGAGCCGATCGTGGCGGTGTCGGACGAGGTGGGGATGGGCGTGGTGCCGGCGACGTCGAGCGGGCGGGCGTTCAGGGACGCCCTGGGACGGCTCAACGAGCGCCTGGCGGCCGAGTCGGAGTACGTGGCACTGGTGGTCGCCGGCCGCCTCATCGAGCTCTGAACCGCCGCCGGCATCGGCCGCCGCGTCGCGCTCCGGTCCGCCGCCGGCATCGCTCGGGACCGCCGGCGGGAAGGTCAGGGGCGGGACGCGCGGGCGTACCAGCGGCCGTCCACGCGGTCCACGTGGAGGGGACGGCCGAAGCAGTCGCTGAGGTTGGCGGGGGTGAGCACGTCGGCCACCGGCCCCGCGGCCAGCACCCTGGCGTCGCGCATGAGCATGGCGTGCGTGGTCGTCGCGGGCACCTCCTCCAGGTGGTGCGTCACGGTGACGGTGGTCAGCACGGGCCTGGTGGTGGCCAGGTCCTCCACGGCGGAGATGAGGTCCTCGCGCGCGGGCAGGTCGAGCCCCGCGAACGGCTCGTCGAGCAGCAGCACCGCGGGGTCGGCCATGAGCGCCCTGGCCACCCTGATCCTGGCCCGCTCCCCCTGCGAGCAGACGCGGAACTTCCGGTCGGCCAGGTCCTTGCAGCCGAGGTCGGCCAGCAGCCGGTGGGCGCGCTCGCGCTCGGAGTCGCCGTACTTGTCCCACAGCGGAACGCTCGTCCCCGTGTGCCCGGTGAGCACCACAGTGTGCGCGGTGGCCCCCTCCTCCTCCATCAGCTCCTCGTCGATCAGCCGCTGGCTGGACGCGACGAGGCCGAGGTGGCGGCGCAGCTCGCGCACGTCGATCCGGCCGAGCCGGTGCCCGAGCACCCTGACCGTGCCCTCGCTGGGATGCCGCACGGCCGCCGCCAGCGACAGCAGCGTCGTCTTCCCCGCGCCGTTGGGGCCGAGGATCACCCAGTGATCGCCGTAGTCCACCTGCCAATCGACGCCGTCCAGTAGCGATTTGCCGACGACCCGGACACCTACGCCTTCCAGTTCAACCACGTGCATCCCGCCACACTAGTGGGCCCTAGGATCCTGCGTTATGCGGCTGATGGACGGGCTGAGGTTCGCCCTGGGCACGTTGAGCGTCTTACCGGTACGGGTCGATCGGGTGGACCGTCAGGTTGCGGGGCGGGCGATGGCCCTGGCCCCGGCGGTCGGGCTGCTGCTCGGGCTGCTCGCCGGGCCGGCGTCGCTGCTGCCGGGGCCGCCGCTGCTCGGCGCCGCGCTGGCGCTCGGGCTGCTGGCGCTGCTCACCCGTGGCCTGCATCTCGACGGGCTGGCCGATCTGGCCGACGGGCTGGGCAGCGGCAAACCGTCCGAGCAGGCGCTCGACATCATGAAAAAGTCGGATATCGGGCCGTTCGGCGTGATGACGCTGGTGCTGACGCTGCTCGTGCAGGTCGCGGCGCTCGCCGACGCCGGGATGTGGGCGCTGGTGACGGCGTGCGTGGCGGGCCGGCTGGCGCTGACCTGGGCCTGCCGCTCCGGCGTGCCGGCCGCCCGCCCCGACGGGCTGGGCGCGATGGTCGCCGGCACCGTACGAGGCCCGGCCGTCTGGCTCGCCACCGTCGCCGCGCTGCTGGCCGCCGCCGTGATCGGCCTGCTCAGCGCACCCGGCTCCGGCATCTGGGCCTGGACCGGACCCGACCGGGTCGCGGAGTTCACGAAGACCTACGCCTTCGGCGAGCCCTGCGCTCCCGACGCCGCCGCCTCGCCCGCGTGCCTCGACGCGCTTCCGCCCGACCTGCGGTCCAACGGTGCCATCACCTTCATGCGGCCGGACGAACCGCAGGACGCCCGCATCGTGGCGGTGTCCGGCGGGAGCGGGGCCAGGGAAGGGTTCTCCGGGGTCGTGGTGGCGCCGGTGGCGCTGCTCGCCGGCCTCGGCGCCGCTCTGCTGCTGCTCGCGCACGCCAGGCGCCGCCTCGGCGGGATCACCGGGGACGTGCTCGGCGCCCTCGTGGAGACGGCCACGGCCGCGACCCTGGTGGTGTACGCGATCCTCGGCTGAGCCGCCGGGCGAGACTCGGGCCTGGCCCGGGACCAGCCCGGACCAGCCCGGACCAGCCCGGACCAGCCCGGGCCAGGCGCTCAGGTGACCGGCTCGGCGGGCTCGTCCCGTCCGGCAGGCTCGGCGCTCCCGGCCCGCGCCGCGGGATCGGCGGGTCCGGCGGGTCCGGCGGCTGCGGCCGGATGCGGCGGACGTACCGGATAGAAGCGGAGCAGAGCCGCGCCGAGCAGCGCGAGCAGCGCCCAGCCCACCACGCCGGTGATGCCGGCCAGCAGCTCGTTCGGCGGCTGCGCCGCGTCGCCGAGCAGCAGCGCGACCGAGGCGATGGCGTTCAGCGAGGCGTGTGCCACGACCGCGGGCCACACACTCCCCGTACGCAGCCGCAGCCACCCCATCACCACCCCGGCCGGCACGCAGAACCCGATGAACACCAGCGCCGCCCACGAGCCCAAACGCGGGTAGTTGTAGCCGAGCAGCGTGAGCGGGGCATGCCACAGGCCCCAGACGAAGCCGGAGAGCAGCAGCCCGGCGAGCATGCCGTTGGTGGACACGAGCCTGGGCACCAGCCAGCCGCGCCAGCCCCACTCCTCGCCCAGCGCCGGGATCGCGTTCAGCACGGGCCCGGCGGCGACGGCGATCACGATCTGCACGATGGCGATGGTCGTCAGGTCGGCGGGCGCCTCGGCGCCGCGCGCCTGCCAGGACGCCCTGAGCAGGCTGAGCTGGTCGAGGTCCAGCGAGACCAGCCCCACGGCGGCGCTGAGCCCCATGGCCAGGAACGCCAGCAGCGGCACTCCGAGCCACGCCGTCAGCACCAGCACGGCGGTGCGGCCCCTGCGCTCCCCGAGCGTGAGGCCGCTCCGCCTGGCGAACTCGCGGAACGGCATGCGCGAGACGGCCCACACGCCGAGCACGCCCACGCTGGGGGTGAACATCATCAGCGTGCCCAGCACCGGCATCAGCGGCGAGCCCAGCCCGCCGCCGAGCCACAGGGGCAGCGCCACGGCCCAGGACAGCCCGAAGGCCAGGACGGTGAAGATGAGCAGAGGTCTTTTCATGGCTGGACACGCTCCGCGATGAGGGCGTTGATGAGGGATGCGCCGCGCTCGGCGTCGTCGATGCTGATCGTGAGCTGACCGCCGGAACGGTAGCGGAGGACCAGGCATTCGCCGCCGCGCAGCATGATGGTGGCGCTTCCCGGCAGCCCGCGGAAGCCCCAGCCGCCGACCTCGCCCGGCTGCCGCCGCTCCGACCAGGCGGACTCGACCTTGGACAGGGGGATCCGGCGCGCCGGCCAGCCGAGCGGGCCGAAGCCGATCGTGATCAGGTCGTCGCCGACCCTGACGGAGACGGCCACGGTCGCGAGCCCGACGACGAGGATGATGACGAAGGCGGGCAGCAGCCCGGCCACGAAACCGCCGGGCGCCGCGCCGGAGAGGGCCAGCACGCCCATGACGGCGGCGCAGGCCAGCGTCAGGACGGTGGCGGCGGCGAGCCAGGGGTTGACGACGCGGCTGACCCAGACGGCCCGCTGGCCGGGCCTGAGCCCGAGCACGGGCCGCGTCCCGCTCCCCGCGGGCCCCTCGTCGGGGGCGCCCCTGCTCAGGTACGCGGCCAGCGCCCCTGCCGCGACCATGGCCGCGATCACCGCCGGGATGTGCCAGCCGGGCAGCAGGGCCTCGCGCCAGGTGGCGGCGTCGAGGTTGACGGCCAGCGTCGAGGCGTCCACACCGAGCAGGAGCACACCCATCGCCACCAGGCACGCGCTGGAGGTCACCCGGGCCGCGCGCCGGTCCCGGGCCCGGCCGAGCAGGAAGAACAGCAGCCACAGCCCGGCCCAGAGGACCTGGGTCATGATCAGATGCCCCGTGAACGAGCTCGACCCGTCGGGCACGCTGCCCGACGACCCCCAGTGGGTGGCCAGGGGGTCGGGCAGCCGGTCACGCAGCGCCAGGGGCGCCAGGAGCAGGGCGGCGGCCACGGCGAGCCACCACGCGACGGCGGCGACACGGGCTCTCACGTCAGTTCCTCCACGATGGTGATGAGGTCTTCACGGCTGTAGCCGTACTTCTTGGCCTCGTCGAGCAGTTCGCGGGCGCGCTGCACGAGCAGGGCGCGCCCGTCCGTGCGGCCGGCGACGCTGACGCCGCGGCCTCTCCTGAACTCCAGCAGCCCCTCGTCGCGCAGGTCGCGCAGCGCGCGCAGCACGGTGTTGGGGTTGATGCCCAGCGCGGCGGCCAGGTCGCGGGCCGGCGGCAGGCGGTCGCCCGGCCGGTAGGAGCCCTCGCCGATGGCGCGGCGGATGGCGCCCGCCACCTGCTCGTGGAGGGGGCGCGCGTCGTTGAGATTAAGCGTCAGCAACATGGTGCTAATGACACTAGCACCATTGTTCAGAAGACGCTGACCGACGATTGGTAGGATGAACCCCTGTTTGTGAGTACGCAGAAACCGTGGATAGCATCGGTTTACGTGACCACTGTGCGGCTGAACTCAGCAGATCCAGTCTCCGTCGACACCGACGCGTTGATCGTCGGTTTCCGGCCGGGCCAGGACGGCCCCGTCCCCGCGGTGGGCGCCGAGTCCTTGGAGGCCGCCTTCGGCGGCAGGCTCGCCGCGTCGCTCGACGCGGTGGCCTTCTCCGGCAAGGCGGGTGAGCTGGCCAAACTGCCGACGTTCGGCTCCGTCACCGCCCCGCTGCTGGTCGCCGTCGGCCTGGGCGACGCCCCCGGCCCCGAGGATCTGCGCCGCGCCGCCGGCGCCGCCGCCCGCTCCCTGGCGGGCACCTCCCGCGCCGCGCTCGCGCTGCCCGCCGGCACCGCGGAAGAGGCCGAGGCGGTCGCGCTCGGCGCGCTGCTCGGCGCCTACGCCTTCACCCGCTACCGCACCAACGGCGAGCAGAAGGCCCCCGTGGCCGAGCTCACGGTGCTCTCGGATCAGCCCGGCGGCGTGGCCGAGCGCGCGAGCGTGCTGGCCGAGTCCGTCTCCCTCGTCCGCGACCTGGTCAACACCCCGCCGTCCGACCTGTGGCCGGCCAAATTCGCCGAGCTCGCCGAGGAGCTCGGCGGCAAGGCCGGGCTGAGCGTCGAGGTGCTGGACGACCAGCAGCTCAAGGACGGCGGCTACGGCGGCCTCATCGGCGTCGGCCAGGGCTCGGCCAACCCGCCGCGCCTGGTCCGCCTCGCCTACCGCCACCCCGAGGCCGGCAAGACCCTCGCCTTCGTGGGCAAGGGCATCACGTTCGACTCGGGCGGCCTGTCGCTCAAGCCGTCGGCGGCCATGGACTGGATGAAGTCCGACATGGGCGGCGCCGCGGCCGTGCTCGGCGCGGTGATCGGCATCGCGCGGCTCGGCCTGCCGGTCAACGCCGTCGGCTACCTCTGCCTGGCGGAGAACCTGCCGAGCGGCACCGCGCAGCGCCCCTCCGACGTCATCCACAGCTACAGCGGCAAGACCGTCGAGGTGCTCGACACCGACGCCGAGGGCCGCCTGGTGCTCATGGACGGCATCGCGCGCGCCGCCGAGGACTCCCCCGACCTGATCGTCGACGTGGCCACCCTCACCGGCGCCCAGATCGTCTCGCTCGGCTGGCGCACCGCGGGCGTGATGTCCAACGACGACGCCATCAGGGAGCTGGTGGTCGAGGCCGCCGGCGCCGCCGGCGAGGGCGCGTGGGGCATGCCGCTGCCCGAGGAGCTGCGCAAGGGCCTCGACTCGCCGATCGCCGACCTCGCCAACCTCCACCCCGAGCGGTGGGGCGGCATGCTCACGGCCGGCATCTTCCTGCGGGAGTTCGTGCCCGACGGGGTGCGCTGGGCGCACATCGACATGGCCGGTCCCGCCTTCAACAAGGGCGAGCCGTACGGTTACACCCCGAAGGGCGGCACGGGCGCCATCACCCGCACCCTCATCGGACTCGCAGAGCGGCACGCGAGCATCTGAAACAAATGAAAAGATGACGGCATCACGAACACCCCGACAAGGAGCCTTCCCGTGGCCTATGACATCGTCGTCCTAGGGGGCGGCAGCGGCGGTTACGCCTGTGCCCTGAGGGCGGCTGAGCTGGGCAAGTCGGTCGCCCTGATCGAAAAGGACAAGATCGGCGGCACCTGCCTCCACCGGGGATGCATCCCCACGAAGGCCCTGCTGCACTCCGCCGAGGTCGCCGACGAGACCCGTGAGAGCGAGTCGTACGGCGTCAAGGCGCGTTTCGAGGGCATCGACGTCCAGGGCGTCCACGCCTTCAAGGACAAGATCGTCACTCGGGCCTGGAAGGGCGTGCAGGGCCTGCTGAAGGCCGCGGGCGTGACGATCGTCGAGGGCGAGGGCCGCCTCGTCGGCGCCAACCGCGTCCAGGTCGGCTCCGAGGTCTACGAGGGCCGCAACCTCGTCCTGGCGACGGGCTCCGCCCCCAGGACGCTGCCGGGCCTCGAGATCGACGGCGAGCGCGTCATCACCAGCGAGCACACGCTGAAGATGGACCGGGTGCCCGCGTCGGTGATCGTGCTGGGCGGCGGCGTCATCGGCGTCGAGCTGGCCAGCGTCTACCGCTCCTTCGGCGCCGAGGTGACGATCGTCGAGGCGCTGCCGCACCTGCTGCCGACCGAGGAGGAGTCCAGCTCCAAGCTGCTGGAGCGGGCCTTCCGCCGCCGCGGCATCAAATACGAGCTGGGCGTCTTCTTCGACAGCGCCAAGACCACCGAGACGGGCGTGGTCGTCACCCTGGCCAACGGCAAGACCCTCGACGCCGAGCTGCTGCTCGTCGCGGTCGGCCGCGGCGCGGTGTCGGCGGGCATGGGCTTCGAGGAGCAGGGCATCGCCATCGAGCGCGGCACGGTCGTGGTCGACGAGCACTGCCGCACCTCCGTGCCCGGCGTCTACGCCATCGGCGACCTGATCCCGACCCTGCAGCTCGCGCACGCGGGGTTCGCCGAGGGCATCATGGTGGCCGAGCACATCGCCGGCCTCAACCCGCCGCCCATCGACTACGCGGGCGTGCCGCGCATCACCTACTCCGACCCCGAGGTGGCCTCGGTGGGCCTGACCTCGGCGCAGGCGGCCGAGCGCGGCCTCGAGACCGTCGAGCAGGTCTACGACCTGGCGGGCAACCCCAAGAGCCAGATCCTCGGCACCTCGGGCGCCGTGAAGGTCATCGCCGAGAAGGGCGGCCGCGTCGTCGGCGTCCACATGGTGGGGCGGCGCATCGGCGAGCTCGTCACGGAAGGCCAGCTCATCTACAACTGGGAGGCCCTGCCCGCAGAGGTCGCCCAGCTCATCCACGCACACCCGACCCAGTCCGAGGCCATGGGTGAGGCGATGCTGGCCCTGGCCGGCAAGCCGCTGCACGTACACAACTAATCCAGCCCTCGAGATCAGAACGCGAGAGAAGAATAACGATGCCGGTCTCCGTACAGATGCCCCAGCTCGGCGAGAGCGTTACCGAGGGCACGGTAACCCGTTGGCTGAAGAAGGAGGGCGAGCGCGTCGAGGCCGACGAGCCGCTCCTCGAAGTCTCGACCGACAAAGTCGACACCGAGATCCCGTCGCCGTCCGCCGGCGTGCTCACCAAGATCGTCGTGGCTGAGGACGAGACGGTCGAGGTCGGCGCCGAGCTGGCCGTCATCGACGAGAACGGCCAGCCGGGCGCCGCCGCCCCGGCGCCGGAGGCGGCCCCCGCGCCGGCTCCGGAGCCCGAGCCCGCTCCCGCCCCGCAGCCCGAGCCCGCGCCCGCCCCGCAGGCCTCCTCGATCCCGCAGCCGGCTCCGGCCCAGCCCGCCCCGGCTCCGGCGCCCGCCCCGGCCCCCGCTCCGGCCCCGGCGCCCGCGCCGCAGGCCGCTCCCCCGGCCCAGCCCGCCGCCCCTGCTCCGGCCGCGCCCTCGGGTGACAGCCCGTACGTGACGCCGCTGGTGCGCAAGCTCGCCAACGAGCACGGCGTCGACCTCGACGCCATCAGCGGCACCGGCGTCGGCGGCCGGATCCGCAAGCAGGACGTCCTGGAGGCCGCCAAGGCGCAGCGCGACAAGGCCGCCGCCGCCCAGCCGGCCGCCCCGGCTCCCGCGGCCGCCCCCGCCGCCGCTCCGGCTCCCGCCGCCCAGGCCGCCCCGGCGGCCGCGGCGCCCGAGCCGGTGGAGGTCGACACCACGCTGCGTGGCCGTACGGAGAAGATGACGCGCCTGCGGCAGACCATCGCCAAGCGCATGGTCGAGTCGCTGCAGACGGCGGCGCAGCTCACGTCGGTCGTCGAGGTCGACGTGACGAAGATCGCGCGGCTCCGGGCGAAGGCGAAGGACGACTTCTTCCGCCGCGAGGGTGTGAAGCTGACGTTCACCCCGTTCTTCGCGATGGCCACGGTCGAGGCGCTCAAGCAGCACCCCAAGCTGAACGCCACGATCAACAACGAGACCAACGAGGTCACGTACTTCGACGTGGAGAACCTCGGCATGGCGGTCGACACCGAGCGCGGTCTGCTCGCGGCCGTCGTCAAGAACGCCGGTGACCTCAACCTCGCCGGTCTCGCCCGCAAGATCACCGACCTCGCCGAGCGCACCCGCAACAACCAGGTGACGCCCGACGAGATCACCGGCGGCACGTTCACGCTGACCAACACGGGCAGCCGCGGCGCGCTGTTCGACACGCCGATCCTCAACCAGCCGCAGGTCGGCATGCTCGGCACGGGCGCCGTCGTGAAGCGGCCCGTGGTGATCGACACGCCTGAGGGCGAGGTCATCGCGGTGCGGTCGATGGTCTACCTGGCGCTGACCTACGACCACCGCCTGGTGGACGGCGCCGACGCCGCCCGCTTCCTGACGACGATCAAGCGTCGTCTGGAGGAGGGGCGCTTCGAGGCTCAGCTCGGGCTCGCGTAACGCGGCACCTCCGGGTCTCTGATCGGCCGGGCGGCTCCCACGGGACCGCCCGGCCTTTCGCTGCCACCGGCGACGCTCGCACCTGCGCCCTCGCCCCCTGCGCTCCGGAAGGGCACGCGCCCTCTCCCCCTCCCCGAGGACACCCCGCCGACGTGCGGCGGGCAGGGAGCGGGCGGCGACGCGCGGAAGGGGGCACAGCACGGTGAGAGGTGTCCGGAAGCGGGCCCGGCGTACTGTGGGGTCATGGCGATCATCGTGACGGGTGCGTCGGGGTTGCTCGGAACGGCGCTGGCCGAGGCGCTGCGGGCCGAAGGGCGTGAGGTGGTCCGCCTGGTGCGCAGACCGCCGCAGAGGGACGACGAGGCGTTCTGGGACCCTGCGGAGCACGTCGTGGACCTGGCCGCCCTCGAAGGGGCCGAGGCCGTCGTGCATCTCGCGGGGGCGCCGATCGGCGGCAGGCGGTGGACGCCCGCGTACAAGCGCGAGCTGGTCACCAGCCGCACCCAGGGCACGAGGGTGCTGGTGGACGCGCTGCGCGAGCTGTCAGAGCCGCCCGAGGTGCTCCTGTCGGCCTCCGGCATGGACTTCTACGGCGACACCGGCGACCGGGTGATCGACGAGGAGCAGGGCAAGGGCCGCGGGTTCCTGTCGGACCTGTGCGAGCGGTGGGAGGCCGAGGCGCGGCGGGCCGGGGAGTCGGGGATCAGGACGGTGCTGGCCCGCACGTCGCTGGTGCTCAGCGGGCACGGCGGGGCGCTCGGCCGGATCCTGCCGATCTTCAGGATGGGGCTGGGCGCGCCGCTCGGCACGGGCAGGCAGTACTGGTCGTGGATCAGCCTGGACGACTGGGTGGGAGCGGCGCTGCACGTGCTCAGGACCAAGGACGTCCAGGGCCCGGTGAACTTCACGGCGCCGTCCCCCGTCACGAACGCCGAGTTCACCAGGACCCTCGGCAAGGCCCTGCGCCGGGGCACGATGCCGATCCCGGTGCCGGCGTTCGCGCTGGCCGCGGGGCTGGGCGAGTTCGCCCGCGAGGGACTGCTGGTCAGCCATAGGCTGGAGCCGGCCAAGCTGACGGCCGGCGGCTACCGCTTCGCGCATACGCGTCTCGACGAGGCGCTGCGCGCCGTACTGTAGGTTGCCGTCCCATCCTTTTAGCACCTGGGAGAAATCTGACATGACACGGTCAGGACAGTCGCACATCCTCGCCATCGGGGGCGGGTCGTTCCGCCCCAGCAGGCGCCACGGCCAGATCGAGGCCAGTGCCCTGCTGCGTTACGGCCTTGACCTGACCGGCCAGGACCGCCCGAAGCTGGGTCTGGTGGCCACGGCGATGGGCGACTCGGCCGACTGGGTGCTGAAGATGTACGGCGCCTTCGCGGGCTGGGATGTCGAGGTGAGCCACCTGACGGTGTTCCCGATGCCGAACGTGCCTGATCCGCGGGCGTGGATCCTGGAGCAGGACATGATCTATGTCAGCGGTGGCAGCGTGGCGAACCTGATGGCGTTGTGGCGGTTGCACGGGCTCGACGAGGCGTTCGAGGAGGCGTGGCGGGCCGGGGTGGTGCTGTCGGGGCAGAGCGCGGGCGCGCTGTGCTGGCACGTCGGCGGCAACACCGACTCCTTCGGGCCCGAGCTGCGGGCGTGGGCCGAGGGCATGGCGCTGCTGCCGTACTCGTGCGGGGTGCACTACAACTCCGAGCCGCAGCGCCGCCCGCTGCTGCACCGGTCGGTGGCGCAGGGCGAGCTGCCCGGCGGGTACGCCGCCGACGAGAACGTCGGCCTGCACTACGTGGGCACGGAGTTCATCCAGGCCGTGAGCACGGAGCCGGGCTCCTACGCCTACAAGGTGGAGACCGACGGTGCGGAGAAGGTAAAGGAGTTCAGGATCGAGCCACGCTTGCTGACCCCCTGATTACCCTTCAAGGGTGAGGGAACGGCACAATAGGCTCATGCGCCCCATCCCCGGGGACGATCCCCACGCACTCGCCATCGTCCGACTCGGTGTCGACGTCCCCTACGAGCAGGCCTGGTCGTTGCAGCGCTGGGTGCACGGCAAGCGGGTCGCCGGAGAGCTCACCGACACCGTCCTGATCCTTGAGCACGCGCCCGTCTACACGGCGGGCAAGCGCACCGCTCCGCACGAGCGTCCCTCCGACGGCACCCCGGTCGTCGACGTCGATCGCGGCGGGCGCCTGACCTGGCACGGTCCTGGGCAGCTCGTGGCCTATCCGATCGTGGCGGTCCCCGACGTGGTGGCGTTCGCCTGCCGCCTGGAGGACGCGATGATCCAGGTGTGCGCCGACTTCGGGGTCACGGCCAGGCGGGTGGCCGGCAGGGCGGGGGTCTGGGCTCTCGGCGACGCGGCCCTCGGCCTGCCCGACCGCCAGCTCGGCGCGGTCGGCCTGCGGATGGCGCGCGGCGTGACCATGCACGGCTTCGCGCTCAACTGCGCCAACGACCCTCGCTGGTTCAACCGCATCACGCCGTGCGGCATCCCCGACGTGGGGGTCACCTCCCTGTCGGCGGAGACGGGCCGCCGCATCGTGGTCGAGGAGGTCATGCCGATCGCGGAGAAGCGGCTGGCGGAGGCGCTCGGCAAGGAGCCGTTCGACCTGCACGAGGAGGACCTCCTCCGCCGCTGACGAACCCGCTGACGAACCCCGCGGCTGACGAAGCCCTGAGGAAGCCGCCCGGCCGGAGCCGTTGACCGAATCGGCATCTGGTAAGTGCGCGTTCCCGGCTTACCATCGCCTGTGTGACGCGTCTTTGCGCTCTCGTGCTCGCGCTCGTGGTGCACCTGCTGACGGTGGCCTTCGTCGTGCTGGGCGGGTGGATCATCCTGCGTCAGCCGGGATCCGTCCTGTCGTGGATCTTCGGTGGAGTGAGCCTGGCGGTGGGCTGGGCGCTGCGGCCACGCCTGGGCCGCCTGCCCGCCGACGCCGAGGTGCTCGACCGCGCCTCGGCCACGGAGCTGTACGGGGTGGCGGACCGGGTGGCCGACCGGGTAGGGGTCGAGCGGCCCAGGAAGGTGGCGGTGCGCGATCTGGCCACGCGCACCGGTTACGACCGCGTCGGGCTGGCGCGCACCCCCGTCCTGATGATCGGCCTGCCCCTGTGGCTGGCGCTGCCGCCCAAGCAGCGGGTGGCCCTGCTGGCCGGGGCGTACGCGCGGCTGCCGGCCGGGGACGAGCGGGTGGTGAGCGAGGCACTGGCCACGCTGGACGCCTGGCGCGACGCCCTGGTGGGCGGGGGCTCAGGGCCCTTGAAGGCCAGGTCGGAGGCGGAGGACAAGATCGCGGCTTCGACCCCGATGGCGCTGGAGGCCATGCACCCCGCCTACGACGTGACAGGCTTCCTCGGCCGCCTCGTCGGACGGGTGCTCGGCGGCCCGGTGCTGCTCGTGCGGTACGCCCTGGCCCGCCTGTCCCGCGCCGGCGAGAGCCGCGTCCAGGCCAGGCAGCGGGCCCTGGCGCTGCGCGTGGCCGGTGAGGCGGAGCTGGCCGAGCTGGAGGCGCTGGAGACGCGCGGCGGCTACCTGGCGCCGATGCAGGCGGCGGCGCTGCGCGGCGAGAGCATCTCGGCGATCCGGCGCACGGTGCTGACCAAGTTCCAGCTCACCGCCGACGGCGTGTGGCCCTCGGCGCCGCACTCCGAGCTGCTCGGCACCCGCCAGTCCGACCGGATCGACGAGGAGCTGGCCACCCACTACGCCCGCGCGATCCGGGGCTTCGGGCTCATCTCCTGACCCTGGACCGGGTCGCTGCCGCGGCGGACGTAAGCTGGGAAGGTGACCGTTGCTCCTGAAGGCCGAAAGCTCCTCCGCCTGGAGGTGCGTAACGCCGAAACCCCTATCGAGCGCAAGCCCCCGTGGATCAAGACCAAGCTGAGGACGGGCCCCGAATACACCGAGCTGAAATCGCTCGTGCGCCGGGAGGGCCTGCACACGGTCTGTGAAGAGGCGGGCTGTCCGAATATCTACGAGTGCTGGGAGGATCGCGAGGCGACCTTCCTCATCGGCGGCGACCAGTGCACCCGCCGCTGCGACTTCTGCCAAATCGACACGGGCAAGCCGAAGGAATACGACCGCGACGAGCCGCGCAGGGTGGCCGAGTCCGTCCAGCAGATGGGCCTGAAGTACGCGACCGTGACCGGCGTGGCCCGCGACGACCTGCCCGACGGCGGCGCCTGGCTGTACGCGGAGACCGCGCGCCAGATCCACGCGCTGCTGCCCGGCTGCGGTGTCGAGCTGCTGGTGCCCGACTTCAACGGCAACCGCGAGCAGCTGCAGGAGGTCTTCTCCAGCAAGCCCGAGGTGTTCGCGCACAACGTCGAGACGGTGCCGCGGATCTTCAAGCGCATCCGTCCGGCCTTCCGCTACGAGCGCTCGCTCGGCGTGATCACGATGGCTCGCGAGGCCGGGCTGGTCACCAAGTCCAACCTGATCCTGGGCATGGGCGAGACGCGCGAGGAGATCGTCGAGGCCATGCGCGACCTGCACGCGGCGGGCACCGACCTGCTCACGATCACGCAGTACCTGCGGCCGACGCCGCGCCACCACCCGGTGGAGCGGTGGGTCAAGCCGGAGGAGTTCGTGGAGCTGCAGGCCGAGGCCGAGGCGATCGGGTTCGCCGGGGTCCTGTCCGGGCCGCTGGTGCGCTCGTCGTACCGGGCGGGCCGGCTCTACCAGCAGGCCATCGAGGCCCGCCAGACCGCCTGATCACGGCATTCGAGCCCCGGGAGCCCATCCCGGGGCTCCTTTCATGTCCGGTAATGCGGCGTTCCGTTCGGGCGATCACAAAAGGGCTAGCATGGCGTCGCAGCCGACGGAGGGCGACGCGCATGGCCGTGCTGATCCGCACCAGTGACCTGCCCGCAGCGCGCCGTCACGAGGCGTGGCGCGGCGTCGTCTGCGACACCCTGGGCCCGCTCGACCTGCGCATCGATCCCGACGCGCCGTTACGTGGCGAGATCGAGTTCGGCAAGCTCGGTGCTGTGGGCGTCGGCCGGATCCAGACCTCCACGCCGCACAGCGTCCACCGCACCTCGGGCATGATCCGCCGCGACAACCCCGAGCTGTACCGCGTGGTGCTCGCGCTGGCGGGCAGCCCGCGCCTGTCCCAGGACGGCCGTAACACGCAGCTCAGCCGGGGCGAGTTCGCGATCTACGACTTCTCCCGGCCGTACGAGCTGGCCTACGACTCGGCGGTGCGGCTGGCGGTGTTCAGCGTTCCGCGCGAGCAGCTCGCCGTGCCCGCCGGCGCGGTGGCGGAGCTGGCCGCGCTGCCCATCGGGGCGGAGTCGGGGGCCGCCGCCCTGGCCGTGCCGCTGCTGCGGCGGGTGGCGCTGGACCACGAGACCTACCGGCCGGGCAGCGCCGCGCGGCTGTCGACCGTGGTGACGGACCTGATCGGCGCCGCCGTGGCCGAGCGCCTGGACCAGGCACGGTCGCTGCCCGCCGACGCCCGGCAGCGTACGTTGCTGATGGAGGTGCACGCGTTCATCGAGCAGCGGCTGGGCGAGATCGACCTCGATCCCGCGACCGTCGCGGCGGCGCACCACATCTCCGTGCGGTACCTGCACCGGCTGTTCGAGTCGGAGAACACGACGGTGGCCGCCTGGATCCGGCAGCGCCGCCTCGAACGCTGCCGCACGGACCTGATCTCGGGCGTCAGCCAGCCCGTCAGCGCGGTCGGCGCCCGGTGGGGGCTGCCTGACGCGGCGCATTTCTCCAGGTTGTTCCGGCAGGCGTACGGGATGCCGCCCGCCGAGTACCGCCGGGCCCACACCGTGCGCTGATCATCAAGCCTCCTGGCGTCCAGATCCAAGACCGGCGGGTGCCTGCCCGAGCAGACTGAGGGCACACGCGAACGAGAAGGGATCTGGAGATGCAGCTCTTCGTCAACATGCCGGTCAAGGATCTGGACCGGTCATCGAAGTTCTTCACCGAGCTCGGCTTCGACCTGTTCGGCATGGCCCAGGGCATGGCGTCGGTCATCATCAGCGAGCAGACGCAGGTGATGCTGCTGGAGGAGCCGGTGTTCGGCTCGTTCATCACCAAGGAGATCGCCGACTCCGCCAAGAGCACCGAGGCGATCCTCTGCCTCGGCGTGGAGAACCCGGCCAAGGTCGACGAACTGGTGGACAAGGCTCTGGCCGCCGGCGCCACCCCGGCGGGTGTCCCGCAGCAGGGCGGCCCCCGCTACCAGCGCGGCTTCGCCGACCTCGACGGACACCACTGGGAGGTGCTGTGCCTGGTGCCGCCGGCCGAGTGAAGCCGGAAGCGGTCATGCCCGATGCGGTGAAGTCGGCCGACGGGACCCTCATCGCCTACGACCGGCAGGGTGAGGGCCCCGCGGTCGTCCTGGTCCAGGGCGCGTTCTCGGATCGGCGGCACCCGCTGATGACCGCCGTCGCCGGCGGCCTGGCGCGGTGGTTCACGGTCTACAACTACGACCGCCGCGGGCGCGGTGGCAGCGGTGACACCCAGCCGTACGCGGCGGAGCGGGAGATCGAGGATCTGGCCGCCGTCGTCGAGGCGGCGGGCGGGTCGGCCATGGTGTTCGGCGGCTCGTCGGGCGCGGCGCTGGCGCTGGAGGCGGCGGTCGTGAACCCGTCGATCACGAAGCTGGCCGTGTGGGAGCCGCCGTACCACGTGGACGACAGCGCGCCCGCCCTTCCCCTCGACTTCGCCGAGCAGCTCGCCGGCCTGGTCGCGACGGGCCGGCGGGGTGAGGCGGTGGAGCGGTTCATGGTCGAGGCGGCCGAGCTGCCGCGGGAGGCCGTCGCCGGGATGCGGGCGCACCCCGCCTGGGCGGAGATGGAGGCCGTGGCGCACACGCTGGCCTACGAGGCGGCCGTGCTGGGCCCGGGTAACGCGCTGCCCGCCGAGCGGCTGGCCCGCATCGCGCAGCCGGCGCTGGTGCTCAACGGGGCCGACAGCGCGGCGTGGATGGCGAACGCGGGCCTGGCGGTGGCGGCGGCGGTGCCCGGCGCGGTGCGGCGGGTGCTGGAGGACCAGGCGCACAACGTGGCGCCGGAGGCGCTGGTGCCCGAGCTGCTGGAGTTCTTCGTGACGGCCTGACGGCCGCCGGTCCCCGGGCCGGCGGCCCGACGGGCTTTACATGACGCAAAGGTCACAAACCTATCGGGTGCTCGGTTTTCTGGTGAACACTGTTGCTCGTGGACCTGGATGAACTGATCTCCCGCCTCGACCTGCCCACCAAGATCCGCCTGCTGACGGGGGCCGACATGTGGTCGCTGCCCCCGCTGCCCGAGATCGGGCTCGACCGGCTCGTGATGAGCGACGGGCCCATCGGCGTACGCGGCGAGCAGTGGAGCGCCGCCGACCCCTCGATCGCCCTGCCGAGCCCGACGGCGCTGGCCGCGACCTGGGACGTGGAGCTGGTCAGGCGGGCCGGCGGGCTGCTGGCCCAGGAGGCGCGGCGCAAGGGCGTGCACGTGCTGCTCGCGCCCACGCTCAACCTGCACCGCTCCCCGCTCGCCGGGCGGCACTTCGAGTGCTTCTCCGAGGACGCGTACCTGACGGGTGAGATCGGCGCGGCGTACGTCGAGGGCGTGCAGGAGGGCGGGGTCGCGACCACGCCCAAGCACTTCGTCGCCAACGACTTCGAGACCGACCGGTTCACCGTGGACGTGGTGGTCGGGGAGCAGGCGCTGCGCGAGCTGTACCTGCGGCCGTTCGAGCGCGTGGTGCGGGCCGGGGCGTGGGGGCTGATGACGGCCTACAACTCGGTGAACGGGTCCACCATGACCGAGCACGCCGAGCTGGTGCTCGGGGTGCTCAAGGACGAGTGGGGGTTCGACGGGTTCGTGGTGTCGGACTGGACGGCGGTGCGCTCGACCGAGGCCGCCGCGCTCGGCGGCACCGACGTGGCCATGCCGGGGCCGCACGGGCCGTGGGGCGCGCGGCTGGAGGCGGCCGTCCGGGAGGGGCGGGTGCCGGAGTCGGCCGTGGACGACCGCGTCCGCCGCATCCTGCGCCTGGCCGGACGCGTCGGCGCCCTCCATCCCGCCGGCACGGACAGCCCCGCCAGCCCCGCCAGCCCCGCCAGCCCCGCGAGCAGCGCCGGCCCCGCCAGCTCTGACGGCGCCGCCGGCCCTGCGGCGATCGACGGCGTGGCGCTCGCCCGGGAGATCGCCGCCCGCGCCTTCACCCTGCTCACCAACGACGGCGTCCTGCCCCTGCAGGGCACCCCGACGCTGGCTCTCATCGGCGCGGCGGCCCGCGAGGCGCGCGTGATGGGCGGCGGCAGCGCCCAGGTGTTCCCGGACCGGATCGTCTCGCCGCTGCAGGGCCTGTCCGAGCGCGCCGAGGTCCGGTACGCCCTCGGCACCGACCCCCGCGTCCGCCTGGCCCCGCTCCCCGGCCCCGTCACGGCGCAGTTCCTGGACGGGTCGGGCGCGGTGCTGAGCGAGCAGCCGCTGGCCACCGGCGAGGCGCGCTGGCTCGGCCAGCTGCCGCCCGGCGTGGACGCCGCCAGGCTCGGGATGGTCCGGCTGCTGGCGGCGTACACGGCGCGGGAGAGCGGCGAGCACGAGCTGTCGGTGGCCGGGGTGGGCGCGTTCACGCTCACTGTGAACGGCGAGGCCGTCCTCGACGAGAGCATCGGCCTGGACGGCGGCGACCCGGCGGTGGCCTTCCTGTCGCCGCCCGAGAGGCGGATCGGCGTGCCGATGGCGGCGGGCGAGACGTACGAGCTGGCCTTGGCCCACCCGCCGGGCACGTTCGGCGGCATGGCGATCGTGTCGTTCACGCTCGGCCACGCGGAGCCGACGCCCGGCGACGACGAGCTCATGGCCGAGGCCGTGCGCGTGGCGCGCGAGTGCGACGTGGCGGTGGTGGTGGCCGGGACGACGCCGGAGGTGGAGAGCGAGGGCTTCGATCGTGCGGACCTGCGGCTGCCGGGCCGCCAGGACGAGCTGATCAGCGCGGTGGCCGGGGCGAACCCGCGTACGGTGGTCGTGGTCAACGCGGGCTCGCCGGTGGAGATGCCGTGGCTGGCGGAGGTGGCGGCGGTGCTGCTGACCTGGTTCCCGGGTCAGGAGGCGGGGGCGGCGCTGGCCGACGTGCTGTTCGGGGACTCCGAGCCGGGCGGGCGGCTGCCGACGACGTGGCCGGAGCGGCTGGCGGACGCGCCGGTGCGGGCGGTGACGCCGGTGGACGGGAAGGTGTTCTACGACGAGGGCGTGTTCTCCGGCTATCCGGCGTGGCGGCGCGCCGAGCGGGCGCCGGCGTTCTGGTTCGGGCACGGCCTGGGCTACACGACCTGGTCGTACGACTCCATCGCGGCCGAGGGCACCAGCGTGACCGTGGCCGTCACGAACACCGGAACGCGCCACGGTCGGGAGGTCGTGCAGGTCTACGCCGGGCCGCGCAGGAGGCTGGCCGCCTTCGACGTGGTGGAGGCGGAGCCGGGGCAGACGGTGGTCACGACCCTGTTCCTGCCGGAGCGGGCCTTCCAGGTGTGGGAGGACGGCTGGCGCACGGTCGAGGGCGAGCAGGCGGTGGAGGCAGGCCGCAGCTCGGCCGACCTCCGGCTGTCGGCTACGGTGAAGATCTAGTCACAGCCGGAGAACGGCCGGGGCGCGTTTTCCATACTGCACCAGTTGGTTTGTATCCTTCTGAGCATGGCAAAGTCCGAGGACTCAGAGAAGCCGGGGCGCATCAAGCAGCTCCGCATGATCGCGCAGATCATCAAGCAGGCCAATCCCAAGGGGATGCCGATCGTCTTCCTTTCGGCGGTGGGCACGCTGGCTGTGGTCGTCGTGATCGGTCTGGTCACGGGCTACCTGTGGTACGCGGTGTTCATCGGCATCCTGGCCGCGCTCACCGTCGGCCTGGTGGTGTTCGGCCAGCTCGCCCAGCGGGCGCAGTACTCGATCCTGCACGGCCAGACCGGCGCCGCCGCGGCGGTGCTGCAGGGCATGCGCGGCAACTGGCAGGTCACCCCGGCCATCGCGGTCAACCGCGACCAGGACATCGTGCACCTGGTGGTCGGCTACCCGGGCGTCGTGCTGGTGTCCGAGGGGCCGGGCAACCGGGTGGCGAAGATGCTCAAGGCCGAGAAGCAGCGCATCTCGCGGGTGGTGCTGGGCGTCGAGATCTACGACGTCCAGTGCGGTGACGGCGAGGGGCAGGTGCCGCTCGGCAAGCTGCAGCGGCACCTGATGAAGCTGCCGCGCAACCTGAAGAAGCCGTCGGTCAACGAGGTGAAGGACCGGCTGCGCTCGCTGCCGCGCAACATGCCGATGCCGAAGGGCCCGATGCCCAAGGGCGCCCGCATGCCGCGCGGCCCCAAGATGCGCTAGTGCTTTCTCCTTCGTCGCGGGCCAACCGCGGCTGGTGGGACGGCAACGCCGACGACTACCAGGTCGAGCACGGCTCGTTCCTGCGTGACGACGGGTTCGTGTGGGGCCCCGAGGGGCTCGACGAGGCCGAGGCGCGCCTGCTCGGCGAGGTGCGCGGGCGGCGGGTGCTGGAGATCGGCTGCGGCGCCGCCCAGTGCGCCCGGTGGCTGGCAGGGCAGGGCGCGCGGGTGGCGGCGTTCGACATCTCGCACCGCCAGCTGCGCCACTCCCAGCGCATCGACCTCGACACGGGGGTCGGCGTCCCGGTGGTGCAGGCCGACGCGGAGGCGCTGCCGTTCGCCGGCGGCTCCTTCGACGTGGCCTGCTCCGCGTACGGGGCGCTGCCGTTCGTGGCCGATCCCGCGGCCGTCTTCCGCGAGGTGCGCAGGGTGCTGCGGCCGGGCGGGCGGTTCGTGTTCTCGGTGAGCCATCCGGTGCGGTGGGCCTTCCCCGACGATCCGGGGCCCCGGGGGCTGACGTCCGACCGGTCGTACTTCGACCGCACCCCGTACGAGGAGCGCGACGATCACGGCGTGCTCACCTACGTCGAGCACCATCGCACGATGGCCGACTGGGTGAACCTGCTGGCGGCCTCCGGCCTGACGATCACCGGGCTGCTGGAGCCGGAGTGGCCCGAGGGGCACGAGCAGGTGTGGGGCGGCTGGAGCCCCCTGCGCGGCCGGCACCTGCCCGGCACGGCCGTCTTCAGCTGCGCGAATACGTAGCGGCCATGGCGTGGAAGAGCTCCTTGGGCTCCCAGCGCGTCTCGTCCAGCATCCTGACCACGCCGTAGGAGCCGAGGTCGTCCTCACCGAGGCGTGTGTAACCGGCGAAGGTGAACCAGAGCGCGGTCTCGACGCCCTCCCGCTCGAACAGGTCGAGCAGTTCGGTGAAGTAGCGGACCTGCTCCCCCTCGTCGCGCACCGCGCCCTCGGGCACCGACCAGGCCATGCCGCCCAGCTCCCCCGCGCCCTGGTAGGCGCAGGTGCCGAACTCGGTGACCGCGACCGGCTTGCCGTGCTTGAAATGGGCGCGCAGCTCGTCGGCGAAGGTGTCCCTGTTGTAGGCCGCCCGGTACGCGTCCGCGCCGACCAGGTCGAACGGGCTCCAGTCGATGAACTCCCACGGCGCGGCGGCGTAGGTGATCCGGCCGCCGAAGCGGGACCTGACGGTCCGCGCGGCCTCGGCGAGGAAGGCGTTGAAACGCTCCATGCCGGCGCCGAGCGCGGTCCACTCCTCGATGCCGGCCGTCGCCATCCACGTCAGGCGGTCCAGATAGGCGTCGCCGGGGATGTAGCCGGGGCAGAAGGCGCTGGTCTCGCAGCCGGCGACGAAGACGACCTCGGCGCCGCCCCGGCGGAGGGACTCGGCCCGCGCGGCGCAGTCGGCGTACAGCTCCAGGATCCGCTCGTCCGGGACGTCGACCGGGAACGGCGCGAACCAGACCTCCAGGCCCGCCGCGGCGGCCTGCTCGGCGGCCACGCCCAGCCGCACGGGGTCGCGCCCGGAGACGCGGACGACCTGGCAGTGCAGTTCCTCGGCGATGACCCGCATCTCGCGGGCGACGGTGCCGGCGTCGAACGCCCTGCGCGAGATCCCGTCACCCGGCAGGAAGCCGGTGTCGTAGTTAATGCCCTTTTTCATGATTCATCCCCTTTGATGGATGAGAAGCCGTGTTCCAGGAGGTCGAACGCCAGCTCGACCTCCTCCTCCAGGAGCCGCCCCGCCTCCTCCAGCGGCACCCCCGTGGAGAGCCGGTGGAAGAACGCCTCCTGCAACGTGGTGACGGCGGCCGTGACCTGCCCGGCCATGAGCGTCGCCGCCCGGCCGGCCCCCGCCTCGGCGAGCGCGGTGGCCAGCTCGTAGCGCTGCGCCATGTTCGTCTGGTAGACCCCGGCCAGCAGGGCCGGGCTGGACGAGATCACCCGGATCCTGGTCAGCAGCCCCTCGACGTCCATCTCGCCGGTGCCCAGCCCGGCCATGCCGCGGTAGTGCGCGCGCAGGGCGTCGAGCGGCGACTGCCCCTCGGCGCGCGCCGTCACGACCGCGGCCGTGTCGTCCTTGACCGCGTCGAGGACCAGGCAGTCCTTGCTCGGGAAGTAGTTGAACAGGGTGACCTTGGCGACCCCGGCCGCCTCGGCGACCTCGTTGACCGTCACCGCGTCGTACCCGCGCTCGTCGAACAGCCGCAGTGCCACCTCGGAGATCCGCCGCCGGGTCTCCTCCTTCTTGCGCTCCCTGAGCCCCGCCATCATGCGGACAGCATAAACCGTACCGGGTAAGAATTTGAACCCGGTACGGTTTTTTACCGAACTCGGCTACATGCGCACGACCATCGTGTTGGACGCGCGGTCGTGGACGCCGCGGTGGTCGCGGTCCCAGATCACCGCCGGCACGACCAGCGCGAGCAGCACCGTACGCACCACGACGGGCAGCAGCCGCGGGCTGCCTCCGTCCATCGCGGCGACCCTGACGCCCATCAGCCGGTGCCCGAACGTCTGGCCCATCCACCCGACCAGCACCAGGTACTGCAGCGCGAAGACCAGCACGGGCGCCCACGGCGACTCGGCGGGGTTCATCCGGAGCAGCAGCTGCACGACCACCCAGGTGCAGATCATCCAGTCGATGACGAGCGCGCCGATCCGGCGCCCCCAGCCCGCGATCGACCCGCTGCCCTCCTCGGGCAGGCCCAGGCGCTGCCCGGGGTATCCGAGATCGACGCCGGCGGCCCTGACCCCGCCCAGCCAGGTCTGCGTCCACCGAGGCTCGTTGCTGCTCATACCCTCCACGGTAGCCGCCCGGTGGGCCGGTCCGGATTGTGACCCAACCGCGTCACGGACCGGCCATCATGTACGCCATGCCACACGGGGATGACCTTGACCAGCGTTTCAACGAGCTGGTCGCGCAGATAGACGCCGAGCAGCAGCGCAAGATGCGCGAGGCGGCGAAGAAGGGGGCCAGGGCGTCACGGCGGGCCGGGGGCGAGGAGCCCGGAGGCTTACGCCGGGGCGGCGCCTGGGAGGCTCCGGCGCCGCGGCGCAGGCCCGGGCGGGCCTGGCTGGCGGTGGCCGGGGTCGCGGCGGTGGTCTCGGCGGCGGGCGCGGTCATCGCACTCCGGCCCGACCTGCTCGCGCCCTCGGGCGCGGTGCCCGAGGAGACGATGCCGGTGGCGGCCCCCCTGCCGGCGGCGAGCGGCGCCGAGGCGGAAGCTCGGGCAGAGGGGACGGGCCCGGTGCCGGAGGAGACGATGCCGGTCGGGGCCCGCCCGGAGGAGAGCGGGCCCGCCGGGCCGTTCGCCGGCTCGGAGGCGGAGGATTGGGCCGAGGGCGCCGCCGGCTTCGTCATGCCCAAGGCCAGGGCGGTCGGCGGGCTGTCGAAGAAGGACGTGGCCGAGGGGCTGGAGCGGACACGGGACCTGCTGGCCGCGGCCCACCTCGACCGCAAGACGCTCATGGGCGGCGAGCCGAAGGCGTTCATGAAGCTGCTCCCCCCGGAGGAGCGGTCCTGGTTCAAGAAGAACCTCGGCCGCGGCGGCGAGAAGAGCACGCGCGGGTGGGTGACGAGCTTCGCGCCCAAGACCGCTGAGCAGGCCAGTGACGTGATCAAGGTGCACGGAGCGACGAAGCTGTCGTCGTTCAAGAAGAACGGGCGCGCCGGCGCGGAACTGAAGACGAACTACATCGTCGTGCACGCCGTCCAGCGGCCCGGCCAGCCACATACGGCGATCAGGCTGGTCACGCACCACCACGGCACGGTGCTGGTGTACCGCGAGGCGGGGAAGGTGGTGACCTGGATCGAGGAGTGGGGCGCGAGCGCGACGCCCGCGCGATGCGACGTGCGCGACGCCTACATCCATCCCCACTACGCCGACTCCGCTCCCGACCAGGAGACGCCGCAGGGCCCGCCTTCAGACCCCTACGACCTGGACACGCCCAGGCCGAAGAAGGGCGAATGCCGAGCCTCCAAGAGAACGTGAACGCCCGCCGGCACACCTTTGCATCACCCTGACTCTGCGTAACACGTGCGAAACAATCGAGACACCATACGGAAACGGCCGCGCCCTAGCGTCGCAATGATGGCCAGTCCCCAGGGAGGTTCGAGAGTGTTCAACTCCGCCGACGACGTCCTGAAGTTCATCAGCGACGAAGGGGTGCAGTTCGTCGATGTCAGGTTCACCGACCTGCCGGGGACGACGCACCATTTCACCTTCCCGGCAGAGAACTTCGGCGCGAGCGTCTTCACCGACGGACTCATGTTCGACGGCTCGTCGATCCGCGGCTTCCAGCAGATCCACGAGTCCGACATGCTCCTGCTGCCCGACCCGTCCAGCGCCGTGGTCGACCCGTTCCGCCAGCACAAGACGCTCAACCTGAACTTCTTCGTGCACGACCCGCTGACCGGCGAGGCCTACAGCCGCGACCCGCGCAACGTCGCCCGCAAGGCGGAGGAATACCTCAAGGGCACGGGCATCGCCGACACGGTGTACTTCGGCCCTGAGGCCGAGTTCTACATCTTCGACGACGTGCGCTTCGAGACGAAGCAGAACGCCGGCTACTACTACATCGACTCCATCGAGGGCGCCTGGAACACCGGCAAGGCGACCGAGGGCGGCAACCTGGGTTACAAGCCGCGCTACAAGGGCGGCTACTTCCCCGTCCCGCCGATGGACCACTTCACCGACCTGCGCTCGGAGATGGTGCGCAACCTCATCGAGGCCGGCATCGAGGTCGAGATGCAGCACCACGAGGTCGGCACGGCCGGTCAGGCGGAGATCGACTTCAAGTTCGGCACGCTGCTCAAGACCGCCGACAACCTCATGCTCTACAAGTACGTGATCAAGAGCACGGCCCTCGAGTACGGCCACACGGTCACGTTCATGCCCAAGCCGATCTTCGGCGACAACGGCTCCGGCATGCACTGCCACCAGTCGCTGTGGAAGGACGGCTCGCCGCTCTTCTACGACGAGGTCGGCTACGCGGGCCTGTCCGACACCGCCCGCTACTACATCGGCGGCCTGCTCAAGCACGCGCCGTCGCTGCTGGCCTTCACCAACCCGACGGTGAACTCCTACCACCGCCTGGTTCCCGGCTACGAGGCCCCGGTCAACCTGGTCTACTCCCAGCGCAACCGCTCGGCCTGCGTGCGCATCCCGATCACGGGCTCCAACCCGAAGGCCAAGCGCATCGAGTTCCGCGTGCCGGACCCGTCGTGCAACCCGTACTTCGCGTTCTCGGCGATGCTGATGGCGGGCATCGACGGCATCCGTAACAAGATCGAGCCGCCGGAGCCGGTCGACAAGGACCTCTACGAGCTCCCGCCGGAGGAGGCCCGCAACATCCCGCAGGTGCCCGGCTCGCTCACCGACGTGCTCAGCGCGCTGGAGGCCGACCACGACTACCTGCTCGAGGGCGGCGTGTTCACGCCCGACCTGATCGAGACGTGGATCTCCTACAAGCGGGAGAACGAGGTCGACCCGATCCGGCTGCGCCCGCACCCGCACGAGTTCGAGCTCTACTACGACGTGTGACGGAAGGTCCTCCGTCCTCGGGCGGAACAGGACCGGAACGGAAACGGCCCGGCATCGGATCACGATGCCGGGCCGTTTCCGCATGTGAAGGCATGCCACCTCGTCTGACGTCCAGGGCGTGCGTCGTCTCCCCCAGCAGGCGGCAGCGGCTCCGGGCGGCGACCAGCTCAGTGTTCACGATCGCCCTATGCCGAACGGCGGCGCGAGGCCGGCAACAGCACCTCCGTCCCTGTCGCCGGCACGGCTCATCAGGCGACTTTCCGGAAAACGACGACCGCGCGGTAGCGGCTGTGATGCTCCCCCTCCGGCTCGGCTTCGGCACTGATGACGTCCAGCTCGGTGCTCGACCCGAAGAACGCGAGGGCCTGCGCCACGGCCGCCTCCCTGATCTCGTCCGGGGTTGCCCCACTCACGGTGACCCGCAGCGTCAGCGGAAACCTTCGCACGCTCACGATGATCTTCTTTCGTAGAAGGGGTGATCACTTCGAGCGTAACAACGTGCCGGGCAGTTGATCCAAGAAGCGCTCCACGAACGCGAGGAGTCCAGGGCGCCGGGCCGCGACGCCGGTGTGGTCATCCACGCGGGTACGCCTCGCCCGCCGTCGGCGACGGCCCGGCATCGGCCGCGATGCCGGGCCGTTCCGCCTCAGCCCTTGGAGCCGGTGAAGGCGATGCCGGCGATGAGCTGCTTCTGCATGATCACGAAGAGCACGACCACGGGAAGCGTGGCCACGACCGAGCCGGCGAACAACATCGGGAAGTTGGTCTGGAACTGCCCTCGGAGCGAGGCGAGCCCCGCGGAGAGGGTCATCATCTCGGGGTCGGTGTTGACCACCAGCGGCCACAGCAGGCTGCTCCACGACCACATGACGGTCAGCATCCCCAGGGCGAGCAGCCCCGGCCGGACCAGCGGCAGCATGATGTGCCAGTAGATCTGCAGCGGGTTGGCTCCTTCGAGTTGCGCGGCCTCGTCCAGCTCCCTGGGCAGGGTCAGGAAGAACTGCCGGAGCAGGAACGTGCCGAACGCCCCGAAGACGCCCGGCGCGATGAGCGCCTGCAGCGTGTTGAGCCAGCCGAGGCCCACCATGATCTCGTAGCGCGGGATGAGGAAGAGCTCGCCGGGCACCATGAGCACGGCCAGGAAGAGCATGAAGATGGCGCCCCTGCCGGGGAAGCGCAGCCGGGCGAAGGCGAAGGCGGCCAGCGAGCACAGCAGGAGCTGCCCGGCGGTGACGGCCGCGGTGACCACGACCGTGTTGAGGAACTGCCTGCCCAGCGGAACCGTCAGGAAGATCTCGGGGAAGTTCGACCACTGCCACGAGGGCGTGAACTTCGGCGGGACCCGCAGCGACTCGGGCAGCGTCTGCAGCGACACCACGACCTGCCAGGCGAAGGGCGCGACCATCACCAGCGCGCCCGCGGCCAGCGCCACGTGGGCCGGCCACGTCCTGGGCCTACTCATAGTGCACCCACCTCTTCTGCAGCCTGAACTGGATCGCGGTCAGCACGAGGATCAGCCCCAGCAGCAGCACGGCGATCGCCGCGGCCAGTCCTCGCTGGTTGTGCACGAAGGCCTTCTCGAAGAAGAGGTAGACGATCGTGCGGCTGCCCGTCAGCGCGGGGCTCGTCGTGTCGATCATGAGGTAGACCAGGTCGAAGACCTGCAACGCGTTGATCATCGTGATCACGACGACGAAGAACGTCGTCGGCGTGAGCAGGGGGAGCGTGATCCGGAAGAACTGCCGCAGCCGTCCCGCACCGTCGATCGAGGCCGCCTCGTAGTAGTGCCGCGGGATGCCCTGCAGCCCCGCCAGGAACAGCACGGCGTTGTAGCCGATCGAGCTCCAGATGCCGACGATCGCGATCGCGTAGATGGCGACGTCGGGGTCGCCCATCCAGTACGGCCCGTCGATCCCCACCAGGCCCAGCAGGTAGTTGATCACCCCGAAGTCCCCGTTGAACAGGTACCTCCACGTCAGGCCCACGGCGGCGGGCATGGTGACGACCGGCAGGAAGTACAGCGTGCGGTAGACGCTCAGCCCGCGCAGCCCCGGCACGTTCAGCAGGGCCGCGACGACGATGGACAGCGGCACGCCGGCCAGCACGAGGACGGCGTAGAGCAGGGTGTTGCCGAGCGCGCCGGCCATGTCCTCGTCGCCGAGCAGGTCGGTGTAGTTGGCCGTCCCCACCCAGGTGTACCCGCCGAAGACGCCCGACTCGGTGAAGCTGAGGTACAGGGTCTGGAGGATGGGCCACAGGTAGAAGACGGCCAGGCCCAGCGCCATCGGGGCGATGAGGAGGTAGCCCCACGCCCACTCGCGCTTGGAGAGCATCCCTTACTCCTTGGCGAGGATCTCGTTCATCTGCACCGCGATCTCCTTGGCGGCGTCGGCCACCGGCCGCTTGCCCGCCCAGGCGTCGGCGAGCAGCCTGGTCTCCGCTTCCTGCCACTGCGAGGTGTTCAGCGACACCGGGTACGGCACGCCGTGCGGCATGGAGGCGTCGTAGGTCTCCTTCAGGTGGAAGGAGGGGAACGCCTTGAACCAGCCGTCCTGGGTGCCGGGGCGCAGCGAGAGGGCGCCGCCGGCGCTGTCGCTGATGATCTTCTGGGCCTGCTCGGACGCGATGAACTCGGCGAACGCCGCCGCCTCCTTCGGGTGCTCGGTCTTGGCCGAGACGGCGTTGGCCAGGCCGAGCAGGATGACGGCCTCCCGCGCGGGCCCCTTGGGCAGCGGGGCGACGTCGATCCGCTCGCGGAACTGGGGGTCGGCCCAGTAGGTGGAGGCGAACCAGATGCCGCCGTAGAACATGCCGTACTTGCCGGACTGGAAGAGCTGGATGGGGTCGGTGTCGCCGTAGACCTCCGCGGCGGGCGCGACCTTCTCCTCGATCAGGCCGGTCCAGAACTCCAGGCCCTGGACGGAGGCGGGGTCGTCGAAGCCGCTCTTCTTGCCGTCGGGCGAGATTACCTGGCCGCCGGCCTGGAGCATCGTGTTGTAGTAGCCGACCTGGTTGAGCATCGGCGCCAGGATGCCGAACTGCTGCTTGCCCGGGTCGGTCAGCTTCTTGGCGGCGGCCTTGACGTCGTCCCAGGTCCAGTCGGCGGTCGGCGGCTCCACGCCGGCCTCCTCGAAGAGCTGCTTGTTGTACCAGAGCGCCGGGATGCTCACGTGGTGCGGCAGGGCGTAGAGCTTGCCGTCATGGCGGTAGCCGTCGACGACCGCGCCGGGCAGCCCGGCGGCCTTGGACTCCTCGACCGGGGCGATGATGCCGCCCTTGGCGTACATGCGGGCGTTGAGGCTGTTCATCCAGAAGACGTCGGGGGTGACGCCGCCGGAGGCGGCGGTCTGGAGCTTGGTCCAGTACTGCTCCCACGGGGTGATCTCCAGCTTCACCGTGACTTTCGGGTTCGCCTGCTGGAAGGCGGCGATGATCTTCTCGGAGCTGGGCTGGTCGTTCTTGTCCCAGATGGCGTAGCTGATGGTGACCTTGCCATCGGCGGCGGGCCCTCCGGACGAGCCGCATCCGGCGGCGAGAACGGTGAGGCCGAGCAGCCCGGCCAGGGGAAGGCGGAAACGCAAGGGGTCCTCCAGGGGGGTGTGTCTCAGGGCCGCAGGTTGGCGGTCCAGGCGGCGAGCTTGTCGTCGATCGCGGCTCTGCTGACAGGGTTGCCGGGGGCATCGGGGCGTTGCTGCCACGGACGCGGGCCGCCGGCCGGGCGGTACTCCACCCCGAGGGCATCGAGCCGCTTCTCGTGGGTGGCGAGCCGGGTGAGGAAGTCCTCGAAGTCGCGCCTGCCGCTCCAGACCGCCTCGGCGAAGGCGGCCAGGCGCGGGAAGGCCATGTAGTCGAGGAGCCGGGGCGAGTCGATGTGCTCGGTCCACAGCGCCGCCTGGGCGCCCAGGATCCTGCCCTTCTCCTCCTCCGTGAGGCCGCCCGGGACCGGGTCGAAGGCGTGCACCGCGCTGAGCGAGGTGACGCTGCCGATCGGCACGGGCTCCTGCTCGCCGTCGGCTTGCCGGAAGTCCAGGTAGGTCTCGGCGAACGGCGAGACGACCACGTCGTGGCCGGCCCGCGCGGCCAGCGCCGTGCACCTGTCGCCGCGCCACGCGGCGACGGTGATCCCCGCGGGCAGGCCGCCCTCCAGCAGCTCGTCCCAGCCGAGCGGCTTGCGGCCCCGGGCGAGCAGGTAGTCGGTGAAGTGCCGCATGAGCCAGCTCTGCAGTTCCTCGGCGTCGCGCAGGCCGAGCTCCCGCATGCGTTCCTTGGCGGGCAGGCTCTCGTTCCACTGGGTCTTGGGCACCTCGTCGCCGCCGACGCAGACGTACTCGCCGGGGAAGAGCTCCAGCACCTCGTCCAGAACGTCGAGGAAGAAGGCGATGGTCTCGTCGGAGACGTTGATCACGTTCTCGCCGACGCCCCATTCCGTGCGTACGTCCAGCGGCGTGTCGAAGTTGCCCAGCTCCGGGTAGGCGGCGATGGCGGCCTGGGTGTGGCCGGGCAGGTCGATCTCCGGGACCACCGTGACGAACCGGTCCGCCGCGTAGGAGACGATCTCCCTGATGTCGTCCTGGCTGTAGAAGCCGCCGTGCGGGCGGCCGTCGAACAGGCCGTGCCGGACGTGGCCCCGGGGCGACTCGCGCCGCCACGCCCCGACCTCGGTCAGCTTCGGGTACTTCCTGATCTCCACCCGCCAGCCCTGGTCGTCGGTCAGGTGCAGGTGCAGGACGTTCAGCTTGTGGGCGGCCAGCAGGTCCACGTAGCGCAGCAGGTCGTTCTTGGTCAGGAAGTGGCGGGCCACGTCGATGAGGCAGCCGCGCCAGGCGTACCGGGGCGCGTCGGCGATCCTGACGGCGGGGACGCTCCAGATCCTCTCTCCCGTGCGGCCGGCGCGGAACGCGGCCGGATCGAGGAGCTGGCGCAATGTCTGGGTCCCGTAGAAGGCGCCGGCCGGGGCGGCGGCCTCGATCAGCACCGACTCCGCCGTGACCGTGAGCCGGTACTCCTCGGGCCCGAGCCCTTCGCCGAGCCGGATCTCGATCCCGCCTGGCCCTTCGGGCAGCGGCAGGCCGGTGGCCGGGCCGAGGGCCCCGCGCAGCCACGCCGCGGCCCTGTCCAGCCGCGGGTGGGCGGTCAGCCGGGTCTCGGCGGTGAGGATGAAGTGCCCGTCGGCCGGGACGAGGTGGGCGGGCGCCGGGATCGTCGTCACAGAGCCTCCACCGTCCGGCGCTCGCGGGCGCGCTCGGCGGCCCAGACGACGAGGTGCCCGGCCAGCGCGTCGGCGGCGCCGGCCCCGAGCGGCGCCTGGTCGCCGGACTCGACGGCGTCCACGAAGGCCCTGATGAGGCCCGTGTCGCCGCCGCCGTGGCCGTCCGCCAGCGACGCGCCCGCCGTCGTCCCGGTGTCGACGCTCTCCTCGGAGCCGGTCGTGAAGTCGACGACCCTGATGGTCCGGCCGTCGCCCTCGGCGAAGCCGTGCGTGCCGAAGACCCTGGTCTTGCGGTGTTCCAGCGGGGTGAACGCGGTCATCGTGAACGACACGGTGGCGCCCTGCGCGAACTCCAGCATCACGACCTGCTGGTCCACCACGTCGTTGTCGCAGTCGTAGACGCAGCGGCCGTACGGGCCGGTCTCCAGGGCGTGGGTGACGCCGGCCACCGTGGCGTCGGAGGTGACAGGGCCGAGCGGCCAGAACTCCCGGTCCGGGTCGCCGAGGCAGCCCAGGTAGAGACGTTTGGCGGAGTAGGGGCAGGTGGGCTCGACGGCGCAGCTGACGCAGCGCCTGCCCGCGCCCTGCGGCCGGTTCTCCCGCCGGAAGTGGGTCAGCGAGCCGAAGGAGGCGACGCTGACGGGCTCGTCCTGGACGAGGTGCAGCAGCCAGTCGAGGTCGTGGCAGGACTTGGTCAGCAGCATCGGCCCCGACTCGGCCGCGTTGTGCCAGGAGCCCCGTACGAAGGAGTGGGCCATGTGCCACCAGCCGACCGGTTCCAGGTGCTGGACGCTGGAGATCGTGCCCAACCGGCCGCTGCCGACGAGGTCCTTGAACGCCCTGGTGTAGGCGGTGTAGCGCAGCACGTGGCAGACGGCGAAGACGACGCCGCTGCGCTCGACGGCCTCGACGATCCTGCGTGCCTCCTGCTCGGTGGGCGCCATGGGCTTTTCCAGGAGGATGGCGTAGCCCAGCTCGGCGAAGGCCACGGCGGGCTCGGCGTGCATGCGGTCCTGCGTGGCGATGACCACGGCGTCGGCCAGCTTCGGCACGGCGGCCAGCTCGGCCCATCCCGCGAAGCGGGCCTCTTCCGGCAGGCCGTGCTCGTCGGCCAGGGCGGCCCGCCTGGCCGGGTCGGGATCGGCTACGGCGACGATCCGGGCGCGGCCGTCGGCGGCGGCCGCCCTGGCATAGATCTGGCCGCGGGCTCCTGCCCCGACGATGGCTAAGGTCACGCTCATGTGCCGAACCCCCGATTTATCGCGGAGTCCATAGATAGTCACGGATTAGGTCTTGCAGTCAAGATCCTCCCTGTCGGATGATCCAGCTAGCAGGAATCAGAGCCTGCGTACATAACCCGGAGACCGCCGAAAGCAGAGGAGAGCCCGTGCAGGTCAGCGGTGGGGACCTTCAGCGGCTACGCCAGCTGAATTCGCTGAACAGCATCCGGGCCCTGCGCGAGGCACCGGGCCCGCTGACCCTCACCGAGCTCGCCACGCTGACCGGGCTGTCGCGCAACTCCGTCATCGACGTCATCACCGACCTGCGCGAACGCGGCTGGATCGCCGAGGTCGAGCCCGTCTCCGGCGGCATGGGCCGGCCCGCCAGGCGGTACCGCTTCCGCGCCGACGCCGGTCGCGTGCTCGGCATCGACATAGGGGTCCACAAGGTCCTCGCCGTGGTCACCGACCTCGCCGGCCGGACCCTGTCCAGCGGCCGGGTCGCCGTGGACGCGCACACCACCCAGCAGGAGCGGCTGCAGGCCATGTGGCGAGCCGTGGACGCCGCGCTCGTCGCCTGCGGCCTGGACGCCCGCGACCTGTGGGGCGTGGCCGTCGGCAGCATCGGCGTCGTCAACAGGGAGGGCATGGTCACCCGGGTCAAGGCGCTGCCCGACTGGGAGGGGGTCGACCTCGCCGGTCACCTCGGGCAGCGGCTGTCCTGCCCGACCACCGTGGAGAACGACAGCAAGCTCGCCGCGCTCGCCGAGCAGCGGCTGGGCGTCGCGGCGGGCGTCCAGGACCTCGTCTACCTGCACGCCGGCCGCCGGCCAGGCGCCGCGCTCATCCTCAACGGCCGCCTGCACCACGGCTTCAGCGGCGCCACCGGCGAGGTCGGGCTCATGGACATGACGGGCTGGCGCACCATGGCCTCTCACCTGGAGGGCTCGCCCGCCGCCCAGGGCAGCGCGCCCGAGGACGCCGCCGGGCGCGTCTTCACGGCCGCCCGCGCCGGCGACCCCGGCGCCCTCGCGGCCGTCGACACCTACGCCCACCACCTCGCGCTCGGCACCGCGGCCATGGTCCTGACCCTGGACCCCGAACTGGTCGTGCTGGGCGGCGGGTTCTCCCGCTCGGCCGACGTCCTGCTGCCCGCGCTCCGCCGGGCCCTCGAACCCCACTGCCTGCGCGTCCCCGACATCCGGCCCTCGACGCTCGGCGAGGAATGCGTCGCACTCGGCGCTGCCTGCCTGGCGCTGGACCACGTGGACGAGCACTTCTTCTCACCCGACGGCTCGATCTCCCGCCCCGCCGCGCCCCAGCGGCTCACCTGACCGATCCGGCCTCTCCCCCCACACCCGCACCACCTCCCGAAGGACACGCGCATGCGCTTATCCGTCCCTCCCCTCGCCGTCGCCCTCGCCCTGGCCGGGCTGCTCACACCGGCCCCCGCCACCGCCGAGTCCGCTACGGGGCCGGGCCTGGTCCGGCTGGAATGCGACGGCGACCGGCCCGGCAGCACCTGCACCATGGTCGCGACCGGCAGACCGCCGGGCCCGCGCCACGTGGCGGAGTTCGTCATGACCGCCAGGAGCGGCGAGCACGTCTGGGCCCGGGACACCGTCCACAGCCGTGACGGGCGAGCGCGCAGCCGTCCCTTCCCGCTGCCCGCGGAGAAGGTGACGGCCGACGTCTCCGTCACGAAACTGCCGGAAAGGCGCGTGGGAACCCCGCTGCGGCTGATGGCGTGGAACCTCTTCGTCGGCGGCACGATCAACGGCCAGGAGAAGACCGGCGAGAACCTCAAGCAGATGATCGAATACCTCAACGAGGTCGATCCCGACGTCCTGTTCGTGGTCGAAGGGTACGGATCAGGGCAGAAGATCCTTGACGGGCTGAACGCCGGACGCCCCGCCGGCGAGCGGTTCTCCGGCGCGCAGCTCACCCGGCCGGAGGACTACAGCGTCAACGGCGACAACCTGTGGCTCTACACCAAGCTCGACATCGAGCAGGTCTACCCGCGCTACGCCGACGCCGACATCACCTCCTTCAACCTCGGCGGCGCCCGGCTGGGCCTGCCCAACGGGCAGCACGTGCACGCCTTCAGCATGTGGACCTGGCACGATCTGTCCGCCAACTGGGACGGCCACGAGGCCGCCGTGCAGAACCTCTACGGCATGCCCCGGACCAAGACCGACGAGCAGCTCCTCCAGGACGACGACTACCGCCGCGTCGCCATGGGCAGAGCCATCCTGGACAAGGCCCTGCCGTCCTTCATCGGTGACGACGACGCCCCCGTGCTCATGGGCGGAGACCTCAACGCCTGGCCGCACCTGGACTGGACCGAGCAGTTCAAGAACGCCCGCGGGCACGCCGGAATGGTGCTGCCATGGCCGATGACCAGCCTGTTCACCAAGGCCGGCTTCGTCGACACCTTCCGCTACGCCAACCCGGACGCCGGGCGCCACCCGGGCCGTACCTGGAGCCCGCTGAGCGGCTACCGCTCCGCGCCCGCCCGCATCGACTACATCTTCACCCGCGGCGAGAACGTCCGCGTCCTCGGCTCCCGCATCGACGACCGCCGCCTGCCCACCCACCAGGGCAGCGCCCTCGACCGGACCTACCCCTTCTACTCCGACCACAGCGCGGTCATCACCGACGTGGTGATCCGCGGCGCGGGCACGGGACCGGGCCGGCCGGCCGTCGCCGACGAACCCGAGAACGCCCCCGGCGTCTGGCCCGCCACCCCGGCCGGTACCCGGGTGCCCCCGGCCGAGCTCAGCGCGACCGCGACCACCTTCAAGCCCGGCATCGGCGACCCGTCCAGGGCGGTCGACGGCGACCTCACGACCGACTACCACTCCGACTACCCCGAGATCGCGCCGCAGCCGCACCTCGTCACGGTCGACCTCGGGCGCGTCCGGGAGCTGTCCGCGGTCCGGTTCCAGCCCAAGCTCCGCTACGACATGAACGGCACCGTGGTGAAGGGGATGGTGCAGGTCAGCGACGACGGCACCACGTTCACCGACGTCCGGCGGGTCGAGTGGCCGCGCATGACGGCGCCGAACGACGTGGACCTGCGCGGCGTCACGGCCAGGTACGTCAGGCTGCGCGTGGACCACGGCATGGGCGGGGCCTCCGCCCTCGCGGAGATCATCCCGTACGAGGTCAGCCAGTAGCCATCCCGCCGATCGACACCGACACCTCCTCACGAAGGACAGCTCATGCGCAGATCCGTCCCTTCCATGGCCGTCGCCCTGGTCCTCGCGGGGTTACTGGCCCCGGCTCCCGCCGCCGCCGATCCCGTGGCGCGGCGGATCGCCTTCCGGCCCGCCGTGCCGATCCCCGCCACGTACCAGCTCGACTGCGACGGCGACCGGCCCGGCAGCACCTGCACGGTGGTGACGACCGCCAAGCCTCGCCTGCGCCATGTGGCGGAGTTCAGCACCACGGTCAGGAGCGGTGACCAGGTCTGGGCCCGTGACACGGTCTACAGCCGTGAGGGGCAGGTCCGCAGCCGGCCCTTCGTGCTGCCCGAGCAGGACGTGACGGTGGACGTCAAGGTCAGCTCCATCCCGGAGAGGTTCGTGGGCACGCCGCTGCGGCTGATGGCGTGGAACCTGTTCGTCGGCGGCACGATCAACCGTCAGGAGACGACGGGCGAGAACCTGACGCAGATGATCGAGTACCTCAACGAGGTCGATCCCGACGTCTTCTTCGTGGTCGAGGCGTACGGATCCGGCGAGAAGATCCTTGACGGGCTCAACGCCGGGCGGCCGGCGGACGATCGTTTCTCCGCCGTGCGGCTCACCACGCCGGAGGACTACAGCGCCAACGGCGACAACCTGTGGCTCTACACCAAGCTCAAGATCGAGAAGGTCTACCCGCGCTACGCCGACGCCGACATCTCCTCCTTCAACCTGGGCGGCGCCCGGCTGGGCCTGCCGAACGGCGACCACGTGCACGCCTTCAGCATGTGGACCTGGCACGACGGCTGGAGTCCCGGCGACACCCACACCGCGGCCATCGAGAACCTGCACGGCTTTGCCCGGACGAAGACCGACGAGCAGATCCTGCAGAACGACCACCAGCGCCGCATGGCCATGGGCAAGGCCATCCTGCAGAAGGCCATCCCGTCGTTCATCGGTGACGACGACGCCCCGGTGCTCATGGGCGGTGACCTCAACGCCCTGCCGTACCTCGACTGGACCGAGCAGTTCGCGAACGCGCGCGGGCACGGCGGCCTGACGCTGCCGTGGCCGTACACCAAGCTGTACACCGACGCGGGCTTCATCGACACCTTCCGCCACGCCAACCCCGACGCCGGGCGCTATCCCGGCCGCACGTTCAGCCCGCTGAGCGGCTTCACCGCCACGCCCGGCCGCATCGACTACGTCTGGGCGCGCGGCAAGGACGTGCGCGTCCTCGGCTCCCGCACCGACGTGCGCCGCCTGCCCCGGCACCAGGGCAGCCGGCTCGACCGGCCCTTCCCGTTCTACTCCGACCACGGCTCGGTCATCACCGACGTGCTGATCCGCGGCAGGGGGACCGGCCCCGACCGGCCCGCCGTCAGCGAGGAGCCCGCGAGCGCGCAGGACGTCTGGCGTGCGGCCCCGGCCGGCGTCCGCGTGCCCCCGGCCGAGCTCAGCGCGACCGCGACCACCTTCAAGCCGGGCATCGGCGACCCGGGCAACGCCGTGGACGGGAACCCGCTGACCGACTACCACTCCTACTATCCGGAGGTCGCGCCGCAGCCCCACTACATCACGGTCGACATGGGCAAGGTCAGGACGTTGTCGGCGGTGCGGTTCCAGCCCAAGCTGCGCTCCAACATGAACGGCACCGTCCTTGAGGGCATGGTGCAGATCAGCACCGACGGCACGACGTTCACCGACGTCAAGCAGGTCGAGTGGCCGCGCCTGACGGAACCGAACGACGTCGACATGAACGGCGTCCCGGCCCGGTACGTGCGGCTGCGCGTGGACTACGGCATGGGCGGGGCCTCCGCCCTGTCCGAGATCATTCCGTACGAGGCCGGCAGCTAGTCGCCCCACGCCCCGCGGCGGGGTTCCTTCCCTCGGCGCGGGCTTCCGCCGGTTTTCCCGCGATATACCGGAAAGCACACCTTATTCATGGATTAAGACACGGAGCATCGCAAAACCTCCTGCTTCACTTCACGGCGTACGAAATTCCGTGTACAAGATTCAGGAGAACCCAATGTTCCGTGTTCGTCGGCAGTTCGCCGCGCTCGCGCTGACCACCGCCGCCCTGGGGGCCACGGCCGCTCTGGCGGCACCCGCACACGCGGCCGGGGCCACGGCCAGGGTCGTCGGCGGGATCGTGATCATCCAGGGCACGACCGGCAACGACAGCATCGACGTCGTGCAATCGGGCAACAGCGTGCGGATCAGCTCGGTCCTGCACTCGGTCACCTCGGGCGGCGCCCCCTGCGTCCAGTTGGGGGCCGTCGTGTCCTGCCCGGCCACGCAGCTGACGGTCCAGGCCAGGATGGGGTCCGGGGACGACGTCGTCCGCGTCAGCTCCACCACCATCGACACGACCCTGATCGGCAACGCCGGGACCGACAGGCTCTCCGGCGGGTCCGACAGGGACTTCCTCGACGGCGGCCCCGGGAACGACTTCCTGTCCGGCAACGCCGGCGTGGACAGCGCCCAGGGCGGCGACGGCTTCGACTCGTGCACGGCCGAGACCGAGGTCAACTGCGAGAGCTGAGTGATCGGCGGCCCTCCCGTCCCGGGGCGGGAGGGCCGCTTCGCGCGCCTGCCGTTAGGGTGTGCTGATCACGCACTGACCCGAGTCGAACGGATGCCGCATGACGATCTCCCCGCTTCCGGTCACCCGCAGGGGGCTGCTCAAGCTCGGCGCCGGAGTCGCCGCCACCACCGCGCTGGCGCCCGCGCGGGCCGCCTCAGCCGCCGAGGGCCGCTTCGAGCTGACCGCCCCGTCGACGTCGCTGATCTGGCGCAAGGCCCTGTACGACGAGACGGTCATGCAGTCGTTCGCCATCGACAACGCCCACGGCCACATCTACACCGTCCAGGTCAAGAACGGCGCGGGCTCGGACGCGGCCGGCCACCTGTGCGTGACCAAGCTGAACCTGTCGGGCACGATCCTCGGCCACATGTACCTCATGGGCTTCGGCCACGGCGTCCAGATCGGCGTGGAGCCGTCCGGGTCGTCCGCCTACCTGTGGACGGAGACCGACGGGGTGTCCAGCGACGGCAGCTCCCGGGGCACCAGGCTGTGCCGCTTCAGGTTCGTCAACGGGCAGACGCTGACCACCTCGTCCTCGGCGCTCACCAAGTACTCGCCGGTCGCGGGCGCCACCAACACGACGTGCACGATCGACCCGTCCACCGGCCGCCTGGTGATGCGGTACTGGGACGGGGGCTCGTTCCGGTTCGCGGTGTTCTCGCTGGCGTCGGTCAAGGCGGGCTCGCCCCAGAAGCTGCACGACATCGCCCAGCCCGGCGGCCTGGGCACCTTCCAGGGGTACGCGGCCTACGGGAACTTCGTCTACATCCTGACCGGCAACTCCTACGACATCAGCCCGCCTCCCGGCAACACCTACCTCACCTGCCTGGACCTGCGGACCGGGGATCAGGTGCAGCGGGCCAGGAGCGTGGCGGGCAAGTCGCTGAACTTCCGGGAGCCGGAGGGCATGGGCATCCAGATCGTCTCGGGGGCGCCGCGGCTGTGCCTGGGCCTGGCCTCCGAGCCAGGGCCGCGGCTGGCGAGCATCTTCTACAAGACCGAGCTGATCTGAACCGGGGCGGCCGGGCCGTGCGGGTTCACTGCCCGGGGAACTCGAACCGCGGCGCGTCAGGGGTCAGGATCGCCGACTTCGGGGTGACGGGCCACAGGCCGTTGAGCTCGTCGGTGAGCGTGGCCAGGAGCGAGCCGACGTCCCTGGCCGCCGTGTCGTGCAGGGCCTCGGCGACGATCAGCACGTTCGCCGTGGAGTCGCGCACGGCCGAGTGGCCGCTCTGGCGGTTGGTCCAGCGGCGGGCGTGCGCCCTGCCCTCCGCGTCAGCGAAGATCACTTCGCCTGCCGGCGGGTGCTCCGTCTCGCCGCCGAAGGTCAGGTACGTCTCGTCGCCCGTGGCGTGCCGCACCTCCACGTACGAGGTGATCCGGGAGACGTCGAAGACGGCGACGGGGATCGCGTAGCTGACGGAGACCGCGTTGCACAGGTCGATCAGGGGATGGAGGCGCGGGAGCGAGCCCTCCTTCCTGAAGCGGCGCAGCAGGGCCTCCGAGGCGCATCTGTACTGCGTCGGCTTCAGCCCCATCCTGGTGAAGGCGCGCCGCCACGCCTGGATCTCCGGCAGCTCGCCCTCGGAGGCGCCCGCCAGCCTGGCGGCGGCCCGCTCGGCGTGCGCGGCGATGCGGGCCTCGGGGGCGGCGCCCGGGCCGACAGCGGCGGTGATGCCCTCGGCGTAGAGCGCCCCCGGGACCAGCTCGGGGAAATCCCGCCAGATGTCGCTCGAATGCTGGAAGAACACGTGCACCCCATCGTCGTGGCCGCTCTGGCTGGGCATCACGATACTCCGATCACCCCGTCAGGCGGTGGCGGCCGAGCGGGCGCGGCGCGCGGCCAGGGCGTAGCCCGCGCAGGTCAGCGCCGCCAGGACGGCCGCCACCAGCAGGGGCCGCCCGATGACGCCCATGACCGCCACCCCGAGGGTGGCGCCGACCTGGCGGAAGGCGTTGAGCACGCCACCCGCCGCGCCGGCCGTGCCGGGCGGGGCACTGTTGACCATCCCGGCCATCAGGGCGGGCAGCACGAACGACAGGCCGAAGCCCAGCACCACGAGCCAGGGCGTCAGCACGCCGGTGAGCGCGGTCCCGGCCAGGCCTGCCGCGACGAGGGCCAGGCCGCCGAGGATCGGCGGGCGCGGGCCGTAGCGGGCCACCAGGCGGCCGGTGAGCAGGGGGTTCACCGTCATGGGCAGCGTGAGCGGGAGGAAGGCCAGCCCGGTGGCCATCGGGCTCAGGTGACGGGTGTCCTGCAGGAGCAACGTCAGCACGAACAGGGCGCCGGAGAAGGCGAAGTTCGCCACCGTGCCCGCCAGCAGCTCCGGCCAGGTGGCAGCGAGCAGGCCGCCGGGCAGCGCGGGCGCGTGGCTGCGCCGCTCCGCGAGCACCAGGGCGGCCAGGACGGCCAGGGCCAGCAGGCCGGCCACGGGTGCGGAGCCGATCAGGGCCTCGGCGACAAGGCCGAGGAAGACGCAGGCCAGGACCTGGACCCACCAGTCGATGGCCCGGCGGCCACGCGGTGAGACGACCCCGCGCATGGACAGCAGGCTGATCAGCGCGATGGGCGGGTTGAGCAGGAAGACGGCACGCCAGCCGTACAGGTCGACGAGGACGCCGCCGAGCAGCGGCCCGGCTGCCAGCGCGCTGCCCGTGATGGCCGCCCACAGGCCGGTGGCGCGGGCCCGGGCGGCGCGCTCCGGGAACATCTCGGCGAGCAGGCCGAGCGAGCCGCCCGTGCAGAGCGCGCCCGCCACCCCGAGCAGGGCACGCAGGCCGATCAGCACGCCGAGGTCGGGGGCGGCGGCGCTCAGCAGCGAGACCACGCCGAAGGCCGCCACGCCGAGCTTGAAGACGCGCGCCGCGCCGTACCTGTCGGCGACCGCTCCCCCGGTCAGCAGGCAGGCGGCGAAGGCCACCGTGTAGGCGTTGACCGCCCACTGCTGGCCGGCCGCCGAACCGCCGAGCGAGGCCCGCAGGTCGGGCAGCGCGATCGTCAGGACGGTGGTGTCGAGGATCACCAGGAAGTAGGCGAGGGAGAAACCGAACATGCCCCTCAGCCTGCTGAAACGCGGCATCGTGCCTCAACAGGCGCAGCCGTGGGGAGCGTTCGGGAAAACCGTATGCTGGCAGGCGTGGAATTGCGGCATTTGAGGAGTTTTGTGGCAGTGGCCGCGTCCGGCTCCGTCACGGCGGCCGCCAACAGCCTGGGCCTGGCCCCCGCGTCGGTGTCGGAGCAGGTGCGCAGGCTGGAGGCCGGCCTCGGGGTCTCGCTCTTCGAGCGGACACCCCGGGGCATGCGGCTGACCGAGCCCGGCACCGCGCTGCTGGCGCGGGCGCAGGGCCTGCTCGACCACGCCGACGAGGTGCGGCGGGCCGTGACGGGCGCGCGCCGCCGCGTGCGGATCGGCGCGCTGGAGATGCTGGCCGCCGCCAAGCTCCCCGCCGTCATCCGCCGCCTCGCCGAGCGCCGCCCCGACCTGGACGTGAGCGTCGAGTCACACACCAGGCAGCCGCTGCTGGAAGCGGTGGCGGGCGGCAGGCTCGACGCGGCGCTGCTGCTGGACCTGGGCGACCGGGTCGGCGGGCTGGGGTTCGACCGGCCCGCCGGGATGGACCATGTGGACCTGGGCGAGGTCCGGCTGTCGCTGGTCGCGGCGCCCGGCGGCGATCGGGAGCCGCTGCTGGTGAGCCCGCCCGGCTGCTCGATCCGGCTGGCGGCCGATCAGGTGTTCGGCACGCAGGTGCCGCGCAGGGAGCTGACCAGCATCACCACCGCGCGCGAGTGGTCCAGGCAGGGGCTGGGGGCCGCGCTGCTGCCGGACTTCGCCCTCGGGACGGAGGTGGACTCGGGAGCGCTGGTGGAGCTGGACCTCGAGGCGCCCGCGCTGGCGCTGCGGCTGGTCTGGATGCGCGAGCGCGAGCCGTCCCTGCGCGACGTCCTGTACGCCATGAGCACGGCGTGAACCGGGATCACGGGCGCCTGAGCCGGTAGAGCACGTGGCGCCGGAGCGGGCTGCCCTCCGGCACGCGCGGATGGTCGAAGTCCTCGGCAGGGTCCCTGGTCATGCCCAGGCGCCGCATCACGGCCTGGGAGCGCACGTTCGGCACGGCGGTCATCGAGATGATGCCGTCGAGCCCCGCCTCCTCGAAGGCGTACCGGGCCGCCCGCCTGGCGGCCTCGATCGCGTACCCGTGCCCCCAGGCCGGGCGCGCCAGCCGCCACCCGATCTCCACCGCGGGCAGGAAGGGCGCCTCGAACGTCTGCAGCGCGAGCCCCGTGAAGCCGATGAACTCCCCGCTCTCCCGCACCTCCAGCGCCCACAACGAGTAGCCCAGCCGGTCGAACTGCGCCTCGATCCTGTCCACCAGCCCGTCGCTCTCCGCGCGCGTGAGCCGGGCGGGGAAGTGCTCCATCACCTCGGGGTCGGCGTTCATGGCCGCGAAGGGCGCCCGGTCCTCCTCGCGCCATCTGCGCATGACGAGCCGTTCTGTCTCCATCCGCTCCAGCGTACGCGGCTCAGCGCCGCGGCCTGATTCCGGTGATGCGCCGGAACACGTCCCACCAGAACGGCGCCCCGAACAGCAGCGCCACGTACGTCAGCAGGAAGCCCGGCCAGTGACTCGGCGTGATGATCCGGTCCCACCACACCGGGAAGTTCCCCTGCACGCTCGGCTCGCCCTGCGCCGGGATCGACACGCTGACCATCGCCTGCCCCATCATCTTGACCAGGGCGGGCTCGCTGAGCAGCTCGGTCACGCACGGCACCGGGTCGCCGCCCGTGCACTGCCGCCTCAGCTCGTCGTACGCATCGGGCCCCGCCTCGGCCACGGCCGTCACCGAGGTCCGGTAGGCGTTGTCCCGCAGCAGCGTCTTGGCGTACTCGAACCCGTCCATCGAGAACAGCAGCGTCACCACGACGCCCAGCACGGCCACCACCCACTTGACGTAGCGCCTGTACAGCATGGACAGCCGCTGCATCTCCCCGTCGAACCAGCTCTCCACCCCCTTCCTGAACCGGTCGAGGTCGCCCTGCGCGCTCTCCCACACGCCTTTGAGAGGGCCGTACAGCGGGCTGTCGACCTTCCGCAGCTTCTCCAGGAACTTCGGGATCTCCCCGTTCTCCACCGTGGCCAGCTCCATCACGGCCACCGCGAACCGTTCGGGCGGGATGTTCGCGATGCTCGTCCTGCCCCGCTTGCCGTGGTCGATCTCCCGCACCCGCGCGTAGAGCAGATCCATCATCATGGAGTCGCTGGTCTTCGTCTCGGGCATCCTGCCGGCCTCGACGGGTGCCGGCCTGTCGCTGTGCCTCGGACGGGGGTCGCGCCCGAACGGCAGCACGAGCAGCACGTCCCGGACACTGCCGGGCAGCCACGACGGCGCCTTCGCCTCGACCCCGTCCATGGTGTCCCTGAGGTAGGCCCACAGGAACTTGCTGCGGATGGACAGCACCCGCACGAACGCCTCGTTGAGCCCGCTCACCAGCAGCGACAGCAGCAGGAACGCCACCACCAGGCCGAGGGCCAGATCCACGTAAACGGATAACACGGCGCTTTGATACACCCACGCCGCGTGTCACCGCAATGACGCACGGCATTGTCGTCGAAGGTCAGGCGCCGTAGAAGACCCGGTCCACCACCTTGCGGGCCCGCCGGGTGACGCGCCGGTAGTCGTCGAGGAAGTCCTCCGAGCCGTCCGGCGGGTACCCGAGCGTCTGGGCGAGCATCCTGCGCTCGCTCGCGTCGCGCGGCACGCTGTCGCCCGGCCGCCCCTTCACCAGCATGATCGCGTCCCGCACCCGCGACGCGAACCGCCACGCCTCCGCCAGCACCGCCTCGTCGGCCGGAGCCAGCAGCCCCTCCCCGACGGCCGCCCGCAGCGCCTCCAGCGTGCGGGTGGTGCGCAGCGACGGCCGCGCGCCGGCGTACCGGAGCTGCAGGAGCTGCGCCACCCACTCCACGTCCGACAGCCCGCCGGGCCCGAGCTTGGTGTGCAGGGCGGGGTCGGCGCCGCGCGGCAGCCGTTCGGCCTCCATGCGGGCCTTGAGCCGCCGGATCTCCCTGACCGCGTCGTCGGGCAGGCCGCCCCGCGGGTAGCGCAGCTCGTCGATCATCGCGGTGAACGCCGCGCCCAGCTCGGCGTCCCCGGCCGAGAAGCGGGCGCGCAGCAGCGCCTGCGACTCCCACGGCGACGACCAGCGGGAGTAGTAGGCCCGGTACGAGGCCAGCGTGCGCACCAGCGGCCCTTGGCGCCCCTCCGGGCGCAGGTCGGGGTCGATGAGCAGGGGCGGGTCGGGGGCGGGCAGCGACAGGAGCCTGCGCAGCTCGTTGGCGACGGCGAAGGCGGCGTCGGTGGCCTCGCGCTCGGCCACGCCGGGCAGCGGCGAGTGCACGAACATGACGTCGGCGTCGCTGGCGTACGAGCACTCCAGGCCGCCCAGCCGGCCCATGGCGATGATCGCGAAGGAGGTGACGTTCGCTGCCTTGCTGAGTGCGGCGTCGAGCGCGGCCTGCAGGGTCACGTCGTTGAGCCGCGACAGCGCGGTTCCGACGGTCTCGATGTCGACCAGGCCGGAGATGTCGGCCACGGCCGTGCGGAACAGCTCCTTGCGCCGCAGCGCCCGCACCGCCGTGACGGCGGTCTCGGGATCGCCCGTGTACCGGGTGACCGCGGCGGACGCCTCGCCGAGCAGCGACTCCGGCGGGCGCACGGCCAGCTCCTCGTCGGAGCCGAGCATGGCCACCGCGTCGGGGGCGTGCATGAGCAGGGTGGTGGCGTAGCGGCTGGTGCCCAGCACCCGGGCCATCCTGGCGGCCACGGCGGTCTCGTCGCGCAGCAGCCGCAGGTACCACGGCGTGCTGCCCAGCTTGTCGCTGACCTGCCGGAACCCGAGCAGCGCCGCATCGGGGTCGGGCGTGTCGGCGAACCAGCCGAGCATGACCGGCAGCAGCGTGCGCTGGATGGCGGCCCGCCTGGACACGCCGGTGGACAGGTTGGCGATGTGGCGCAGCGCGCCCCTGGGATCGACGTAGCCGAGCGCCTCCAGCCGGGCCGCCGCGGCGGCGGTGGACAGCCGCGCCTCCGACTCCGGCAGCCGCGCCACGGCCTGCAGCAGCGGCCGGTAGAACAGCTTCTCGTGCAGCCGCCGCGCCTCCATCGCGTGCCGCCGCCACCGCGCCGTGAACTCCCCCACCGGGTCGGCCTGCATGCCCAGCGCCCTGCCCAGCCTGCGCAGGTCGGCGTCTTCCGTGGGCACGATGTGGGTGCGCCGCAGCCGGTGGAGCTGCAGCAGGTGCTCGACCTGCCGCAGGAACGAGTACGCCTCCGCCAGCCCGCGCGAGTCGTCACGGGCGACGTAGCCGCCCCGCGAGAGCGCCGCCAGCGCCGGGAGCGTGCCCCTGCGGCGCAGCAGCGGATCGAGCCTGCCGTGCACGAGCTGCAGGAGCTGCACCGCGAACTCGATGTCGCGCAGCCCGCCTGGCCCGAGCTTGAGCTGCCGCTCGCCCTCGGCCCGCACGTGGGCCTCGACGCGGCGGCGCATGGCCTGCACGTCCTCGACGAAGTGCTCGCGGGTGGCGGCCGTCCAGACCATCTCGTTGACGGCCTCGACGTAGGCGGCGCCCAGCTCCAGGTCGCCCGCCACGGGCCTGGCCTTGAGCAGCGCCTGGAACTCCCACGTCTTGGCCCAGCGGCGGTAGTAGGCGAGGTGGCTGGTGAGCGTGCGGACCAGCGGCCCCGAGCGGCCCTCGGGGCGCAGCCCGGCGTCCACCTCCCACAGCGAGCCCTCGGGCGTGGTCGTGGAGCAGGCCCGCATCATGGCCTGGGCCAGCCGGGTGGCGGCGCGCAGCGCCTTGGCCTCGTCGGCGCCCTCCCTCGGCTCCGCCACGAAGATCACGTCGACGTCGCTGATGTAGTTGAGCTCCCTGGCGCCGCACTTGCCCATGCCGATGACCGCGAAGCGGACCTCGTCGGCCTCGACCTCGGTGCGGGCGATGGCGAGGGCGGCCTCCAGCGCGGCGCCCGCCAGGTCGGACAGCTCGGCGGTGACCTCGCCGAGCGTCGCCTGGCCGGTCAGGTCGCGGGCGGCCAGGTGCGCCAGGCGGCCCCGGTAGGCCACGCGCAGCGCCGTCAGCGCGCCGGTGCCGCCCTCGGCCGCGCGGGGCTCGCTCTCCCCGGGCTCGGCGCCGACCGCCCGCAGCAGCTCGGCCCTGGCCTCGCCCGGAGCGGGCTCGGCCAGCCGGGCCACCTGGCCGGGATGGCGGACGAGGTGCTCGCCGAGCGCGGCGCTGACGCCGAGCACGGCCAGGAGCCTGCCCTTGAGCCCTTCGTCGGAGCGCAGGGCGTCGAGCACGGCCGGCTCGCGCTCGATGAGGCGGGTCAGCGAGACCAGGGCCTGATCGGGGTCGGCCACGTCGACCAGGGACTCCAGGATGTCGTCCAGGCCGGCCTCCGACTGGCGGACGAGCTGCGCCGCCCTGGCTCCGTCGGCGAAGCCGAGCTTCGCGAGCCGCGCGGCGGTGGATTCGATCCTGGGCACGCCTCCATCTTGACAGCTCTTGCGCGTTTCGCCGTAACATGCGAACGCAACGTTGCGTTGCGTTTTGCGCGAGGCGAGGAGGATGCGATGGGACGGGTTCCCGCGGGGGTGGCGTGGGGGTTGCTGGCCGCCTGGGCGGTGCACGACGCCGAGGAACTGGCCACCATGGCGCGGTGGACGCGGACGGCGCGGCCCCGGCTGGAGGAGCGCCTTCCGCAGGTGCCGTGGGAGCGGATGGAGATGTCGCAGGCGCACGCGGGCGTGGCCGTCGGGCTGATGGGCGGGCTGATGGCCGTGGCCTCGGGGCTGGGGGCGCGTACGGGCGGGCGGAGCGCGGTGTTCCAGGCGGCGCTGGCCGGGTTCGGCGTGCACGGGGTGGTGCATCTCGCGCAGGCGGCGCTGTTCAGGGGGTACACGCCGGGAGTGGTGACCGCGCCGATCGTGGTGATCCCCTACTCGGTGTGGGCGTGGCGGCGGCTGCGGCGGGCCGGGGTGCCGGCGCGCGGCCCCGGGGCGGCCGTGGCGGCGTTCCCGCTGCTGCTGGCGGGCGTGCACGCGCTCGCGCACGCCCTGACCGCACGCCGGGCGAGGCTCAGCCGTTCCTGACCACGTCCGCGAACGCCCGCGCCACCGGGCGCCAGGTCGCCACGAGGTCGCTCTCGGCGGCCTTGACCTCGGCGTTGAGGTCCTCGGCCGCGTCCAGGTCCGACCCCGCCGTCCACGAGGCGAAGATCTCCGGCGTGGCCTCGGGGTGGAACTGCACCGCCCAGGCCGCCTCGCCGAGCCGGTAGGCCTGGTTCGGGTACTGGGAGCCGGTCATCAGCGGCACCGCCCCGTCGGGCAGCCGCGTCATGGCGTCCTGGTGGTACTGCACGGCAACGGCGGCGCCGATGCCCGACAGCAGCCGGTCGGAGGCGGCGGCGGGCAGCGCCACCACCTCGCGGGCGCCCACCTCCAGCCCGTTCGCGCCGCGCTCGACGGTGCCGCCGCAGGCCATGGTGAGCAGTTGCGCGCCCAGGCAGACGGCCAGGGTGGGGGTGGCGTCATCGACGGCCCGGCGGAGCAGGTCACGGGTGGCGGGCTGCCAGGGGCTGCGCTCGTCCTCCCAGGCGGCCGCCGCGCCGCCGAGCACGATCAGCCCGTCCTGCGCCCGGGCGGGGACCTCCTGCCCCAGGTACGGCCGCACGACCTCGCAGTCCAGCCCCAGCCACTGCGCGAGGTAGCCGAGCCCGGCCTCGGCCTCGTGTTCGATGACGGTGATTCGCATATGCGTAATTATGTGGTGTTTATGAGGATTGATGAGGTCGACGGGCTGCGGATCGCCACGTTCGGCACGGGACCGCGCACGATCATCGCCGTCCACGGCATCACGGCGTCCCTGATGGCGTGGGCCGCGGTGGGCCGGCGGCTGCCGGACGGCTGGTCACTGGTGGCCATGGACCTGCGCGGGCGCGGGCACAGCGCGTCCCTGCCCGGACCGTACGGGCTGCCCAGGCACGCCGAGGACGTGCTGCGCGTGGCCGACCACGTCGGAGCGGGACCGGACGCGGTCCTGACGGGGCACTCCATGGGCGCGTACGTGGCCGCGCTGGCCGGCGCGCGGCGCGCGTTCGCCAGGGTGGTGCTGGTGGACGGCGGCATCCCGCTGCCGCCGATCCCCGAGGGCACGGACCCCGACGCGGCGCTGGAGGCCTCGCTGGGCCCGGCACTGGCGCGGCTGCGGCAGACGTTCCCCTCGGCGGAGGCGTACGTCGGCTTCTTCAAGGCGCATCCCGCCTTCGCCGGCCGCTGGAACGCCGACGTGGAGGCGTACGTGCGCTACGACCTGACGGGACCCGAAGGCGCGCTGCGGTCGCGGGCGGCGGGCGAGGCGGTGCTGGAGGACGGGCGGTGGCTGCGTCTGGAGCGGGAGGCCATCGCGGCGGCGCTGACGGCGATCACCTCGCCGCTGTACCTGCTCAGAGCGCCGCGCGGGCTGCTCGACCAGCCGACAGGGATGCTGCCCGACGAGCTGGCGCGGCCGTGGGCGGACCGGCTGCCCGGGCTGCGGGACGAGGTGGTGCCGGACTGCAACCACTACACGATCCTGTTCGACGAGCGATGCGTGGCCACGGTGGTGGACCGCCTCACCTCGCCGGCCTGACGTCCCCACGGCGAAGGCCCCCGAGCGGCGGCTCGGGGGCCTTCGTGCGAGCGGTCTAGCGTGGCGCGATCCACGTGGCGCGGGCGGCGGCGACCAGCGTGCCGTCCACCTCGTAGATGGCGCTCTGGCCGTACATCTTGCGGCCGTCGCGCCCGGTCGGGCGGGCCACCACCGAGTAGCGGCCGCCGGGCAGCACCGGGCGGTGGATCTGCACGGCCAGGCGGCCGAGCAGGGCGCTCTCACCAGGGCCGAAGTGCGCCCAGCCGGTGATGCAGTCGAGCACCGCGCCCACGATCGAGGCGGGCACGCCGTCCTCGCCGCTCACGGTGAACGGCACCCGCCAGCCGGCCGCCACGAGGTCGGTGCCCTCCACCGGGCCGGGGAAGATGCGCAGGCCGTCGCCCGGCTCGCGCAGGCCGCAGGCGAAGCACTCCGCGAACGGGTGCGCCTTCAGCCCCGCGAACCCGGCCTCGGCGCGGGCGGCGTCGTTGAACGGCACGAACCCGGGGCCCTGCAGCTCCTCGGCCACGGGGATCGCCTCGACCAGCAGCTTGTCGCCGTGCGAGAGGGAGACCGTGTTGGCGACGTGCTCCAGCCGCAGCTCCGTCTCCAGCGGCGTGGGGGCGTGCAGCGTGACCTCGACGGCTGATCGTCCACCGTTCAGCGCTTCGGCCATGGTGCCGGCGATCCAGCCGCCGTTGGCGACGCCCACGGGACCACGGAAGCGCTCGGGAACGGTCAACACGGTCTGCAGGGCAGCCGTCGTCATGCCACACCCTCCTATATCGCCACGCCAGGCGAAAAGTCCGGAAATATCATAAAGAGCAGGCCGATTTTACTGGACGCCCGGTTTACCTAGGATGCGGGGGTCCGGTGGCCGCTCGGTACGTCTCCATAACGCCTTGAAGGGGCCCGAAACTTCCCTCCACCGGGTAACGAGACGCTAGGCGCCGCACATCGCTCGGATGTGACTCGGGGGTCAGAAGCAACGAAAATCGGCCTCACTCGGAACCGCTCCGGGAGTGAGGCCGATCAAGGCGTTGGCAGTACCTTAACGAGGTTTCCCGCCTGCCGCGACCAAACGGCCGATTCTCCCCGATCAAGGAGCGTCGTGCGCGTCTCGGTTCATCCTCGGAGAGGCTGGGACCACACGCCCTATGCTGGCGCGGCAGAGGTAGCGTAGGGCGCACCGGGCGGGGGAGGGTGTTGCGTGTGGACGGGGCGAGGCTGCGGTATCCGCCGGGAGCCCTGGTCATCCTGACGGGGCTGCCGGGAGCGGGCAAGACCACGCTGCTGCGCCGCCTGTACGGCATGCACGGCGCCGAGAGCCTGCCCGTCACCTCCGGCGCGGTCGTGGTGATCGACTCCTCGCAGTCCAGGCGGCACTGGGACGGCCGGATCACCTGGGCGCCCTACCCGGTGCGCCGCGCCGTGGTGTTCGTCACCCACCTGACCCGCATCCGGCAGGCCCTGACCCAGGGCCACTCGGTGGTCGCGCACAACCGGGGCTGCGGCCCGTACGTGCTGCGCGGCTTCGCCTGGCTGGCCCGCCGGTACGGCGCGGGCTTCCACCTGCTCCTGCTGGACGCGCCGCCCGGCGAGGCGCTGGCGGGACAGCGGGCCAGGGGCCGGGTGGTGGCGCCCAGGACGTTCGCCCGGCACCAGCGCAGGTGGGACAGCCTGCTAGCGCGGGTCAAGGGCGGTGACCCGGCTCCGGCGGCCGGGGCGTACATCGTGAACCGGGCGGAGGCGGGGCTGCTGGAGGCGATCGTGTTCGATCCGGCGCCGGGTGTCGATCCGCGCCCGCGCCGTTCGTACAAGGGCTGAGCGGAAGGAGCGAATCCATGCAGCGATACGTGCTCACCATCTACCAGCCCGACGGCGAGCCGCCCGGCCCCGAGATCCTCGAACCGATCATGCGTGACCTCGGCGCGCTGGAGGAGGAGATGAAGGCCGCCGGCGCCTGGCTCTTCTCCGGCGGGCTGCGGCCACCCGGGGAGGCGGCCGTGCTGCGCCCGCGCGGCGGCGAGGTGCTCACCATGGACGGCCCGTACACCGAGGGCAAGGAGCACATCGGCGGTTTCACCGTGATCCAGGCGCCCGGCCGGGACGCGGCGCTCGACTGGGGCCGCAGGCTGGCCGCGGCGAGCACGCTCCCGATCGAGGTGCGGGAGTTCTGGGGCTGAGCGCGAACCGAAGGCCCCGCCACCACCGGCGGGGCCTTCGGCCGAGCGGAGCTTCCGGCCAGGCGGGCCTTCGGTCAGCAGGACCCTCGGCGCCAGGCGGGGCTTCGGCCGGCCGGGCTTCCGGTCAGAGCACGGGCAGGTAGCGGCCGAGCTCGAACTCGGTCACGTGGCGCCGGTACTCGCGCCACTCGCTGCGCTTGTTGCGCAGGAAGAAGTCGAAGACGTGCTCGCCCAGCGTCTCGGCCACCAGCTCGCTGCGCTCCATGACCTCGATCGCGTCGTTGAGCGAGCCGGGCAGCGGCTGGATGCCGAGGGCGCGCCGCTCGGCGCTGGTCAGCGTCCAGACGTTGTCCTCGGCGGCGGCCGGCAGCTCGTAGCTCTCCTCGATGCCCTTCAGCCCGGCGGCCAGGATCAGCGCGAAGGCCAGGTAGGGGTTGCAGGCCGAGTCGAGCGAGCGGAACTCGATGCGGGTCGAGCCGCCCTTGTGCGGCTTGTACATCGGCACCCGGACCAGGGCCGAGCGGTTGTTGTGGCCCCAGCACACGTAGGAGGGCGCCTCGCCGCCCTGCCCGGCGATGGCCTCGGCGCCGCCCCAGAGCCGCTTGTAGGAGTTGACCCACTGGTTGGTGATGGCCGTGATCTCGGCGGCGTGCCGCAGCAGCCCCGCGATGAACGAGCGCCCGATCTTGGACAGCCGGTAGTCGGAGCCGGCCTCGTAGAAGGCGTTGCGGTCGCCCTCGAACAGCGACATGTGCGTGTGCATGCCGGAGCCGGGGTGCTCGGTGAACGGCTTGGGCATGAACGAGGCCCAGATGCCCTGCTCCAGCGCGACCTCCTTCATGACCAGGCGGAAGGTCATGATGTTGTCGGCCGTGGTGAGCGCGTCGGCGTAGCGCAGGTCGATCTCCTGCTGGCCGGGCGCGCCCTCGTGGTGGCTGAACTCGACGGAGATGCCCATCGACTCCAGCATCATGATCGCCTGGCGGCGGAAGTCGTGGCCGGAGCTGTGGGGCGTGTGGTCGAAGTAGCCGCCGGAGTCGATCGGCTCGGGCCGCTCGCCCGGCTCGGGACGGTTCTTCAGCAGGAAGAACTCGATCTCCGGGTGGGTGTAGAAGGTGAAGCCCATGTCGGCGCACTTGGCGAGCGTGCGCTTGAGCACCCAGCGCGGGTCGGCGTGCGACGGCGTGCCGTCGGGCATGAGGATGTCGCAGAAGATGCGGGCCGCGCCCGGCGTCTCGCTGCGCCACGGCAGGATCTGGAACGTGGCCGGATCGGGCTTGGCGAGCATGTCGGACTCGTAGACGCGGGCGAAGCCCTCGATGGCCGAGCCGTCGAAGCCGATGCCCTCGGCGAAGGCCCCCTCGAGCTCGGCGGGCGCGATCGCGACGGACTTGAGGAAGCCGAGCACGTCAGTGAACCACAGCCGGATGAACCGGATGTCGCGTTCCTCGAGCGTGCGGAGCACGAACTCCTGCTGGCGGTCCACGGCATCCCCTCGTTCGTACGGACAGTACAGGTGTACACACCAGCATGCCGTGTCCGTGTTTCGCACACGTTACGGGGGGTGCCGGTGCGAGCCTCGCTGACAAAGGGCCCGCCCCGACTTACTGTGATCACGCAGTCAGTCTCGGGGGAGGCATTGGTGGCTATCGACCTGCTCAATCACAAGCTCGATCGGGCGTTCGACCACATCGACGCGAGCGGCAACGGCGTCGTCGAGCGCGAGGACCTGCTGGGGCTGGGCGCCCGTATCCTGGTGGGCTTCGGGGAGTCCCCCACCTCGGTCGCCGGGGCGAGTCTCGTGGACGGCTTCGACCGCATCTGGTCCACCCTGTCGGAGACGCTGGAGCGCGACGGCGACTGCGGCATCGCGCGCCCGGACTTCCTGCGCGGGATGACGGCGGCGTTCGTCACGGGCGACCAGTACGACCCGGTGTTCAGGCCGGCCACGGTCGCGGTGGCGGAACTGTGCGACGGCGACGACGACGGGGAGATCGGGCCGGGCGAGTTCCGCACGATGTTGTGCGCGTTCGGGGTGGCCTACGACGACGTGGACCAGGCGTTCGACCGGCTGGACCGGGCGGGCAGGGGCGTGCTCACCGTGGACGAGCTGGTCACGGCCGCCGCCGACTACTACCGCGGCGACGACCCCAACGCCGCCGGCAACTGGCTTTTCGGACCCCTGTGAACAGCACGGTGAAGAACACTCCAGTGAAGAGCGCCGCGAAGGACACCGCGAAGGACACCGCGAAGGACACCGTGAGCACCGCCACGACCACCACCGTGTTCGCCACGGTGTTCACCACCGCGCGCACCGCCCTGCGCTCGGCCCTGACGTCCCTGCTGCCGCTGCCGCGCAGGGGCGGCTCGGCGGCGCTGGCGCTGCTGCCGCTCACCGAGCGGGTGCCCGCGATGGCGGCGCCGTGCAGGATGCATCCGGCCGTGTACGCGATCGAGGCCGCGGTCATCGACTGGGCCAGGCGTACCGGCCTGCGCGCCGATCCGGGGGTCGGCTACCACCGGATGGCTGGCCGGGCGTTCGCCGAGTTCGACGCGGCCGCGGCGGCGCTGTTCGCGCAGTGGCTGACCTGGCTGTTCCATCTGGACGACGAGCTGGACGAGCGCTCGGGCCCGCTGGAGATCTTCCACGGCATGCTCAAGGGCACCTCCTGCCATCCGCTGGAGGCGGCCTTCGCCGACCTGTGGCGGGTGACGAGCGTGCGGATGAGCGACCAGTGGCGGGCCAGGTTCGCGGTGGGGCTGCAGCGCCAGTACGACGCCTGCCGCGCCGAGGCGGAGAACCGCGCGGCGGGGCGGATGCCGACGCTGGAGGAGTATCCGGCGCTGCGCAGGGGCACGGTCGGCCCGTACCTGTACGACCTGGTGGAGCCGTGCCTGCGGGTGGAGGTGCCGGTCTGGGTGCACGAGTCGGACCCGTGGCAGCAGCTCGTGAACGCCTGCAGCGACGTCACGGCCTGGTGCAACGACGTGGCCTCGCGGCCGAAGGAGCGCGGCGACGTGCACAACTTCGTGGTGCTGGCGATGCGGCAGCTCGGCCTGGGCGAGCGGGAGGCGACGGCCTGGGTGCTGGACCGGATCGCCGCGCGCTGCCAGGACATGCGCAAGGCGGCCAGGCGGCTGCCGCTGGACGACCTGGCGCCGAAGGCGGCCAGGGACGTCAGCAAGGTGGCCTGCGCCTACCTGGCCGCCCCGCGCGCGCACCTGGACTGGCTCCTGGAGTCCCAGCGCTACGCGTGAGGCCCGCGCACGCTACGCGTGTGCCCTGGGGCCGGCGGCGAGCATGTCGCCGGCCAGGGTGCGGCGGTAGACGACCTGCTTGCCGATCCGCATGCCCACCGCCAGCCCGCCGCCGCTGAGCACGCCGAGGTGCTGGCTGACCGCGCCGGGCGTGAGCGACATGCGGACGGCCAGCGCCGAGGTGGTGGCGGGCTCGGCGAGCGCGAGCAGGATCGCGGCCCTGCTCCGGCCGATCAGCGCGGCGAGCGCGCCCGGCGCGGGCGGCGGGCCCTGCTCCCACAACGTGCCGACGCCCTGCACGGGGTAGACGAGCATCGACTGGTACGGCGCCGTCATCACGGCCACGGCCGGCCAGTAGAACGCGCTGGGCACCAGCACCAGCCCGTCGCCGTGCAGCCCGCCGGACGCGCACCAGGGCCGGTCGACGAGCAGCAGCTCCCCCGTCCACTTCACGGCCGGGTCGAGCGCGGCGAACAGCTCGCGCGCCCCGCCCTGGGCGAGCTGCCGCGACCGGCGCAGCACGTCCCGCTCCAGCAGGGCGTACACGCGGGGCCAGAACTCGGCGAAGCACCCCTCCCAGTACGCCTCCAGCGCGTCTGCCACCCTCGACACCCCGGCCTCGGGGTCGGCGACGAACCGTTGGATCACGGCCGGGTCCGTGCCGCGCACCTTCAGCGCCTCCTCGCGGGCCAGCGCGGGGTCGGTGCGCCTGACCCGGTCCAGCTCGGCGGCGAAGTCGGGCATCGGCGTGTCGGGCGGCGGGGTGATGAAGTCGGCCAGATAGCCGCTCGGCGGCACGAGTGCGAACAGCTCGGACAGGTCGAGCCCGGCCAGGCGGGGCCGCACGGCCTTGAGCCAGGGCAGGTGGATCGACTGCCGGGCGGGCTGCTGGAGGGTGCGCAGGCTGGCCACGAGCTCCCACATCGGGGAGAAGGCGAACCGGATGCGCGCCACGTCCTCCGGCCTCAGCGCCCAGGTGATGGACATGCTTTTAGTGTGCGCTAAATCGTTCGCACCGCGAAACCGGAAATCTCACCCTATGAGGCGTGTCAAGCACTACTGCCGAGAGGCCCTCCTTCCTCAAGTCCCAGATCGGCGGACTGCCCCGCCCGTTCTGGGCACTGTGGGGCGGCACGCTGGTGAACCGCCTGGGCACCATGGTCATGCCCTTCACCGGCGTCTACCTGACCCAGAGCCGCGGCCTGTCCGTGGCCGCGGCGGGCCTGGTCATGGGCGTGTTCGGCGCGGGCTCGCTGCTGTCGCAGCTCGTCGCGGGCGTGCTCGCGGACCGGATCGGGCGCCGGGCCACGCTGTCGGGCGGCATGCTGGCCACGGCCGCCTGCATGCTGGCACTGGGGTACAGCACCTCGCTGCCCGCGATCCTGGCCTCGATGTTCGCGCTCGGGCTGGTGATCGACGTCTACCGGCCGGCCTCGAACGCGCTGGTCGCCGACCTCGTCTCGGCCGAGGAGCGGCCCCGGGCGTACGGGCTGCTGTTCTGGGCGATCAACCTCGGTTACTCGGTGGGCATGACGGCCGGCGGATGGCTGGCCGGGCTCGGGTTCGTCTGGCTGTTCTGGATCGACGCGGTGTCGAGCGTGGTCTTCGCCGTGCTGGTGTGGCGGGCGGTGCCCGAGACCAGGCCGGAGACCAGGCAGGTGACGGGCGGGTTCGGGGTGGTGCTGCGCGACCGGGTGATGGTCGGGTTCACGCTGGTCGCGCTGGGCAACGCGCTGGTCTACTCGCAGACGATGACCATGCTGCCGGTGGCGATGACCGGCGTGGTGAAGCTGTCGCCCCAGGAGTTCGGGGTGGCCATGGCGCTGAACGGGATCCTGATCGTCGTCGTGCAGCCGCTGGTGTCGGGGTGGCTGGGGCGCAGGGACCCGGCGCGCACGTTCGCGCTGGGGCTGGCGGTGATGGGCGTCGGGTTCGCGATGACGGCGTACGTGACCAACGTGCTCGGGCTGGCGGTGACGATCGTGATCTGGACGGCCGGGGAGATCGTCACGGCCGGGATCCCCGGCGCCATCGTGGCCGCGCTGGCGCCCGCCGAACTGCGCGGGCGGTACTCGGGGCTGTTCGGGTTCTCGTGGTCGTTGTCGGCGGTGCTGGCGCCGCTGCTCGGCGGGCCGCTGCTGGAGCTGGGCTCGGGGGCGCTGTGGTTCACGATCGGCGGGGTCGGCCTGGCGTCGGCGGCGGGCATGCTGCTGCTCGGCCCCGCGGTCCGGCGCCGCTGACCGTGCTGACCGTGCCGGCCGCGGCCCGCTATTGTTGCTCCGACCAGGTGCGGAGCACGTTGAGAAAATTTTGATCGGACGTTGGCAGCCCACCGGTAATTTTCACCCCGATCATGGGGTGGGAAGGGCGGTGGGATGCGCCACGCAGGTCTGGCGCGCAGTGTGGCGATCGGCATGGCCACGCTCGCCGTCGTGTTCGAGCTCGCCGACATCTGGGTGACGGCGCAACTGCCGCAACCGTCCTGGACGCCGCTGCCGCTCGCCCCCGAGGACGTGGCGGGCACGGCGTTCTCCGTCTTCGGCGCGATCCTCGTGAACAGCAGGCCGCGGCTGGTGATCGGCTGGCTGCTGTGCGTCGGCGGGCTGAGCGCCGCCGCCAACATCCTGTCGGCGAACACGTTCCACCTGCTGTTCGGGCACGCGGCCGTGGGCTGGCCGCTGATCAACCTCACCTGGCACGTGCTGCAGCTCGCGCTGGGCGTGCTGCTCCCCCTGCTCTACCCGGCCGGCAGGCTGCTGTCGAGGCGCTGGCGCTGGGTGGTCGTCCTGGCCGTCATGGGCGTCGCGCTCGACTGGGCCGGCGCGCTGAGCGGGCAGAGAACGTTGCGGGAGCCCGCGCACTGGATGGTGTCGGCGGCCATGGCGCTGGCGTTCGTCTCGCTGGTGGTGCGGTTCAGGCGCGGCGACGCGGCCGAACGGCGCCAGCTCCTGTGGCTGGTGGTGGCGCTGCCCGGGCTGCTGGTGCCGTGGATGCTGGGCGATCCGTTCTGGTGGCTGGCGACGCTGTTCATCCCGCTGATCCCGGCGGCCATCGCGGTGGCGGTGCTGCGTTACCGGCTGTTCGGCATCGACACGCTGATCACCCGCGCGCTCATCGGCACCGCGCTGATCATCGTGACCACCGGCGTGTACGTGGCGGTCAGCGCCGCGAGCAGCCTGTTCCTCGCCGAGGTCGACGAGGTGGCCGGGATCGCGGCGGCGGTGTTCGCCGGGGCGGCCTTCCAGCCGATGCGGCGCGGCATGCAGCGCGGCGTGGACCGGCTGCTGTACGGCAGCACCGGCGTGCCGGGCACGCTGGCCAGGCGGCTGCGGCACCGGCTGCAGCACGCCGACCCGGTGCACGGGCTGCTGGCCACCCTGGACACGCTGCGCGAGGGCCTGTCGGTGACGGGCGTGGCGGTCGAGCTGGACGGCACGACCACCACCTCCGGCTCGCTCGGCCCGCCCGCGCGGGTGATCTCCCTGGTGTGGCACGGCGAGCCGGTCGGGCTGCTGCTGGTCGGGCCGACCGACAGGCGCAGGTTCCCCGCGGCGCACGACGAGCGGGTGCTGGCCACGCTCACCCCGTACATCGCCGACGCGGCGCACGCGGTGCGGCTGACGGCCGCGTTGCAGCGCTCGCGCGAGCGCATCCTGACCGCGCGCGAGGAGGAGCGGCGGCGGCTGCGCCGCGACCTGCACGACGGGCTCGGCCAGTCGCTCACCGGCATGGCCATGTCGATCAACGCCGCCCGCCTGTCCGTGCGCAGCGCGCCCGAGCGCGCTGACCTGCTGCTGGCCGAGCTGCGCGCCGGCATGGACGCGGTCAGCGGCGACATCAGGCAGCTCGTGTACGGCCTGCGCCCGCCGGCGCTCGACGAGCTGGGCCTGGCGGGGGCGGTGACGGAGCTGGCCGGCACGCCGGTCGAGGTCTCCGGCGGCCTCGACGGGCTGCCCGCGGCCGTCGAGGTGGCCGCGTACCGGATCGTGCAGGAGGCGCTCACCAACGCCCGCAAGCACTCCGGCGCCGCCACGATCGCGGTCGCGCTGCGGCGGGCGGAGACCTTGCGGATCACCGTCACCGACGACGGGAGCGGGATCCCGCCGGACGCGCGGGCGGGGGTCGGGCTGGGCTCGATGCGCGAGCGGGCCGCCGAGCTGGGAGGCACCTGTGTCGTGCGGGAGGCGGAGGGAGGGGGCACCGTGGTCGACGCCGAGCTGCCTCTCTGATATTTCCCCATATACCCAGACCCGTTCTGCCTCTACAGTTACGCCTGACATGCTGACCTTCACCGCTCTCGGACCGTTCCAGGCCTGGGCCGACGGCGCCCCCCTCGACCTCGGCGGCCAGCGGCAGCGGGCGGTGCTCGCACGCCTGCTCGTCGCCGGTGGCCGCGCCGTGCCCGTGCACACCCTCATCGACGAGCTCTGGCCGGGCGACCCGCCGGCGCAGGCCCTGTCCACGATCCAGGGCTACGTCTCGCGGCTGCGCCGCGCCCTGGAGCCCGGCCGCGCGCCCCGCGAGGAGGCCGGGGTGCTGGTGTCCGCGCCGCCCGGGTACGCGTTGCGCGCCCGTACCGAGCAGGTGGACGCCTGGCACTTCGAGAGCCTGGTGAAGTCCGACGGCACGTCCGCACAGGTGTGGGCGGCCATGGACACGGCGCTGGAGCTGTGGCGGGGGCCGGCGCTGGCCGAGTTCGCGGAGCTGAGCTGGGCCGCGACCGAGGCCGGGCGGCTGGAGGAGCTGCGGCTGATCGCCGTGGAGCGGCGGGCCGACGCCGGGCTGGCGCTGGGCCGGGCGACGTCGCTGGTGGCGGACCTGGAGGCGCACGCGTCGGCGCACCCGCTGCGGGAGGAGGCGTGGCGGCTGCTGGCCGTGGCGCTCTACCGGATGGGGCGCCAGGGCGACGCGCTGGCGGCGCTGCGCAGGGCGCGCGCCGTGTGGCGGGACGAGCTGGGGCTGGACCTGTCGGCCGGGCTGAAGCGGCTGGAGGCCGACATGCTGGCCCAGCGCCTGGATGAGCCCGCCGCCGAGCCCCCCGCCGAGCCCCCCGCCGAGCCCGCGGACGGCGGGGTGCTGCGCGTGCTGGTGGCCGATGACCAGGCGCTGGTGCGTACCGGGCTGAAGGCCATGCTGGACAGCGAGGCCGGGTTCGCGCCGGCGGGCGAGGCGGCCAACGGCGAGGAGGCGATCACGGCCGTCCGCGAGACGCGTCCCGACGTGGTGCTGCTCGACATCCAGATGCCGCGCCTGGACGGCCTGGCCGCCGCGCGCAGGATCCTGGCCGGGGAGCGGCCGCCGAAGGTCGTCATGATGACGACGTTCGGCAGCGACGAGAACCTGTACGCGGCGCTGCGGGCCGGGGTGAGCGGGTTCGTGCTGAAGACCTCGCCGCCCGAGCAGATCCTGGCCGCGATCAGGGCCGCGGCGGCCGGCGACGCGCTCATCGACCCGGCCGTGACCACGCGGCTGATCTCGGCGTTCACCGGGCGCACCGACCCGGCCTCGCCGCCGGCGCTGGCCGGGCTCCCCGACGACCGGCTGGACGTGCTCAAGCTCGTCGCCCGCGGGCTGACCAACCGGCAGATCGGGCAGACGCTCGCGCTGCCCGAGGAGGAGGTGGGCCTGGTGGTGAAGTCGCTGCTGGAGCACCTCGGGCTGTTCGACAGGGCGCAGCTCGTGATGGCCGCGTACGAGTCGGGCCTGGTCACCCCAGGGGCGAAATGACCGGCTTTTCGTCGCTTTGACGATAAAAATCGGGGCGTACTAGGCTGTTCACGTGGCACAACTCCGCATTGCCCTGGCACAGACGAACCCGACCGTCGGCGACCTGAGCGCCAACGCCGACAAACTGATCGCGTGGACCCGCGACGCGGCGGAGCGCGAGGCCCATCTCGTGGTCTTCACCGAGATGTTCCTCACCGGCTATCCGGTGGAGGACCTCGTGCTGCGCACCTCCTTCGTGGACGCCAGCATCCGGACGCTGGAGGAGGTGGCGCGCAGGCTGGAGCAGGAGGGCCTGGGCGACCTGCCGGTGGTCGTCGGCTACGTGGACCGCGCCGGCCTGGCCCCCCGCGTGGGCCAGCCGAAGGGCGCCCCGCTCGACGCCGCCGCGCTGCTGCACAAGGGCGAGGTGGTCACCCGGACCGCCAAGCACCACCTGCCGAACTACGGGGTGTTCGACGAGTACCGCTACTTCGTGCGCGGCGACCGGCTGCCGATCTTCCGGCTGCACGGGGTCGACGTGGCGATCGCGGTGTGCGAGGACCTCTGGCAGGAGGGCGGCCCCGTGTCCGTCGTCGGGCAGGCGGGGGCCGGGCTGCTGGTGGCGCCGAACGCCTCGCCGTACGAGAAGGAGAAGGACGACGTACGGCTGGAGCTGTGCGTGCGCCGGGCCCGCGAGGCCGGGTGCGGGCTCGTCTACGTCAACCAGGTCGGCGGGCAGGACGAGCTGGTCTTCGACGGCGACTCGATCGTGGTGGACGCGTCGGGCGAGCTGGTGGCGCGGGCCGCGCAGTTCGAGGAGGAGCTGCTGGTCGTGGACCTCGACGGCCTGCCCGTCTCCGACGCCGAGCCGGGCACGTACCCGTACGACGCGGGCGACGGCTCCACGATCACGGTCGAGAGGCTGGTGCTGTCCGCCGAGCCCGTCGCGCCGTACACCGCCGTGCCCTCCGCCGTCCCCGAGCGGCTGGACCTGCACGCCGAGGTCTACTCGGCGCTGGTCCTGGCGGTGCGCGACTACGTGGCCAAGAACGGCTTCCAGTCGGTCATCCTGGGCCTTTCCGGCGGCATCGACTCCGCGCTGACCGCCACGATCGCCTCCGACGCCATCGGCCCCTCGCGCGTCAACGTGGTGCTCATGCCCTCCCGCTACTCCTCCGACCACTCGCTGGCCGACGCCGAGGAGCTGGTACGCAGGCAGGGCGTCAACGCGCAGGTGGTGCCGATCGCCGACATCGTCAACGCGTTCGAGAAGGAGATCGAGCTATCGGGCCTGGCCGCCGAGAACCTCCAGGCCCGGGTGCGCGGCATGATCCTCATGGGCCTGTCGAACGAGCACGGCCACCTGGTGCTGACCACGGGCAACAAGAGCGAGCTGGCCACCGGCTACTCCACCCTCTACGGCGACTCCGCCGGCGGCTTCGCGCCGATCAAGGACGTGCCGAAGACGATGGTGTGGGAGCTGTCCAGGTGGCGCAACGCCAACTCCGGCCCGGGCTTCCTGCTCCAGGCCGAGCGGCCGATCCCGGAGAACTCGATCACCAAGGAGCCGAGCGCGGAGCTGCGCCCCGACCAGCGCGACACCGACTCGCTGCCGCCGTACGAGGTGCTGGACCGGCTGCTGGACGACTACGTCGAGAAGGACATGGGCTCGCAGGAGCTCATCGCGGCCGGGCACGATCCCGCGCTGGTGACGCGGGTGATCCGGCTGGTGGACCTGGCCGAGTACAAGCGCCGCCAGTACCCGCCCGGCCCCAAGATCACGCCCAAGAACTTCGGGCGTGACCGCCGCCTGCCCATCACCAACCGCTGGCGGGAGAGCACCAGCTAGGCCGTCGCCGCTCCGAGCGCGAGCGACCCCACGGCCAGGGCCAGGAAGCCCGCCGGATAGGCGAAGTTGTGGAACACGCGGGCGCGGACGTGCACGACGACCGCGCCCGCGAAGTACGCGACCAGCCCGGCCGCCGCCGCGAGCCCGAGGAAGCGCACGCCCAGCAGCCCGAGGACCAGGCCCGCCGCCCCCGCGGCCTTCAACGCGGCCAGCAGCGGCAGCCAGGAGCTCGCGATACCCAGCTCGCTGGAGTTGGCCAGGACGAACCTGGCGCGCGCCACGTCCGCCGCGGCGGCCCAGACGTTGGCCGCGATCGTCATGAAGGTCACCGCCAGATAGGCGCCGTACATCTTTCGCACCTCCTTTCCCTCCAGCCTTGCCGGGCCCGCCACGGGCGTCCAATACCCGCATCCATAACCTGATGGCATGGATGTGGACACCCGTTTGCTGCGTTACTTCGCCGCCGTGGCGGAGGAGGGCGGCCTCACCCTCGCCGCCGGGAGGCTGTACGTGTCGCAGCCCGCGCTGACCAAGCAGATCAAGCAGCTGGAGGCGCAGCTCGGGGTGCGGCTGTTCACGCGCTCCAAGGCCGGGATGGCGCTCACCGAGCCGGGCCGGGCCCTGGCCGAGCGGGTGCCCGACCTGCTGGCCGCCTGGGACCTGGCGCTGCGCGCGACCCGGCGCGCGGCCGGCGAGGCGGCGCGCGTGCTGCGGGTCGGCTTCCTGGCCAGTGCCGCGAACGAGGCCACCCAGGAGATCGTGGCGGCGTTCGCGCGCCGGCGGCCCGGCTGGCGGGCCGACATGCGGCAGGCCTCGTGGGCGAACCCGAGCGCCGGGCTCGCCGGCGGGGAGGTCGACGTCGCCCTGCTGCGGCTGCCGTTCCCCGGGCAGGCCGAGTTCCGCGTGGAGGTGCTGTTCAGCGAGCCGCGCTGGATCGCGCTGCCCTCCTCGCACCCGCTCGCCGAGCGGGAGGTGATCGCCTTCAGCGAGCTGTGGGACGAGCCGTTCGTCGCGGCGCCGGAGGAGACCGGGGCGTGGCGGGACTACTGGGTGGGCGCCGATGAGCGCGACGGGCGTCCGGTGCGCATCGGCGCCGTCACCGGCCAGCCGGACGAGTGGCTGAGCGCGATCGCCAACGGGTACGGCGTCGCCCTGGCGCCCGAGTCGGCGGCCCGCTACTACGCGCGGCCCGGGGTCACGTACCGGCCGGTCACCGGGGTCAGCGCGAGCCAGGTCGCCGTCGCCTGGGCACCTGCGGACGACGCCGATCCCGTCGTGCAGGACTTCGTGCGGTGCTGCCTTGAACACACGTAACCAGCAGGTTACGCTTTCGGGTGTGAGCGAGGCGGCGAGGGCGCGCGTGGACGAGGCGTCGCGCCTGGGCGAGGCGGAGGAAGCCTGTCCGGGCGAGGCGGTGGAAGCCTGTGCGGACGAGGCGGTGGAGGCGCGCCTGGACGAGGTGGCAGGGGCCGTCGCCGACCCGGTGCGGCGGCAGATCCTCGTGCTGCTGCGGCAGGGGCCACTGCCGGCCGGTGAGGTCGCCGAGCGCTTCGCGATCAGCCGGCCCGCCGTCAGCCGCCACCTGCGGGTGCTCAGGCGCAGCGGGCTGGTCCGCGCCGAGCTCGTCGGCAGGCAGCGCCTGTACACGCTCGATCCCGGGCCGTTCGGGGAACTGGTCGCGTGGCTCGGGCCGTTCGTGCGGCCTCCCGGCTGGGAGCACCGCCTCGACGCGCTGGAGACCGAGGTGTACCGCACGCGCCGGGAACGCCGTACCACGGGTGACGCCTCGCCAGGCGTCTCCGGAGAGGAGAGCACCGCATGAGCCCCATCCCCACAGGCCGGCTGTTCGGCACCGACGACGGCACGGACCTCGTCCTCACCCGCACCTTCCGCGCGCCCGCGGGCGACGTGTGGGCCAGCATCACCGAGCCCGAACGCACGGCCCGCTGGTTCGGGCCGTGGGAGGGTGACGCGGCGCCCGGCCGTACGGTCAAGGTGCAGCTCGTCTTCGAGGAGCAGCAGCCCTGGTCCGACCTGCGCATCGACGCCTGCGAGCCGCCCCGCCGCCTGGCCGTCTCGTCCGTGGACGAGCACGGGGCCTGGCACGTCGAGCTGCTGCTGGAGGAGTCGGACGGGGTGACGGAGCTGCGGTTCGTCCAGCACCTCGACACGGTGGACGGCATCGGGGAGATCGGTCCCGGCTGGGAGTACTACCTGGACCTGCTCGTCGCCGCGCGCGACGGCTCGCCCGCGCCGGGCTTCGACGCGTACTACCCGTCGATGCAGGCGTACTACACCGGGCTCACCACCTCCGGCGACTGACGACCAGAGGCTCACCACGTCCGGCCAGTGACGACCGGCGTTCACCACGTCCGGTCACGGACGACCTGGGCTCACCGCGTCCGGCCACCGACCACCGGCCCTCCCGGCCGGGGACGACCGGCGGCCTGGAATTGTCGGTGGCTCCTGGCACAGTGGCCGCGTGGCTCAACCCCTGAAAGACATGATCAACAACCGGTCGGTGTCGGTGCTGGCCGACGGCCTGGCCGCCGCCTGGCCGGCGTTCCCGCGGGCGCGCTTCACCGCGCAGGCCCTGACCGGGCTCGACGGCCTGGAGCTCAAGGCCCGCGTCGCGCACGTCGCCGCGGCCCTGCACGACGCGCTGCCCCTGCCCTATCCGCAGGCCGCCGCGCTCGTGCGCGAGTGCGCCGCCACGCTCGACATGTGGAGCGGCTGGCCCGCCACCGAGCACACCGCCGTCCAGGGGCTCGACCACCTGGAGGCCGCGATGGAGACGCTGGCCGCACTCACGCCGTACGCCACGGGCGAGTTCGCCGTCCGCCCCTACCTGGAGCGCTACCGCGACGACGCCATCAAGATCATGTACGGGTGGGCGGAGTCGCCCGACGAGCACCTGCGCCGGCTGGCCTCGGAGGGCTCGCGCCCGCGCCTGCCGTGGGCGACCCGGGTCGGCTGGCTGATGACGCCGGGCCCGACGCTGCCCCTGCTCGACCGGCTGCGCGACGACCCGAGCGAGTACGTGCGCCGCTCGGTCGCCAACCACGTCAACGACCTGGCCAAGGATCATCCGCAGGTCGCGCTGGAGCTGCTGGCGGAGTGGCGCGCAGGCGGCGGCTCCCACGTGGAACGGGTGCTGCGCCACGCGGTCCGCGGGCTGCTGCGGGCCGGCCATCCCGAGGCCCTGGCCCTGGTGGGCGCCACGCCGGGCAGCGGCGCCGTGAACGAGCTGTCCCTCGACTCGCCCACCGTGGCCGTGGGCGGCAAGCTGGCCTTCACGGTCACGGTCACGGCGGAGGCGGCGGGGCCGGTGCTGCTGAAGTACGCCGTGCGGCGGGCGGGCTCGCGCCGCGTGTTCCATCTCGGGCAGCGGGAGGCGGGCGGGGCCGGCGAGACGTTCACCGTACGCAAGAGCCACTCCTTCCGCCCGGTCACCACGCGCGACGAGCCGCCGGGCCCGCGGGAGCTCGATGTGATCGTCAACGGTAGGGTGGCCGCGACCGTCCCGTTCACGTTGACCGGGGCCGAGGTGGCATCGATCTCGTGAGGCACCGGCCGAGAGGGGTCTTGTGACGGACGAGGCGCGGGACATCGACCTGCTCCAGATCGAGCTGGGCGTCATCTGGCGCCTGGACGAGCGCGGGCGCCTGCCGGGGCCGGAGGACATGGTGATCGGCGTGGCGGCCGGCGGCATGACCGCGGCCGTCGCGAGCGGCGTACCGGATGAGCTGGCCGAGCGCCTGCTCTCCCTCGTCACCGCGAGCACCCCCACTCCGCCGGACCTCGGCACGCCACCAGACCTCAGCACCCCGCCAGCCCCCGGCACCCGACCAGGCCTCGGCACTCCGCCAGAGCCCAACGCCCCGCCAGCCCCCGGCACCCGACCAGGCCTTGGCACCCCGCAAGGCCCCAACGCCCCGCCAGACTTCGGCACGCCACCGGACGTGCTGGCGGCCTGCCGGGCCTTGCTGGGGGGCGAGAAGGTCAAGGTGTCGGGAGGCCCCAGCTACCTCGTGACCCCGCCCGTCCGGGCCGGCCTCGCGGTGGAGGTCCTCAGATCGGACTCCGCCGAGCACCTCCACCTCGTACGCTCCTTACCGCGGCCCGGCTCCTGGGAGCCCGCCGAGTGGGCCGAGCTCACCAGCGGCAGAGCGGGAGCGCCCTGGGCGATGGTCGCCGAGGACGGGCAGGTGGTCTCGATCTGCCACAGCGCCCGCCTCACCCCGCTGGGCGCCGAAGCCGGCACCTGGACCTCACCGGCGTACCGCGGTCGCGGCTACGCCGCCGCCACCACGTCCGCCTGGGCCGACCAGTTGCCCGGGATCCACCTGTTCTACAGCACGAGCGCGGACAACCACTCCTCGCAACGGGTGGCCCAGCGCCTGCGACTCCGCCCTCTCGGCTGGTTCTGGCACCTCACCACCTGACACCACCCACCTCCCACCCGAGCCACTGCATGGAGCGGCCACCCGCACAAGGCCACCCTCACGCCACAGCCTCTGACGGCCCAGCCTCCCTCACGGAGCGGGCCGCTCGGCCTCAACCCGGCACCACCCAGCGCCGGTGCGGCGAGGCGCCACGCGGCGATGACCGGCGCAGCACGCACGGCGCCCAACCGGCAGGCGCACAACCCTCAGGCGCACAACCCTCAGGGGCACGGTCAAGAGGCACCCCACCCGACAGATGCGCGACCGGCAGACCCACGCCCGAGCAGGTCCCCGGCCGGGTTCACCCGTGGGTTCCCGCGTGCAGGACCTCCCGTTCCCAGTCCTCCCGCGGCTGGGTGTGCAGCCGCCAGTAGTGCTCGGCGATGTCGTCCGGATCGAAGGCCGTACCCGGCGCGACGGGCCCGGCGACCGTGACGCTGGCCGCGTGCACACCCGACGGCCCGTACTCCTCGTCCAGCATCGCCACCAGCGTCCGCACCCCGGCCTTGCCCAGGGAGAGGCTGACGTACGCGGGCTTGGGTTCGGGCATTCCGCCGGTGACGATGAACGTTCCGCCGCCGCGCCGCGCCATCGCGGGCACCACGTGCGCGGCCGTGATGAGCGCGCCCACCACGTTCACCGACCACGCCTCGAGCTGCGCCCGAGCGTTCGCCTCAGCGAGCGAGTCAGGGCGGATGACGGCAGCGTTGTACACCACGACGTCCGGCGTGCCGAGCGCGCCCGTCGCCGCGTCGAGCGCCGCGCGCAGCTCGTCCTCGTCCCCGCAGTCCGCTCGGTACGTGAGCACTCCGTCCAGGCCGAGGGAGCTACCGGTACGCGAGACGAGCCCCACCGCCAGCCCCTCCTTGGCGAACCGGCGGGCCACCGCCCGCCCGATCCCCGGTCCCGACCCGACGATCACCGCTCCAGGCATCGATCCGCTCCTTCACGTTGTTGTCGCATTCATGACGCTCGCGACGGTAAGGCGTCACATCGATGTGAAGGTCAAGGAAGTTCATGAGGATCGGTGACCTGGCCCGCGAGACCGGGGTCAGCAGGCGGCTGCTGCGCTACTACGAGGAGCAGGGCCTGCTGCGGCCCCGGCGGCTGGCGAACGGCTACCGCGAGTACGGCGACGCGGACGTGGCCGCCGTGCGCCACATTCGTACGATGCTCGCCGCCGGCCTGCCCACGTCCGTCATCGCGCGGCTGCTGGACTGCGTCCACGACGACGGCGACCGGATGGTGCCGACCGCCTGCCCCGGCATGGTGGACAACCTCCAGCGCGAACGCCGCCGCATCGCCGAGAGCATCGAACGGCTCCAGACGTCCCAGCAGGCGCTCGACACCATGCTCGCGACCGTCCGGCAGCAGCCCCGCTGACGTCCTCACCCCTGGGACGGCGAGGCGTCCGAAGGGTCGCGGAGTGCCAGGGCCTCGGCCTCGGTCAGCCCCGTGCGGGCCGCCACCCGCCGCCGGGCCCGCACCTGCGCGCTCGTCCGCGGCCGGTACTTCGGCTCCTGCCCGCACCCGCAGGGCTCGAACCCCTCGTACCGCAGCCCGGCCTCCAGCACGGCGGCGACCGCCCGCCACCCCCGCTCGTCCGCCCGCCGCGGCGCGGCGAAGTCGTGACCGGCGTACAGCATCGGCCGGCGGCAGCGGGCGCAGCGGTGCTCCCCGCCGTGCCACGGCTGCTTGTGGCTGCGGCGGCACGGCAGGCAGACGTAGTGGACCTTGTAGTGGACCATCGCGTAGGTGCACATGGCCGCCAGGCTAGCGGCGCCGGATCATGGCCGCAGGCCGGTTTCCGCCTCCCCCGTCGCAGGGTCGTACGGAACGGACAGGTGCTGGTGCACCATCACCCACTCGCTCGCGGTCGCGTGCCAAGCTACCGCCGCCGGGATCTGGGAGGATCGTGAGGCCATGACGGAGATGACCCGCTGTGTCGCGTGCGGCGGCGGCACCGTGGCCCCCGACGGCCACTGCTGGGACTGCGGGGCCGCGCAACCGGCCTTCCGCTCCCACGTCGAGCTCACGACGGACGCCGGCGCCGCCGGGGTCAGCGACCGGGGCCTGCGACGGGCCGTGAACGCCGACGCGATGGCCCTGGCCAGGGCGGGCGCGTGGGCGGTGGGTGTGGTGTGCGACGGCGTGTCCATGTCGCCCCGCCCGGAGCGCGCCGCCCAGGTCGCCGCCGACGCGGGCGCGGCCACGACGATCGCGCTGCTGCGCGCGGGCGCGCTGCCGGAGACGGCGCTGGCGGAGGGAGCGATCCGGGCGGGCCGGGCGGTCACGGCCCTCGCCGGCTCACGCGAAGCTCCCCTCGGCGCGCCGTCCGCCCGCCCCCGGGATCCGCTGACGCAGGGGGCGCCCGCGTGCACGTACGTCGCCGGCATCGCGGGCCCGGACGGCGTGTGGGCCTGCTGGGTCGGCGACAGCCGCGCGTACTGGCTCCCCGGCGAGGGCGTCGCGACGGCCATGACGGAGGACGACACGGGCGAGCACGAGGCCCTGTCCGCCTGGCTGGGCGCCGACGCGGGCCGCCCCGAGCCGCGCGTCCGCAGCTACCGCCCCAGCACCCCGGGTCTCCTGCTGCTGTGCACGGACGGCCTGTGGCGCCACTTCCCCGACGCCGGCGCCCTGCGCGACCAGGCCCGTGCCGATGGCCTGCACAGCCGAACCCATTCCAACGACCAGCGCGGCCAAGCCCGTGCCGGCGGTCTGGACGCCGCCCGGGCCCTCGTCGACCACGCCCTGGCGGCAGGCGGCCAGGACAACGTCACCGCCCTGCTCCTGCCAGCCGGGCCTCGATCCCGTCGAGGATGAGGCCCAGGCCGAGCAGGAACTGCCCGTCGAAGTCCGCGTCCTCGACCTGGCTGAGCCGGGCGAGCTCGCCGTCCAGGTGCCCTGCCACCTTGGCGCGGATCTCGGCGTCCGCGGCAGGCGTGCGGACCTTCTGCCACCAGGTGTTCTCCGCGGCGACGAACCCGTTGACGTAGGACGTCAGCGTCCCCACGGCGGCGGTGAGCACGGGCCCCTCCAGCCCCGCCCCGGCCAGGGCGGAGTAGAACAGCCGGGACCGGGCCACGGCCTGGGGCCCCAGCAGCGGGCGGGTGGCGGTGAGCGCGGGCACCCAGGGGTGGCGGCGCATGACGGCGCGGCTCTGCGTGAGCTGCGCGGTGAGGAAGTCGCGCCACGGCCCCGCCTCCCCGGGCGCCTCGATCTCGCCGATCACCTCGTCCAGGGCCAGGTCGAGGACGTCCTCCTTGCTCTGGACGTACTCGTAGAGCGACATCGTCCCGGCGCCCAGCCGGGCGGCGAGCGCCCGCATGGAGAACCCGGCCACGCCCTCCGCGTCGAGGAGCGCGACGGCGGCCTCGACGATGCGCTCGCGTGACAGCCGGGGCCTGCGCGGGCGGGCGTCCTCGCGGAACCAGATCGTCTCCGGCATCCTCCAGCCTTTCCGTGCACTGTACGGAAATCCGTACGGCTAGCTTAGGCGCCCCAACGACACCGTGGAGGACGAGATGGAGCAGTGGCACCGGGATCACGCGATGCTGGCGTTGCGGATCAGCCGGCTGGCGACGGGCGGCGCGAGCGGCACCGCGCTGATCTACCGGGGACCGGCCGAGTGGGCCGCGGCGGTGGAGGCGGAGCCGCCGGCCGCGGCGGGGGCGCTGGCGGAGGAGGCGGAGCGGCTGATGGAGTGCGCGCCGACCGCCTACCTCGCCGCCCACGTGCGCGCCGTCCGCGCCATGGCCCGTCACCTGGACGGCGAGCGGCTGCCGCTGGCCGAGTACGGGCGGCAGTGCCTGGGGCTGGAGCCGCGGTGGGTGCCGGAGGAGGTGTTCGAGCAGGCACACGCCGACCTGGACGCGGCCCTGCCGAGGACCTCCGGCACGCCGGCCGACCGGCTCAGGGCGTGGCAGGAGGCGCACACGCTGCGGGACATCGAGCGGCTGCCCGGGCTGGTGGACCGGGCGGTGGCGGAGACGCGGGCCCGGACGGGCGCGATCGTCCCGCTGCCGCCCGGGGAGGTGGTGGAGTGCCGGCTGGTCGAGGGCGTGGGGTTCCACGGGGCGGGTGACTACGAGGGCGGGCTGAAGTCCACCATCCACATCAACAGGGCGATCCCGTTCAACGTCGCCGACCTGCTGTATCTGGTGGCGCACGAGGGGCATCCCGGGCACATCGCCGAGTCGATGCTCAAGGAGCTGCGTCTCGGGGACGAGCAGCGGGTGCGGTTCATGCTGTCGCCGTCGTTCGTGCTCAGCGAGGGGCTGGGGCTGCTGGCCGAGGAGCTGGTGTTCCCCGGGGACGAGGCGCAGGCGTGGCTGAACGCGAACGTCTTTCCCGAGCTGGGCATCCGGCCGGACGGCAGCGACTTCGCGGCCGTGCACCGGGCCAGGAACGTGTTGTGGGGCGTCTGGGGCAACGCGGCGTTCCTGGCGGATGAGGGGCGGGACGAGGCGGAGCTGGCCGCGTACCTGGCGCGGTGGTCGCTCTACGGTGACGGCGAGGTGGCGGCGGCGCTCGGGCTGCTCAAGCCCTCGCCGATGAGCCCGTACATCTTCGGATATTTCCACGGATGGGAGCTGGTGCGGCGGTGGGCGACCGGCCCCGAGCGGGTACGCCGGCTGCTGACCGAGCAGCTACTGCCCGCCGACCTGACCTCCTGACGCGCGCCGCGCGATGAGCTGCTCCACGCCGTCGAGCAGCAGGTCGAGGCCGAAGCGGAAGTCGTCGTCGTGGACCCAGCCCTCGGCGCCGCGGAAGGCGCCGCCCCGCACGGCGGCCGACGCGGCGGGGTAGCGCTCGGGGTCGAGCAGCTCCACCAGCATCTCGCCGTAGTCGGCGGCGCCCCCGATCCCGGCCTCCTCGAACTCCTGGAAGCCGGCCCCGGCCGACTGGACGATCGCCGCGTCGGTCAGCGCGTACCCGGTCAGGGCGCTGGCCACGTTGATCTTCTCCCCGTCGTCGAGACCCGTGCCGTCGAGCGCGGCCAGCGCCCGGTCCAGCCAGAGCAGCCGCCGCGGGCCGAGCGGCGGGGCGAACTTCGTGATCTGCAGCACCCAGCCGTGCTTCAGCACGAGGTCGCGCTGGAGCCGGGTCCACAGGGCGAGGTAGTCGCGCCAGGGCAGGCCCGACGGATCCGGCGGGTCGGGGGCGATGGCGTCGGACATCAAGGTGAGCAGGTCGTCCTTGCTGCCGATGTACCGGTACAGCGCCGTCGCCGCCACCCCGACCTTCGTGGCCACGCTGTTCATCGACACCCCGGCCAGCCCTTCGGCGTCGGCGAGCTCGATGGCGGCGGCGGTGATCGTGGGCAGGTCGAGCCGCGGCCGCGGCCCCCTGCGCGGCACCGGCTCGCGCCCCCACAACCGCTGCAGCATGGGGGGCAACCGGTCTTGCGCCATCGAACTCCTCCTTGACTCCCTCCTAGGATTCTGCATTATCTTAAAACTATGAACGGCATACACAGTAAGACATTCACAGATGCCATCGTGGCCCGGGGGCTCACCAAGTCGTACGGCGGGACACGAGTATTGGCCGGGATCGACCTGACCGTGCCCACCGGCTCGCTGCTGGCGCTGCTCGGGCCCAACGGCTCGGGGAAGACGACGACCGTACGGATCCTGACCACGCTCCTGGCCCCGGACGGCGGCACCGCCACGGTGGCCGGGCACGACGTGACGCGCGAGGGCCCGCAGGTGCGCCGCGCCATCGGGCTGACCTCCCAGCAGGCCACGGTGGACGCGTTGCTGACCGGGCGGGAGAACCTGGAGCTGTTCGCCGGCCTCTACCACCTGGGCCGCCGCCGGGCCAGGCGGCGGGCGGAGGAACTGCTGGAGCGCTTCGACCTCACCGGTGCCGCCGACCGCCGCGCCGGCACGTACTCGGGCGGCATGCGCCGGCGCCTGGACCTGGCGGCCAGCATGGTGTCGGCGCCGCCGATCCTGTTCCTGGACGAGCCCACGACCGGCCTCGACCCGCGCAGCAGGGCCGAGCTGTGGTCGGTGATCCGCGAGCTGCTGGCCTCCGGCACCACCATCCTGCTGACCACGCAGTACCTGGAGGAGGCCGACCAGCTCGCCGACCGCGTCGTGGTGATCAACGGGGGCCGCGTCGTCGCCGACGACTCCCCCGCCGCGCTGAAACGCCAGGTCGGCAGGGAACGCCTGGCCCTGCGCCCGGCGCGGCCCGCGGACCTGCCCCTCGCGGGCGCCACCCTGCAGGGCGCCCACGTCGACCCCGAGGCAGGGGAGCTCACGCTGGCCCTCCAGAGCCCCGACCACCTGCGGCACGCGCTGGACGTGCTGCACGGGGCGGGCATCCCGGTCGAGCACGTGGAGCTGCGCACCCCCACCATGGACGACGTCTTCTTCGAGCTCACGGCGACCGCGACAGGAGCACTGGCGTGAACGCCTCCCTCACCTCGGCCGGCGACCTGCGCCGCCTGGTCGTCCGCGACCTGCGCCGCGACCTGCGCGTCCTGGACGGCCTCATCGTGAACACGGCCCTGCCCGTGATGATCATGGTCCTGTTCGTGTACGTGTTCGGCGGCGCGATCACGACCGGCTCCAGCGGGCTGGACTACATCGACTTCGTCGTGCCCGCCGTCCTGCTCATGTCCGGCGGGTACGGCGCCGCGCTGACCGCGGTGACCATCGCCGACGACATGACCGGCGGCATGATCGACCGCTTCCGCACCCTGCCGATCAGCGGCTGGGTGGTGCCCGCCGGGCACGTCGTGGCCTCGGTGATCCGCAACGTCGCGTCCTCGGCCATCGCCCTGGCCGCCGCGCTCCTGCTCGGCTTCCGCCCCGACGCCTCGCTCGCCGACTGGGCGCTGGTACTGGCCCTGGTGACGGGGTACGTGCTGGCGATGTCCGCGCTGGCGGCGGTCTGGGGGCTGCTGGTCAGCTCGTCCCAGGCGGCCGGGGCGTTCAGCTTCGTCGTGCTCTTCCTGCCGTACGTGTCGGACGGCATCGTCCCGGCAAAGACCATGCCGGGCGTGCTGCGGGACTTCGCCTACAACCAGCCGCTGACACCCATCATCGAGGCCATGCGGTCGCTGCTGCTGGGCCTGCCCATGGGGTCGTCGGGGGCGGTGGCCACCGCGTGGCTCGCGGGCACGGTGGTGATCTGCGTACCGGTGACGGCGGTGCTGTTCCGCCGCAGGACCGCCTCACGCTAGCAGGAGGGTCAGGCCGCCGGTCGTGTAGCAGACCATCAGCACGAACAGCGGGATCTGGCCCGCCACCGCCCTGGCGGGCGGCAGCAGCCTGACCGAGCGGTCGTGGGCGGCCACCACGCCCGCGACGTGGCCGATCACGATGGCCAGCACCTGCACGGTGGCGATCGTGCCGGGCGCGACGGCGTTCTGGTCCACCTCGGCGTCCAGGCCCAGCGCCAGGACGATCGCGTGCCGGCCCTCGATGACCAGCAGCGAGAAATAGTGCGCGATCAGGTAACCGGCGGCGATCGGAAGCAGCGAGTGGGCGAAGCGGCCGGTCAGCCCCCTCGTGCCGCCGATCAGGCCGGCCGCGCCGAGGCACGCGGCGTACAGCGCGGCCACCCCGGCGACGGCCGCCAGCAGGCCGAGCGTCCCCAGGCCCGCGCGACCGCCGAACGGGGCGGACTGCAGGGCGTTCACCCAGGCCGGGCTGGTGGACAAGCCGTCGTAGGCGGTGCTGCCGAGCAGCACGCAGACCGTGGCGACCAGGCCGGGGGCCGGGGCGATGGCGTCCAGGCCGTCGAACGGGTTGCGCAGCACGCGCCTGCCGTCCGCGCGCCGGCCGAGCGGGGACAGGTGGCCGATCAGGGTCGAGTACACCTCGAACGGGTCGCCGCGTTCCAGCCAGGCGTGGCCGTACACGAGGGTGCCGGCGAGCTGGGCGGCGGCGTACAGGGTGAGGAAGATCAGCAGGGTGGGGGGTGCGGCGGGCTCGGGGGCGACCAGCTCCGTCCAGGTGAACGCGAGCAGCCCCGCCGCCGCGGGCCAGAGACCGAGCCCGGACGGGTACGGGCGGCGCGGCCGGTCGGGCAGCAGCCGGAACGGGTTCAGCGCCCGCCACACCGGGCCGAACAGCAGCGACGCGGGCACCAGGCCGACCCAGAAGAGCACGTACACCAGGTACGGGCCCGCGTTCTCCGCCGCCGGGCCGAGGACCAGCCAGCCGAGGGTGTAGACGGCGGCCAGAAGGGTCAGGACGCGCACGACCAGGCGCACCCGGCCCGGACCGGTGGGACGGCGCCGCACCCCCGAACCGCCAGGGCCGCGCCGCACCACCGAGCCGTCAGGATCGCGCGGCAGCGCCGGGCGTTCGGGAAGGCGGAGCGTGATCGGGCGGCCGGCCAGGTCGCCGCGGAAGCGGGAGTCGGCCCAGAGCAGGCCGAGCGCCAGGAACGAGACGACGAGCGCGGCGAACGCGCCCGCGTAGGCGTAGAAGATCGGGATCGGCAGGTCGGCCCGCTCCCCGACACCGTGCGCGAGGAGATCCACCACCGGCACCTCACCGCCACGCGCCAGCAGGTCCACCGGCCCGCCGCCGTGCAGGAGCGCCCCCGCCGGGTCCATGCCCGTCACCGGACCGCGAGCTGGGCCAGGACCAGCTTGCCGCCATGCGTCTCCACCTGGAACACGCCGGTCAGGTCCGCCGTGAACCGGACGGTCGCGGGCACCCCGGGGCGCAGCTCGGCCACGAGGTCGTAGCCGTGCACGTGCAGCTCGTCGGCCACGTCGCTGGTGACGGTGATGCTGACCTGCCGCCCCTTGGCCACCTCCAGCCAGCCGGGAGGCGGACGGACCCGGCCGCCCGCGATCGTGATCTCGGCGTCCGCCCGCCCGATCGGCGCGCCGGTCGCCACCTCGTGGCTGTTGCCGGGATCGCGGTGGGTCGGCGACAGCGGCCCGCATCCCGCGGCGAGTGCCCCCGCCAGGACGGCACAGCACACGCGGACGCCCCGGGAGTCCCGCACCGCAGGCGCGCCCCGCCCCCGGAAGGCCGGCCTCACGTGGGCACCTCCGCCTCGGCGGGCCGCTCGGCCGCCGCGCGCCGCCGCCGGGGCGCCAGCACGACGACCGCGCACAACACCCAGAGCCCGGTGAGGAGCCCCCGGATCCACCCCGGGCCCAGCGGGATGACCGGGATCAGGTACACCAGCCGGTCGAACGCGTCCGCGCAGGCCAGCACCCCGACCACGATCGTGAACCAGCCGAACACCGGCCGCCCCGCCCGCAGCGCCGAGCCCAGGCACAACCACCACGCCCCCATGAGCAGCAACGCCGCCCCGGCCTGCGCCGGGCTGCCGAGGGCCGCGGCCACGACGTCGAGCACCAGCCCGAGCCCGCCCGCCAGGGTCCCGGCCACGACCAGCCGGTGCCCGCGCCGGGTCGTCGCCGCCGGAGCGGCCGTGACCCCGTGCCCCGCCGCCCCGTCACCGTCATGCGCCTGAGCAGCGCGCCCGCGCCGCCTGACCAGGTGCCGCGACCGCCACCAGAACAGCCCCGCCAGCAGCCCCAGCACCAGCGAGCCGCCCAGCGCGAGCTGCGCCTCCACCTTGCCCAGCCCCGACGCCCCGAACCAGTCGCACCCGGCGGGCAGCCGCGCCTCGGCGGCGCTGAAGTCGGCGCACAGGTACAGCTTGACGAGCTTGACCGGCTCGGCCAGCAGCCGCCGCGTCCCGCCCGTCAGCTCGGGCGCCGCCGCGGCGCAGACGGGCAGCACCATGGGCGAGGACGCGCCTGTGTTCCCCTGCCAGCAGTTGCCGGTGCCCTGGCCGTCCCACCAGACGTCCAGCCCGTTCGGCCGCCGCTCCCCCGTCGGGCTGACGCCGAACACGTTGCCCTCGTACCGGTTGAAGTCGGACGTGTCGGCCTGCTTGGCGAGGTCGTTCTCGCCCCTGATGAACGCGGGCACGCCGAAGAGGTGGAACCCGGCCCGCCGGTGCCCCCAGACCTGGTTGTTCTTGAAGACGTTGTAGTTGCCGCCCGCCACGATCACGCCGGTGCCCGGCGGCACCCCCACCTGCGAGCACACCACGCCCCGCTCGTAGCCGCGCTCGGCGGGCGGCTTGGCGCAGGTGCCGTCGCGGGTGTGGCGGTAGTAGTCGCGGTTGTTGTCGTAGATCTTGTTGTTCTCGAATTTCGCGTGGTTCTGCGGCAGGCCGGGGTGGGAGGGCCAGAGGCTGTCCATCGTGGCGCCGACCATGTTGTCGTAGAACTCGTTGTCGTGCACCCAGAGCGAGTCGCCCGCGGTGCCCGAGTAGCCGAGCGCGTTGTCGTGGCTCTTGCAGCGGCGGATCTCGATGGCGTAGCGGGGGACGTCGTGGCCGCGGCCCTCGTTCAGGTTGGAGGCGCTGCCCGGGTAGAGGCCGCCGTCGCCGTTGCCGTACGACTCGCAGTCGGTGTAGAGGCCGTGGTCGCTGGCGAAGGTGAGGAAGCCGTACTCGTCGTTCCAGCGGGTCAGGACGCGGTCGATGACGAAGCCGTCGGTCTCGAGCACGTACAGGGAGTTGAACGTGGTGCGCTGCGCGGTGAGGTTCCTGAAGTAGACACCGTCGGCGCGGTCGGCGCGGACGGCGTTCAGCTTGCGGTACTCGGCGTCGATGACGACGTCCAGAGGGCCCGCGCCGGTGCCCTCGATCTGGAGGTCCTGCTTGCCGAGGATGGCGACGAGGTTCTGGTTGTGCGGGCACTGGACCTGCTGCTCGTAGCTGAGGATCTGGTAGCCCCAGTCCGACCAGCGGGCGGGCAGGCGGGCGCAGGCGCCGGTGGGGGCGGGCCGGCTGGGCTCCTCGCGGTAGAGGCCGGGCAGGATGGCGATGGTCATTCCGGGGCGGTTCACCCGGTCGACGGCCTCCTGTACGTGCCGCACCCCTTTTTCCTGACATTTCGCGAATAAGTCGAGGTTGCGGGTTTTGAGGTCAGCAGGGAAATGCGCGATCCGGCGTTCGAAATCGGCTTTGTCGGTCTTGCAGACGAGCAGGTCGGGCTCGCCCTGCCGCAGGACCGGCACCGAGCCCGTGCCGTCGGGGAACGAGACCGGGCGCTCCTCGTGGGCCAGGGCCGCGCCGCCACCGGCCACCAGCAGGCCCGACACCAGTGCGACGATGGACGCGAGCTTCCGCATGTGGCCCATGGCCGGAGATTAGAACAAGGCTCACGTTCTGCCTAGGCCGGAAGATCCGGAAATGATGGTGCCCCGCGAAGTCGGCCATCCGTGCAACTTCGTGGGGCAGACCAGGAGGCTAGCGAGCCCGCCTACATTTCTTCTTCATGTCTCGCGGCATGTCTCGCGGCATGTCTCAAGGCACGTCTCACGGCGCCATGCCGGCCAGGGCCGCGTCGACGACCCGCTCGGCCAGGTCGAGCGAGAGGTCGCCGGCGGGGCCCCACTTGGTGTGCCACAACATGGTGCCGGAGATCATCGCCTGCGCCATGTCCACGTCGAGGTCGGCGCGGAGCTCGCCGGAGGCGATGCCGCGCTCGATCACCTGGCGCATCGCGTCCCTGCGGGGCTCGACGGCCCGCTTGAGGAAGCGCTCGAACAGCTGCGGGTAGCGGTCGGCCTCGCTCATCGCGATGTTCATCACGCAGCGGCTGCGGGCCTGGCCGTGCTCCCTGCGCATGGCATCGACCAGGGCGATCAGGTCGTCGCGCACCGACGTGCCGGACAGCGGCGGCAGCGGCGCCTTGAGCGTGGAGAGCGCGTCGACGACCAGGTCCTCCTTGTTGGACCAGCGCCGGTAGATCGTGGTCTTGCCGACGCCCGCCCGCGAGGCGATCGCCTCGATGGTCAGCTCGGACACGCCCATGCCCTCGCCGATCAGGTCGAGGGTCGCCTCGACGATCGCCTTCTCGGCCTTCTCGCTGCGCGGACGGCCCGCGGGGCGGGCAGTCCCGGATTCCTGGATCGTCATCGCGGCCTCACCATACCTCGCCGGCGCGGGCGCGCCGGTCGCCAGGGCGGCCGGTCACGTACGCGCCGCCGTCCGCTGCTCGCTCCATCGGCCGGCCCCCGCCCCTCACCCGCGGGACGACGTCAGCACCGGCTCCTCCTGGGCCGCGTGCTTGGCGGCGCGGACCTTGCCGGGCATCCACCGGGCCACCACCGCGATGCCGAGCAGCCCGATCACCGCCGACACCAGCGCCGTGACGTGCATGCCGTCCACGAACGCGGTGAACGCCGGCTGCACCAGCGCCCGCCCCTGGGCGCCGAGCTCCTGCACCACGGTCATCGTCGCCATGAGCGACTCACCGGCCGCGTGCCGTACGTCCTCGGGCAGGCCGGCCAGCGCGGGCTCCATCTGGCCGCGGTAGCTGGACGACAGCACCGAGCCGAGCACGGCCACGCCGAGCGCGCCGGACACCTGCCGGACGGTGTTGCTCATGGCCGAGCCGACACCGGCCTTCTCCCTGGGCAGCGACTCCATGATGGCCGTGGTCGCGGGCGGCATGATGTTCGCCATCGCGGCGCCCTGGACGAAGAAGATGACCTCGATCAGCACGATCGGCGTGTTCTGGTCCATGAGCGCGTAGCTGCCCAGGGCCAGCGTGACCACGATCATGCTGACGGTGGCCGACAGCTTGGCGCCGAACCGTTCGTTGATGCGCTGGCTGAGCGGCGCGAAGATGAGCTGCGCGGCGGCGAACGGGATCATCAGCGCGCCCGCCTGGATCGGCGTGAACCCCAGCACGATCTGCAGGTAGAACGTGAGGAAGAACATCCCGCCCATCATCGCGAAGAAGACGATGCCCATCATGCCGATGGCCGAGCTGAAGCGCACGTTGCCGAAGCTGCGCACGTCGAACACCGGGTGGTCGATGCGCCGCTCCCACCACACGAACACGCCCAGCACCGCCACCCCGGCCAGCGTCGGGACCAGCACCTCCGCGCTCGCCACGGTGCCCAGCTCGCCACCGCGGATGATGCCGTACACCAGGGCCACCAGGCCGATGATGGACAGCACCACGCCGACCGGGTCCAGCCTGGACGGCTTGGGGTCACGCGACTCGGGCACGACGGCCGCGATGAGGATCATGCTGATGATCACGATCGGCACGTTGATCAGGAAGACCGAGCCCCACCAGAAGTGCTCGATCAGCAGGCCGCCCGTGATGGGGCCGATCGCCACCGCGAGGCCCACGCCACCGGCCCACACGCCGATCGCCTTGCCCCGCTCGGCCGGCGGGAACACGTTGGAGATGATCGCCAGCGTGGCCGGCATGATGGCCGCGCCGCCGATGCCCATCGCCGCCCTGGCCAGGATCAGCTGCATCGGGTCCTGCGAATAGGCGCTGGCCAGCGAGGCCAGGCCGAACAGCAACATGCCGATGAACAACATGCGCTTGCGCCCTGTTCGGTCGCCGATCACGCCGAAGGTGAACAACAATCCGGCGAACACGAGCGTGTAGGAGTTGATCGCCCACTCCAGCTCGCTCTGGGTGGCGCCCAGGCCGACCGTCTCGTCGGCGATGGTCTTCATCGCCACGTTCAGGATCGTGTTGTCGAGCACCACGGCCAGCAGGCTGAACACCAGCACGCCGAGGATCCCCCAGCGGCGTGGATGTCCTGTGTTCGGGTCCATGAAAGACATCCTTAATTTCGATACGTCTAAGTTTCGCAACGCCACCGTATCGCAAGGCATTCCGATACGCAACGGTCCCGTTTCGTAAACTGGAGGTGAACTCCCGCCCTCGCACGGGCCCATGAGACGCGACGGGGCCCGGGAGCAGCCCCCGCTCGCTCCCGGGCCCCGCTCACACCACTGTCAGGACGGCGAGACGGCGGCAGGCTCGGGCAGCTCGGCGGCCTCCGGCTTCAGCTGCGTCCCCGAACCATCGCCGGGCGGGCGGCGCCGCCAGAACGGCAGGGCGACCACCACCATGGCCACCCCGACCACCCCGGCCAGCACGAACGCCCACTCCGGCCCGGCCCCGTCGATGACGGCGCCCGCGATGGGCGCCGAGGCGGCCCCGCCGATCAGCAGGGCGGTGCCGTGGAAGCCCATCGCCTCGCCCCGCGCCGCGCTGGGCACCCACCGGCTGAGCGCGTCGACGGTGGACGACAGGGCGGGCGCGCACAGCAGCCCGGCGGGCAGCAGCGCCAGCACCAGCCAGTGCCAGCCGCCCCCCACCAGCCCCACCGGGATGGTCAGCACGCCCATGGCGGCGATCAGGGCCAGGGGCGAGAAGCCCCGCGACAGCCCGCCGTACACGAAACCGCCGACGAGCGAGAACACGCACCAGATGGCCACCGCCAGCCCGACCCACACGGTCTGGCCCGCCTGGTTCATGGTGGCGACCAGGGAGAGCTCGGTAGCGGTGAGCACGAACGTGGCGGCCGCGGCCGTGCCGAGCAGCGCCACGAACGCCGGCGTGAGCCACTGCCGCCTCGGCACCTTCACGGCCTCCACCTCGAGCTCCGCGACCGACCGGACCGGCGGGTTGAGCAGGATCAGCCCCAGCCCCGCCGCCGTCAGGCCGGCCCCGATGGCCGTCAGCGTCACGCCGCTGCCCAGCGTCGTGATGCCCGCGACCGCGAGCGCGGGCCCCACCATGTACGACATCTCGACCAGCATCGAGTCGAGCGCGAACCCGCTGCGCCGCTGCTCGACCGGCACCATGGCCGCCAGGCACTGCCTGGTCACGCTGAACACCGGCAACGCCAGCAGGCCCGCCACCGCCGCCGCCACGAGCAGGACGGGGAACGGCAGCGCCCACGCGCTCGCCCAGAACGCCGCCTGCGCCACGGTGGTGACGGCGAGCACCGGACGCAGCCCGTGCCTGTCGACGAACCTTCCCGCCAGCGGCGAGCCGACGGCCATGCCGATCGTGCTGGCCATGGAGATCAGCCCCGCCGGGCCGTAGTCGAGCCCCATCACCTCCGCCACGTGCAGGGTCAGCGCCATGCCCACGGCCGTGGCGGGCACGCGGGCCAGCAGCCCCACCAGGAGCAGCGTGGGGACGCCTGGGATCTTGAGCAGGCGACGGTAAGGGTCGAGAGCCATGGTGTTCATTACCTCCGACGTCGATTGTGTCAAGAGGCACCGACAGTTTTGCCACAGGTTTTCCGCGTATGACCGCGCGTGCCATCATCGGAGTGAGTCCGGGGACGCCACTGGGGCGCCTCGAGACGTCTCCTGGAGGGTTCACACATGTCCTCTTCAACCACGCTGTACGGCGGCGTGTCCGGGCGCCGCGTCACCGTCCGCGACCTCACCGCCGCCAAGGAGCGCGGAGAGCGGTGGCCGATGGTCACCGCCTACGACGCGATGACGGCGCGGGTGTTCGACGCGGCGGGCATCCCGGTCCTGCTCGTGGGCGACTCGGCGGCCATGGTCGTCTACGGCTACGACTCCACGCTCCCGGTCACGGTCGACGACCTCCTGCCGCTCACGGCCGCCGTCGTGCGCGGCTCCGCGCGCGCCCTGGTGGTCGCCGACCTGCCGTTCGGCTCGTACCAGGCCTCGCCCCAGCAGGCCCTGGAGTCGGCGGCGAGGTTCATGAAGGAGGCCGGGGCGCACGCGGTCAAGCTGGAGGGCGGGCGGCGGGTCCTGCCGCAGGTCGAGGCGCTGGTCTCGGCCGGCGTGCCGGTCATGGCGCACCTCGGGCTGACCCCGCAGTCGGTCAACGTCATGGGCGGTTACCGCGTACAGGGGCGGGGCCAGTCGGGCGACGAGCTCATGTCGGACGCCAAGGACCTGGAGCGGGCCGGGGCGTTCTCGGTGGTACTGGAGTGCGTGCCGGCCGACCTGGCGCAGCGGGTGACGACGTCGCTGGCGATCCCGACTATCGGGATCGGGGCGGGAGCGGCGACGGACGCCCAGGTCCTGGTGTGGCAGGACCTCATGGGGCTCACGCCGCGGCCGGCCAGGTTCGTCAAGCGGTACTCCGATCTCGCCGGCGAGATGGACCGCGCCGTACGCGCCTTCGCCGACGACGTGGCGTCCGGGGCGTTCCCGGCGGCGGAGCACACCTACAGCTGAGCGGGCACCTGCCTGGTGGCCGCCCGCACGGGCCGGGCACGCGCCCGGTGGCCGCCCGGGTGGGGTGGCCACCGGGTCTCAGCGTGATGGCGTGCGTGCCGGGTCAGCCGGTGGTCAGCGTGGCGGGGTCGGTGTTCGAGCCGCACACCACCACGGCCACCCGCTCCCCCGGCACCGGCCGGTAGACGCCCGACAGCAGCGCCGCGTAGGCGGCCGCGCCCGCGTGCTCGGCCGCCAGCCGGTGCCGCTCCCAGAGCGTACGCCGCGCCGACACGATCGCCTCGTCCGTCACCAGCACGCTCTCCACCCGGGGCCCGGACAGCACCTCGAACGCCAGCCGGCCGATCTTGCTGGCCCCGAGCGCGTCGGCCGCCACGCCGCCGACCTCGACCTGCACCGGCTCGCCCGCCTGGAGCGCCGCGTGCAGGGTCGGGATCCGCTCGGGCTCGACGCACACGATCTTCGGCCCGCCCGCCCCGGCAGCGCCCGCCGGACCGGAACCGGCCGAAGCCACCGCGCCCGCCGAACCGGAACCGGCCGAGACCGCAGCGCCCGCCGGACCGGAACCGGCCGAAGCCGCGGCGGCCGTGCCGAGGGTGATGCCCGCTGCGAAGCCGCCGCCGCCGACCGCCACCAGCACCGTGTCCACCCCGCCGGTCTGCTCGACGAGCTCCAGCCCCGTCGTGCCCTGCCCGGCCACCACCTCGGCCTGATCGTAGGCGTGCACCACCAGCGCCCCGGTCTCGGCGGCCCGCTTGGCGGCGGCGTCGGCGGCGTCGGAGTAGATGGCGCCGGTCTGCGTGATGTGCGCGCCCAGCGCCCGAAGCCCCGCCACCTTGACCGGGCTGGTCACCTCGGGCACGAAGATCTCCGCCCGCACGCCCAGGGCCCGCGCGGCGAACGCCACCGCCAGCCCGTGGTTGCCCCCGCTGGCGGCGATCACGCCGCTCCCGGGCAGCTCACCGGCGGACAGCATGCGGTTGAACGCCCCCCGCACCTTGAAGGACCCCGTGTGCTGCAGCAGCTCCAGCTTCAGCCACAGCCCCGGCGAAACCTCGATCACGGGCGTGCGGAGCACGTGCCCGGCGATCCGCCGTGCGGCCGCCGGCACGTGCTCACGGTCAACAGTCGTCACGGTCCTCAGGCTATGCCAGGGCCTGTGACACGTCGGCCCACAGGTCCTCGGGGTGCTCGATGCCGACCGCGATGCGGACGGTGCCCTCGCCGATGCCGCTGCGCCGCAGCTCCTCCGGGCTGAGCGCGCGGTGGGAGGTGGTGGCGGGGTGCAGGACGAGCGTCTCGACGCCGCCGAGCGAGGGGGCGAGCAGCGCCAGGCGTACGGAGCTCATGAACCGCTCCCCCGCCGCCCGCCCGCCGGCCAGGTCGAACGAGAACACCCCGCCGAACCCGGGCAGCAGCTTGGCCGCCAGCTCGTACGAGGGATGCGTGGCCAGCCCCGGCCAGTGCACGGCCGTGACGGCGGGGTGCTCGGCCAGCCGGGTGGCCAGGTACTCGGCGTTGGCGCAGTGGCGCTCCATGCGCAGCGCGAGCGTCTGCAGCCCGCGCACCGTCAGCCAGCTCGCGAACGGGTCGGGCGAGGCCCCCAGCTCGATCGCGAAGTGCCACAGCTTGTCGTAGAGCCCGCGATCGGCGAAGACGGCGATCCCGCCCACCACGTCGGTGTGCCCGGACAGGTACTTGGTGGTGGAGTGCACGACGATGTCCGCCCCGTGCTCGAACGGGCGGCACAGCAGGGGCGTGGCGAACGTGTTGTCCACCACGGACAGGATCCCCAGGTCGCGGGCCGCCTCGCACATCCCGGGCAGGTCGGCCACCAGCGTCATCGGGTTGCTGATCGTCTCCAGGTAGACCAGCCGCGTCTCGGGGCGGACGGCGGCGCGCAGGGCGGCGGGATCGTTCTCCGGCACGTACGTGACGGTGATGCCGAACCGGGCGACCAGCTCGTTGATCATGGCGGCGGTGCCCCCGTACAGGGAGCGCTGGGCCACGAAGTGGTCGCCGGGCTTGAGCAGGCCGAGCAGGACCACGTTGATCGCGCCCATGCCCGAGCCCGTCGCGATGGCGTGCTCGCCGCCCTCCAGCCCGGCCACGGCGAGCTCCAGCGAGCGCACGGTCGGGTTGCTGTAGCGCCCGTACACGAACGCCCCGTCGGGGCGCCCCATCGACTCGGCCATGACGGCGGGGTCGTCGAAGGTGAAGCCTGAGGTCTGGTAGATCGGCACGCTGATGGGGCGGCTGCCCTCGATGGGCGGCTGCGGGACGTGCACGGCTCTCGTCTCGGGGCGGAAATCGTTCATGACTCCAGGATCCATCCGCCGCGGATCCGATGTCAGAGCCAATACGGCAGAATTGGTCCATGAATGGGGCCAATCTCGATGACCTCGTCGATCTGCTCGGCCGGTGGGCGTCCGGGCGCGGGCCGCTGTACCTGCTGCTCGCCGCCCGCCTGCGGGCGCTGATCGACGACGGCGTGCTCGCGCCCGACGAGCCGCTGCCTCCCGACCGGGTGCTGGCCAGGCGGCTGGCGGTGGGCCGGGGCACGGTGGTGGCCGCGTACGACCTGCTCCAGCAGGAGGGCCGGCTGGTGCGCCGCCAGGGCAGCGGCACCAGGGTGGCCGCGCTCGACCTGCCCGCCACGCGCACGGCCGACGGCGTGGCCGCCAACCCGCTGCTGCTGCACATCCTGCACCCGCCGGACAACGTGCAGCTCCTGACCTGCGCCGCCCCGCACGACCCGCCGCCCGCGCTGTGCGAGGCGTACGCCGAGGCCGCCCACCGCCTGGCCGGGCTGCACGAGATGGGTTACCAGCCAGCGGGCAACCCGGAGCTGCGGGCCGCGCTGGCCGCGTACTACACGGGCCGCGGCGTGCCCACGACGCCCGAGGAGATCATCGTGACGACGGGCGCCCAGCAGGCGCTCACCCTGCTCACCAGCCTGCTGGTGGCGCCGGGCGACACGGTGCTGGCCGAGACGCCGGCCTACCCGGGCGCGCTGGAGGCGTTCCGGCACGCGGCGGCGGTCGTGCGGCCCGCCGCCAGCATCGAGGACCTGCGCGAGCGCCCGGCGCTGGCCTACTTCGTCCCCTCGGTCCGCAACCCGGACGGCGCGATCATGGACAACCCGTCACGCAGGCGGCTGGCCACGCTGGCCGCCGAGCACGACGTGCCGCTGATCGACGACGAGGTCCGCGCCGAGCTGTGCTTCTCGGGCGAGACCCCGATGCCGCTGGCCGGCTTCCACCGGGGCGAGCAGATCATCACGGTCGGCTCGCTGAGCAAGCTCGTCTGGGGCGGGCTGCGGGTGGGCTGGATCCGCGCGGCGGCGCCGCTGGTCTCGCGGCTGGCCAGGCTGCGGGCCGTGCAGGACCTCGGCGGCGAGGTGGTCAGCCAGCTCGCCGCCGCCGCGCTGCTGCGCCGCCTGGACGAGGTCCGCGCCGCCCAGCTCGCGACGCTGCGCCGCCGCCACGACCATCTGTGCGCCGAGCTGCGGGCACGGCTGCCGTCCTGGACGTTCGAGCCCGCCCTCGGCGGCCAGACCATCTGGGTACGCGTCCCGCACGGCGACGCCGACTCCTTCGCCCAGGTGGCGCTCAGGCACGGCGTCGCGGTGCCTCCCGGCCGCTCCTTCGACCCGCTGGGCGCCTACGCCGACCACCTGCGGCTGCACTTCCTCTTCCCCGAGGACGAGCTTTCGCGGGCGGTGGACAACCTGGCCGCGGCCTGGGCCTCGTACGACGGGGCCGGTCGCGCGGTCTCCCGCCACCCCCTCGTCGTCTGAAAGGGTGGATGGATGCAGACGACGTTCGTACTCGTGCACAGCCCCTCCGTCGGGCCCTCGACGTGGGCTCCGGTGGCCGAGTCGCTGGAGCGCCGCGGGCATGCCGCCGTGGTGCCCGACCTGACCGGCGTGTCGGCGGGCGGGGCACCCTACTGGCCGAGGGTGGTGGCGGCGGTGCGGGCCGCCGTGCCCGCCGACGGGCCCCTCGTGCTGGTCGTGCACAGCAACGCCGGGTTCTTCCTGCCGGTGGTCAAGGAGGGGCTGGGCGAGCGGGTGGTGGCGTGCGTGTTCGCCGACGCGCACATCCCGCCCGGTGAAGGGCTGGTCAAGACCGCCGAGGAGGCGTTCCTGCCGTTCCTGCACGACCTGGCCGGCCCCGAGGGCGTGCTGCCGCGCTGGACCGACTGGTGGGACGAGGAGGACGTGGTGGCCATGCTGCCCGACCCCGCCGTCCGGATCCGGGTGGCCGCCGAGCAGCCGCGGCTGCCGCTCGACTACTACACGCAGCCGATCCCCGTGCCCGCCGGATGGGACACCGTCAGGTGCTCGTTCCTGTGGTACGGCCCGCCGTACGACGCGGTCGCCGAGGAGGCGGCCCACCGGGGCTGGCCGGTGACCCGGGTGCCCGGCATGCACCTGCACCAGATCGTCGATCCGGAAGGTGTCACCGACGCGCTGCTCAAGCTCTCCAGGAAGTCGTGAATTCTTCACTGTCGCCCGGCTCCGCCCCCGGCGACAGTGGGACGCATGACAGCGATCGACGTGAGCGGGCTCCGCAAGAGCCATCAGGGTTTCGAGGCGGTGCGGGGCATCTCGTTCGAGGTGGCCGAGGGAGAGATCTTCGCGTTGCTCGGCAGGAACGGCGCGGGCAAGACCACCACGATCGAGGTGCTGGCCGGCTTCCAGCGGGCCGACGGCGGCACGGTACGGGTGCTGGGCCTCGACCCGCACGCCGACCGCGCGGCCGTACGCCGGCGCACCGGCGTCATGCTGCAGGAGGCCGGGTTCTTCCCTGACCTGACGGTCGCCCGGACCGTCGACATCTGGCGCGACTTCACCTCCGCGCCCCGGCCCCGCGACGAGGCGCTGGAGCTGGCCGGGCTGCGGGCCAGGTCGGGCACCAAGGTGCGCCAGCTCTCCGGTGGCGAGAAGCGCAGGCTGGACCTGGCGCTGGCCCTGCTTGGCCGCCCCGACCTGCTCTTCCTCGACGAGCCGACCGCCGGCATGGACCCGGAGGCGCGCGCCGCCACCTGGCAGGTCATCCGCGACCTGGCCGGTCAGGGCACCACGATCCTGCTGACCACGCACTACCTGGAGGAGGCGCAGCGCCTGGCCGCCTCGATGGCGATCATGGACGAGGGCCGCATCGTGGCCTCCGGCGGCATGGCCGAGACGCTCGCGGCCCGCGGCGGGCGGGTGGCGTTCCGGCTGCCCGAGCACGTGGACCCCGGCGCCCTGCCGCTGCCGGTCACGGTCGAGCAAGGGCTGGCCGTGTGCCGCGCCGAGGATCCCGACCTGGCCGCCCAGACGCTGCTGACCTGGGCGGCCGAACGCGGGCTGCGCCTGGCGGGCCTGGAGGTCCGCGCCGCCACGCTGGAAGACCTCTTCATGGAGATGAGCGCCCGATGAGCCTGACCGCCACCTACCGTCTCGGCACCCGCCTGTTCTGGCGGGACAAGGCCATGCTGTTCGCCTCGGTCGTCACGCCGGTCGGCCTGGCCGTGGGCCTGCCCACGCTGATGCGGCACGTCACCGCCGGCGGCGTCACCGGCGCCGCCGCGCTCGCCCAGAGCTCGATCTCGATCCTGCTGGCGATCACCGCGTTCATGAACATCGCCGTGGCCCTGACCGCCCGCCGCGACCAGCTCGTGCTCAAGCGGCTGCGCTCCACCCGGCTGACGGACGGCCAGCTCCTGCTGGGCCAGATCGCCAGCACGGCCACGCAGACCGTGGCCCTGATCGTGGTGTGCGCGGTGGCCGTGCGGTTCGCCGCGGGCGTGCCGCTCCCCGCGAACCCCGTGGCCTTCGCCGCCGTCACGATCGCGGGCTCCGTGGTGATGTCCCTGCTCGGGGCCGCGTACACGGCGGCGATCCCGCGGGCCGAGCTGGCCGCCGCCTACACCATGCCGGTCTTCCTCGTCGCCGCGGTGTCGGCGGGCGCGATGGGGCCCGTCCCGGTGCCCTCCTGGCTGCGGCCCGCCCTGGACCTGCTGCCCACCACGGTCGTGGTGGACGCGGTCAGGACCGGCGAGGTCGTGGCGCCGCTCCTCGTGCTGGCGGGCTGGGCCGTCGTGGGCTTCGTCGCGCTGCGGCTGTGGTTCCGCTGGGAACCGCGCAGGTCATAATCGTGGTCGTGGTCTCCTCCTCCGCTGCCCGCCGGCTGGCGAGCGTGCTCATCACAGCCGTCTCGTGCGCGTACACGGCGATCACGCTCGTCTACTTCCGGCAGGGCGCCTACTACGGCCTGCTGGCCGTCGCGTCCATGGCGGCCGTCGTCGCCACCCATCACGTGAACATGCGGGCCGGCCTGCGCGGTGCGCGGCCGCCCCTGTTCCCCGCGACGCTGGTGCTGCAGGCGGTGGCCACCTACCTGCCCGACCTCCTGCTGCCCGGCGGCATGTCGGCGCTCACCGCACCGATGCTCGCCGGGTCGGTGCTGGTGCTCCTGCCGCTGGGCCGGGGCGGCGCGCTGGTCGGGCTGATGATGCTGAGCGAGGGCACCCGGATGTGGTGGGGCCTGGGGGCGGCCCACGTCACGTTCTTCTACGTGGCCACGATCGCGACGACGGGCGCCATGATCTACGCGCTGGTGCGGTTCGTCCGGGTGACGGTGGAGCTGGAGCAGGCCAGGGCCGAGCTGGCGGAGGCCGCGGTGCTCAAGGAACGGCTGCGCATCTCCCGCGACCTGCACGACGGCCTGGGCCGCAGCCTCACCGCGATCGCGCTCAAGGGCGATCTGGCCGGCCGGCTCATCGAGCGCGACCCCGGCGCGGCGCGTACGGAGGTGGGCGAGCTGGTGCAGGTGGCCAGGGAAGCCGCCCAGGACGTGCGGCACGTCGCCAGGGGGTACCGGGAGCTGTCGCTGGCGGGCGAGGTGGACCGGGCGGTGGCGCTGCTGGAGTCGTCGGGGGTGGGCGTGCAGGCGAACCTGGTGGACGTGCGGCTGCCGAGGCGCTCGGAGGAGGCGCTGGCCTGGGCCGTACGCGAGGGCGTCACCAACGTCCTGCGCCACAGCAGGGCCACGACCTGCACCATCACCACGTCATTGCACGGCGGCGCGGTGCGGCTGGAGGTGGCCAACGACGGCGCGCCACCCTCCCCCGCCCCTGTCCCCGGCGCCGCGGGTGACGGTCCCACGGGGCCGGCCGAGCGGATGGCGCAGGCGGGCGGCGGCCTGACGGCGCAGGCGGAGCGGACGGCGCAGGTGGAGCGGACGGCGCAGGTGGAGCGGGCGGCGCAGGTGGAGCGGGCGGCGCAGGCGGGCGGCGGCCTGACGGGGCTGGCCGAGCGGGCGGCACAGGCGGGCGGGTCCTGTACCAGCACCCTGACGGGCGAGGGCGGCTTCCTCCTGGCCGTCGAGGTCGCGACGTGACCCTGACCCGCGTCGTCCCGCGAACCTACGCCGTTCCACCGACCCGCGCCGTTACGCCGACCCGCGCCGTTACCCCGGGCCGCGGTTTGCCGCCGACCCACGCTGCGGAGGGCCGTGACAGGCACACGGCGGGAGCCACCCCATGATCAAGGTGCTGCTCGCCGAGGACATGCACATGATCCGCGCTGCCCTCACCGCCCTGCTCCGCCTGGAGCCCGACATCGAGGTCGTCGCGGAGGTCACCCGCGGCGACGAGATCGTCCCCGAGGCACTGCGCGTCCGGCCCGACGTCGCGGTCCTGGACATCGACCTCCCGGTCGTGGACGGCATCACCGCCGCCGCCACGCTCCTCGAGCGCCTGCCGTCCTGCCGCGTCCTGGTGCTCACGGCGATGGGCCAGCCCGGTCACGTGCGCAGGGCGCTGGCCGCCGGCATCGAGGCGTTCCTGGTCAAGGACGCCCCGGGCGACCGGCTGGCGGACTCGATCAGGCGCACCGCGGCCGGGCTGCGCGTGCTGGACGCGGAGCTGGTGTCGTCGGCCATGGAGTACGGCGAGAGCCCTCTGACGCCCCGGGAGTCCACCGTGCTCAAGGAGGCCGCCAGGGGCGCCTCGGCCGAGGAGATCGCCGCCCGCCTCCACCTCTCCCCCGGCACCGTACGCAACTACCTGACCGGGGCGATCACGAAGACGGGCGCGCGTAACAAGATCGACGCCATCCGGATCGCCGAGGACGCCGGCTGGCTGTGACACCCGGCTGCCCACCGACCACACCTCCGGCACCCGGACACCTGGCATTCACGTGCCGGACGCCCACGTGCCGGCCCGGACGCGTACCGGACGCCCACATGCCGGCCCGGACGCGTGCCAGGCGCCCACATGCCGACCGCCCGCGTGCCGGGCGGCGGGAGGTGCGGCCGTCAGATGTCGGTGATGCGCAGCCCGGCGTGAGCCTTGTAGCGGCGGTTGACCGAGATGATGTTGGCGGTGAGCGCCTCGATCTGGTGAGCGTTGCGCAGCCGCCCCCCGTACACGCCGCGCACACCCGGGATCACCTCGGCCAGCGCCTGCACGGTGTCGGTGGCCTCGCGGTCGTCACCCAGCACCAGCACGTCGAGGTCCACCTTGTCCACGGCCGGATCCATCAGCACCACGGCCGACACGTGGTGGAAGGCGGCCACCACCCGGCTGTCGGGCAGCACGGCCGCCGCCTGCTGCGCGGCGCTGCCCTCCTCGACCTGCAACGCGTACGCGCCCTGCTTGTCGAACCCGAGCGGGTTCACGCAGTCGACCACGATCTTGCCCGCCAGCTCGCCCCTCAGGGACTCCAGCAAGGCCTTGTGCCCCTCGTACGGCACCGCCACGATCACGATGTCGGCCCGCGCGGCCACGACCGCGTTCTCGTCACCGGTCGCGCCCGCCCCGATGGACTCGGCAGCCTCCTGGGCCCGCTGGGCGCTGCGCGAGCCGATCAGCACCGGATGCCCCGCCAGCGCGAACCGTCGCGCCAGCCCCTTCCCCTGGTCACCGGTGCCGCCGAGGATGGCGATGGAAAGTCCGTTCACGTCTGTCATAACCAGATCATGCCAGGCCCACCCGGCACGAGGACCGGGTGGGTCTGTCGCGTGTCTCAGCAGTTGCTGGAGGCGGGCAGTCCCAGGATCCGCAGGGCCAGCCATTCGATGGCCAGCGGACCGCCCTCGATGGCGCCCGTGACGTGGTCGGGCGCGGGCAGCGACATCCACCGCACCCGCACTCCGGCCCTGCAGTACTCGGTGCGCAGCGTGGACCCGATCGCCAGCGGGATGATCTGGTCGCCGCGCCCGTGGTACAGGAACATCGGCACCCGCGGCGGGATCGCGCCGAGCCGGTTCTCCGCCAGGCGGGTCAGCCACTTGGGCTGGTTGAGCAGGTCGATCGGGCTCAGGTCGGCGAAGCGGAGCCCGGCCAGCTTGCTCAGGTCGCCCACGCAGTCGTCGGCGGCGTCGGCGAGCAGCGCGCGGCCGCGGTCGTTGAGGTCGGCCTCGAGGTCGAGCTCCGGGTAGGCGGCGTCGAGCCCGACCCCGGCGGCCGCCGCCAGGCCGAAGTCGGAGCTGCCGTCCAGGTGCTGGGCGACGGCGTGCAGGTCGGCGGGCACCCCACCGGCCGCCACGCCGCGCAGCCGCAGCTCGGGCGCGTACGAGGGCTGGAGCTGGGCGGCCCACGCGGCGGAGGCACCGCCCTGGGAGTAGCCCATGATGCCGACGGGCGCGCCGGCCGACAGCCCGGCGCCGGACACGCGGGTGGCGGCCCTGATCGCGTCGAGCACGGCGTGCCCCTGCGAGATCCCCGCCATGTACGTGTGCGGCCCCGGCGTGCCGAGCCCCTCGTAGTCGGTCATCGCGACCGCGTACCCCTTGAGCAGGAACAGGCTGACCAGCGCGAGCTCGGCCTCCCTGCCCTGGCTCATGCTGACGGAGGGCGCGCACTGGTCGCCGAGCCCGTGGGTGCCGAAGGCGTAGCCGATGATCGGGCGCGTGCCGAGCGGGTACCCGGCCCTGGGCACGAGCAGGGTGCCGGAGACGGTGTTGACGGCGCCGGTGGCGGACGTGGAGTTGTAGCGCAGGTGCCAGGCGTTGACCGGGACCTCCAGGAGCTGGCCCGGCAGGAGGTAGACCGTGGTGGGCTGGGCGGAGACGACGTCTCCTGGTGCCGCGGCGCGGGCGGGCGCCGCGGTGAGAAGCGACATGATCGATAACAGGATCATGGACATGCTGACGCGCACACGTAAGGTCATGTGCCGCCCCTCTCCGTGAGGATCACCACTTTGGGACGGCGGCGCCGCGAGCCGATCGTTACCCGAGGGTAACTCCATGTCAAGGCCCGAAATGACGGGCGAACACACCTCGTGTCAACACATCACTCCCGAACCAGCCTCCCCCCTCACCCCGGTGGGGCACCATGGGGACATGGACTCAGGATCGGTGGCCTTCCTGCGCGAGATCCTCGCCGAGACCGGCTGGCTCGAACGCGCCCGCGAGCTGGGTCTGGCCCTGCGGGCCACACGCTCCCCGGGCGGCCTGCTGCTGGTGGGCACGCCCGACGAGGAGCCCTGGCACCTGACCGCGCACCTCGCCGACGAGGCCCGCCTGTCCGGCCTGTCCCAGCTCACGCCCACCCTGGTGCGCTGGGAGCCGCCGCCCGGCGCGCCCGCCCACCTGAGCGTCGGCCTCGACCGGCTGGAGCGGGCGGCCCGCGGGGAGACGCTGTTCGTGCTGTCGGAGCAGCAGGCGCCGGTCCCGCTGCTGGAACGGGTGGACGACGCCCGGCGTACGGGGGCGACCATCCTGGCCATCGAGGGCGGCGACCGGGAGCTGGCCGGGCTCGCGCACGACGCGATCGCGGTGCCGCGTGACGGGCTGGTGACGTTCGACGGGGCGCAGCACCTGGTGAGCGCGGCGGCGGGCGAGCTGGAGCAACGTCCGAGCCTGCGCGAGCGCCTGGCCCGCCTCCTGGAGAAGGTCAGCGGCCCCCAGGTCACCGACTGACGGGAGCCCGCGGCTCAGGCGCCGGCGACCGGGTCGGCTTCCCCGAGCCGCCCGCGCAGGGACGCCTCCAGCGCCGCGGTGGCCTCCTCGATCACCCCGATCACCACGGCGTGCACCGGATCGGGCTCCCCCGAGCGCGTGCGGCCTGCCCGCGTGACGACGTCCACCCTGCGCGCCCCCACGTCGTGGATGTCGCTCACCAGCACCTCGCCCTCCGGCACGTCCAGCAGCGCCAGCGTCGGCACGATCGCCACCCCGTGCCCGGCCGCCACCAGCGCCAGCGCCGGCTCGAACTCGTCGACCAGGTGCACCTTGCGCGGCTCGAACCCGTGCAGCCCCGCCAGCCGCTCCAGCGCCTGCCCGCACGCGTGGGGCGGCACGCTGGCCACCCACGGGCACCGCATGAGGTCGGCCACCGTGGTCGGCGGCTCGGGCCAGTCCGGCGGCACCACGATGCGGTACTCGTCCACGTGCAGCAGCCGCGTGCTCAGCGACGGCTGCGACAGGGCGGGCAGGCCCATGTCCTGCTCGGTGATGAGCACGTCCACCGACCCCAGCCGTAACTCCTGCAGCGCCGGCTGCCCGAAGATCTCGTGGATGACCGGCGTGATCCTGGGATGGCGTACGGCCAGCTCCCGGATGGCGGGCACCAGGATGTGCTTGATCACGGTGGCGAAGGCCGCGATGCGCACCGGCCCCGCCAGCCGCTCGGTGAACCGGGTCAGCTCCCGCTTCGCCTCGGCCAGCTCCTCCTCGACCCGCTCGGCGTACCCGGCCAGCACCCGCCCCGCCGGGGTGAGCGAGACGCTGCGCTGGGAGCGGTCGATGAGGGGGAGCCCCACCTCGCGTTCGAGCTGGGCGAGCTGCTGCGAGACGGCGGAGGAGGTCAGGTGCAGCGCCTCGGCGGCACGCAGGACGCCGCCGCGGCGGGCGACCTCGTACAGGATGCGCAGCCGCCGAGGATCGATCTCCACGCGGATCAGCCTACTGGGGCACGCTGATCAGTCGTCGTCCTGGTCCGCCTCGTCCCACGACTTGTTGCGGTCGGCGGCGCGCTGCAGCGCCCCGGCCGCCTCCTGCTCGGACGCGTACGGACCCATCCGGTCCTTGTTGGGGCAGCCCTGGTCGGGCTCGACCCGCATGTGCTTGAGACAGAACCACCACTGGCCTTCGCTCACGAGGTCAATTCTGCCCCGTAGACTCGTGTTTCATGACGACACTGCTCCAGCCAGGGCGAGTTTCGCCCATGCGAAAGGTTCCCGCCCACATCGAGCGGCCGGAGTACGTCGGCAAGAAGCGCCCCAGGACCGGCGAGTCCGACGTGAAGACCCCCGAGATCATCGAGCGGATGCGGGTGGCCGGCAGGATCGCCGGCCAGGCCCTGGAGGAGGTCGGCAAGCACGTCCGGCCGGGCGTCACCACCGACGAGCTCGACAGGATCGGCCACGAGTTCCTCCTCGACCACAACGCCTACCCCAGCACGCTCGGCTACAAGGGTTACCCCAAGTCGTTGTGCACCTCGATCAACGAGGTCATCTGCCACGGCATCCCCGACGACACCGTGCTGCGCGACGGCGACATCGTCAACGTCGACATCACCGCCTACATCGGCGGCGTGCACGGCGACACGGACGCCACGTTCCTGGTGGGAGACGTCGACGAGGAGTCGCGGCTGCTGGTGGAGCGCACCCGCGAGGCGACGATGCGCGCCATCAAGGCGGTCGCGCCCGGCCGGCAGCTCAACGTGGTGGGCCGCGTCATCGAGGCGTACGCCAAGCGCTTCGGCTACGGCGTGGTGCGCGACTTCACCGGCCACGGGATCGGCACGAGCTTCCACTCCGGGCTGATGGTGCCGCACTACGACGATCCGTCGCTGCGGGTGGAGCTGGTGCCGGGGATGACGTTCACGATCGAGCCGATGCTGACGCTGGGCACGATCGAGTACGAGATCTGGCCCGACAAGTGGACGGCCGTGACGAAGGACCGCAAGCGCACGGCCCAGTTCGAGCACACGATCGTCGTCACCGACACGGGCAGCGAGATCCTCACGCTGCCCTGACCCCTGGGGGCGCCCGTCACCCCTGGGGGGGGCGCCCCGTCACCGGCCCCCGCGCGCCCCGTCACGGCAAGGCCGCCCGTCAGTGCCGCCTGGGCACCACCCCCGTCACCGTGGTGCCCTCACCGTGCACGCTGTTCACCGACAGGGTCCCGCCCAGCTCGGCGAAGGCCGCCCGCATCCTGGCGATTCCCCGCCCGGCCCCCGTCGCGGGAAAGCCCTGGCCGTTGTCGCTGACGGTCATCCGCAGCCCGCTCTTGCCGACCGTCACGGCGATGGACACGGTCCGGGCCCTGCTGTGCTGCTCGACGTTGGACAGGGCTTCACGCATGGTGGTCATGACGCCGCTCGACACGCGGGAGGGCACGTCGGTGGCGGGCAGCGCCCACGTCTCGACCGCGATTCCGGTGCGCTCCGACCATTCGGCCAGGTAGCTCTCGAGCGCCTCGGCCAGGCTCTGCCCCCCGCGCATCCGTGTCTCTTCCGACAATTGGTTCTCGCCTTCCTCGGCACCCCGGGCGCAGCGCCGGTCCCCACTCCGGCGCTCCCAAGCTGCGGTGCGTATCCCCCCTCAAGGCGTGCGCACGCTAGCTGATGAGGTTATGCCCGTCTCCCCTGTAAGAAAGGCTACCTGCCGGTCCTGAGACGTGTAGTCGGAAGGTAGAAGGCCATGTCCGAACGGCTACTCGCCCTTGTCGGCACGGTTGAGACGGGCGAGGTAAGCGTTGTAGGAGTCGAGCTCGGGATCGCCGCCGCCGGTGCGTCCCGCCCTGCGGTCGGCGCGCCGCGCCTGCCTGTTGTCGTCCTTGTACCACTGCACGGCGATGGCCAGCAGGACGATGAGCGTGGGGATCTCGCCGAAGCCCCACGCGATGGCGCCGCCGTCGCGCTGCGTCTGCAGCAGCGTGTCGCCCCACGTGCGCCCGAGCTGCTCGTACCAGCCCGAGGCGATCACGGAGCCCATCATCATCAGCGCGATCCCGAAGAAGGCGTGGAACGGCATGGTGACGAAGAGCATCAGCAGCCGCCCGACGTACGGGAGCCGGTTGGGCCCGGGGTCGACGCCGATGATCACCCAGAAGAACAGGCACCCGCTGATCAGGAAGTGCAGGGTCATCCAGATGTGGCCGAGGTGCTCGTTCATCGCCGACTCGAACAGCGGCGTGAAGTACAGCGCGTACGTCGAGGCCACGAAGATGGCGGTGGCGACCACGGGATGCGTGACGACCTTGGTGAAGCGGCTGTGCAGGATCGTGGTGATCCACTCCCGCGGCCCCCTGTCGCCCCTCCTGGCGGCGGGCTTGAGCGCGCGCAGGGCCAGCGTGACGGGCCCGCCGAGGACGAGGAAGATCGGCACGACCATGGACAGCGTCATGTGCTCGATCATGTGGATGTCGAACATGACCTGGGCGTACCGGGCCAGGCCGCTCTGCGTGCAGAAGACGAGCAGCGCGACGCCGATGTACCAGGAGGCGGTGCGGCCCCACGACCACCGGTCACCGCGCCGGCGCAGGCGCAGCAGGCCGGCCCCGTAGAGCCCGGCCAGCACGGCCGCCACCACGGCGAAGAACAGGTCGAGCCACCACAGCGAGAAGATGTTGCCGAGGGTGAGCGGGGGCGGGAGGGGGAAGCCGAGCAGCTCGAACGCCCGGTCGGCGGGGATGCTGTACTCGGGCGGCGGCGTGCGCGACAGCGCCACGGCGATGCCGATGGTGGCGAACATGAGCACCATCTCGCCGCCGGCCAGCCGGGTGAACGCGCGGGGCTTGCGGGCCTCCAGGTCGGCCAGCGTGCGCTGGCGGTGCCAGTAACCGACGTAGCCGAGCAGCACGAACGCCACGACCTTGGCCACGGCGAGGAGGCCGTACTCGGAGGTCCACAGGTCGGAGACGGCGCCCAGGCGGGCGACCAGCGCGAAGATCCCGGACAGGCCCACCCCGGCGTAGCACCACAGCGCCATCCGGGAGAACCGCGCCGCGGCCACGTCGAGCTGCGGCTGCTTGCGCAGCGCGTGCAGGGCCAGCACGCCGAGCCCGCCCGTCCACAGCGCGAGCGAGAGCAGGTGCAGCGACACCGACGACGTGGCCAGGTCGTGGTTGGGCGAGGAGGAGGTGTGCCCGGTCAGCGGCGCGGGCAGCAGCGTCACCATCGCGAACACCAACAGCCCCGCCGCCGCCCCGGCGGTGATGGCGCCGCGCGAGAACAGCGCGATGGCCACTCCGAACAGCACCACGAGCGTCAGCGCGACGCCCTGCGTGGTCTGGGTGGCGTAGCTGGTCAGGAAGGCCCGGTCGAGGATCTGCGGCACGCTTCTGCCCATGGAGTCGGCGACGCCGAACACGATGGACAGGAACGCGGCCCCGGCCCACACGAGGGCGGCCCACGAGCTGGCCTTGACGTATTCGACGGCGCTCTTGCCGAGCACGCCCTTGTCGTTGGGCAGCAGCGCGGCGGCCATCAGCAGCAGGCCCACGGTGATCACGCCGGCGGCGTCCATGAGCAGCTTGGACAGCGGCAGCCCCCACCGCACGACGGCGCCGGCGTCGGGCAGCCCCGGGATGATCCTGGGGAACGCCCTGCCTCCGGCGATCATGCCGATGACCAGGGCGGCGATCGCGGCCGCCGCGGTCACGAGCGCGAGGCGCGCCGCCCGGGTCATGGCTTCTTCTTCCGCGCGCTCAGCAGGAACCCGATGCCGATGCCGACGAGCGCGCCGATGACGATGATCAGCCAGACGGGGAAGGTCGCGCCCTGCTCGGCAGCCGCCTGCTCGGTGGCGGCGACCTCGGTGGGCGCGGGAGCCGGGGCGCTCGTGGCGGGGGCGCTCGTGGCGGGGGCTCCGGCGGCCGGATCCTCCGACGACGACGCGGACGACGACGCGGACGGGGACGCGGACGGGCTGGGCGACGGCGTCTCGGCGCCCTTCACCCGGAACGGGATCTCTCCCTCGATGGGGTGCCCGTCGGAGGACACGACGCGGTAGGCGATCGTGTACTTCCCGTCGGGCAGCGGCCCCTTGACCGCCTGCGTCACCACGGCGCCGTCCACCTCGGGCTTGCCGCTCTGGTGCTGGGCGTCTCCGTCGCCCCGCACGATGACGAACGGCATGCGCACCTTGGCGCTGAACTCGAGCTTGACCTCGTCGAGGGACTCGACCTCGGCGTTCTTGGCCGGAGAGCTGCTCTTGAGCGTGTCGTGCGCCAGCGCGGGCGCGGCGGCGCCGAACACGAGCCCGGACGCGAGCAGGGCGGAGGCGAGAATCGCGGTGAGGGCCGCGAGCGGGGATCTCTTCATGGCACCCCCAAGGCTACCGACGCCACCGCCCGGTCCGGACGTCGCTCCGCGATCCGGGCTCTACAATCCCGCGCAGGCCAGCGCGCGCTGGTAGGCCTCGACCGCTCCGTCGGCGTCGCCGAGCTGCTCCATGGTCTCGGCCGTGGCGTACCAGGTGGAGGCCGAGCGGCGGGAGTTGGGCAGCGGGTCGAGCCACTGCTTGACGCCGGCGGTGTGCGCGCGCCCCTCCTCGATCCGGCCGGCCGCGCCGTAGATCCTGCCGAGCAGCAGGTTCGCGTCGGCGCCGAGCACGTGGCCGTACCTGGGGAGCAGGTCTCTGGCGGTCGCGGCGTGCTCGGCGGCCTGGTCGAGGTCCTGCATCATGTATTCGGCGCAGGCCAGCTCGTTGTAGACCATGGCCTGGTCGATCGTGCTTGTGGAGGTCTGCTCGTACTCCTTGATCGAGGCGAGCAGCATCTCGCGCGCGGTGGCGGCGTCCACCGAGCCGGTCCGCAGCCGCGTCCTGGTGTACGCGTACCGCATCCTGGCGGTGTTGCGCGGCTGGCCGTGCTCCATCTGGACGGCCAGGGCCCGCTCGGCGAAGGCCACCGCCTCGTCGTTGTGGCCGGTGACGCGGGCGGTGATGGAGGCGTTCCAGTTGGCCGCCACGATGGAGCGCGGCGTGCCCAGCGCGTCGGCCGCGTTGAGCAGCTCGGCCGCGAACTGCCTGGCGCGCAGCATGTCGCCGCGTTCGTAGTAGGCCGCCAGCAGCGTGGCGCCCAGCTCGACCAGCAGGTCGGTCCAGGGCTGGCGGGCGATGCCGCTCAGGAGCTGCTCGCCCACCTCGACGGCCTCGCCGAGCTGCTCGCTCTCGCGGTAGGCGCGGCAGAGCGCGACGGCCACCTCGATGTTGCGCTCGGCGGGAAGCTCCTCCTCGCGGAGCCTGAGCATGATGGCGATCGCCTGGTCGAGATCGCCTCCGGCCTCCAGGGCGAGCGCGAGGCCGAATTCCGCTTCTTGACGAAGGGCTGTCAACCCTGCAAGGTTACTGTTCCCAAGCAGCTCGGCGAAGCGCGTGCGGGCCTCGGCGACCTCGCCGTTCTCGAGTGCCAGCCGCGCGTAGCCGAGGGCGAGCTCGATGTCCTCCATCTGCTCGGCCGTGACACCGTTGATCAGATAGGACAGCGAACAGTCCAGCTTGTTGGCCAGCAGCTCCAAGACCGCGGGGGTGGGGGTACGCTTACCGCTCTCGATCAACGAGACATAGCTGTCCGACAGCTCGGGATGCGCCAGCTGCGCCTGTGACAGACCGCGTTGCCGCCGAACCGTCTTGATGCGGAGTCCGACTAGGTCAGATGTGGTCACAGCAGCCGCTCCCTGAGAAGATGAAGTCCGAGCAACCCACATAGGCGAGGGAGAACCCCATGCGCATGCGCATTGCCCTGTCCGTCCTGGTGGCCGCGATCACCGCGGTAACCACCATTGGAGCCAATGTTACGGCCGCAAGTGCCGACTCGTCTTCCCTTACTTCCTCGCTGGCAGAGCCGAGCTGCTGCTGAGCCGCGAGTGGTAGGTGAGCGAACGAGCGAGGTGAAGTAGCACGCTGGGCACGAGCCGCACTCCGTGCCCCAGTACAGTGGTCCGGCAGGCCGGGGTCTCTCGGGCCCCGTCACCTGCCTTCCATGCGACTTCCCCTGAGCCGCTGATCAGCCGGAGCCCTCGTGACCGACCGCACATCGGCCACGGGTGCTCACAACGTAGCGGTCAGACCTATATTTCCTCTACATACGATTCAGTCCCCTTTACGCCACGGCCATCGCGACTAAGCTCCCTACGTGTATCCCACTCGCGATCACGGGCGTCCGGCGGCCGGAACGACCATCGGTCTGCTCGGCCCGGTTGCCGGTGTGCTCGGCGGCGGTGACGTCGACCTGGGGCCGCCGCTGCAGCAGGCGATCGCGGCGATGCTGGCGATGCGTGCGGGCCGCGTGGTCACGCTGGGCCAGCTGATCGAGGGCTTGTGGGGCGACGCCCCTCCCCCCAGTGCCACGCAGAGCGTCTACACCTACATCGCGGGCCTGAGGCGGGCCTTCGAGCCGAACCGCGGCCGGCGCCAGCCTCCGGGCATGGTGGCCCGCGCCGCGGGCGGTTACCTGTTACGGCTGGATCCGCTCCAGGTCGACGCGCACGCCTTCGCCGCGCATCTGGACTCGGCGGCGCAGGCGAACAAGGCCGGTGACGTCGCCGGCGCGTTGCACGTCATCGAACAGGCGCTCGCGTTGTGGCGTGGCCCGGCGCTGAGCGGCGTGCCGGGCCCGTTCGCGGAAGGTGAGCGGGCCCGGCTCGAGGAGCTCCACCTGACGGCCGTGGAGGCCAGGGCCGACGCCCTGATACGGCTCGGCCGCCCGGAGGATGGGCTCACCGCGCTCCACGACCTGACCCACCGCCATCCCCTTCGCGAGCGCCCTCGCGAGCTGCTCATGCTGGCCCTGCACGGGTGCGGGCGGCAGGCCGAGGCGCTGACGGTCTTCGAGGAGGCCCGCCGCGCCCTGTCCGAGGAGCTCGGCGTCGATCCCGGCGAGGGCCTGCGCCGCGCGCACCACCTCGTCCTGGCCGGCTCCGGCGAGCGGGTGGCCCCTGATCCCGTCGTCCCTCGCCAGCTTCCCCGCGACCTGATGGTGTTCGTCGGCCGCGCGCGGGAGGCGGTGCGGCTGCAGTCCCTGCTGGATCCGGGGGGTGACGATCCGCCGCACCCGTTCGTGGTGATCTGCGGGGCGCCGGGTGTCGGCAAGTCGACGCTGGCCGTCCGCGTCGCCCACGCGGCGCGGGACCGGTTCACCGACGGGCAGCTCTACGTCAATCTGCGCGGGGGCACGCCGAACGTCTCCCGGCTGTCCTCGCACGAGATCTTCAGCCGGCTGCTGCGCGGCATCGGCACGCAGGACGACGCCGTCCCCGCCGACGAGGACGAGGCCGCGGCCCTGTGGCGGAGCAGGCTCCAGGGCCGGCGGCTGCTCGTGCTCCTGGACAACGCCGCCGATCTCGCCCAGGTCAGACCGTTCGTCTCGGCGCCGCTCGGCACCTCGGTCCTGGTGACGAGCCGGGAGTCCCTGGCGGTCGGCGACGACTGCGTCCAGCTCCGCCTGGGCCCGCTGTCCGAGGCGGAGGCCACCGCCATGCTGTCCAGGCTCCTCGGAGCCGACCGCGTCCGCGCCGACCTCGACCAGACCACCCGGCTGGTCCGTCTCTGCGACGGGTTCCCCCTCGCGCTCCGCATCGCCGGCGCGCGGTTGCTCGATCGGCCCGACTGGAGCGTCGGGGCGCTGACGGCGCGGCTCGGCGACGAGCGGCGGCGGCTGGCGGAGCTGGAGGCCGGGGAGCTGGCCGTACGGTCGAGCCTGGCGGCGAGCTGGAGCGCGCTCAACGGCAGCGGCCGCGAGGTCGACGCCGCGGCGGCGCGCCTGCTGGCCCTGCTCGGCCTGCTGCACGTGCCCGACATCACCGTGGAGGCGGCCACCGCGCTGTCCGGCTCGCCGCAGGCCGACGTCGAGCGGGCGCTGGAGCGGCTGTGTGACGCCCATCTGCTCGATGCGGGCGAGCCGGGACGCTACTACCCCCACGATCTCGTCCGGCTCTTCGCGGCTGACCTGCTGCCCGCCGGCGAGCGGCTCGCGCCGCTCAGGCGCGCGATCGGCTACTACGCCGAGTCCGCGCGCGCCGCGGCCAGGACCAGCGACCCGCACCGCGTCCACTGCCTGCACCCGAGGATCGACGCCCGGGGCCGCGCCTTCGGCGGCGCCGACGAGGCGCGCGCCTGGCTCAGGACGGAGGAGGCCACCCTGCTCGCCGCCGCCTTCCAGGCGATGGCCGATCCGGACGACGACGTCGCGCGGGCGGGCGCGGCGATCGGTTTCGCCCTGTGGTGGTACCAGCAGCGGGCATACCGGGTGCGCGGGCTCATCTCGCTGGGCGAACGCCTGCTCGCTACGGGCGAACGCCTCGATGACCCGGTCATCAGGATGGAGGCGCACGCCCATCTCGCGACGGGGCTGTACTTCAAGGGCGACCCGGTCTGCCTCGAGCACAACGATCGGCACCTGCGCCTGGCCCGGCAGCTGGGCGATCTCTTCAACGAGCAGCGGGCGCACGGCAACCTGGCCAACACGTTGCTGAAGTGGGAACGGTACACCGACGCCCTGGAGCACGCGCTGGCCCAGCGGGCGATCGCCCGCGAGGCGGGGTCGGCGGTGGGGGAACGCTACGCCCTGCTGGTGGCGGCGCGGGCCCACATCCATCTCGGGCGGTTCGAGGACGCGGCGGTCCTGCTGGAGGAGGGGGCCGCGATGGCCGCTCTCGCGGGCGACCAGCACGGCCAGGTGGAGTTCGCGGTGTCGCGCGGAAGAGTGCTGATCGAGCTCGGCGAGCTGGAGGCGGCTCGCACCGTGCTCACCGAGGCCCTGGAGCCGTCGCGTACCACCGCCAGGACGACGGAGATGGGCTGCCTCGTCTACCTGGCGCGGGCCCACCGCCTCCTCGGCGGGACCGCCGCGGCCATCCGGCACAGCGCGGAAGCGGTCGTGCTCGCCGAGCAGACGGGCAGCGACTACTGGCTCGAACGGGCGATCAAGGAGCGTGACGAGGCCGCGCGGGCGCAGTCGTCGGTGCACGCGTGAGCGGCGGCCTCCCGGTCAGCGCGGCGGCGCCGTGTCCCTGAGCGCCAGGAAGAAGTCGACCCGGTCGGCCATCGTGGACAGGTCCCTGCCGGTCAGCTCCTCGATCCTGCGCACGCGGTAGCGCACGGTGTTGACGTGCAGGTGGAGCCGCTCGGCGCAGGCGTGCCACGAGCCGGCGCAGTCGAGGAAGATCCCGAGCGTGCGCACCAGCTCCGACTGGTGCCTGCGGTCGTAGTCGAGCAGCGGCGACAGCAGCCGGTCGGCGAACGAGCGGCGCACGTCGCCCGGCACCGTGGCCAGCAGCAGCGCGTGCGTGTAGATCTCGTCGCTGGTCACCACCCCGCCGCCCCGGGCCTCGGCCAGCCGCCGGGCGTGCCCGGCCTCCTCCACGCCGCCCTTGACGGCGGCGGCGCCCGTCAGCGCGCCGCTGAGCCCCACGCACAGGCGGGTGCCGGGCAGCGCGGCCAGCACGCCGGCTCCTGCGCGCAGCCGGTCGGCCAGCTCCGCGGTGGTGCGCTCGCGCAGCGGCACCACGGCGACCGCGCCGTCCGCGCCGGCCGCCGCCACGACCTCGCGGCCGAGCAGCTCCTCCACGGCCTGGCCGCCGAGCGTGGCGGGGTCGGGCCCGCGGGTGGCGCCAGGTCCGGGCGCGGTGACGTTCACGATCGCGTACGGCTCCGCCCCGCCCACCCCGCACGTCCGCAGCCTGGCGTCGAGCTCCGCCACCCCGGCCTCGCCCAGCGCGGCCACGATGAGCTGCTCGGTCAGCCGGCGCTCGACCCGGCGGCCCTCCTCCATCCGGCTGCGTTCGAGGCCCACGCACGAGGCCAGCTCGTAGCCGAGATCGGCCCGGTCCATCAGGTCGCCGTCGCAGGCCAGCGCCCACCCGGCGGCGCGGTGGCCGCGCCCGACCGCGAAGATCGTGTGCCCGCCGACCCTGACCGGCAGGCGCGGCGCCGTCAGGTACGCCTTGGCCAGGCGTACCGGGTCGTCCGCCGTGCCGACGATCACCTCGCCCGACGCGGACACCACCGCTCCGGTGACGCCCAGCTCCGCGGCGGTCAGCTCGAACAGCTCGCGCAGGTCGGCGCCCTCGGCGATGGCCGCGACGAGCCGGCGGTGGCTGCCGAGCGCGTCGCGCACGTCACCGGCCAGCCGGGGCACGACCGTCTCGGCCAGCGTGCGGAACGAGACCTCGACCGGCACCTCCACCAGCGGCAGCCCGGCGGCGGCGCAGGCGGCCACCAGGTCGTCCGGCACGTGGCCCAGCCACGCCTGCCCGGCGCCGAGCGCGGCGACCCCGGCCTCGGCCAGCGCGGCCACGAACCGGGCCGAGTCCTCCGGCTCGTGCCACCACATCAGCCCGGTCAGCACCAGCTCGCCGCCGCTCAGGTAACGGCCGGGCTCGGGCAGGTCCGTGATGTGCACGGTGCCGAACTCGCGGGCCGGGTCGCCGGTGAGCAGCCGCAGGCTCAGGTCGTCGATGGCCAGCAGGTCGGAGATGCGCACCTGTAGGAATGTACAAGCCGTATGTTGCAATCGATGACCGCATTTTGACGTCGGGCATATTTGTCCGGCGCGGGCGCGGTGCTCTACTCGGAGGATGACGCAGACGTCTGACGCGACCCTGCCCGGCGTCGGCACCGGGCTCGGTGTCGGGGAGAGCGCGCGGCGGCCCGACGCGGCGCTGAAGGTGTCCGGCGAGTTCGCCTACGCCTCCGACCTGTGGCTGGAGGGCATGGTGTGGGGCGCGACGCTGCGCAGCCCGCATCCGTCGGCGTGGCTGCGCTCGATCGACGTGGGCCCGGCGCTGCGCATCCCCGGCGTGCGGGCGGTGCTGACGCACGAGGACGTGCCCGGCGAGAAGTACTACGGCCTGGAGCACAGGGACCAGCCGGTGCTGGCCATCGACCAGGTGCGCCACCAGGGCGAGCCGGTCGCGCTGGTGGCGGCCGACCATCCGGAGACGGCCCGCAGGGCGGTGGCGGCCATCGCCGTCGAGTACGAACCCCGCCCCGCCATCACCGACCCCCGCCGGTCCCGGCACTTCGTGCGCCACCAGCCGGTGCGCCGCGGCGACACGTTCGAGGCCGAGGTCGTCGTGACGGGCGAGTACGAGGTCGGCATGCAGGACCAGGCCTTCCTCGGCCCGGAGTCCGGGCTGGCGGTGCCCGCCGAGGACGGCGGCGTGGACCTGTACATCGCCACCCAGTGGCTGCACGTGGACCGCGACCAGCTCGCCCCCTGCCTGGGCCTGCCCGCGGACAAGGTGCGCCTGACGCTGTCGGGCGTCGGCGGCGCGTTCGGCGCCCGCGAGGACCTGTCGATGCAGATCCACGCCTGCATGCTGGCCCTGCGGCTGAACCGCCCCGTCAAGATCGTGTACGGCCGGGAGGAGTCGTTCTTCGGCCACGTGCACCGCCACCCGGCCCGCATGCGGTACGAGCACGGCGCCACCCGCGACGGCAGGCTCGTCTACGTCAAGGCCGACATCCTGCTCGACGGCGGCGCGTACTGCTCCTCCTCCCCCGCCGTGGTCGGCAACGCGGCGTCGCTGGGCGTGGGCCCGTACGAGGTGCCGAACGTGCGCGTGGACGCCACCGGCGTCTACACCAACAACCCGCCGTGCGGCGCGATGCGCGGCTTCGGCGCGGTGCAGGCGTGCTACGCCTACGAGTCGCAGATGGACCGGCTGGCCGAGGCGTGCGGCCTGTCCCCGGTCGAGATCCGGGTGCGCAACGCCGTCTCCCAGGGCTCCCGCCTGATCACCGGGCAGGTGATCGACTCGCCCGCCCCGCTCGCGGACATGCTGCGCGACCTGGAGGCGATCCCGCTTCCCGGGCCCCCGCCTCCGGAGAGGACGGAGCGGGACCTGCGGGAGCTGCCCGGCGGCGTCTCCCAGACCACCCACGGCGAGTCCGTGCGCCGCGGCGTCGGCTACGGCGTCGGGATCAAGAACATCTGCTTCTCCGAGGGTTTCGACGACTACTCCACGGCCCGGGTGCGGGCCGAGCTGATCGGCGGCGAGCCGCACGTCACCGTGCACACGGCCGCCGCCGAGGTGGGGCAGGGCCTGGTCACCGTGCAGGCCCAGATCGCCCGCACCGAGCTGGACATCCCGAACGTCACCGTGGCCACCGCCGACACCTCCGTCGGCTCCGCGGGCTCGTCGTCGGCCTCGCGGCAGTCGTACGTCACGGGCGGCGCGGTCAAGGCCGCCTGTGAGGCGGTGCGCAAGCGGTTCGAGGGGCTGCCGCCGAAGCAGGCGCTGGAGCGGTTCGGGCCGATCGAGGAGACGCGGGAGTACCGGCACCGGCCGACGTACCCGATGGACCCGCTCACCGGGCAGGGCGACTCGCACACGCAGCTCGCGCTGTGCGTGCACCGGGCGGTCGTGGACGTGGACGTGGAGCTGGGCCTGGTGAAGGTGGTCGAGCTGGCGGCGGTGCAGGACGTCGGGCGGATGCTGAACCCGCAGGCGCTGGAGGGCCAGATCCACGGCGGCTCCGCGCAGGGGCTCGGGCTGGCGCTGATGGAGGAGATCCAGGTGCGCGACGGCCGGGTGCTGAACCCGTCGTTCACCGACTACCTCATCCCCACCATCCTCGACATGCCGCCCATGACGCTGAAGATCCTGGAGAACCCGGACCCGGCGGCGCCGTACGGGCTGCGCGGCGCCGGCGAGCCCCCGACGCTCTCCTCCACCCCCGCCATCGCCGCGGCCGTCAGAGCGGCCACGGGGCTTCGGTTGACTCGCGTTCCGATTAGGCCGGAAGATATCGCCTTGTTCGACAAGGGCTAGACAAGGGGGCACCCGATGGCAACCGCGCGTGAGGCGGCAGAGGCGGAGTTCAGGCGCTTCGACACCGACGGCGACGGCCTGCTGACCGCCGGCGAGATCAGGCAGGCCAACGAGGCGCTCGGCGGGCAGGGCGCGTCGGAGAGCGAGATCGAGGCGTTCATCAGCTCGGCCGACAGCGACGGCGACGGCATGATCAAGCTGGACGAGTTCGTCACCCTGGTGGGCCACGGCCGCCACGAGAAGGCGTGATCTCGGCCCCGGCGGGGTAGGCAACCCGGCATTCCCCCTGATCACAAGGGGGGAATGGCGGTGCTCGACAGATTCTTCGAGCTGACGGGGCGGGGCACCACCGTTGGTCGTGAGGTGCGTGGCGGGCTCACCACGTTCATGGCCATGGCCTACATCATCCTGCTCAACCCGATCATCCTGGCCGGGGCCAGGGACGTCACCGGCGCCCGCCTCTCGATCGGCGAGCTGACCACCTCCACCGCGCTGGCCGCGGCGATCACCACGCTGCTCATGGCGTTCGTCGGCAACGCGCCGTTCGGGCTGGCCGCCGGGCTCGGCCTGAACGCGGTCGTCGCCTACCAGGCCGCCCCGTACATGACCTGGGCGCAGGCCATGGGCCTGGTCGTGCTGGAGGGCTTGGCCATCATCGTGCTGGCCGTGACCGGCCTGCGCACCCTGATCATGAACGCGATCCCGCTGGCGCTCAAGCACGCGATCAGCGTGGGGATCGGGCTGTTCATCGCGCTGATCGGCCTGGTGGACGCGGGCTTCGTCGCGGCGGGCTCGGGCACGCCCGTGCAGCTCGGCGCGACCGGGCACCTGACGGGCTGGCCGGTCACGGTCTTCTGCTTCGGCCTGCTCCTGATGATCCTCCTGTACGTGCGCCGCGTCCCGGCCGCCATCCTCATCAGCATCGCCGTGACGGCGGCGCTGGCCATCCTGGTCAACTCGGTCAACACCATCGACCCGGCGTCCTGGGGCGTGGTCGCGCCGCGCATGCCGGAGTCGCTGGTCTCGGCGCCGGACTTCGGGCTGGTGGGACAGTTCGACCTGTTCGGCGGGTTCGTCACGGCGGGGGCGCTGACGGCCACCGTGGTGCTGTTCACGCTGGTGCTGTCGGGCTTCTTCGACGCCATGGGGACGATCATCGGCGTCAGCGACGAGGCCGGGCTGGTGGACGAGCGGGGCCGGGTGCCGCGGCTGGGCCGCATCCTGACCGTGGACGGTGTCGGCGGCATGGTGGGCGGCGCGGCGAGCGCCTCGGCCAACACCGTCTTCGTGGAGTCGGCCGCCGGTGTCGGCGAGGGCGCGCGTACCGGCCTGGCCAGCGTGGTCACGGGCGCGCTGCTGGGGCTGACGCTGCTGTTCACGCCGCTGGCCGCGGTGGTGCCGGCCGCCGCCGCGGCGCCCGCGCTGGTGCTGGTGGGGGCGCTGATGATGATGCAGAGCAGGAACGTGCCGTGGGACGACCTGGACCTGGCCGTGCCGGCGTTCCTGACGATCGCGCTGATGCCGTTCACGTACTCGATCACGAACGGCGTGGGCGCCGGCGTGATCGTCTACACGCTGATCAAGGCGGTCAGGGGGCGCTTCTCCGAGATCCCCTGGCTGCTCTGGGTGGTCTCGCTGATCTTCCTGGCTTACTTCGGCATCGACTGGCTGGAGGAGCTGTTCACCTAGCGGATGTCGCCGCTGTTGCAGGCCACGCCGTTGTTGTCGACGTCGGTGTACCAGGCGTACTCCTCGTGCGTGCCCTTGTAGTAGGGCCCGTCGCCGGCCGCCACGGCCTCCTTGCAGCTCGCGTAACGCTTGTCGGCGCCGCCCCGGCCGCCCGTGGCGGGCGCCGTGCCGCCAGGCCGGGACGTGCCGGTGGAGCCCGTGGTTCCCGTGGTTCCCGTGCCGCCGGTCGGCTGGCTCGACGTGGCGGGGCCGGTCGGCTGCCCGCCGGGGGTGCCTGCCGGGCCGCCGGTGGGAGGCGTGGCCGGCTGGCCGGTCGGAGGGGTGGACGGGCCGGTGGGAGCGGGCGTGGTGCCCGTGCCCGGGGCCGGCGTGCTGCCCAGCAGGCGGGCCACCAGCGCCTCGGCGTCCTCCTTGGTGAAGCCGGCGATGCTCACGCTGTCGCCGTCCATCGGCTGCGTCACGATGGGCGCGGCCAGCACGGTCTTGGGCTGGTCGGCCTGCGCCGGCGCCAGCACGACCGCGACCGCCTCCTGCGCGGGCGCCAGCTCGTCGATGAGCTGCACCAGCTTGTCCTTGAACGCCGGCGCGACCGCGATGCGCACGGAGTACAGGCCGTCGTCCTCGCGCAGTGGCTCGATCCGCTGCACGGCGCCGACCGTGACGCCGGCCTCCAGCAGGTAGCAGGTGCTCTGCGCCTCGTCGAGCACGGCGGGGTCACCGGGGCAGGGCGCGGGCTTGGTCTCCCTGACGGGCGCGAAGTGGATGGGCACCGATAGGTACCGCGGGGGCGCGCCCCCTAACAGCGGCATGTCGGGGCTCTTGGTCATCAGGACGGCGACCGTGCCGAGCACGCCTGCGATGAGCACGACGAGCACCAGCGAGACGATCAGCACGATGGTGGTGAGTCTGCTGGCGGTCGGCTCCCCCGGGTCCGCGGGTGGCGGCTCTTCCGGCTTGTCCATCGATGACGATCCCATCCTGACGTTCGGGCTGCCGGTGAGCCTATCGAGGAGAAGGCACAGCGGGGTAATCCGCCGGATAATCCTCATGCAACTGTGAGACGGGAGGAAGAATGGAGGAGGAAAGACGGGATCCCCGGGAAGAGTGACGGCATGAAGGTCGGTGTGCCGCGAGAGGTCAAGAACAGCGAATACCGGGTGGCGCTGACCCCCGCGGGGGTGCATGAGCTGGCCCGCCACGGTCACCAGGTCCTGGTCGAGCGCGACGCGGGCGCCGGCTCCGCGATCCCCGACGCCGACTTCGCCGCCGCGGGCGCCGTCCTGGTGCCCGCCGCCGACGAGCTGTGGGGCGCGGCCGACCTGGTCATGAAGGTCAAGGAGCCGGAGGCGGAGGAGTACCACCGGCTGCGCAAGGGGCTGGTGCTGTTCACGTACCTGCATCTGGCGGCGTCGCGGGCCTGCACGCGGGCGCTGCTGGAGTCGGGCTGCACCGCGGTCGCGTACGAGACGGTCCAGACGGCCGGCGGCGCGCTGCCGCTGCTGGCGCCCATGTCGGAGGTGGCGGGGCGGCTGGCGCCGCAGGTGGGGGCCTACCACCTGATGCGCTCGGCGGGCGGCAGGGGCGTGCTCATGGGCGGGGTGTCCGGGGTGCGCGCGGCGCACGTGGTGGTGATCGGGGCCGGGGTCTCCGGCATGAACGCCGCCGCGATCGCCCTCGGCATGCAGGCCGAGGTGGTGCTGCTCGACATGAACATCGACAAGCTGCGCCAGGCCGACCTGATCTACCAGGGGCACTGCCAGACCGTCGCCTCCAACACGCTGGAGATCGAGCGCGCGGTGCTGGAGGCCGACCTGGTCATCGGCGCGGTCCTCGTGCCGGGCGCCAAGGCTCCGACGCTGGTCGGCAACGACCTGGTCAGCCGGATGAAGCCGGGCTCGGTGCTGGTGGACATCTCGATCGACCAGGGCGGCTGCTTCGAGGACTCGCGGCCGACCACGCACGAGGAGCCGACGTACCGGGTGCACGACTCGGTCTTCTACTGCGTGGCCAACATGCCGGGCGCGGTGCCGCACACCTCGACGTTCGCGCTGACGAACGTGACGCTCCCGTACGCGCTGGCCATCGCCGACCTGGGCTGGCAGCGCGCGATGCGCGCGGACCCCGCGCTGGCGCTCGGCCTGAACACGCACGAGGGCCGCGTGATCAGCCGCCCCGTGGCCGAGGCGCACGGGCTGGAGTGGACGGCGCCGCAGGACGTGCTCGGCTGAGCGGATTCCCCGTTGCCTCTGGGCATCCCGCACCCCAGGAGTTACGCTAAGTTGCGATCAGCTACTCACCGTAATGATCGGAGTGGTGATGTCCCAGCCGAGCTACCGCGAGAGCGCGGAGCGCAACTTCAACGACCTGGACGCCGACGGCGACGGCTTCCTGACCCGGTACGACTACATGGCGCTCGCCCAGCAGCGCCTGCAGCAGACCGGCGTACGGCCCGACTCGCCCGACGGCGAAGCGGTGGTGGAGGCGTTCCTCAACGCCTGGGACACCCACGTGCGCGCCCTGGACACCGACCGCGACGGGGAGATCAGCAAGGAGGAGTACGTCCGTTCCTTCGAGATGCTGGTGCGCACCGGCGCGCTCGAGGCGGTGCTGGCTCCGATCTCCAGGGCCACGTTCACCGTGGCCGACCGCGACGGCGACGGCCGGATCAGCGCCGAGGAGTTCCGCTCCTTGTGGACCCACCCGGGCACCGACCTCGGCGCCGCCTTCGACAGGGCCGACGCCGACGGCGACGGGCGCATCTCCTTCGAGGAGTTCGCCCGCGCCCGCCAGGGCCTGCTCACCGGCCAGATCGGAGCCTGAACGTGCGTCAGGGCCCGGCGGGGGCCGGGCCCTGACGTCCTTTCCGGTACTGCTACTGCTGCTGGGACGGGCTGGCCGACGGGGCGAGCGTCTCCATCGGCGCCTGCTGCTGGGCCGTGGGCTCGGGCGGCAGCGGCGCCTGGTCGGCCGTGGTGGTGATCGCGTCCTGGCCGCCACAGGTGGCGCCCGGCTCGGGGGTGTCAGGCCCGTTCTGGTAGCGCTTGATGAACGCACCGATCTTCGGGTCGGCCGGGTCGGTCAGCTTGAGCTGGTGCCCCCAGGAGGAGACCACGATCGGGGACGGCAGGTTGGGGAACGGGCTCATGAGCATGTAGTCCTGCTGCCCCGTGGAGGACGCGACCTCCTTCAGCTTGTCCACCTGCGCCTTGGGCAGGTCGGGCCGGTAGGTGATCCAGACCGCGCCGTGCTCCAGCGAGTGCACCGCGTGCTCGGCGTGGATCGGCTTGTCGTAGATCGCGCACTGCTGCCAGTAGTTGTTGTGCTCGCCGCCGACCGGCGGCGTCTCCTTGTACGCGACCGTGTTCCAGACGTGCTGGCCGGCCTCGTACTTGACGCTCGTCACGGCGTCCAGCGAGGTCTGCCTGGCCTGGTTGACCAGGTAGAAGCCGACCACGCCGACGAGCACCACGATGATGAGCCCACCTGTGCCCCACATCAGCAGTGCGGCGCGGCGTTGTTTGCGCTTCTGCTCGGCCCGCATCTTCTGCAGGTTCTCGCGCCGCGCCTGCGCCTTCTCCTTCGTCATCGCTCCTCCATCGGCGTACCAACTCCGGGTCACCCTATGCCCTCCAGGCGTATGCGGAGAATAAGCCCCGCATAAGGGTCCGATCACAGCCTCGTCCCCAGGTGGGTACGCTGGAGCGGCCATGGAAAAGCCGGTGAGAAGACCCGTCCTGATCGTCTGCGGCGTGCTGGTGCTCGCCGCGGCCGCGTTCCTGCTGTTCGGCCGCGACGGCACGCCCGGCGACGCCTCGCCGGAGGCCGGGTTCGCCCGCGACATGGCCACGCACCACGCCCAGGCCGTCGACATGGCGTTCGTCATCAGGGACAAGGGCCCCGCCAGGGAGATCAGGAGCCTGGCCTTCGACATCATCAACACCCAGGCCAACCAGCGCGGCATGTTCCAGGGCTGGCTGCAGCAGTGGCAGCTCAGCCAGGCGACCGACCAGCGGCCGATGGCCTGGATGAGCGGCCACGGGCACGGCGCCGCGACGCCCGCCGCCACACCAGGTGTCATGCCGGGCATGGCCTCGCCCGAGGAGCTGAGCAAGCTCAAGCAGGCGCAGGGCACGCAGGCCGAGGTGCTGTTCCTGCAGCTCATGATCCGCCACCATGAAGGCGGCGTGCAGATGGCCGAAGGGCTGCTGAGGCTGTCCACGCGCAGCGAGGTGGTCAGCATGGCGCAGAAGATCGTCGACGGGCAGAGCGGGGAGATCAAGCTCATGACGGAGCTGCTCAGGCAGCGCGGGGCGCAGCCTTACCCGTCGATACTGAAGAGCCAGTAGCGGTGGGCGCCAACGCGGTCGTCGTGGGGTCGGGCCCCAACGGGCTGATGGCCGCGGTCATGCTGGCCCGCGCCGGGCGCGAGGTGCTGCTGCTGGAGGCCGCCGAGCGGTTCGGCGGCGGGCTGCGGTCCGGCGAGCTGACGCTGCCGGGGCGCGTGCACGACCTGGGCGCGACCGTGATGGCGATGGCGCTGGCCTCCCCCGCGTTCCGCGCGCTCGACCTCAAGGGCGTCGAGTTCGCCCATCCGCCGGTGGCCGCCGCCCACCCGCTCGACGGGCGGCCCGCCGTGCTGGTGCACCGCGACGTCCGGCGTACCGCCGCGGGGCTGGGGCGCGACCGCGCCGCGTGGCTGGCCACCGTGGGAGCGGCGGTGCGGGCCGGGCTCCCCCTGGTGGAGCTGCTGCTCAAGCCGCTGGGGCCGTGGCCGGCCCGGCCGCGGGTGTTCGCACAGGCCGCCAGGTTCGGGCTGGCGGCGGCGCTGCCCGCCACGACGTTCGCCGGCGGGGCGTTCCGTACCGTGGAGGCGCGGGCACTGCTCGCGGGCATGTCCGCGCACTCCATGCTGGACCTGCGCTCCCCCATCTCGGCCGGGTACGGGTTGCTGCTGGCGGTCCTGGCCCACCTGGTGGGCTGGCCGGTGGTACGGGGCGGGTCGCAGGTGCTGGCCGACGCGCTGGTGGCCGAGCTCAGGTCGCTGGGCGGGCAGGCGGTGAGCGGGCACCGGGTGCGGCGGCTGGCGGAGCTGGACGCGCCGATCGTCGTGCTCGACGTGACGCCCAGGCAACTGCTCGCGATGGCCGACCTGCCGGACGGGTACCGGCGGCGGCTGGAGCGCTTCCGGTACGGGCCCGGGGTGTTCAAGCTGGACTGGGCGCTGGACGGGCCGGTGCCGTGGCGGGATCCGGCGGTGGCCTCGGCGGGCACCGTGCACCTGGGCGGGACCCTGGAGGAGATCGCGCTCAGCGAGGCCGAGACGATGGCCGGGCGGGTCTCTCCCCGGCCGTACGTGCTGCTCGTCCAGCCGTACGCGGCCGATCCGACGCGGGGCGGGCACACGCTGTACGCCTACTGCCACGTCCCCAACGGCTCCGCGGCGGACATGACGGACGCCATCGAGGCGCAGATCGAGCGGTACGCGCCGGGCTTCCGCGACCGGGTGCTGGCCAGGCACGCGATGGGGCCGGCCGCGCTGGAGGCGGACAATCCCAACCTGGTGGGCGGGGACCTCGGGGGCGGGCTGGCCAGCCTGACGCAGTTCGTCCGCCGCCCCGTCTGGTCGCCCGCCCCGTGGCGCACGCCGCTGCCGGGGGTGTTCCTCTGCTCGTCCTCGACGCCGCCGGGGCCGAGCGTGCACGGGATGGGCGGCTGGCAGGCCGCCCGCCTGGCCCTGCGCGGGCACTGAGCCGCGAGCTGAGCCCGCCCGGCCCTGTGCCTGCACTGAGCCGCGAGCTGAGCCCGCCTGGCGCCTGTGCCGGCGCCGAGCCTCAGCGGCGCGTGTCGGTCATCTCCTCGGCGAGGGCGGCCGCGAAGGCGTCCACGTCCTCCTCCGTCGTGTCGAACGCGCACATCCACCGCACCTCCCCGTCCGTCCAGTCGTAGAACTTGTACCGCTTGCGCAGCCGCGCGGCCACGTCCTCCGGCAGCACCGCGAACACGGCGTTGGCCTCGACCGCCCTGGCCACCCGCACCCCGGGCACGCGCCCGACCGCCTCGGCCAGCCGCCGCGCCATCTCGTTGGCCCGGCGGGCGTTGCGCAGCCACAGGTCGCCCGAGAGCAGCGCCTCGAACTGCACCGACACGAACCGCATCTTCGACGAGAGCTGCATGAACGTCTTGCGCAGGTAGTCGACGCCGGTGGCCGCGTCCGGGTTGAGCACGACGACGGCCTCGCCGTACATCAGGCCGATCTTCGTGCCGCCGAAGGAGAGCACGTCCACGCCCGCGTCGGTGGTCAGGGCACGCATGGGGACGTCGAGCGCGGCGGCGGCGTTGGTCAGCCGGGAGCCGTCGAGGTGCACGAGCAGGCCCAGGTCGTGGGCGTGCGCGCAGATCGCGGCGATCTCGTCGGCGGTGTAGACGGTGCCGAGCTCGGTGGTGTTCGAGATCGAGACCACCTTCGGCTGGGCCCGGTGCACGTCGCCGAAGCCCCAGGCCTGCCGGTCGATCAGCTCGGGGGTGAGCTTGCCGTCGGGCGTGGGGACGGTGAGCAGCTTGATGCCGCCTGCCACCTCGGGCGCGCCGCCCTCGTCGGTGTTGATGTGGGCGCTCTCGGCACAGATGACCGCCTCCCACTGCGCGGTCATGGCGCGCAGGGAGACGACGTTGGCGGCGGTGCCGTTGAACACCGGCCAGGCCTGCGCGCGCTCGCCGAAGTGCTGCTGGAAGACCTCCTGCGTGGCCTCGGTGTAGACGTCGTCGCCGTAGGAGGTTTGGTGACCGCCGTTGGCGGCGACGATGGCCTGGAGGATCTCGGGGTGCACCCCGGCGTAGTTGTCGCTGGCGAAGGCCTTGAGCCGGGGGTCGTGCCGGGGGTTCAAGAAGTGAGGTCCAATCGTGTGCCGTTGATCTCGGCGGCGGGGCGGTCGTAGAGGCCGCCGATGGCCGCCGCCAGGTCGTTGACGTCGGTGAAGCCGGGGAACCGGCCTTCGGGGTTCCGCTCGCGCATGGCGTCGTTCACCAGGGCCTTGACGACGAGGATGGTCGCCGCGCTGGAGGTGCCCTTGAGCGCGTCGGCCAGGGAGAGCGTCCAGGCCTCGGCCGCCGCCTTGGCCGCCGCGTAGGCGGCTCCTCCCGCGCTGGGCTGCTGCGCCGCCTTGGCGGAGACGATCACGAAACGGCCGTCGTCGCTGCGGCGCAGCAGCGGCTCGAAGGCCAGCGAGACGTGCTGGAGGGTGCGGATCAGCAGGTCGTGCAGGAGGTCCCAGTCGTCGAGGCTGGTCTCGGCGAACGACTTGCCGCCGCGCCAGCCGCCCACCAGGTGCACCACGCCGTCCACGCGGCCGTGCTCGCGCTCGACGCGGTCGGCCAGGGCCTGGACGGCGGCGCGGTCGAGCAGGTCCACCTCCCGCCTGTCCACACCGATCACGGTGTGCCCATTTTTCCGGAAATATCCGGAAACGGCGTCACCTGTGGGCCCTCCGGCCCCGGTAACCAGAATGATCATGCTCGGAGTCCCTTAGTCGATTCGACCACGTCCGTCAGCTTACGGCGCAACGCCTCGTAGAACATGCTGAGCGGGAACTCGTCCGGCAGCACCGCGTCCACCTTGGCCTTCTGCTCCTCCGGCAGCGCCTCGACGCCCTTGGCCCAGGTGGAGCCGGGGTGCGGCGCCACGTACGCGCTCACCAGCTCGTAGGCCGCCAGCCAGTGCGCCAGCTTCGATCGGTCGATGCTGTCGCGATACAGCTTCTCGACCTCCCCGCGCAGATCGGCCACCCCGTCCGCGACCCGCTCCCAGTCGATCGTGAGCCGGTTGTCGGTCCACCGCACGACGTCGTTGCGGTGCAGGTAGGCGAACAGGAGCTGCCCGCCGAGCCCGTCGTAGTTGCGCACCCGCTCCCCGGTGACGGGGAAGCGGAACAACCGGTCGAACAGGATCGCCGTCTGCACGTACCGGGCGTACGGCACGCCCCGCCGCTCCAGCTCGACGGCCTCCCCGAACGCGGTCAGGTCGCAGCGCAGCTCCTCCAGCGCGTACAGCCAGTACGGCATCCGCTGCTTGATCATGAACGGGTCGAACGGCAGGTCGCCGTGGCTGTGCGTGCGGTCGTGCACCAGGTCCCAGAGCACGAACGTGTCCTGCGCCAGCCGCTGCGAGGCCAGCAGCCGCTCGGCGTCCGGCGGCAGGTCCAGCTTCAGCGTCTCGACGGCGGCCCTGGAGACCCGCCTGAACCTGGCGGCCTCGCGGTCGGCGAAGATCCCGCCCCAGGTGAACCTCGCGGGCGCCTGCCGCACCGCCACCGTCTCCGGGAACAGCACGGCCGAGTGCGTGTCGTAGCCGGAGGTGAAGTCCTCGAACGCGATCGGCACGAACATCGGGTTGTCGTAGCCGCCCGCCTCCAGCTCGGCCAGCCAGCCGGGCCAGATCGTACGGATCCAGACGGCTTCCAGGTTGCGGACCGGGTTGCCGTTCTGCGTGTACATGGGGAACACCACGACGTGCTCCAGCCCGTCCTCGCGCTGGGTGTCGGGGTGGAAGAGGTCAAGGGAGTCGAGGAAGTCGGGCACGCCGAGGTCCTGCGCGGCCCACTTGCCCAGGTCGTCCCGAACGGCCTGGAGGTAGGCGGCGTCATGCGGGAAATATCCCGAAATTTCGCCTACGCGATCCGCGATCCGCCCCACCAGGACCTTGGCCCGCTCCTTGGCCTCCGCCGGCACGGAGCCGTCCTTGACCTGGAGCGGCCGCAGCTCCTCCACGGCCTCCTTGAGCCGCGCGAACAGGGCGGCCTTCGCCTCGTCGGCCGGGGCAGCGCGCCCCTCGTCGCCGGGCACCCGGGCGGCCCAGGTCACCACGTTCCGCCAGAGCGCGCGGTGGTCGTGGTCGTCGATGGAGTCGTCGCCGAACAGGTCGGAGTCGGCGAACACCACGACCCGCCCGCGCCCGTGCCGCAGCGCCACGGCCAGCGGCTCGCCGGCCGGGTCGGCCTCCGCCGAGGTGGCGAAGAGCACCTCCGCCCCCTCCGCCGCCAGCGTGCCCGCGCGGTAGAAGCAGGCCGTCCGCACACCGGCCAGCAGCCCGGAGTCGCTGGAACGTTCCCCCAGCACCCAGGTGGCCACGTCCCGGTAGGCGTGACGGGGGTCGCGCACGGTGGTGTGCCGGACGTCCACGCCGAACCGGGCGAGCAGCTCGCGCAGGTTGTTGCCGTACTTGTCCTGCTCCTCCTCGGCCAGCACGACCAGCCCGCCGCCGCCTGCCACGAAGGACTCGACGGCGTCCAGCTCGGCGGCGGTGAGGACGGGGCTGCCCTGGCCGGTCGTGCGCTCCCACCTGTCGTTCGACGGGTGCGCGATCACCAGGACGTCCTGGTCCGCGAGCGTCTCGGGGCCGAGCGGGCCCGTCGTGTGCGCGGTGACCGTGTGCCCCAGGTGCCGCAGCAGCCCGGCCGCGCGGGCGTAGCTGGTGTCGTCGGGATGGGCGGGGTTGATGGACTCGGCCAGCTCACGCCTGATGGTCCACGACTCGTTGTGAGCCTCGTCGAACAGCACCCTGGGGAACGATCGCATGAAATATCTCCTGCATCTGCCGCCTGATACAGGAAAATATACACATATTTACGGCTTTCCTTGCTAGTCCCTCCCGGCTAGGTGGCCCCAGGGCGCACCACGCCCGTCTCGTACGCGAACACCACGGCCTGCGCCCGGTCACGCAGCGACAGCTTCATCAGCACCCGCGCCACGTGCGTCTTGACCGTGGCCTCCCCGACGTACAGGTCCCTGGCGATCTCCGCGTTGGTGAGGCCGCGCGCCAGCAGCCGCAGCACCTCCAGCTCGCGCGGCGTCAGCTCGCCCAGCGCCGGCGACGGCACGGGCTCGGCGCGGCCCGCGAACGTGGCGATCACCCGGCTCGTCACGGCCGGGTCGAGCAGCGCGTCACCGGAGTGCACCACCCTGATCGCCTCCAGGAGCTGCTCCGGCGGCGACACCTTCAGCAGGAAGCCGCTGGTGCCCGCGCGCAGCGCGGCGTAGAGGTTCTCGTCGGTGTCGAACGTGGTCAGCGTGATGACCTTGGGCGGCGAGGGGGCGTCGAGCAGCTCCCTGGCCGCCGCCAGCCCGTCGAGGCGGGGCATCGAGATGTCCATGAGGACGATGTCCGGCCGGGTACGCCGGGCCACGGCGACGGCCTCGCGCCCGTCGGCCGCCTCCCCGACGACTTCCATGCCGGGGTCGCTCTCGACGACCATACGCAGCCCGGCCCTGACCATCGCCTGGTCGTCGGCGATGACTATGCGAATGCCCACACGCGGAGGTTAGACGCCGGGTGCCTCCTTGAACACCGGGAGAACACCCGCGCCAAGCCGTACGCAAGTGAGTTCCAAGTCAGGACAGCCGCACGCTCTGCCTGATCCTCGTCTGGGTGGCGTCGTCGCAAGTGGTCTTGCCGCAGAAGTACATGATCAGCATGGTCTTGGGCTCGCGGTCGATCACGTAGCTCACGAAGGCGAGCCTGGCACCGCTGGCCGGGTCGTGCAGGGAGCCGTCGAAGCGGGTGGCGGGGCTGCTGCCCGCCTGGTCCAGCACGGGCTTGTCGAGGTCGACCTGGCCGGGGAGCAGGGCCTCCATCTTGGGTTTCATCATCTCGGCGGTGCCGCTGGCGTCGAGGGTGTCGGAGACCTGGACGTACACCCCGGCGACGCCCTCGGGGTCGTTGTTGACGATCTCCTTGACCTTGGACCAGTCGGCGCCGGGACCGGCCACGAACAGGTCCTCGAACTCCGAGGCGTGCGAGGACGCCACGGCGAACAGGTCCTGGTGGGTGCGTACCGTCCAGTCGCCCGGATAGTCGAACGTGAGCGGCGCGGCGGCGCTGGTCTTGTAGCTCATCCAGGTGTCGCCGCGATTATTCATGATCACGAACGCCACCAGCGCGAGCGCGGCCACGGCGGCCACCAGCGTGGCGGCCACGATCGGGATCCGGCCCGGCCGCCTGCCCCCGGCCGGCCGGGGCTCCTGCGTGGGCTGACCGGCCGTCCCCCGAGGCTGCGTGAACGGGGCGGCGAACGGCGGCACGGACCCCGGCCCCGATCCCGGCCCTGAAACCGGCCCTGAAACCGGGCCGGCCCCCGGCAGGGAGTGCGGCCCGGAACCCGGACCTGAGCCGGGCACGGAGTGCTGCGGCCCGGACCGGGGCCCGGACTGCGGCCCGGACTGGGATCCCGACGAGGGCGCGGACTGGGGCCCCGACGGGGGCGCGGCATGGGCTCCTCCCGCGCGCTGCACGGGATAGGGCCCGGAGTGCGGGCTCTGCCCGGGCGGCGGCACGAGATGCTGCCCCGGCCCCAGCGGGGAGCCGAGCGCGCCGAACGGGTCCGCGAAGGGGTCGTACTGGGGCCCGCTGATCGCATCGCGCAGCGCGGTCACGAACTCGGTGCAGGTCGCGTACCGCTGCTCGGGCGACTTGGCCAGCGCGCGCATGATCACGCCGTCCACCTGCGCCGGCAGCTCGGGCCGTAGCTGCGACAGCGGTGCCGGCTGCTCGGCCAGGTGGGCCCAGAGCAGCGCGATGTCGTTCTCGCGCTGGAACGGCAGCCGCGCCGACAGCGCCTCGTAGACCACGCAGGCCAGCGCGTACTGGTCGCACCGGCCGTCGATGTGCTCCTTGTTGATCTGCTCGGGCGACATGTAGCGCGGCGTGCCGATGAACTGGTCGGTCTGCGTCAGCCCCGAGATCGACGAGCGGTGCTTGGTGATGCCGAAGTCGGTCAGGTAGACGTGGTCACCGGCCAGCAGGATGTTGGCCGGCTTGACGTCGCGGTGGATCAGGTCGTGCGCGTGCGCGGCGTCGAGCGCGGCGGCCACCTGCGAGAAGATCTGGTTCGCCTGGCCGAGGGGCAGCGGCCCGCGGTCGTAGATGAGGCGGCGCAGGTCGAGGCCGTCCACGTACCGCATGGCGATGTACAGGACGCCGTCGACGTCGGCGTTGGCCTCGTAGATCGGGATGATGTTGGGGTGCTCGATGCTGGCGACCGTCCTGGACTCCAGGATGAACCGCTGCCTGAACCTGTCGTCGACGCTGAGCACCGGGTTGAGGATCTTCAGCGCCACCCGGCGGCTCAACCTGGGGTCGAGCGCGAGGTAGACGACGGCCATGCCGCCCTTGCCGACGATGTCCTCGATGTAGTACCCGGCCACCTCCTGGCCGATGAGTGCTCTTTCGTTCAATGGCATCACGTCTCGATGGGGTGGCCGCAGTAGCCGCAGAAGCGGTGCGCCGGTCCGAGCCTCATGCCGCACGAGGTGCAGTACTTGATCGCCGGATCCGGCGCGGTCATCACCTGCTGCTGCTGCGGGACCACTTGGAACGACTGGGACCGCCGCACGACCACGGTCTGGTTGGCGCCGTCGTCGAGCGGTGGACTGGCCGCCAGCGGCTGTGGCAGTTCTGTCTGTCTTTCAGGAGTGCGGCGGCGCCACAGCAGATACGCTCCGCCCCCGGCGGCCATGAAGAGAATTCCCGCCGCCGCGATGTACGGCCACAGCGGCGTGGACTCCGCGGGCTCGTCCGAGGCCTTCTTCGTGCCCTGGTCCTCCGGGCCGCCCCGCTTGGCCAGCGAGGTCTTCAGCAGCGCCGCGGCCACCACGTTGCCCGGGTAGAGCTCCAGCACGCGCTGGAAGCCCGGCGCGGCCTCGGTGTAGTACTTCGTGTGATAGCGGGTCAGCGCCGCCTCGAAGGCGGTGTCGATCGCGCCCCTGCGCGGCACGACCTTGGCGGCGGCCAGGATGGCGGTGACCTCCTTGACCCCGATCATCTTGCCCTCCTTGCCGCCTCCGACCAGCAGGCCGATGACGTGGCCGTCCTTGTCGCCGATCACCGGCGCGCCGACGAGGCCCTTGTCGGCGAGGCCGCCGAGCTTGACCGGCTCGTCGACCTTCTTCTCGGGGTCGGCGAACGGCCTGCCGGCGCCGCCCTGCACGCCGCCCTTGCCCAGGTGGGCGATCTCGACGGTGTGCGCCACGTTCGGGCCCGGCCTGCCGAGGAAGCCGGCCACGTTCGTGGGCGAGCCCTCCTGGTCGGGGACCTTGTCGGCGAGCGGCGCGGTCGGCATGCCGACGCCGCCGGCGACGGGGGTCAGCGGCACCAGCACGGCCGGGTCGTCGGGGCCGGGGCCGGCCTTGATGCACTTGACCTTGTAGCCGTCGGGGCTGGCAGGCGAGACGTTGGGGAAGGCCGTGATCTCGGTGGTGATGTTGACGATGCAGGTGGCGGTGTCGCTGCCGGGGGTGTAGCACTGCTGGAGGTGACGGTTGAGCACGTCGTCGGAGAGCTTGTGCTTGTCGTAGTCGGCCGGGATCTTCACCTTGTGGTGCTCGGCGAAGATCTTGTTGGCGGCGTAGATGGCGACGTCGTTCGGGTTCACGGCGAGGCGCCTGAGGGCCACGATGGTGCCGTCGGGGTTGACGACCGTGCCCGTGCCCGCGGCGAACGGCAGGCTGTAGGAACGATCCACGTGTTTCAGCTCGCCCACGTGGTCGAGCAGGGTGATCTTCACGTGCGACACGGCTTCCAGTCGCACCACGGCCGGGCTCACCAGGTCGGTGATCCCGCTCGGGTGCTCGTGGGCCGCGACCGGCGTCGCGATGAGCGCCAGTGCCACCGCGGCGCCACCGGCAAGAGCTGTGAGGCGCGCCATCTCCGCTCCAAACACTGGAATAGGACCAGGTTCCCAATCACATGGCGTAAGTCAATAGACCACCACATAGACAAGCGCTTGCTCGGGGACATAACGTACCTGGATGGGTTACGCGATCGGCGTCGATGTCGGCGGCACCTTCACCGACGTGGTCCTGAGAGGCACGTCCGGCGCGATATCCGTGGCCAAATGTCTGAGCACCCACTACGACCCCATCGCGGGCATCGTCTCCGGCGTTACGCGCGTGCTCGGCGGCCGGGACCCGGCGCAGGTCACGCGGGTGGTGCACGCGACCACTCTGGCGACCAACGCGGTGCTCGAACGCACCGGGGTGCGGGTCGCCTTCGTCACGACCCAGGGCTTCCGCGCGGCCGTCCCGCTCGGCCGGTACGCCCGCGTCGAGGAGGACCGCTACGACCTGCGCTTCACCCCGCCGCCTCCCCCGGTCGCGCCGGGCGACTGCTTCGAGGTGGTGGAGCGCGTCTCGGCCCGCGGCGCCGTGCTGACCCCCCTCGACACCGGTTCGGTACGCCGGGCGGCCGCCGCGATCGCGGCCCGCGGGATCGAGTCGGCGGCGGTGTGCCTGCTGCACGCGTACGCGAACCCCGCGCACGAACACCGGGTGGCGCAGATCCTGCGCGAGACGATCCCCGCCGTCGTCACCTCCTCCGAGGTGTGGCCCGAGATCCGCGAGTACGAGCGGGCCACCACCACCATCATGTCCGCCTACATCGGCCCGCTGATGGCGTCGTACCTCTCGCGGCTGCGGGAGCGGCTGGCGGAGATCGGGATCCGCGCGCCCGTCCACGTGATGGAGTCCAGCGGCGGCGTGATCTCGGCCGAGCTCGCCGCCAGGCGGGCCGTGGCCACGATCGAGTCGGGCCCCGCGGCGGGGGTGCTGGCGGCGGCGGGGGCCGGGTTCGCGGACGCGATCTCGTTCGACATGGGCGGCACCACCGCCAAGACGTGCGTGGTGCGCGGCGGGCGGCCGGAGATCACGCACGAGTTCCACGTGGGCGGCAAGGGCAGCTTCGGCGGCCGGCGGGCCGGCACCGGCGTGCCCATCAAGACGCCGGCCATCGACCTGGCGGAGGTGGGGGCGGGCGGGGGCAGCGTGGCCTGGCTGGACCCGGCGGGCGCGCTGCGCGTCGGCCCGCGCTCGGCCGGCTCGTCCCCCGGGCCCGCCTGTTACGGCCTCGGCGGCTCCGAGCCGACCGTCACGGACGCGAACCTCGTGCTCGGCTACCTGTCCTCCGCCTCCATCCCGCTGTCGCCCCCGCTGGCGGACAAGGCGCTGGACCGGCTGGCCTCCCCGCTGGGGGTGCCGCGGGAGGAGGCCGCGTACGCCGTGCACGAGATCGTCAGCGCCTCGATGGCGTCTGCGGTGCACGTGGTCACGGTGCAACGCGGCATCGACCCCCGCGGCTTCGCCCTCGTGGCCTTCGGCGGGGCCGGGCCCATGCACGCGGCCCGGATCGCCGAACGGTTCGGCATCGGAACGGTCGTGGTGCCGGCCCACTGCGGGGTGGCCTCGGCGGCGGGCCTGCTGTCGGGGGCTCTGTCCACCGAACGCGTCCTGTCCCGCCTCGACGCCCCCGACCCCGGGGCCCTGTTCACCTCGCTGGCCGAGGAGGCCGCCGCCGACCTCGACGTCCCGCTCGGGGCGCCGGGGGTGCGGGTGCTGCGCTCGGTGGACGTCCGCTTCAGGGGCCAGTCCCACGACCTCACGGTGGGCTGGTCCGCCGACCGCGCCGTCCTGGAGTCGCGCTTCTTCCGCAGGTACGCGGAGGTGTACGGGATCACGCAGCGGGGCGAGATCGAGCTGGTCAGCTATCGCGTCCGCGTCACCACCCCACCGGACAGCCCCCCGCCCTACAGCCTCCCGCCGGGCAGCCCTCCACCGGACAGCCCCCCGCCCGGTGGCGCGCCCGGCACCCGGAAGGCGTACTTCCCGGAGTGCGGCGGCTACACCGACGTCCCCGTCCACACCAGGCAGACCCTCGCCACGGCAGGCGGCACCGTACGCGGCCCGGCCATCGTCGAGGACCCCGAGGCCACGACCGTCATCCCACCCTCCTGGACGGCCGCCCTCTCCCCCGCCCGGGCCATCCACCTCACCAGGAGAAGCGCCCCGTGACCACGGACTCCCTGACCGCCGAGGTGCTCAGGAACGCCCTGGTCGTGGCCGCGGAGGAGGCCAGCATCGTGGTGGTGCGCTCGGCGTACTCGACGTTCATCGTCGAGGGCTCCGACGCCTCGGCGGCCGTCCTGGACGCCCGCGGCCGCCTGATCGCCCACTCCATGGCCACCACGCTGATGAACAGCATGGCGCTCAAGCTCGCCCTCCCCGAGCTGCTCAGGGACATCCCCCCGGACACGATGCGCCCCGGCGAGGTGTACGCGCTCAACGACGCCTACCGCGGCGGCGTGCACACCAACGACCTGCTGGTCTACCGCCCCGTCTTCGTCCGGGACGCACCCGCCTACTTCACCGCCACCATGATCCACGTCTCGGACCTGGGCGGCCTCTCGGCAGGCGGGATGGCCCCGCTGGCCACGGACATCTTCCTGGAGGGCCTCCAGCTCCCCCCGGTGCGTCTGGCCACCGCCGATGGCCTGGAGCCGGCGATCGAGGCGATACTGAAGGCCAACAGCCGCACCCCGGACAAGGTCATGGGCGACGTACGCGCCCTCGTGGCCGGCACGGCGGTGGCCGCTGCCCGCATGGAGTCCCTGATCGCCGAGTACGGCGAGCACGGCCTGGCCGCGGGCGTGGACGCCTACCTCGACCACACGGAGGCCAGGACCAGGGCGGCGCTGGCGGAGCTGCCGGAAGGCCGGTTCGAGGCGTCGTACCCGATCGACGACGACGGGATCGACCCGGACCGCCACCACCACGTCCGCGTGGCCGTCACGCTGGACCGGCGCACGGCGGCGCTGGACTTCGCCGGCACCGGCCCGCAGGTGCCGGCGGCGATCAACGCCTCGGCGTCGCAGTCGCTGGCCGCCGCCGTGTTCGCGATCCGCTGCTTCCTCGACCCCACGATCCCCATGAACGACGGCTGCCTGCGCGCCATCGACGTGCATCTCCCGGAGGGCTCGCTGCTCAACGCCCGCTCCCCGCACCCCTGCGGCGGCCGGTACGTCCCGATCTACGCCGCCATGGAGGCCGTCTTCCAGGCGCTGTCGGACGCGGTGCCCGAGCGGGCCATCGCGGCCAGCGGGATCCTGCAGCCGTTCTCGATCTCGGCGGTGGGGGCGCCGTACTGGATCCACCTGTCGTACGACTTCGGCGGCGTGGGCGCGCGCCGCGGCCTGGACGGGCCGGACGCGACGGGCGTGCACTTCGGCGTCGGGCGGAACTCGGTGCCGCAGGTGGAGCCGGTGGAGAGCCGCTGCCCGCTGATCGTGGAGTCGATCGAGACGATCCCCGACTCGGGCGGCCCCGGACGGTACCGGGGCGGGCTGGGGTCGCGCACGGTGTACCGGTTCCTGGCGGACTGCCACGTCACGACGCGCGGCGACCGGCTGCGCCTGGCGCCTCCCGGGCGGGAGGGCGGGCTGCCGGGCCGGCTGGGCGGGTTCTACCGGCGGCGGCTGGACGGGACGGTGGAGCGGCTGGCGTCCAAGGTGAACAACGTGCGGTTCGCGGCCGGGGAGGCGTTCGTCGTGGAGACGACGGGCGGGGGCGGGCTGGGGCCCGCGGCCGAGCGGGATCGGGAGGCGGTGCTGGCGGACCTCGACGCCGGGCGCGTTTCGGCGCGGGGTGCGGCCGAGGACTACGGCTTCAGCCCCGAAGACGCATGAGGTCGGCCGGGTCGAAGGTCACCGGGAACGGAGCCGCCGAGGAGAGCCTGGTTCCGGCCTTGTGGGCGACAGGCCCTGAATAGGAGTTGCCGTCGAGCTCGTAGACGTAGACCGTTGGCCCTTCCATGGGCTCGACACGCCAGTAGATGGGGATGCCGGCCTCGGCGTATGCCGCGACCTTGGTGGCTCGGTCATGGGTCTTGCTGCTCGGGCTGACCACCTCCACCGCGAGCAGCAGATCGCTGGGCGAGTACATGAGATCCACCCCCTCGGACACCTGCTCCGGCACGACCACGAGGTGGGGGATGAAGAGGTTCTCGTTGCTCCGTCTGACGTTGACCGTGGTCAAGCACTCCAACCCGGGTGGTGCCGCGGTCTGGAGGATGAGCAACAGCCTCGTGATGACTCGCTGGTGCCGGGGGGTGGGGGCAGGGCTCACCAGTAGGCTCCCGTTGAAGAGCTCGTAGCGGTTCCCGTCGTCGGGAAACTCGAGTAGGTCCTCGACGGTGAACGGCGCGCTGGGAAAGCCGGTGCGCCCCGTCGGTTCGATCGTCGCCATCGCGGTCACCCACTCAGTTTCGGGAGCCTCGCCCAAGCCCACATGCTACTTCCCCGATTTCCCTCACTTTAAGTGACGAGGCCGCCACTCCTCGGCCCCGCGCCGCACCGCCGCGTGCACCGCCCGGGCCACCCGAGCCCCCCACTCCGACCGAGGCCCGCCGAACAGCTCCTCCTCCCCCGCCACAGGCACCGCCACGCACACCGCGTCGGAGGCCGTCCCCGTCCCGGCGAAGCCCGTCTCGACGAGCGCCTGGGTCTTCGCCTCCGTGACCGTCATCACCGTGTTCACCAGCGCCGCGTCCGTCATGGCCACGGGCAGCACGGCCACGATGTTGATCGTCCCGACCCGCATGGGCGCCAGCTCGGGATCGACGTGCCCCTCCGGCGCCGCCGCCCACGTGGGAACCCGCAGCCCCACGGTCGCGTACGCCTCCACACCCCCATCGGCGGCCCGCACGTAACGATCCACTGAGGCCGCGGTCATCATCCCGACCCCGGCCCCGTCCCGAGGCCCCAGCGACGCCAGGTGATCGACGGGGTCCATCCGCGCGTACCCGGCCACGACCTGCGCGTTCAGCACCCACTCCCGGGGCCCGATCCCGCCCCCGAGCATGGCCGAGGAGATCATCCGCCATCCGGGCCCGAACTCCCAGAGCAACGACCCGAGCCGAGCCCCCTCCTCCACGCGATAGCTGAGCTTCACGGCCCTCCCCGCACCAGGTGCACGACGGGCCGCCCGTCGGGCCCTGGCTCGATCTTCACATGCGCGTCGAAGTGCCGTCCCACGAGTTCCTCGGTCAGCACCTGGGCGGGCTCCCCCGAGGCGACGGCCCGGCCGCCGGTCAGGAGCAGGAGGGAGTCGGCGTACAGGCCGGCGACGGTCAGGTCGTGCAGGGTGGTGACGACGGTCAGCCCGTCGGTGCGCCGCAGCCGGTCCACCAGCTCCAGCACCTGCTGCTGGTGCCCGAGGTCGAGGGCGGTGGTGGGCTCGTCCAGCAGCAGCGCGGGGGCCTCCTGGGCGAGCGCCCTGGCGAGCACGACGCGCTGCCGCTCCCCACCGGACAGCTCCCCGACGCGGCGCCCGGCCAGCGACGTCAGGTCAAGCCGCTCGATCACGGACTCCGTCACCTCGCGGTCGTGCCGGCTCTCGCGCCCCAGGTAGGGGATGTACGGCGTGCGCCCCAGCAGCGCGTAGTCGAAGACCGTCATCTCCGGCGGCAGGGCGGGCGTCTGCGGCGCGTACGCCAGCAGCCTGGCCCGCTCGCGCGGCTTGAGCCCGCCGGACGGCCGGGAGTCGAGCAGGACGCCGCCCCGGTGCCCGACCAGCCCCATGAGCGCCTTGAGCAGGGTGGACTTGCCGGCACCGTTGGGCCCGATGACGCCCACCCATTCGCCGCGCCGTACCTCGAGGTCCACGCCGTCGAGCACGTCGCGCTCCCCGAGCCGCACGGACAGGCCGCGAGCGCTGATCATGTGGCGGCCCGCCTGGTCATCCGCAGGACGGCCACGAAGAACGGCGCGCCCACGAACATGGTCACGACGCCGATCGGCAGCTCGGCGGGCGCGATCACGGTGCGCGCCACGAGGTCGGCCAGCACCAGGAACGCCGCCCCGCCGATCAGCGAGAGCGGCAGCACGATCCGGTACGAGCCGCCCGCGATCCGCCGCACGACGTGCGGCACCACGATCCCGACGAACCCGATCAGCCCGCTCACCGCCACGGCCGCCGCGGTGGCCAGCGACGCGGCCAGCAGCACCATGAGGCGCACCCTGGCGGCCCGCAGGCCCAGACTGGTGGCCTCCTCGTCGCCGACGGACAGCACGTCCAGCATGCGCCCGTGCAGCAGGAGCAGCACGGCGGAGACGGCGGCGTACGGCAGGACGAGCCAGAGCTGGTCCCACCCGCCGCCGACATCGCCGAGGATCCACGAGTAGATGCGCTGCAACTCCTCGACCTTGAACTGCTGGACGAACGTCTGGATCGCGGTCAGGAACGAGGTGACCGCCACCCCGGCCAGCACCAGCGTGGCGGTGCCGCCGGCCCGCCCGGCGGTGTTGCCCAGCGTGTACGCCAGGAACACGCCGCCCACGGCCCCCAGGAAGGCCGCCACCGGGATGCTCCCGGCCATGGCCGGGAGCAGCACGATGGCCGCGGTCGCCGCGAGCCCCGCCCCGGCGGCGGCGCCCAGCAGGTACGGGTCGGCGAGCGGGTTGCGGAACACGCCCTGATACCCGGCGCCGGCCATCGCGAGTAACCCGCCGACCACGGCGGCGACCAGCACTCGAGGCAGCCGCAGCTCGAACAGCAGCCCCTGCTCGACGGGCGCCAGCCCCGAGTCCACGTGGGTGAACGGCAGCCAGTCCACGACCTGCAGCACGACCTGCCAGGGCGAGATGTCGGCGGCCCCGTCGAGCAGAGCGGCGATCATGGAGACGGCCAGCACGCCCAGCGCGCACACCACCCACAGGGGCCGGGCCCTGGACGGGCCCGCCTGTGTCACCACGTCAGCTCGTGCCCGCCTTCGAGACCGCGGCGCCGATGGCCTCCGCCAGGTCGACCACCCGCGGCCCCCACCGGGAGGCGATGTCGTCGTCGAGCTGGACCACCTGGTCGTTCTTGATCGCGGACAGGTTCTGCCATCCTGGCCGCTTGGCCAGGGTGTCCTTGCTCTGCTGGCAGCACTTGACGTCGGCCAGGAAGATCAGGTCGGGATCGGCCTGGGCCACGAACTCGGCGGACAGCTTGGGGTAGCCGCCGGCCGCGTCGGGCGCCTTGTCGGCGATGTTGGTCAGGCCGAACAGTCCGTAGATCTGGCCGATGAAGGTCTTGGACGTGGCGGCGTACGGCGTGGTGTCGAGCTCGTGGTAGTACGTGAGCTGCTTGTCCTTGGGCGCCTGTGCGGCCAGCTTGCCGATGGCCGCCTTCATGCCGGAGACGACCTCGTCGGCCTTGGCCTGGTTGCCGGTGGCGGCGCCGAGCTCGGCGATCTCCTCGTAGGCCTCGTCGAGCTGGGTGGCGGCCGGCTGGAGCAGGACGGGCACGTTCACCTTGCCCAGCTCGGCCACGACCTTGTCGAGGTCGTCGGAGACGATGACGAGGTCGGGCTTCTGGGCGACGATGGCCTCGACGTTCGGCTTGAAGCCGGACAGGTTCGTCCTGGGGGCCTCGGGCGGGTGGTTCGACTGGTCGTCGACCGCGATGACCTGGGGGCCCGCGCCGATGGCGAACAGCGTCTCGGTGTGGGTGGCCGACAGCGAGACGATCCGCTGGGGCTTCTTGGAGATGGTGACCTTGCCGTTGCCCGCCTCGATGGTGACGGGGAAGCCTCCGGAGGAGGCGGCGGGAGCCGTGGGGGCGGCCGTGGTGGGGGCGGACGCTGTGGTGGTGTCGCCGCCCTGGCCGCATCCGGCCAGGAGGAGCGTTCCCAGCAGCGCGCCTGCGAAGGCCGTGCGTACGGGCCTCACGAGAAGTCCTTTCACACTGTTCGGAACCGAGAGACCCGCATAGTGCGACGGATCACCCTTTTCCACGAGGGTTGATGACGTCAGCGCGGAGGCAGGCGACCTGGCTATGACAGTTGCGGGACAGCGCCGGACTCGCACCGGACTTCGCTGCGCTCTGCGCATCGGACAAACGTTATCAATGCCCCGGATGCCGCCTGCGTCAAGGGGCGAGTTGAGCCTGCGCCTCGGCGATGATCCGCTGCAGCCGCAGGCCGTGGGCGGCGTCGAGGGGATGCCCGCCGCCGTCGCGCACGGTCCTGGCGAACTCCTCGGCGACCGTCTCCAGGGGGTCGTCGTCGAAGTGCGGCAGGACGGCGCTGCCCGCGCGGCCGTACACGGCGATCGTCTGCGGCGGCGGGTCGCCGGCGGCGGTCATGCACAGGGACACCTCGCTGACGGCGCCGCCCTCGTGGTCGAGCAGCAGGCCCGTCCAGCCGAGCGGGTGGCCGTGCGCGCGGACGCCGGTGACGCGGCCCAGGGCGGCGTCCAGGAGGTCGATCACGTGCGGGCCGACGTCCAGGAGCGCGCCGTGCGCGTGCCGCCAGGGGGTGGCGAAGGGGTGGTCGCCGAGGAGGATGCCGGAGATGTTCGCGGCGTGGCCGCCGAACGGGTCGATCCCGGCGCAGCGGGCGAGGAAGGCGCGGGTCTGCGGGGCGTACCTGAGGGTGAGCACCAGCTGGGAGGCCACGCCCGCCTCGGCGACGGCCCCGGCCACCCGCTCGGCGTTCTCCAGGGTGTCGGCGAGCGGCTTCTCCAGCAGCAGCGCCTTCCCGGCGCGGGCGGCCCGCACGGCGTACTCGGCCTGCACGGCGGGCGGCACGCAGAACGCCACGGCCTCGCAGTGCTCGAACAGCTCCTCGACCGTCGCGAACACGGGCGCCCCCAGCTCGGCGGCGGCCTCCGGCCTGCGTGCCCACACCCCGGCCAGCCGCGTGTGCGGCCCCTTGGCCAGCATCGGCGCGTGCGCCATCCGCGCCCACGGCCCCGCCCCGATCAGTCCTACCGCCACCGGTTCACTCTGATTGCTCACCGGTGCAACCTACGGCCGCGAGCGCCACTGCTCAACAGCGTGCTGGGGGCGGTGCGCGAGGGTGCCCGAGTCGATCACCAGGGTCTGCCCCGTCAGGCAGCGGGACTCGTCACAGCACAGGAACGCCACCAGGTTGGCGACGTCCTCCATCGAGCACGCCCACGGCAGCAGCCGTTCGGCCTGCTTGTCGGCGAGCTGCGCGGGCGTCATGGCCCGCTCGGCGGCCGGGGTGAGGACGAGGGCGGGCGCGACCGCGTTGCAGCGGATCCCCCGCGAGCCGTACATGGTCGCCACGTACCGGGTGAAGCCGATCAGCGCCGCCTTGGAGGCGCCGTAGGCCGCGTGCACCGTGTCTCCCACCAGGGCGGACACCGACGACGTGAGCACGACGGCGCCTCCGTCGGGCATGGCGGGCACCGCGTGCTTGACCATGAGCATGGCGCCGCGCAGGTTGACCTCCATGGTGCGGTCCCAGACGGCCACGTCGAGCGTCTCCAGCTCGCGGTCCCGCCCGTACACGCCGTGGTCGAGCACGGCGGCGTTGGAGTGCAGGACGTCGATCCGGCCGAAGGAGGCCACCAGCGTCGCCACCGCCTCCTCCACCTGCTTCTCGTCGGAGACGTCGCAGGTCAGCGCCATCCCGGTGCCGCCGCGGGCGCGGATGGCGGCGGCGGTGGCCCGCGCGCCGGCCGTGCGTACGTCGAGGACCCCGACGCAGGCCCCCTCGGCGGCCAGGCGGGCGGCGCAGGCGGCCCCGATGCCCGACCCGGCGCCCGTCACGAGCGCCACCTTCCCGTCGAAGCGCCCGCTCACCGTTCCACCCGCCCGCTCACCGGGCCACCCATCCGCTCACCATTCCACCCGCAGGGACGTCAGGCCGCGGCCCACGATCGACCTGCGGTAGGAGATGTCCTGGCCGGGCGCGAGCCGCAGCCCCGGCAGCCGCCGGCCGAGCACCTCCAGCGCCGTGCGCAACTGCAGCCGCCCCAGCGCGGCGCCCACGCAGAAGTGGATGCCGTAGCCGAAGACCAGGTGCTCGGCGGCGTTCGGCCGGTCGATCAGGAACCGGTCCGGGTCCGGGAAGACCGTCCCGTCGTGGGCGGCCGAGTCGGTGGACAGCAGCACGAGGGCACCGCGCGGGATCGTCACGCCGTGCAGGGTGACGTCGTCGGCCGCGTACCGGAAGGAGCCCAGGGACGCCCCGTCGATGCGCATGCACTCCTCGGAGGCGTTCGCGACCAGCTCGGGCGGCACCGGCCAGGCGCCCTCGCGCAGCAGCCGCAGGACGGTGTTGCCGAGCTGGTTGGGCACGGTGTCGTTGCCGCCGAGCAGGATCGTGGAGATCAGCTCCACCACCTCGCGGTGCGTCAGCTCGTCGCCGATGAGCGAGGTCATCAGGGACGTGAAGTCGTCCTGGGGGTCCTTGGCCCGCGCGGCGACCAGGCGGTCCACGTAGTCGAGGTAGGTCAGGAAGCTGCCGGCCAGCTCCAGTTGCCTGGCCGGCGGCTGCGGGGAGAGGAAGAGCTGGAACCAGTCCTTGACGCGCGCCTGCACGAACGCCTCGTCCGCCTCGGGCACGCCGATGAAGCGGGCGGTCAGCTTGACCGACGGCTCGTGGCCGATCTCGCTGACGAAGTCGGCGTGCCCGCTGGGCGCGAGCCGGTCGAGCAGCTCCTCGTTCAGCCGCCTGAACTGCTGCTCCATGGCGGACACCGCGCGCGGCGTGAACGCCTTGGACACCGACCGGCGCAGGCGGGTGTGGTCGGGCGGGTCCACGTTCGCCACGAAGCTGGACAGGAACGAGCCGTGCTCGCCCAGCTTCTCCCGCGTCTGGCGGGTGAGGCTGCGCGAGATCGTCAGCGAGCCCTTGGAGGAGAAGCGGCGGGGGTCGCCGTACGCGGCCCGCACGTCGGCATAGCGGGTCAGCACGTACGCGCCCAGGTGCTCGCTCCTGAACACCGGCGCCTGCTCGCGCAGCCTGGCCAGGAAGGGGTACGGGGCGGCCACGTGCCAGTCCGCGCCGACGTCGAAGTCCCCGGCCATGAAGTCCCCCGTCATGAAGTCCCCGGCCATAGAGTCCTCTGTCATGATGCGAAGATCCTCCGCGGGTTGACGACGAGCATCTGGTGGATCTGGTCGTCCGTGACGCCCCGCCCGCGCAGCGCGGGCAGCACGTCGCGGGAGATGTGCAGCAGGTGGTAGCGGGGATGCCGCTGCCGGACGACGCCGGCGTCGAACCGGTCGTTGAAGCAGTACGAGTCGTGGCTCAGCACCATCCGCCCGGCGTGCCCCCGCTCGCACAGCTCCGCCACGATCGCCACCCGGTCCTCGAACGGGCTGATCGTCTCGATGCCGAACCGGTCCATGCCCAGGTACGACCCGTTGGCGATCAGCTCCTCCAGGTACGCCACGTCCGTCGAGTCACCGGCATGCCCGATGACCACCCGCCCCAGGTCCACGCCCAGCGAGGCGAGCAGCTTCTGCTGGTCGAGCCCGCCCCTGGACGCGCTGTGGGAGTGGGTGGTGATCGGCGCCCCGGTCTCCAGATGCGCCTCGGCGACGGCCCTGAACACCCGCTCGCACCCCTTGGTCAGGCCGAGGTGGTCGGAGGCGCACTTCAGGATGGCGGCCTTGACGCCGGTGCGGCCGATGCCCTCGGTGAGGTCCCGGACGAAGAACTCGGCCAGCCGGTCCGGCCCGCCGAACAACGATCCAGGGCCCCGGTTGGCGAAGTACGGCGGCAGCGCGTCGTAGGTGTAGAGGCCGGTGGCGGCCACGATGTTCACGGAGGTCAGCTCGGCCACGCGCTGGACGGCCGGGACGTACCTGCCCAGGCCCACCACGGTGAGGTCCACGATGGTGTCGACGCCCGCCGCCTTGAGCGCGTCGAGCTTGCCCGCCGCCTCGCGCGCCCGCGCCTCCAGGTCCCAGCCCTCGGGGATGTCCGGCCAGTTCCACAGGATCTCCGGGCTCAGCCCGAAGACGTGCTCGTGCATGAGCGTCGCCCCGAGGTCGGCGACCGGGCCCCTCACGGTTTCAGGCACGGGAACCTCTCGTGCTCGAACGGCCGGTTCACCTGCAGGCCGAGCCCGTCGGTCTGCTTGTACGGCAGGCCGGTGTAGAGGGCGTCGGCGTCGAAGTAGGTGGCGGTGAAGGACAGGCGCGGGGTGTCGCGGCGGTTGGCGGGGGCGCCGTGCACGGTCAGGGCGTGGTGCACGGTCGCGTCACCGGCCTTGAGGTCGAGCGGCGGCGACAGCTCCAGCTCCTTGAGCCAGGGGTGCTGGGTGAGCTGGTCGTCGCCGGGGCGGGTGAAGCTGCGGCCGAGCAGGCCGTACCGGTGCGAGCCGTCGTAGAAGCGCAGCGACCCCATGTCGGCGGGCACGTCGGACAGGGCGAGCCAGACGGTGAGCATGGCCGAGCGGTCCATCGGCATCCACGGGAAGTCCTGGTGGAACTCGGTGGCGCCGTGCTCGCCCGGCTCCTTGACGAGCAGGTTGGTGACCTGCACGCGTACCGCGCGCACGCCGCGCAGCAGCCGGACGGCGGTGCGGCCCATCGCGGGGCTCAGCGTCAGCGCGGCGAACGCCTCGTCACTCGCCGCGATGTCCCTGGACTGCCCGAACGCCTGGTCGACGAGCGTCTCGTGACGTTTGGTGCGCTCCCGCAGGTAACCCGTGGCCCGCTCGCGCAGCTCGGTGGCGACGCCGGGCGGGACCAGCCGGCCGAGCCGTACCCAGCCGTGCTCGGCGAAGAACGCCGCCTCGTCGTCGGTCGCCTGACGCACCGGGATCTCCATGCCACCAGTCTGGCACCTAAAGCAAGCGCTTGGTAAGCCCCCGCCGTCTGAGTACCCCCTTACTCATGCGCGCCCGCCCTTCCTGGCCGACCCTCGCAAGCATGACCACAGTGGACACCCCGTCCGTCACGTCGAGGTTCACCCGTACGGCGATGATCGCCTGCGCGGTGGCCGCACCTCTGCTCATCGCCCTGTCGCTGCTGCTCACCCCGTTCCAGGCCACGCTGGAAGGCGAGCCGTACGTCCGGGCCTTCACCGCCCACCTCGACGCGTACGCGCTGCCGAGCTGGCTCGGCCTCCTGAGCTTCGCCGCCCTCATCCCCGGCCTCCTCGCCGTGAGCAGGGTCGCCAGGTCGGGCCGGCCCGTGCTGGGACTGATCGGCATGATCCTCGCCTTCATCCTGACCCTGCCCACCGTCGACACCGACGACGTCATCTACGCCGCCGCCCGCGTGGGGCTCGACGCGGCCACGACGAACCAGCTGATCACGGAGGTGGGCGAGGGGGCGCCGACGGCGGCGGCCGGCTTCGGGTTCTTCCCGGCACTGCTCGGGCTGGTCCTGCTGGGCGTGGCGGCGCTCGCCGGCGCGGCGCCGAAGTGGGCGGCGATCGCCCTGATCGTGGCCCCGTTCCTGATCCCCGTCGCCTGGTTCGCCCAGATCTCGAACGCGGCGGCGGCCGCGGCCTGGATCGTCCTGGCGGCCGGCATGGGCGGCGTCTCCCTGGCCCTGCCCCACCCCCGCGACAAGGCCTGAGCTGCTGCCCGCACGCATTCGGCAGGACCGCGCCGCGCGACTATGATCCCAAGCAAGCATTTGGTGGGAGGCGAGCGTGCGGCGGTTCAGGTTCGGGGCGGTGGTGCGGGAGGCGGAGTCGGGGAAGGCGTGGGCGGAGAAGGCCAGGAGGCTGGAGGGGGCCGGGTTCGACGTGCTGCTCGTCCCCGATCACCTCGTCGGTCCGAGGCTCGCGCCCATCGCGGCGCTCACCGCCGCCGCCTGCGCCACCAGCAGGCTGCGCGTGGGCACGCTGGTGTTCGCCAACGACTTCCGGCACCCCGCCGTGCTGGCCAAGGAGGCGGCCACGCTCGACCTGCTGTCCGGCGGGCGGCTGGAGGTCGGGATCGGGACCGGGTGGATGGCCGGCGACTACGCGGGCGCGGGGCTGGTGCTGGAGCCGCCGGGGGTGCGGGTCGAGCGGCTGCGGGAGGCCCTGGCCGTGCTCAAGGGGCTCTGGGGTGAGGGGCCGTTCCACTTCGACGGACGGCACTACCGGATCTCCGGGCTCGACCAGCAGCCCAAGCCCCTCCAGCGGCCCCGGCCGCCGCTGGTGATCGGCGCGGGCGGGGCCCGGATGTTGCGGCTGGCGGCCGAGGAGGCCGACGTCGTGAACATCGGGATGCGGGTGAAGCCCGACGGAAGCGGGCCCGACCTGCGCGACGGGGGGCTGCGGGCGCTGCTCGGCAAGCTCGCCGCCGTACGCGAGGCCGCCGGGGAGCGGTACGCGGGGCTCGAACTGGGCACCAGCGTGATACAGGCGGGCGAGCGGAAGGCGGAGGAGGCGTGGAGCGCGGCCGACAGCACCGCACTGGACGAGACGCCGCAGGTGCTGCTGGGCACACGACACGACATCGCCGACAAGCTCCGCTACTGGCGGGATGAGCATGATATTTCGTATTTCGTGCTGCATCACGAGCGGGATCTGGACGTCTTCGAGCCCGTCGTCGAGGAACTGGCCACCTGACGCGCCCGCTCACACTCCTCCGGCTGCCCGCCCGGGCGCGCCTACCTGGCCTCAGGCCGAGATCGGCCGTGCCCGATGATGGGACACATGAACGAGATGCTGCTGCTCCGGCACGGTGAGACCGAATGGAGCAAGGCGGGCAAACACACCGGCCGTACCGACCTGCCTTTGACGGAGCACGGCGAGGAGCAGGCCAGGGCCCTGGCGCCCCTGGTCAAGGAGTCGTTCGACCTGGTGCTGGTCTCCCCCGCCCAGCGCGCCCGCCGCACGGCGGAGCTGGCCGGGCTGACCGGTTACCAGGTGGACGCCGACCTGTGGGAGTGGGACTACGGCGGTTACGAGGGGATCACCACGCCGGAGATCCGCCGGACCAGGGCCGGGTGGTACCTGTGGCGCGACGGCGTGATCCCGGGCGACGCGGAGCACCCCGGCGAGAGCGCGGCGCAGGTGGCCGCGCGCGCCGACCGGGTGATCGAGCGGGCCAGGCAGGTGGACGGGCGGGTGGCGCTGGTGGCGCACGGGCACTTCCTGCGCGTGCTGGCCGCCCGCTGGCTGGGCCTGGCGCCCGAGGACGGCAGGCTGCTGAAGCTGGACACGGGCACCTACTCGCGCCTCGGCTTCGAGCACGCCGAGCCGGTGCTCATGTCATGGAACGCCCCCGTCAACCAGTTGTAGAGCTAGACCTTCGTGCGCAGGGCCGACTCGTGCAGGGCCCTGCTCACCAGCCACCCGCGTAACGACCCGAGGCCGGGGTCGTAGGACAGGGGCCGCTCCCAGAGCGCGGTGAACACGTCCTGGGTGACCTCCTCCGCGTACGCCTGGCTGCCGGTGACCTTGACGGCGACGCCGTACACGTACGGGCCGTGCTGGTCGTAGGCGTCGGCCAGCGCGTCGAGGTCGCCGGCCGTCAGTCGGGCGCACAGGTCCATGTCGCTCATCAGTCGCATCCCAGCGTCGCGGCGGCGCGGATCAGCTCGCGGGCGAGTGCGGGGTCGCCCTCGGCGGCGTACGGGAAGCAGCCGGGCAGCCACCGGTTGGCCAGCAGCCGGCAGAAGTCCACGGCGTCGGCCGAGACGAGCACGCCGACGTGGCCGGAGGCCGGCGAGAGCGGGATCGTCCAGCTGCCGCCACCGGGGCCGGTCAGCACGATGGTGGCGGAGACGTCACGCCGCGGCCCCTTCATCGCGTGCGGCAGCATGACCAGGCCGAACTCGGCGATCATGCGCACGTGCTCGGGGCGGGGCGCGGCCCTGGAGCGGTCGGTGGCGGCCCGGATGTCGTCGGCGTGCGTCCACGTCTCGAACGTGCGCTGGACCATGGCCTGGCGCAGCGGCGCGCGGGCCGGGGTGGGGCTGGTGCCGGCCAGGGCCAGCTCCACGTCCAGCAGCACCTCGGTGCTGCCCGACACGCGCTGCAGCAGGGACCCGGCCTGCTCGCGCCAGCGCCGGTGGATCGGCGCGGCCGTCGTGGTCACGCCCTCGCCGGCCACGCCCATGAACCGGGCCACGGTCGCGTCGTTGGCGGCCAGGTGCTCGACGAGCCCCCTGATCGTGCCGTGCCGGGCGATCGGGGCCTCCCAGTCGGGGGCGCTCAGCGCGGTCAGCAGGTCGTCCATGAGCGCGACCTGCTCGGCGTACGGGACCGCGACCGTCGCCACGGGCACCGGGGCCGGGCTGCGGCGCCTGCGCGCCATGGACATCACGGACTCGCGCAGCGACGGGGGCGGCCCGGCGGCGGTCTCCGGCCCGTCGAGCAGCGCGATGGCAGCGCTGCAGTCGGGGCACGAGGCGACGTGGTCGTCTGGGCTCTGCCCGTTGTAGAGGTAGGAGTCCGTCATGGCCACCTCCGCAGCCGACGCTAACCCGGCGGGCTCCCTGGTGCCAGGCGGCAGCCGGGGAACGGTGCCAGAAGCGTCTCACGCCAGCGGCCCTCAAGGTAGTCGCGGGCGCGTTTTCCCCAGTCCAACAGCCGAGAATCCGGCTCGACCTCGTCGTCGAGGCCCAGTGCCGCGTCGCGGGCGCGCTGGGTGGCCAGGTGGTCGTCGAGGGAGACGGCCCAGACGGTGACCGCCTCGCTGTCGCAGAACAGCACCTCGTACAGGCCGACGAGGGTGTGGCCGTGCTCGGCGAGCAGCGGGGCCCGTTCGGTGCGGACGGCGTGCAGGTAGTCGAGCGCGGCCCCGGGGCGTACGCGGGCGCTCTCGAAGAGGTAGAGCTCGGCGGCGGGCGCCTCGGCGAGCGGCGGGCAGCCGGGGGCGGCCCCGAGCGGCCGGGAGTACGCGGAGAAGCGCAGGTCGTCGATGTCGGACAGGAACAGGCGCTGGTCCACGCCCTGGTAGATCTCCATCATCTGCCGCCAGCCGCCGTCCCAGCCGCCGTGGCAGTCCCACAGCGTGACGGCCTTGAACTGGGGATGGCCGGTGATGCCGACCGCGTAGAAGGCGCCGACGAGGTCGATCTCGCGCGACCTGATGGACATGCCGGAGGTGAGCTCCGGGGCCGCGCGCTCCTCGTCCTCGCGCTTGTAGCGGGTCAGCCAGGTGAGGTACTCCAGCGGGCGCCTGGAGTTCATCGGCCGGAAGTCGACCTCCTCGATCAGGTGGATCGCGCGCCGCACCACGCCTCCTCTGGCCACCAAGCGATTGCTTGGCTCAGAGGATAGCGATCAGGCCGGCGCTTGGGAAGGCTGGGGCCCCCGTCCCGTGAGCCACTCCAGGACCCTGCGGTGCCCGGACGCGGCGTCCTCGAAGTGGCCCCAGTGCCAGTACCGGGGCTGGTCGCGCAGGCCGGTCACCCAGGTGCGGTAGGAGACGGAGGCGCCAGTGGTGGCGGGCGCCACACCATAGGTGCGGATCACGACCTTGCCGCCCGGCGCGAACAGCACGTCGTCGGCGATCGGATACAGAGTCATCTGGTCGAGCATGACCCGATCCTGGCCAAGGGACGAGGCCGGGCGGTTACACCTCCGGCGCGCCCTCGTTACGCGGGGCGCGCCGGTGTGAACATGTTGTTACACGAGCAGGCCGTCGAACTCTCCGTCCTTCACCCCGAGCACCAGCGCCCGGATCTCGTCGCGGGTATAGATGAGGGCAGGGCCGTCGGGGAAGCGCGAGTTGCGCACCGCGATGCCCCCGTCGGGAAGCTCCGCGAGCTCGACGCAGTTGCCCTGCGAGTTGCTGTAGCGGCTCTTGCGCCAGGCGACCTGGGTCAGGTCCGCCGCCGGCATGCCGTTGTAGGTCTGGTTCATCTACATCTTTCTGAGAAGACCGCCGATGAGCTCGACGGTGCCCCCTGGCGTGGTGCTCTCCACGCACAACTGCTCCATGGCCGTGAGGTACGGATCGATGTCCTCACGCTTGTCCAGGTACAGGGCACCCCAGAGCTGCTCGACGTAGACAACGTCCGACAGGTCGGACTCGGGAAACCGCAAGATGCTGAACGCGCCCCCCTCAGCGGCGTGCTTGCCGAATCTGAAGGGCATCACCTGGATGGTGATGTTGGGAAGGGCAGCGACTTCCAGCAGATGCTGGAGCTGCTCGGACATGACCTCCCGCCCGCCGATGGTCCGCTTGAGCGCCGCCTCGTCGATGACGGCCCACAGCCGGGGTCCGTCTTTCTGGGTGAAGCGCTCCTGGCGCTGCATGCGCAGGTGCACGCGCCGTTCGATTCTCTCGGGACTCGCATCGGGGTTTCCAAGCTGGAAGACCGAACGCGCATACGAGGCCGTCTGCAGCAGGCCGGGCACGAACTGCACCTCATAGGTGCGGATCACGCTGGCCGCCTCCTCCAGACCGATGTACGTGGTGAACCACGACGGCAGTTCGGCCGAGTACTTGTGCCACCACCCGGGGGTGTTGGCCTCGCGCACCATCTCCAGCAGGGCACGGCGTTCGGCATCGTCGACGACGCCGTACAGGGTGAGCAGGTCTTCCACGTCACGTGTCTTGAATCCGACGCGGCCGAGCTCCATGCGGCTGATCTTGGACTCGGACGCCCGGATGTGGAATCCGGCCTGTGCCCGGTCGAGCCCGCTGGCCTCGCGGAGGCGCCTGAGACTCGCCCCCAGCATGATGCGCCGAACGGTTGAACCGGTCCCGGGCGGATCAATCGACACGTGCTGCTCCTTGGTCGTTTCCTTGCAACACGATGAGGCCGCACCGTTCTCGGCGGCGCCCACCGCACGTAGCGAAGTTGCACCCGCGATACGCCCCTTTGTACGGGCGACCGCAGGGTAGCGGAGTATGCACCTACAGTCTGTCACTTCACGGCCGAAAGATCATGGGCCGCGGACAAGATCCCCTTTCCCCCATATTGACCATTTGAGGGCAACGGTAGCGCTTGCACGAGTTGTCTGCACGTGCATTCGCTCTTGCACCTGCACGAGAGTTTGCAGCAGAATGATCACGTGCAATCCACCACGGCACCCGGCCAGTGGACCACGTTCGATTGGTGGCCCCCTGTCGGCTGGTGGCCGGAGGCCGCCCGCGATCTGCTGGTCCCCGGCCCGTCCATGAGTGCCACGTTCGTGCTCCCGCCCACCGCCTCCTCGGTCCATTCCGCCCGCAGCTTCACCGTGGGCGCGCTGACCGGCTGGGGGCTCGGCGAGCTGGCCGACAACATGGAGCTGGTGGTCTCCGAGCTGGCCACCAACGCGCTCCGGCACGGCCTGTGCCTGGACGAACCGGCCCGCCAGCACGCCGTCCAGATGTCCCTCGTACGCCGGGGGCCGCTGGTGACCAGCGCCTTCACCGATCCAGGCTCCTCGGTACCGGTGCTGCGATACCCTGGGCCCCTTGACACCGGCGGCCTCGGACTCCACATCGTCGAATCGCTCAGCCTCCGCTGGGGCTGGTCCGCACTCGCGCCTCACGGAAAGATCGTCTGGGCAGTCCTCTCCTGACCGGGGGTGATCTGCATTACCGTGGATGGTCATGGCTCACGGTGAGTCCCGCGCGCGACCCCATGAGAGTGCTGACAGATGGAAAATCACCTGCTCGGCTGGCTACGAACACTGGACGAGGACCGGCTTGGCCGCATCCTGGCCAACAGGCCCGACGCCATCGCCGCGCCCTGGCCCAGGCGGCTCGACACCCTGGCGCAGCGGCTCGGCAACGCCGTCGCCGTGATCGAGACCCTGCGCCGCCTGCCGTTGCCCTGCCTCCAGGTCGCCGAGACCGCCCTGGCCATGACCCGCCCCACCGCCGAGACCCTGGCACGCTTCCTCAGCAGCCCGCCCGAGGAGGTGACGCCCTGGCTGGAGCACCTCTACGACCACGCCCTGGCCTGGCCGGGCGACGACGGCGTCATCCACCTCGCCGAAGGCGTCGCGCGCTGGTGGACCGCGCCACTCAGCCTCGGCGAGCCCCTTGATCACTACCTGAACGCCTGGTCGATCAGCAACGACGCGCTGCACGCCCTCGCCCGTAACCTCGGTCTGCCCGTGCAGGGCAACAAGCGCCGCATGATCACCCGTGTCATCGAGGCGCTCAGCGACACCGACCGCGTCAGGGCGCTGATGCGCCACGCCCCCGAGGGCACCGTGCCGCTGCTCGACCGCTTCGCCTGGGACGGCCCCGCGCTCACCGTCGACGGCGCCCGGTTCGTCAGCCCCGGCACCCCCGAGCGGTGGTGCGCCGACCACGGCCTGCTCTTCCGGCCGAGCTGGCACAAGGCCGAGATCCCCCGCGAGGTGGCGATCTGCCTGCGCGGCTCCGGCTACCACCCGGCCTACCTGCCCGAGGCGCCCGAGCTGGCCACGATCCCGGTCGATCCCGAGGAGGTCGACCATCTGATGACGCTGGCCGCCCCGCACGTGGTCGAGCGGTGCGCGGCCCTGCTCGACAACACCTCCAAGACGCCGCTGCCGCTGCTCAAGACCGGCGGCGTGGGCGTGCGCGAGGTCCGCAGGGTGGCCAAGGAGACCGGCTGCGACGAGGACGAGACGCGGCTGCTGCTCGAGGTGTGCGCGGTGGCCAGGCTGATGGCCTGGGACGAGCCGTCCGGCGGCATGATCCCCACCGAACGGTTCGACCGCTGGCGGCTCGACGAGGGCTCGGCCCGGCTGCGGGTGCTGCTGGCGGCGTGGTGGCGGATGGAGCGCTCGTCGCTGCGCAAGATCGACGGCAAGTACGGCACCGTGCTCGGCGACGATCCCGCCGGCCCCGTGATCGCCCAGGTGCGCAGGGCCGTGCTGTCGGTGCTCGCCCACCTGCCCTCGGGCATGGCCTTCGCCGACCGCGACAGCCTGATCAGCAACGTCCACTGGCACGCCCCGCTGATCGACAGGGCGCTGATGCGCGAGTGCGCGCCCGCCGTGCTCGACGAGGCCAGGCTGCTCGGGCTGCTGGCCAACAACACGCTGACCGACCTCGGCCGTGCCCTGGCCGGGCTGACGGCCAGGCCGGGAGACGAGAACGACGACGCCGTGCCGATGGTCGAGCACGACCCGATGCTGGCGGAGGCGGCCACCCGGGCGCTGGCCAGCGTGCGCAGGAGCGCGCTGTTCGGGCCCGACCTGACCGCGGTCGTCACGGGGCCGCCGTCGGCGGAGCTGGCGGCGCTGCTCGACCGCTGCGCCGACCGCGAGTCGCGCGGCGCGGCCTCGGTGTGGCGCTTCACCACGCCGAGCGTGCGGCGGGCGCTCGACCAGGGGTACGAGGCCGACGACCTGCTCGACGAGCTGGCCGGGGTGGGCACCATCCCGCAGCCGCTCGAATACCTGATCCGCGACACCGCCCGCAGGCACGGCGAGGTCACGGTGAGCACGGTCGGGTGCGTGGTGCAGGCCACCGACCCGACGCTGCTGGCCGAGATCGCCGCCCACCGGCGGCTGGGCCGGCTGGGGCTGCGGTTGCTGGCCCCCACGGTGCTGGTCAGCGCGGCGCCGGCCGACCGTACGCTGGCGGCGCTGCGCGAGGTCGGCTACTCCCCCGTGCCCGTCTCCGACACCGGCGAGATCACCATCCACCGGGCCAGGGCCGAGGAGAGCGCCCCAGGCAAGCTCATCCTGCTGCCCGGCGGGCAGGTGGCCGAGCTGTCGGAGTTCCCCGGTCTGGCGGAGTTCGAGGCGCCGCCCCACATGCTGGTCGAGCCTCCGCCCGACCCGTACGAGCACGCCCGCCGCCTCGTCGCCGCCGGCCGGGCGGACGACGGGAAGCACGGGCGCACCTGGGCGATCATCGGCAGGATGGCGACCAGGCTGCCGACGGCGCAGCAGTCGCTGCTCGGCTTCGTCGTCGATCGGGGCGTGCGCGCCGGCATCACGCTGGCCGACGGGCTGACCGCCACGATCAGCCATGGCGAGCTCAAGGGCGGGGCGCTGGACGCCTGGTGCGAGGAGGCGGGCGACTACCTGGAGTTCCCCCTCGCCGAGATCATCGAGGTGCGGGGCGCCTACTGAAGCGGTTCGGCCTTCTTCAGGTTCGCCACCAGCTCCTCCAGGAAGGTGGCGTACCCCTGGTAGCTGAAGGGGGCCTCGGCTGACCACGGGTAGAGCTGGCCGGCCTTGACCGCGGGGAGCTTGGCGAAGGTGGGCTTCTTCATCATCTCCTCGGGCTTGAGCGCCTGCGTACGCGTGTCGTAGAGGATCACGTCGGCGTCGTACTCGTCGGCGTTCTCCCAGCTCAGCGTCTGGAAGAAGCCGCCCTCGTCCACCTTGGCCGGCGTGACCACGTTCAGGCCCGCGTTGACCATGTGCACGATGTCCGGGTACTCCGGCGGGTTGACCACCCAGAACGCGTCCGCGCCGCCCGACGCCAGGAGGATCTTGAGGTCCTTGAACTGGGCGAGCTCCTTGGTGGCCGCCTCCATGCGGGCCTTGGCCTCGGGCACGCCCTCCATGCTCGCGCCGAGCGACGTGGCCAGCTGCTCGTACTTGCCGATCACCTCGGTGGCGCTCTTGCCGGTGAGCATGACGCCGGCGGTGGGCGCGACCTGCTCGATGGTGTCCTTGGACTTCTCGGGCACGTACCAGAGGGTGCCGTTGATGTACATGCTGCTGACCAGGAGGTCGGGCTGCAGGGCGATGTACTGCTCGACGTTGAACTCGTCCCAGACGTTGCCCAGGCCCGTGACCTTGGTGATGTCCACGTTGCCGGCCTGCGGGTCCTTGCTGCCGTCCTTCAGCTTGTGCGGGCCGAACACCGCGATCGGGCGCACGCCGAAGTCCCACAGGGCGGCCGCGGCGCCCACCTGGGCGACGATCCTGGTGGGGACCTTGGGCTGCTCGAGCTTCTTGCCGCGGTCGTCGGTGAACGTCCAGGGCCCCTGCGCGGGGGCGCCGGAGGTGGCCGGTGCCGCGGGGGTCGCCTGCGTGGTGGTCCCGCCGTCACCGCACGCCGCGAGTGTCAGGGCCGCCGCGAGTCCTGCCGCGCCCGACAGGAAGCCCCTGCGAGCCAGTACCGGTCCCGACATGTACATCTCCTAAGGTTAGGCTTGCCTTCTTGTGTGGCCATTAGATTAGCCTTGCCTAAGTTTGACTTGCTACGAGAGGGGGTCGGGTGCGCCCGGCTGAGGTAACGGTCGCGGCCGGAGCGGGCCAGGAAGGCGGTGGACGCGCGGCCAAGGGGCGTGCCTCGGTGCTCGTCGCCGGGCTGGTCGTCACGCTCGGCCTACTGGCGCTGGTCGCCATGGCGAGCGTGGCGCTGGGCGCCCGCTCGGTGTCGTTCGGCACGGTGATCGACGCGTTCGTGGCGCCGAACAGCTCCAACGACCACACGGTCATCCGCGAGCTGCGGGTCCCGCGCACGCTGCTCGGCCTCGGCGTGGGCGCCACGCTCGGGCTGGCCGGCGCGCTCATGCAGAGCCTGACCCGCAACCCGCTGGCCGACCCCGGCCTGCTGGGCATCGACCAGGGCGCCGCGCTCGGCGTCACGCTGGCGCTCGGCCTGTTCGGGCTCACCGACCCCGTCGTGTACGTGTGGTTCGCCTTCGGCGGGGCCGCGCTGGCCTCCGTCGCCGTCTACTCGCTGGCCTCCGGGCGCCGCGCCGGCTCCAGCCCGGTACGCCTGGCCCTGGCCGGAGTCGCGTTCGGCATGGTCTGCACGGCGATCTCCTCGGCCATCCTGCGCATGGACTCCCAGACCTTCGACCGGATGCGGTTCTGGCTGACCGGCTCGCTGGCCGGGCAGACGGCCGACACGCTGGTGCGGCTGGCGCCGTTCATGGTCGCGGGGCTGGTGCTCGGGCTGCTGCTGGCCAGGCCGCTCAACATGCTGGCGCTCGGCGAGGACGCGGGCAAGGCGCTGGGCGTGAACCTGAACAGGACCAGGATCCTCGCCGGCGTGGCCGTCACGCTGCTGTGCGGCGCCGCCACCGCCGCCGCCGGGCCGCTGGTGTTCGTCGGGCTGATCGTGCCGCACGCCGTGCGCGCCCTGGTGGGGCCCGACCAGCGGTGGGTGCTGCCGTACTCGGCGCTGGCCGCGCCGATCCTGCTGCTGGGGGCCGACGTGATCGGGCGGCTCATCGCCCGGCCGGGAGAGGTGCAGGTGGGCATCGTGTGGGCGGTGATCGGCGCGCCGATCTTCATCATGCTCGCCAGGCGGAAGCGGGTGGCCGCGCTGTGAACGTCCGCGTCGGCTCCTGGTCCGTACGGCTCGCGCCGCGCGCCCTGCTCGTCAGCGTCGTCCTCGTCGTGGCCGGCTTCCTGGTGACCGTGGCAGCGCTGTCCACGGGCGAGTTCACCGTCCCCGTGCCGGACATCGTCTCGGCCATCTTCGGGCAGGGCACGCCGGTCGCCGAGCTGATCGTCGGCAAGCTCCGCGCCCCGCGCGTGGTGACCGGGCTGCTGGTCGGGGCCGCGTTCGGCCTGAGCGGGGCCATCTTCCAGAGCCTGACCAGGAACCCGCTGGGCAGCCCCGACTTCATCGGCTTCACCGCCGGCGCCTCCACGGGCGGCATCCTCGCCGTGGTCGCGGGCGGCTCCGCCATGACGATCGCCGGCGGCGCGCTGGCCGGGTGCGTGGTGACGGCCGCGCTGGTGTACCTGCTGGCCTACCGGGGCGGCGTCCAGGGTTACCGGCTGGTCCTGGTCGGCATCGGGGCGAACGCGCTGCTGGTGGCCGTCAACTCGTACATCCTGACCCGGGCCAACATCAACGACGCGGCCAACGCGGGCGCCTGGCTCACCGGCAGCCTCGGCGGGCGCGGCTGGGAGCACGCCTGGCCCGTGGCGCTGGCGCTGCTCGTGCTGCTGCCGCTGTGCCTGTCCATCGCGCGGCCGATGCGGATGATCGAGATGGGCGACGACGCGGCCAAGGCCATGGGCATCAGGGTCGAGGTCGTCCGCGCGGCGGCCGTCACGGCCGGTGTGCTGCTGTCCGGGGTGGCCACGGCCGCCGCCGGGCCCGTCATCTTCGTCGCGCTGGCCGCCCCGCAGCTCGCCCGGCGGCTGACCCGCTCCCCCGGCGTGACGCTGGCCTCCTCCGCCCTCATGGGCGCCGTGCTGCTGACCGCCGCCGACCTGGCCGCGCAGCGCGTGCTCGCCCCCACCCAGCTGCCCGTCGGTGTGCTGACCGCCGCCATCGGCGGCACCTACCTCGTCCTGCTCCTCCGAAAGGACCGCCACTGATGGATTCCGCCTGCCGCCTCTCCGGTGCCGGCCTGACGCTCGCCTACGACCAGCGCGTGGTGGCCACGGACCTGACCGTGGCGATCCCCGACGAGTCGTTCACCGTGATCATCGGCCCGAACGCCTGCGGCAAGTCCACTCTGCTGCGGGCCCTGGCCAGGATGCTCAAGCCGAGGACCGGCGCCGTGCACCTGGACGGCAGCGTGATCACCTCGTTGCCGTCGAAGGAGGTGGCGCGGCGGCTCGGCCTGCTCCCGCAGAGCTCGATCGTGCCCGACGGGATCACCGTGGCCGACCTGGTGGCCCGCGGCCGCTACCCGCACCAGAAGCTGATGCGGCAGTGGTCGAAGGCCGACGAGGCGGCCGTGTCGGAGGCCATGCGCGCCACCGACGTGGCCGAGCTGGCCGACCGGATCGTGGACGAGCTGTCGGGCGGGCAGCGGCAGCGGGTGTGGCTGGCCATGGCGCTGGCCCAGGAGACGCCGATCCTGCTGCTCGACGAGCCCACCACGTTCCTGGACATCTCCCATCAGATCGAGGTGCTGGACCTCTGCGCGGAGCTGCACGAGCAGGGGCGGACCATGGTGGCCGTGCTGCACGACCTGAACCAGGCGTGCCGGTACGCCACGCATCTCATCGTGATGCGGGGCGGCCGGATCGTGGCCGAGGGGGATCCCACGGAGATCGTCACGTCCGAGCTGGTGCACGAGGTGTTCGACCTGCGCTGCGAGATCATCCCGGACCCGCAGTCGGGCACCCCGCTCATCGTCCCCGAGGCCCGCCGCCGCGTGGCCGCCTCCTCTTAGGTCAGCTTAGGTCAGCGTCTCCTCTTAGGTCAGCGCCGTCTCTTGGGTCAGCGCCGTCGCCAGGGTGGTGACGGCGGCGACGGCGCGGTCTCGGCCGTACTCACCCTGCAGCACCTCCGCCAGCTCCGCCTGCATGGACGCCAGCAGCGTGTGCGCCAGGGCGTCGGCGTCGCCGCCCCTGGCCTCGGCCAGCAGGATCGTCACGTGCCGGTGCCAGAACCAGTAGGCCCCGATGCGGTAACGCGCGCCCGGGCTGGCCGTCTCCGACATGCGCACCAGGTCGAGGTGGGCGAAGAGGAAGTCGAGGTACGCCCGCACGAACGCGACCAGCCGCTCGCGGGCGGGCGCGCCCGGCCCGAGCGGCGGCGGGCCCGACAGGATGCGCTGCTGCAGGTCGCGCTCGCGGGCGTCGAGCAGCGCCACCGCCAGCCCCGACTTGTCACCGAAGCGCCGGAACAGCGTGCCCTTGCCCACCCCGGCCTCGGCCGCCACGGCGTCCATCGAGACCGCGTCCACGCCCTTCTCGGCGAACAGCCGCGCCGCCGCGGCCAGCACCTTCTCCCGGTTGCGTGCCGCGTCCGCCCGCTCCTGGACGGGCCGGCTCATCAGCAGCTCCAGCGACGTTTCCCGCACCATCCGGACTTTAGTCCAACTCACCGGCGCCGGAACGCGCCAAAGGACGTGGAAGGAAAGGCATCCACGGGCGACCCTCTGCCGAATGCTCAGCACGACTTCACAGGGGGAATCCAGATGGACCACGCCGTCGTCATCGGGGCGAGCATCGCGGGCCTGCTGTCCGCCGCCGCCCTGCACCGCAGGTTCGCCCAGGTCACGGTGGTCGACCGCGACACCTTGCCGGCCGTCGACGCCCACCGCAGGGGCGCCGGCCAGAGCCGCCACGCGCACGGCCTGCTCGCCAGGGGCGGCGAGGTCCTGGACGAGCTGCTGCCCGGCCTCACGGCCGAGCTCGTCGCGCAGGGCGCGATCAGGGGTGACGTGCAGGACCGGGCCCGTCACGTCCACGCGGGCCGGCGGCTGGCCCGCGGCTCCAGCGGGCTCACCGGGCTGCTGGTCAGCCGGCCGCTGCTCGAAGGCCAGGTGCGGCGCAGGGTCGGCGCCCTGCCCGGCGTGCGGGTGCTGGCCGAGCGGACCGTCACCGGCCTGCTGGCCAGGCAGGGCCGGGTCACGGGGGTGCGGCTCGCCGAGGGCGAGCTGATCCCGGCCGACCTGGTCGTGGACGCCGCTGGCCGCGGCTCCCGCACCCCGTTCTGGCTCGCCGACCTGGGCTGCAGGCCGCCGCGGGAGGAGCGGGTGACGATCGACCTGCGGTACAGCTCGCGCGAGTTCCGCCGCCGCGACGACCACCTCGCCGGAGACCTGATCGCCGTCGTCGGCCCCACGCCCGAGACGCCGCGGGCCGGGGTGGCGCTGACGCTGGAGGACGAGCGCTGGGTCGTCACCCTGGCCGGGTACGGCGCGGGCCCGCCGCGCGGCCATGCGGACTTCGCCGCCTTCGCCGCCACCCTCGCCGCTCCCGACCTGCACCACCTGGTCACGACCGCGGAGCCGCTCGGGGAGCCGCGCACCTACCACACGCCCACCGCGGTCAGGCGCCGCTACGAGCGGCTGGCCTCCTTCCCCGACGGCCTGCTGGTCACCGGGGACGCCGTCTGCTCGTTCAACCCCCTCCACGGCCAGGGCATGACGGTCGCCGCCCTGGAGGCCAGGGCGCTGCTCGACCCCGACCTGAGCCCGGCGGCGTACTTCCGGCGGATCGCCGCCGTCGTGGACCTCCCCTGGCAGATCACGGTCGGCGCCGACCTGCGGATCGCCACCACGGGCGGCCGGCCGACGCCGAAGACGCGGCTAATCGGCGCCTACCTCGACCGCTTCCACGCCGCCGCCGCGCACGATCCCGAGCTGACGCGGCGCTTCCTGCGGGTGATGAACCTCTACGACCCGCCGCAGTCGCTGATGAGCCCTCCGGCGCTGCTCAGAGTGCTGCGCAGCGGCGCACCGCGAGCAGTGCCAGTGCCCGCGTGACCTCGCGCAGCTCCCTCAGCTCGACCTGCTCCCTCGGGGCGTGCGCGAACCGCACGTCCCCCGGGCCGTAGTGCAGCGTCGGGATGCCGCCCGCCGTGTAGAGCCGCAGGTCGCTCCCGTACGGCGCCGCCGTCTGCGCGGGCCGGGCGCCGGTCGTGTCCTCGACGGCCCGGTTCACCTGGTCGATCAGCTCGTGGCCCGCCGGCAGCCGGCCGCTGGCGAACTGCCCGCCCGGCCAGGTCACCACCGGCGGGTTGGCCCGCAGCCACGGGTCCGCGACCTCCGCCAGCGCCTGCTCGAACGCCGCCCGCGCCTCGGCCGGGTCCTCGTCCAGCCGCACCCCGAGCCGCCCCTCGGCGATCAGCAGGTCGGGCACGGTGCTGGCCCAGTCGCCGGCCCGCACGGTGCCGACCTCGATCGGGTACGGCATCGCGTTGCCGGCGAACAGCTCGGGCACGTCCCTGTTGCGCTCGGCCTCCAGCCGCCTGATCGCCTGGAACACCGGCCAGAACGCCTCGATCGCGTTGACCCCCTCGTACCGGGTGGCGCCGTGCGCGGCCCGCCCGGCGATCTCCAGCCGGAACGTCAGCGCGCCCGCGTTGGCCGTGATGACCGCGCCGCTGGTGGGCTCGGTGATGACCGCGGCCTCGGCCGTGTGCCCCCTGGCCAGGGTGGCGAACGCGCCGAGCCCGCCGTCCTCCTCGCTGATCACGCAGTGCACGGCCAGCGGCCTGGCCAGCTCGATCCCGGCCTGCTTGATCGCGCGGGCCACGGCGAGGTTCGCGACGAGGCCGGCCTTCATGTCGCAGGCGCCCCGTCCGTGCAGCACGTCGCCGGTGATCCGGGCGGCGAACGGGTCGCTGCCCGCCCACTTGGCCAGGTCGCCGGTCGGCACGACGTCCACGTGACCCTGCAGCGCCAGCGCGGGCGGGCCCTCGCCGCCCGGGGTGACGGCCACCACGCCGTACCCCTCCGACCTCGGGGCCTCGGTGCCGGGGAAGCCGGGGCTGGCGGTCAGGCCGGCCAGGTCGAGCTTCCAGACGTCCACGTCCATGCCTGCCTCGGTGAGCAGGTGGGCCATACGGTGCTGCAGGTCGGATTCTGCGTCGGTGCCTGTCACGCTGGGGACCCTGACGGTCTCGGCCAGCAGGTTCACGGTCTCCGCCTCGTCGATGGCGTTCAGGACCCGGGCTTCTGCGTCGTGCATGGGCACACCTTCTCATGAACCCGGATCGGGACTTGTGGCGATACAGGGCGTGCGTACATGGACGAGTTGGATCGTGGTGGTGCCCTTCGCCCTGTGGGCGGTGGTGCGGTTGAGCGGGTTCGAGCCGGACTGGCCGTGGATACCGGCGGTGGCGTACACGCCGTACGCGGTGTGCGCGGCCGTGATCGGCCTGGTGCTGGCCTGCGTACTGCGCCGCTGGGCGGCGGGCACGGTCGCCCTCGTGTCGGTGCTGGCGCTGGTGCCCGCCGTGCTGCCGCGCGCGCTCACGGACGGCAACCCCGACGCCGACGGGCCGGTGCTGCGGGTGCTCGCGGCCAACCTGATGGTCGGCCAGGCGGACACGGCGGAGCTGATGGCCCTGGTCCAGCGGCTGAAGCCGGACGTGCTGGCGCTGCAGGAGCTCACCCCTGACTCCATGCGGCGGCTGGAGGAGGCGGGGCTGCGCCGCGCGCTGCGGCACGCGGTGACCAAGCCGCTGACGGGGGTGGGCGGGTCCGCCGTGTACGCCCGGCATCCGGTCGAGGACGGCGGGTTCATCAAGAAGGGCCCGTTCGGGCAGGCCAGGGCGTGGCTGACGCTGCCCGGCGAGGAGCGGGTCGAGGTCGTCTCCGTGCATCCGTGCGCGCCCAAGCGGATCGGGCGGCAGCCGTGCTGGCAGGCCGGGCTGGAGGCGCTGCCCCGGGGCGGCGGGGACGCGCTGCGGGTGCTGGCGGGCGACTTCAACGCCACGCTCGACCACCTGCCGGTGCGTGACCTGCTCGCCTCCGGCTACCGGGACGCCGCCGACGTGATGGGGCTGGGGTTCGTGGCGACCTGGCCGCAGTTCGGGTCGTGGCTGCAGTCGCCCGGGGTGACCATCGACCACGTGCTGGCCGACTCCCGGATGGCGGTGCGCAGCTTCCAGGTGCTGAAGCTCGACGGCACCGACCACCGGCCGGTGTTCGCCGAGCTGAGGCTGCCGTAGCCGGCGGCTTCACGGCCGGGGCGGCTTCACGGCCGCGGCGGGGTTCACGGCCGCGGCGGGGTTCACGGTGATGGCGGGGTTCACGGTGATGGCGGGGTTCACGGTGATGGCGGGGTTCACGGCCGTGGCGGGGTCGCGGCGGCGCGGATCTCGGTGAAGCGGACGGGGAAGCCCTTGCCCGCGGGTGCGGCGGCCATGGCGCCGGCCAGGGCGGCCTGGCCGGGAGGGAAGTAGGCCAGGCGGAGCATGGTCTGCGGCGCGGCGCCGTCCAGGCCGTAGCGCACGGTGACCGCGTCGCCCGCCCGCTCCAGGTCGAACGTCACCGTGCTCGCCACCCGCTCCAGCGGCAGCACCGACCAGTCCGAGAACTGCCTGGTCACGACCGTGCTGAGGTGGAAGCCGCCGTCGACGTACTCGACGCCTGCCTTGATCCAGTTGTGCTCGTCGATCCGCAGCACGGCGCCGGCCTGGTCGTACTGCTCGGCGTACTCGCCGGAGAAGGTGACCGTGAGCCGCAGATCACCGGGGAGGGTGCGGCCGAACAGGTGGGCGTTGTCGTTGACGTAGCCGTAGTGGGTGGTGCGCCACAGATCCGTGCCCGGGTCGCAGAAGAGGCTCAGTCCGTCGTCCACGGTCCACTGCCTGGGGGCGTTCTGCCACTGCCAGCCGGTCTCACCGAAGGCCATGATCATGGCGATATCCTGCCATGATCACCCCGGTCACGGTAGGTGGCGGTCTGAGCGTCCTGGGGAACCACGCGTCCGCCTGCTCGTAAACTTGAGCCTGTGGAAGAGCCCAAGTTCGAGATTCAGATGCTGCACGACCGAGTCATGATCAGGTTGGAGCAGGAGGCCGAGGAGCGGCGCAGCGGCTCCGGGATCGTCATCCCCGCGACGGTCAAGATGGCCAACCGCCTGGCGTGGGGCGAGGTCTGCGGCGTCGGCACGAACGTGCGCTCGGTCAAGGTGGGCGACAAGGTGCTGTTCAACCCGGAGGACCAGTTCGAGGTGGAGGTGCACGCCAAGGTCTACCTGGTGATGCGCGAGCGCGACCTGCACGCCGTGGCCACCGAGGAGACCGATCACGGCACGGGCCTGTACCTATGACCCCGGCGTCCGGGTGAAGGAGACCCACAGGTCGGCGGCCCACGTGCGGGCGGGCAGGCCGGCGAGCACGCGCGTGACCCTGCCGCCGAGGTCGAGCACCGCCAGGCGGTAGGCGCCGCGGTGCGCCATGACGGCGACGAGGTGGCTCTCGTCCCACCAGCCGAACACCGCCTCCGGCCGCGCGGCCACCCGGCGGGCGATCCTGCCCGTGGCCGGGTCGACCAGGCACACATGCTCCCGGAAGCGGGACGGGCACCAGGTGACCAGCCGCTTGCCCGAGGGCGAGAACGAGTCCTCGGGCCCCGTCGGCAACCCGGCGCCCGCGTACGTGCGCACCACCGCCCCGTCGGAGACCCGGTGGACGCGCAGGCCGCCGCCGTGCCGGGAGACGAGGTTGCCGTCGGGGCTCCACCAGAAGCCGGCCTCCGCGCTCAGGCCGGAGATCCGCACGGTGCGGGCGGTCTTGGAGACCACGTCCACGACGGTGAAGCCGAGCACCCGCCACCTGCCGCTCACCTTGCGCTCGACCGTGAGCGCGACGCGCCTGGCGTCGCGCGACCAGGAGACGTAGGAGGCGGTCATCGGCTTCTTGACGGTGCGGATGCTGGAGGCCCGCCCGGTGGCGCGGTCGGTGACGACGAGGTGGTCGTAGCCGGACCGGTACGCGGCGGGCACGCCGGCCGTCCAGCGGTTGCCGGGCGAGACGGACACTTCGGACAACGACTTCTCCCAGGTGAAGGCGTTGCCGGTGGCCGATCTGACGTAGGTGCGCCTGGTGCCGAGCCCGTAGGCGGCCAGGCGTACCGGATCGCCCGCCTTTTCGCGATATTTCACGCCACTGGTGCCGGGCAGCGGCAGGTCCGCCCGCGCGGGCACGGCAGTGGCGGGAAGCGTCATGGACAGCGCGATGACGAGGTGAGCGATCACGCCCGCAGAATAGACAGCGGATCCGGGGATTCCCGGTGGCGATAACCACCGGGTCTGGATGCGGCCGGGGCTAGATGAAGCGCTGGGCGATCTCGATGACGTCGATCCCCAGCGTGAGCAGGCCGAAGTAGACGATCACCGCGGCGGCGGCCACCGTGACGATGAGCACGATGATGCGCACCGTCCAGCCCTGCCGCTTGTACCACTCCGTCCAGGCGTGCAGCGTCTGCTTGCCGAACTCCAGCGCCTTGTGCGCCCAGTGGAACTCCGTGGCCAGCACCGCCAGGCCCGCGAACACCACGAGCCAGCCCGGCCCGGGGAACGGCACCATGATCAGCCCACCCACGACCATGACGGTGCCGATCACGCCGACCACGATCTTCAGGGTCAGCGCGCCCGCGCGGGTGGAGCGCACGCCGTCCAGCCAGCCCCGGAAACCCGAGCGGCGCTCGGGCATGCTGGAATGATCAGCGGCCTCATTCTTGATCACGTCGGCTTCGCCCGTGTCGGAGTTCGGAATCGGCACAAGTCCCCCCGGCAGTCAGTGTGCCACCCAGGATACGGCCCGGCCCTCCATGACCACTTGCAGACGACTAGCAAACCACCAAACCCCATAATCGGTAAAATTTCCTGCCTAGTCAGCCTTTGCCCAGCAAACATCGGTTAATGTCTGTTATGCCCGAGGTTCTACTCCGTACCGTCACCGGCCCTGTACGCGTGGCCGCCATCGACGGCACCGTCCTCCCCCACGAGCACCTGCGTACCGACATGCGCTGGGCGGTCGGCATCGACTCCGACCCGCACCGCTGGCTCGACGAGGAGACGACGGTCACCGCGGAGCTGCGCGAGCTGCGCCAGTCCGAACAGCTCGGGCTCGTGGTCGAGCTGACCTGCATGGGCATGGGCCGCGACGCCGCCGCCCTGGCCCGCGTCGCCGCGGGCAGCCGCGTGCCGGTGATCGCCTCGACCGGCCTGTTCGCCGAGCCGTTCACGAACGTCGGCGACGAGGACGTGGACACGCTCACCGCCCGCCTGATGGAGGAGATCGTCAGCGGCGTGGACGGGACGGGCGTGTTCCCCGGCGTGATCGGCGAGGTCGGCTGCTGGGGCGCGGAGCCCACGGCTCGCGAGGAGCGCTGCCTGGTCGCCGCCGCCCGCGCCTCGCTGCGCTCGCGCCTGCCGGTGGCCACGCACGGCAGGAGCGCCCTGACGCTGCTGGAGATCCTGCTCGGCGAGAACCTGCCCGGCTCGCGGATCACCGTCGGGTACGCGGGCACCGACCTGGGCGCCGCCAGGAAGATCGCCGAGTCGGGCGCGTACGTGAGCCTGGGCGCGCTGGGCCTGGGCGCCGAGCAGGCGGCCAGGATCGCGCTCGCCCTCATCGAGGACGGCCACGCCGAGCGCCTGCTGCTCAGCACGGGGCTGAGCCGGGTGGCGCAGGTGCGCCGGTACGACGGGCCCGGTTACGCCCATCTGTTCCGCGCGCTGCTGCCGCGGCTGCGTGAGGCGGGCACGGGCGAGGACGTCATCCGCCTCATCACCCACGACAACCCGCTGCGCTGGCTGACCGAGGGCCTGGCCGCCTGACCCGGTCTTGACCTCAACCAATGTCAAGGTTGCAGACTGGGCGGCATGATCTTCACATCAGCGGAACTGGACTACCTCTCCGGCCAGCGGCTCGGCCGCCTGGCCACCGTCGCGCCCGACGGGCAGGTGCAGAACAACCCCGTCGGCTTCTTCGTGCAGGACGGCACGATCGTCATCGGCGGGCACGCCCTGGGCGTGTCCAAGAAGTTCAGGAACATCCAGCGGGGCAGCACGGTCTCCTTCGTCGTGGACGACCTGGCCTCGGTCGATCCGTGGGTCGCCCGGGGGATCGAGATCCGCGGCACGGCGGTGGCGCTGACGGACGCCGAGCCGCCCGTACCGTTCTTCTCCCGGGAGGTCATCCGCCTCGCACCCAGCAAGATCATCTCATGGGGCCTGGACGGCACTCGGTCGAGCCGCACGGTGTGAAAGCTCGCTAGGATCGGGGCTACACGAGCCTGAGCGGGTGGGGGATGGCGACCGACGACACGCGGAGGACCGGGCGTCTGCGCAGGCCGCTCACCGCGCTGTCGCGCCTGAGCCGGCTGGGTGACGTACCGGTCGTCGTCATGCTGGCGTGGGCCGGGTGGCTGGCCGTCCCGTGGTCGTTCAGCGGCCTCGCCCAGGCCCGCGCGGCGGCCGCCGCGGCCGCCGCCGACGCCGAGACACCCCGGCTCCAGACACCCGCCGCCGACCAGTCGCAGGGTGCTCCGCCTGCCGTCGCGGGCCAGTCCGCCGCGGCGGCATGGGGCATCCCGGCGGCCCGCACCGCACCCGTCGCGACGGTGCGGCCCTGGCAGGCGAGCCCTCTTGCACCCGCCGTCGACGACGCCGCACCCGGCACGGGCGGCCTGGGCGGCGCTGAGGATGGGGCCTTCTCGGGCGCGGGCGGCCTGGCCGGCGATGCGGACACGGCGTTCTCCGGCGCGGGCTCCGGCGCGGGCGGCCTGGGCGGCATCGGGCGGGTCGGCGCGCCGCAGGTCGCGCCCGGCCTGGACGGCGCGGGCGCTGAGACGGTGCTGGCGCGGGAGCGGGCCAGGATCGCCGGGGAGGTGCACGACGCGGCCGGTCATGGGCTGGCCGCGATCGCCATGCAGGCCGGGCTCGCGCTCGTCACCCTCGACGACGATCCCGAGCAGACGCGGGCCTCGCTGCGCGCGATCAAGGAGACCAGCACGACGGCGCTCGCCCACCTGCGGGCCGCGCTCGACGGGATCGACCCGCCTGCCGGCGATCTGGCCGCGCTCATCGACGGCGTCCGGGCGGCGGGCCTGCCCGTGGACGTCGAGCCTCCGGTCCTCGCCGTGCCCGCCCACCTCCACGGCCCCGTCTACCGGGTGGTGCGGGAGTCGCTCACCAACGTGCTGCGGCACGCCGGCCCCACCAGGGCGCTGGTGCGCACGTCCGGAGAACCGCACGACTTCGTGGTGGAGGTCGCCGACCGCGGCATCGGGCCGGCGGGCGCGGGTGAGGGGCGCGGGCTGGCCGGGATGCGCGCCCGGGTGAGCGAGGCAGGCGGCCACCTCACGGCCGGGCCACGCGAGGGCGGCGGTTTCCGCGTGGAGGCACGGTTCCCGCAGGTCTCGGCGTGACCAGCGCGGACGGCATGACCGGCGCGGACGGCACGACCAGCGCGGCCAGCGCGGAACATACGACCGGCACGACCGGCACGACCGGCACGACCGGCACGACCGGCACGACCAGCGCGGAAGGCGGTGCCGGGCCGGAAGGCGGCGCCGGGCCGGAAGGCGTGATCAGGGTCGCCGTCGCCGACGACCAGGCCGTCGTGCGGATGGGGCTGCGGGCGCTGCTGGAGCGGGAGCCCGGCATGGAGTGCGTCGGCGAGGCCGGCGACGGGCAGGCGGCCCTGGCCCTGATCCGCCGCACCCGCCCCGACGTCCTGCTCCTCGACATCCGCATGCCCGGCATGGACGGCCTGGCCACCCTGCGCGCCATCGCCGGCGACCCGGACCTGCGCGGCACCCGCATCGTCGTGGTGACGACGTTCGCCGTGGACGAGTACGTCTTCGCCGCGCTCCAGGCCGGCGCCAGCGGCTTCCTGCTCAAGGACAGCGCCCCCGACGAGCTGGTCAACGCCGTGCGCGTGGTGGCCGCCGGCGAGGCGCTGCTCTCGCCCGCCATCACCAGGAAGGTCATCGGCCTGTTCGGCAGGCACGGCGACGCCCGCCCGGTCGAGGGCATCGAGACGCTCACGCCCCGGGAGCGGGAGCTGGTGGCGTGGGTGGCCACCGGCCGGTCGAACGAGGAGATCGCCAGGGAGCTGACGATCAGCCCCGACACCGTGCGCACCCACGTCAGCCGCGCCATGGTCAAGCTGCACGCCAGGGACCGGGCGCAGCTCGTGGTGTTCGCCATGCGCGCCGGCCTCGCGCTGCCCGCCTGAGACCCCTACTTCAGGAACCCTTCGTAGTTGCGCTGCTGGAGCTGGGCCTCGATCTGCTTCACGGTGTCCAGTCCCACACCGACCATGATCAGGATGCTGGCCCCGCCGAAGGGGAAGTTCTGCTGCGTCCCCGGATCCCGCAGGATCGCGAACGCCACCAGCGGCAGCAGCGCCAGCACCGCCAGGTACAGCGCCCCCGGCGCGGTCAGCCGGCTGAGCACGTACGCCAGGTACTGCGCCGTCGGCCGCCCGGGCCGGATCCCCGGCACGAAGCCTCCGTACTTGCGGATGCCGTCCGCCACCTCCTCGGGGTTGAAGGTGATCGACACGTAGAAGTACGCGAATCCGGCGATGAGCAGCACGTACACCGTCATGTAGAGCGGATGCGTCCCGGAGGTGAGGTTGAGCTCCACCCACGCCCGCGCCTCCGGCCCCAGCAGGGGCGCGGCCAGCGACGGCAGGTACAGCAGGGACGAGGTGAAGATGACCGGCACGATGCCCGCCTGGTTCACCTTCAGGGGGATGTAGGTGTTCCGCCCGCCGTACATGCGCTTGCCGATGAGCTGCTTGGCGTACGACACCGGCACCCGCCGCTGCGCCTGCTCCACGAACACCACGGCGGCCACCAGGAACAGCCCCGAGACGATCATCACCACGAAGCTCACCGGGCTGAGCACGAAGATCCTCGACAGGTACGCCGGGAACACGGCCACGACCTGGGTGAAGATCAGCAGGGACATGCCGTTCCCGACCCCGCGCTCGGTGACCAGCTCGCCCATCCACATGACCGCGCAGGCCCCCGCCACCATGGTCAGCACGATCACCGTCACGGTGAGCAGCCCGTCGTCGCGCAGCAGCGGCCGGGGGCAGCCGGGCAGGAGCTGCCCGGTGCGGGCCAGGGCGACGACCGTGCCGGCGTTCAGCACGGCGAGCCCGACGGTGACGTAACGGGTGTACTGCGTGATCTTGGCCTGGCCGTTCTGGCCCTCCTTCCTGAGCGCGTCCAGCCTGGGGATCACCACGGCGAGCAGTTGCATGACGATGCTGGCCGTGATGTACGGCATCACGCCCAGCGCGAACACGGAGAGCTGCAACATGGCGCCCCCGCTGAGCATCTGCACCATGTCGAACACGCCGCCGCTGGCGGACCCGAGGCACTGGCGCACCACCACGATGTCCACGCCCGGCGCGGGCATGAGCTGCCCGAGCCGGAACAGCACGATGATCCCGAGCGTGAACAGCACCTTGCCCCGCAGGTCCGGCGCCCGGAAGACTCTCGTCAAGACGGTCAGCATGGGCAACGAGTCTGCTCGCCGCGAGCGTCGCGGTCGTCCGCCGAGGCGAGGCACCCGCGTACGCAGATCCGCGTATACGGTGATCTGCGTGAGCACGCTCTGGGTGATCAGCGGGCCGCCCGGCGCGGGCAAGTCCACGGTGGCGGCCGAACTGCTCGCCCGCCTGTCCCCCGTGCCCGCGCTGCTCGACAAGGACACCGTGTACGGCGACTTCGCGGCGGAGGTGCTGCGTGCCCACGGCCGCCCCGACGGCGAGCGCGAGGGCCCCTGGTACGACGAGCACATCAAGCGGCACGAGTACCGGGGGCTGACCAGGATCGCCAGGCAGGTTCGCGGGCACGGCTGCCCCGTCGTGCTCGACGGGCCGTTCACCACGCAGGTGCACGACGCGGCCAGGTGGGCGGGGTGGGTGGCGGAGCTGGGCGGGCCGCCGGTGCGGCTGCTGTGGGTGCGCTCCGACGGGCCGACCCTGTGCGAGCGGCTGACGGCCAGGGGGCTCGGCAGGGACGCGGGCAAGCTGGCGGCGTTCGGCGACTACCTGCGCGACATCCGGGTGGACGAGCCGCCGGCCGTACCGCACCTGGAGATCGACAACCGGCGGGGCGCGCCGGCGATCGGGGCGCAGCTCACGGCGGCGGGCATCCCGCCGCGAACGCCCGTCAGGTCACCAGATAGTCGTCGTCGCGGACGTCCATGATCGCCATGTGCCCCGGCAGGTGGCCGATCGCGAAGTCGACGCCGCTGGCCAGCACCGCCGCCTGCGGCGTCACCCCGCACGCCCAGAACAGCGGCACCTCCCCGGCCCGCACCTCCACCGGATCGCCGTAGTCGGGCCGGGCGAGGTCGCCGATCCCGATCGCGGCCGGGTCGCCGACGTGCACGGGCGCGCCGTGCACCATCGGGTACCGGCCGCTGACCGCGATGGCGGTGCGCACCAGCTCGCCGGGGACCGGCCGCATCGACACCACCAGCGGCCCCGACAGGCTGCCGGTCGACTGGCAGGGCACGCTCGTGACGTACATCGGCACGTTCGTCCCGCTCTCCAGGTGCCGCACCGGCACGCCGGCGGCCAGCAGCGCCCGCTCGAAGGTGAAGCTGCAGCCGATCAGGAACGGCACCAGGTCATCGCGCCACTCGCGCACCACCTCGTCGAGGTCGGCGACCGCCTCGCCGTCGCGGTAGAGCCGGTAGCCGGGCAGGTCCGTACGCAGGTCGCCGGCGAACAGCTCGGTGGACCACGCTCCGGGCTCCCCGACGTCGAGCACCGGGCACGCCTGGGGGTTGCGGTGGGCGAACAGCAGCAGCTCGTACCGCAGCCGTTTGGGCACGGCGATGAGGTTGGCCTGCGTCCAGCCCTGGCACCAGCCGGCGGTGGGGATCCGCGCACCGGTGCGGAAGCGCTCCCGCGCCTGCGCGGGGCTCAGGTCGGCGACATCCACGTCTCGACTGTAGGAGCGCCGCATACGAAGGTCCACCAGGGGTAGCCGGATCGCCGTGCGTCTCGATGTGAACCCCCTCGACTATGCGCTCATCGCGATCTACTTCGTCACCGTGCTCGCCATCGGTTTCGCCGCACGCCGCCGGATCACCTCCAGCCTCGACTTCTTCCTGGCCGGGCGCGGGCTGCCGGCCTGGATCACGGGGCTGGCGTTCGTCTCGGCGAACCTCGGCGCGATCGAGATCCTCGGCATGGCGGCCCAGGGCGTCCAGTACGGCGCCATGACGCTGCACTACTACTGGATCGGCGCCGTCCCCGCGATGGTGTTCCTCGGCCTGGTGATGATGCCGTTCTACTACCGGTCGAAGGTGCGCAGCGTGCCGGAGTTCCTGCGCAGGCGCTTCAACCCCGCCACGCAGCTGCTGAACGCGATCACGTTCGCGGTCGCGCAGGTGCTCATCGCCGGGGTCAACCTCTTCGCGCTGGCCCTGGTCATCGAGGCGCTGCTGGGCTGGCCGCTGGTCGTGTCGGTGGTGGTGTCGGCGGTGATCGTGCTGGCCTACATCACGCTCGGCGGGCTCTCCTCGGCGATCTACAACGAGGTGCTGCAGTTCTTCGTGATCCTGGCCGGGCTGATCCCGCTCACCGTGCTCGGGCTGATCAAGGTGGGCGGGATCTCGGGGCTGTTCGAGAAGGTCCGGCAGAGCCCGCTCGGCGAGGGGGGCCTGCACACCTGGGCCGGCACCGCCGGCGACAACCCGATGCAGGCGCACTGGATCGGGATCGTGTTCGGGCTGGGGTTCGTGCTGTCGTTCGGGTACTGGACCACGAACTTCGCCGAGGTGCAGCGGGCCCTGTCGGCCAGGAACACGAACGCGGCCAGGCTGACGCCGATCGTGGCCGCGTACCCGAAGATCTTCATCCCGCTGGTGACCGTGCTGCCGGGGCTGATCGCGCTCGTGCTGTTCAGCGGGTGGGGTCAGGGGCAGGACTACAACAACGCGATCCCGCTGCTGATGCGCGACCTGCTGCCGAACGGCGTGCTGGGGATCGCGGTGACCGGGCTGCTGGCCTCGTTCATGGCGGGGATGGCGGCCAACATCAGCGGGTTCAACACGGTCTTCACCAACGACATCTGGCAGGCCCACCTGCGGCCGGGGCGCGAGGACCGGCATTACCTGCTGGTCGGGCGGGTGGCGACCGTGGCCGGGGTGGCGCTGGGGGTCGGCACGGCGTTCATCGCGGCCGGTTACTCCAACATCATGAACTACCTGCAGACGCTCTTCTCCTTCTTCAACGCGCCGCTGTTCGCGACGTTCATCCTCGGGCTGTTCTGGCGGCGGATGACGCCGTGGGCCGGGTTCTGGGGGTTGCTCGCGGGGACGGTGGCGGCCTTCGCGTCGTACATCTCGTACAAGGCGGGGCTGGTGGACTTCGGCACCGAGCTGAACGCCAGCTTCTGGGGCGCGGGGCTGGCGTTCGTCGTGGACATCGCGGTGTCCGTGGTGGTCACGCTGGTCACCACGGAGAAGCCGGAGGAGGAACTGCGCGGGCTCGTGTACGGGCTCAGCGACGTGAACCTGGAGGACGACGCGCTGGCCGGGGACGCGCGGTGGTACCGCTCGCCCGTCCTGCTCGGCACGGGCGCGCTCGTCCTGGCGGTCCTGGCCTACGGGGTGATCCTGTGAGTGACATCAGAATGGTGATCGGCGGGCTGTTCCTGCTGTACGGCGTGATCCTCATCGTCGCCGGGGTGATCGGCGACGCGATCAACCTGTGGACGGGGCTGGCCATGGCCGTGTTCGGGGGCGCGTTCGTGGTGTGGGCGCGGATCAAACGGGTCTGACCGGCTCGTCGGCCCGCTCGTCGTAGGACTGCCTGGCGGCGATCACCTCGTCGGCGTGCTCGCCCGCCCACTCGCCGATGGCCTGCAGCACGCCGATCGCGCTGCGTCCCAGCCCGGTGAGCTCGTAGTCGACCCTGGGCGGGATCGTCGGGTAGACGGTGCGGGTGACCAGGCCGTCGCGCTCCAGGCTGCGCAGCGTCTGCGACAACATCTTCTGGGTGAGGCCGTCGAGGATCCTGCGCAGCTCGTTGAACCGCCGGGGGCCGTCGAGCAGGGCGCCCATGACCAGGCCCGTCCACTTGTTGGTGAAGATGCCCAGCACGGTGTTGGGCTTGCACGCCCGCAGGAACGCCTCGGCGCCGCCGTACCGGCGAAGATCGGGAAAGGTAGTATCCATCAGGTACCTGGATATCAACAAGGTGCCTTCTTCACAAGAGGTACCTGACCTGAACAGCATGTCTTCTGTGACAGAGAACATGCGCGCGATCGTTTATCGCTCTTATGGCGAGCCTGAGGTGCTGGAGCTCGCCGACGTCGCCCGGCCCGAGCCGCAGGCGCACGAGGTGCTCGTACGGGTCAAGGCCGCCGGCGTCAACCCGCCCGACTGGAAGCTGCGGCGCGTGCCGTACCCGCCGGACTACACCGAGCCGCCGCTGACCCCCGGCTGGGACGTGTCGGGCGTCGTCGAGGAGGCCGGCGAGTACGTCGGCCGGTTCAAGCCCGGCGACGAGGTGTTCGGCATGCTGAACTTCCCGCTCTACGCCGGGGCGTACGCGGAGTACGTGGTGGCCAGGCCGCGGCAGTTCGCGCTCAAGCCCGCCGGGATCTCGCACGTGCAGGCGGCGGCGCTGCCCATGCCGGCCCTGACGGTGTGGCAGGCCTTCACGGACATCGCCGGGGTGTCGCCGGGGCAGCGGGTGCTCGTCCACGCCGCCGGGGGCGGGGTCGGCCACCTGGCGGTGCAGCTCGCCAAGCTGCGCGGGGCGTACGTGATCGGCACGGCGCGCGGCTCCAAGCACTCCTTCGTGCGGGAGATGGGGGCCGACGAGGTGATCGACTACACCAGCACGGACTTCGCCTCGGCCGTGTCCGGGGTCGATCTCGTGGTGGACATCGTGGGCGGGGACTATCCGGCCAGGTCGCTCCCGCTGATCCGGCCGGGTGGCGCGCTCATCGCGGTCGCCGGGATGACGCCCGCGGACGTCGAGGCGTACACGAAGGCGGGGGTGCGGCACGGGCTGTTGATCGTGGAGCCCGACCACGCGGGGCTGGCCTCGGTGGCCGAGCTGGCGGCGCAGGGCTCGCTGAACGTGCACGTGGACCGGGTCTTCCCGCTGTCCGAGGCCGCCAAGGCGCACGCGCTGATGGAGAGCGGCGACTTCGTCGGCAAGCTCGTGCTGGAGATTTGACATCCGGCCTCGCGTCAACCTACGTTGACCCCGAGAAGGTCAAACAAAGTTGACGCGAGGGGATGTGTGGACGTGGACGCGTTGTCCGTCGCGGTGGCGGCGAACCTGCCGGTCCTGCTGTGGGGCTCGCCCGGGACCGGGAAGACCTCGGCCGTGCTGGCGCTCGGCGAGCGGCTCGGGCTGCCGGTGGAGGTCGTGGTCGGCTCGATCAGGGAGCCGAGCGACTTCGCCGGGCTGCCGGTGCTGCGTGACGGGGAGACCTGGTTCGCGCCGCCGCGGTGGGCTTCCCGGCTCGCGGCGGCGGGCAGGGGGATCCTGTTCCTCGACGAGCTCACCACGGCGCCGCCCGCCGTACAGGCCGCGATGTTGCGGGTGGTGTTGGAGCGGGCGGTCGGGGACCTGGCGCTGCCCCCGTCGGTGCGGATCGTGGCCGCCGCGAACCCGCCCGAGCAGGCCGCCGACGGGTGGGACCTGTCGGCGCCGCTCGCCAACCGGCTCGTCCACCTGAACTGGACGGTGAGCGCCGAGTCGGTGGCGGAGGGGTTCATCGGCGGCTTCTCCGCGCCGGCGGGCGTTCCCGTGGAGGCCGGGACCGCGTCGGCGGGGCGGGCCCGGGCGCTGGTGGGGGCGTTCCTGCGGGTACGGCCCGAGCTGGTGCTGGCGGTGCCCGGCGGGCCGGCGCGGGCGTGGCCGAGCCCGCGGACGTGGGAGCTGGCGGCCATGGCCCTGGCCTGCACCGGTGACGGCACCGGACCCCGGGTGGAGGCTCCGCGGCCCGGCATGGAGCAGGTGCGGGCCGAGCTGGTGACCGGGGCCGTCGGGGAGGCCGCCGGCTTCGAGCTGCTGTCCTGGCTGCGGGACCTGGACCTGCCCGATCCCGCGACCCTGCTCGCCGACCCCACCGCCCCGCTGCCCGACCGGGTGGACCGGGTGCACGCCGTGCTCGGCTCGGTGGTGGCGCACGTGGCCGCCGACGGGAGCGCGGACGCGTGGCAGCGGGCGTGGCCGGTGATCGGCCGGGTGGCCCGGCGCACCCCCGACGTGGCGGCCACCGCGGCCCGTTCCCTCGCCGCCCGCCGCCCGCACGGCGCCGTCCTGCCTCGGACGGTGCTGGAGCTGGCCCCGATCCTGCGATCCGCGGGGCTGATGCCGTGAACGAGCACGATCCGGCCGGGCTGGAGCGCTTCGCCGGTGCCCGGTTGTGGGCCGCCACGCGGGCGCCGTACCTCGCCTCCGCCCTCTTCGCCCTCACGCCGCTCCCCCACGGGACCGCCCCACCGCGCCCCGCCGCCGACGAGCACTGGAACCTGCACCTCAACCCGGCCGCCACCGCCGCCATCCCCGTGCCCGAGCTCGGCTGGTGGCTGCTCCACCACGTGACGCACCTCCTCAGGGACCACCACACCCGCGCCCGGCCCTACCGGGACGACGCCCTGCGCTGGGCCCGCGCCGCCGACGCCGAGGTCAACGACGACCTGCCCGACGCCCCCGACAGCGCGATCTCCCCCGAGACGCTCGGCCTCCCCGACGGCCTGCTCGCCGAGCGCTACGCCGAGCTGCTCGACCTCATCGACCCCCCGCCCCACCTGACCCCCTGCGCCGAGCCCCCGTTCACCGGCCCGGAGGCGATGACGGCGCTGGAACGCGAGCTCCTGGCCAGGGCGGTGGCCGCCGAGATCGACGCCAGGGGCACGGCCCCGGGCGGCTGGCGGCGCTGGGCCGAGGCGACGCTCCGCCCCGAGGCGGACTGGCGCGCCGTGCTCGCCCGGCTGGTCCGCAGGGGCCTGGCCCAGGCGGCGGGCCGGGTGGACTACAGCTACCGCCGCCCGTCCAGGCGTGCCGCCGCCGCGCCGTCGATCGTGCTGCCCGCCCTGGTACGCCCGCTCCCCCGCGTCGCCGTCCTGGTCGACACCTCGGGCAGCGTCACCCGTACCGCGCTCGAACAGGCCCTCGCCGAGCTGGACGGGGTGCTGCGCGCCATCGGGCACCGGTGGCTCGACGTGATCTGCTGCGACACCGAGGCGCACCCGCCCCAGCGGGTACGGGCGGCGGCCCAGGTGGAGCTGGCGGGCGGCGGCGGAACGGACCTGCGGCCGGGCTTCGAGGCGGCCTCGCCACGGGCCGACGTGCTCGTCGTGCTCACCGACGGTGACACCCCGTGGCCGGAGCGGCGCCCCCGCCCGTACGTCGTGACCTGCCTGTTCGGGGACCGCCACGCGGCCCCGGCCTGGGCGAGCACGGTCCGCGTACCGCACGGCGGGAGCCCCGGGTGACGGAGTGGGCGGGCTTCACGCAAGGCGAGGTACGCAGGTGGAGAGGGGCCGGGTTCGGCGCCGAGGAGGCGGCGGCGTGGCGGGAGGCGGGCGTGACCGTCCCCGCCGACGCCCGCCTCTGGAGCACCGCCGCCGCCACCCCGCGTACGGTCGTCACCTGGCAGCGGGCCGGCATGACGCCCCGGGACGCGGTGCGCTGGCACGAGCTGGGCGTCGCCCCGCACGACGCCGCCCGCAGGCACCTGGCGGGCGAGCGCCCGCGCCGGGTCCCCTGGCTCGCCCGGCTGGGGACGCCCCGGCCCGCCACGCCCGCCCCCGAGGTCGTGGAGACGCTGCGGCGGCTGTTGCGCGCCGGCGTGCCCGCCGACGTGGCCCGCGCGTACGCCGACGCGGGCTGGGACGGCGCCGCGGCCGAGGAGTGGGCGCGGCGGCGGGTGGACCAGGGGGACGCGCGGCTGTTCAGAGCACTCGGCTTCACGGCGGCCGAGGCGGCCGGAACGGGGCTCCCCGCGGTGGAGGTCATGGCCTCCTGGTGGGGCGCCGTACCGCTGGAGGAGGTGGCGGCCTGGTGCGCGGCCGGGCTGACGCCGGAGGAGGCGGCCCGGCAGCGCGCGTCGGGCGTCACGGCGGAGCAGGCAGCCGTCCTGCGCGCGCTCTCATCATGAGGGCGTGGGTGCGGCGTCCGGTACTCGACCTCACCATGAGCGCATGGGTGCGGCGTTCAGTACTCGACCTCGAACGTGTGCGGCCCGAGCCCGTACCCGTCGCCGGACGGCACCACGTACCCATGCTCGACCAGCTTCGCCAGGCTCTCGCGCACCTCCTCCTCCGCCAGCCCCGACGCCCGCACGATCCCGCCGAGCCGGGCACCGCCACCGGCCCACTCGACGGTCTGGGAGGCGACGGCCTCGTACACGTGGATGTCCCGGTCCGACAGGGCCTGGACATCGTGACCTTCCGTCATGACCGCTGCCTCGCTCCCTCCCTCAGCCGCAGCGGGTCGACCTCGCGGTCGGGGTTGCGGCGGAGGTACTCGGCCTCCAGCTCGTTCGTGCGGGAGGTGTGGTGGTCAAGGGCGTCGTCGGACCCGTGGAAAAAAGTATCGCTCCGGGTCAGGTGCAGCTGCCGCAGCTCGCGTACCAGATCATCATCGCTGAGCTGGGCCGGATCTATTCCCATCGTCGTCATGCGCTCCCCCTACCCCAGGAACCCTCGAACAATATCTGTCACAATTCCTGACATAGAGGCATTGTTTGTAAGAGATCGCCGCCTTACCTTCCCGTTATGGACCTCGAGCTCAGGCACCTCAGGATCGTCCGCGCGGTCGCGGACGCGGGAAGTGTGAGCAAGGCCGCGTCCCTGCTCGGGCTGGCACAACCGGCCCTGACCGCACAGCTCAAGCGCATCGAGAGGGTGCTCGGCGGCGCCCTCTTCGAGCGCGACCGCCACGGCGCCAGGCCCACCCGCCTCGGCGAACTCGTGCTCGCCAGAGCACGCGTCCTTCTCCCCGCAGCCAAAGAACTGCAGGACGAAGCCGTACGTTTCGCTCACACCCCCTCCCCCGGCTTCCGCATCGGCGCCACGAACGGGCCGATACTCGGCGGCCTGGTCGACCGGCTCGCCGCGGAGCGGAAGGTCAGCACCTACACGTCCTGGTCGACGCACGAGCTGAACAGCATGGTCGAGCTCGGCCGCCTCGACTACGTGCTGACCGGAGCCTGCGGCGACTCCGGCACCCCCACCGGCACGCTCGTATGGGAGACGATCAGCCTCGACCCCGTCTTCTGCCTGGTCGGAGAGGACCATCCCGTCGCCAAGGAGAAGGAGGTGGAGCTGGCCGACCTCGCCGGCGAGCAGTGGGCGGTGACGCCGGGCGACGGCTGCTTCGCCGACTGCTTCGCGATGGCGTGCGCGCGGGCCGGGTTCACGCCGGGCACGATCTACGAGACCGACGTGCCGACCTGCACCCACCTCGCGCAGGTCGGGCGGGCCGTCGTACTCTGCCAGGCCACCCACCAGCCCGCCCAGGGGCTGATCATGGTGCCGCTGGCCCGCGCGCCGCTGCGCTGGCGGCAGCTCCTCGGCCGCCACCCCACCGCACCCGAAGCCGCCTGGGTGGTCGGGCAGGCCAAGCAGGCCCACATGGACGCCGTACGCCGGAGCCCGGTCTACTACGACTGGCTGGTACGAAACCCGGGTTACGGCACCGCTCCATAACACGGCGATAGGGGCAAAGTAATACTCCTCCGCGCTTGGAACCGCCGTTACCGTGACGGCACCCCCAGCAGCGAGGAGACACCCATGCTCCGAACCCCGGCGCTGATCGGGATCGCGATCGGCGCGTTACTCGTGACGGCGACCCCGGCCGTCGCCACCGCGAAACCGCCTTCAGGCGTGGTCGACGCCCTGCAGCGCGACCTCGGCATCACGAAGGACCAGGCGATCAACCGCCTGCTCAACGAGGCCCGCGGCAACGCCGCCGCACCCGGCCTGAGCAAGAAGCTCGGCGACCGCTTTGCCGGAATCTGGTACGAAGGCGCGGAAAGCGCGCTCGTCGTGGCCAGCACCTCCGCCGCCGACACGGCCGGCATCACCCGTGCCGGAGCCAGAGCCCGCGTCGTCCCGCGCTCGTTCGCCCAGCTCGTCTCGGTCAAGGAGGGCCTCGACCGGACGGCGCCACCGGCCTCCGTGCACAGCTGGGCCGTCTCCCCGCAGAGCAACTCCGTCGTCGTCCTCACCAGCGACGAGCAGGCCGCCCGCGCCTGGGTCGCGACCAGCGGCATCTCCGACACCGCCGCCGTGACGTTCGAGTCCTCGGCCGAGCGCCCGCGCCTGTTCTACGACATCCGCGGCGGCGACGCGTACTACACCTCGGAGGGCTACCGCTGCTCGGTCGGCTTCGCCGCCAGGCGCGGCACCCAGCTCGGCTTCACCACCGCCGGCCACTGCGGCGGCAACGGCGTCACCACGACGGGCTACAACCGGGTGGCGCAGGGCACGTTCCAGATCTCGTCGTTCCCCGGCAACGACTACGCCTGGGTCGCCACGAACACCAACTGGACCGCGCCCGGCGTGGTCAACGGCTACAGCGCCGGCATCCTCCCCGTCCGCGGCTCGGCCGTCACCCAGCCCCAGGGCTCCATCTGCCGCTCGGGCTCCACCACCCAGTGGCACTGCGGCACCGTCCAGGCCCTGAACTCCACCGTCAACTACCCGGAGGGCACGGTGTCGGGCCTGACACGCACCAACGTGTGCGCGGAAGGCGGCGACTCGGGCGGGTCGTTCATCTCCGGCGACCAGGCCCAGGGCATGACGTCCGGCGGCTCCGGCAACTGCTCGGTGGGCGGCACCACGTACTTCCAGCCCATCGGCGAGATCCTCTCGGCAGGCGGCCTCACCCTCGTCACGGCCGGCGGCACCGACCCGCCGCCGACGGGCTGCGAGGGATACGAGGAGACGCACAGCGGCTCGCTGACCTCGAACCAGAGCGTCTACCAGCCGAACGGCTCCTACTACCAGACGACGGTCTCCGGCACCCACTCGGCCTGCCTCGACGGGCCCGACGGTGGAGACTTCGACGTTTACCTGCAGAGATGGAACGGCTCGTCCTGGGCCGTGGTGGCCCGCGGCGACAGCCCTGACTCCGACGAGACCATCTCCTACAACGGGAGCGCCGGGTATTACCGGTATCGCGTGCATGCGTACAGCGGGTCGGGCGCGTACACACTCGGCCTGAACCGTCCATAGGACGCGCTGCGCTCTCACCGTCCACAGGACACGGCGTGCTCTCACCGTCTCCAGGACGCGCTCAGCTGAACCATCCGTAGAAGACGGCCGGACAACCCAGGCAGCGGGTGCGGGCACACCCCCTCCCCAGCGCCCCACTCGCTGCCGCCCTCTTCTCCCGGACACGCGCGCCCGGAGCACGGTACGAATATGATCGGCTTGGTCTCCAACAACGCCGGCAGGCATGGAATGATGTCGGCGGAGAACTCTCCGTCCGGCCGGGCACCACGACCGGGTCCGATGCTCTAGCCTTAGCTTGCGCGGGGGCTCGGCATGATCCTCTCGTTGCCTGCCGTGCGTCGCACAACTTCATCCAGGGGCGGTAGCTCAGCCGGTCAGAGCATCGGACTCATAATCCGTGGGTCGTGGGTTCAAGTCCCACCCGCCCTACTCTCATCCTCAGGGCTCGACCTGCAGTTCCCTTGATCCCGCCGAATCCGTGGGTCGGTCCGGAGCCACAAGGGAGACCGAAGGGAGACCGCCAGTTTTGGACGCCTCCCCCACGACGACCTTCCGGGGCACCAGAGCGACCGACGCCTCCGCCGCCGCGAGCGCGACTTCCGGCAACACCGTCGTGTAGAGATCCGCCGTGATCGACTGGCTTGAATGCCGCAGCATCGCCGATGCGATCTTCATGTCGTTGCCCGCCGCCAGACTCAGCGTCGCCGCAACATGCCGGAGATCATGAAGCCGGATCGGCGGCAGGCCCGCCGCGAACGTCAGCCGCTCGAAATGCTCGCTCACCCAGTCCGGCGTCAACTCGCGGCCGTCCTCCCGCGTGAAGATCCGGCCCGACTCCACCCACCCCGGGCCCCACGCCAGCTTCTCCTCCAGCTGCCGCACCCGGTGCGCCCGCAGCACGGCCGTCGTCCCCGAGTCGAGCGCCACCGTCCCCTCCGACGAGCGCGTCTTCGGCGACGACTCCTGAACCGTCCGGCCCACGTTGTTCAACTGCTTGGCGATCGCCAGCAGCCGCTCCTCCAGCTCGCCGTCCACCCAGCGGGCGCCGCACGCCTCACCACGGCGCAGCCCCCGGAACGCCACCAGGTGGTACAGCGCGTACAGCCGGTCGGCCACCGCGAAGTCGAGGAACGCGCCGATCTGCGCCGGCGTCCACACCATCACCGGCGACGGCCGCGGCGTTGCCAGCCACACCCGGAACCGCTCCAGCGGCTTCTTCGGCTGCACCGGCGCCGACCGTTCCGCAGCCAGCCGCCGCTCGAACGCCAGCTGGAATGCCTCCACCCGCGGCTTCGTCCACACGAGCCCCTGCGCCTTCTTCCCGGCGTCGAGCTTTACCAGCGCCGCGGCGTTGAACCCGACAAGGTGCTCGCGCTCGGCGTCGGCCAGCACCGTCCGGATGGTCGCCCGCACCCGCTGCTTCGTCACCGGGCCGGTCGGCCGCTTCCCGCGCACGCTTGCCCGCACCTCAGGGTCGTCCGACTCGCGGGCGGCCAGCAGTACCGCGTTCTTCTCATCGATCCGCGTGAACACGGCCTCGACCGTCGGCACGAACATGCGGTCCATCCGCGTCTTCTCCAGCACCTCGCAGATGTGCGTCTCCCAGTGCGAGATGTAGCCGATCAGCGTGGACTCCCGGATGTCCTTCAACCGGCGGCGGCGAGCCACCCAGGACTCCCAGTACTCCCCGAACGTGATCGACTGGAGAGGCTGGCCTGCCCGGTACTTGCGGTGCAGCTCCTCGTAGTCCGGCAGCGGCGCCTGCTTCCTGTGCGCGGCCCGGATCATCTCCAGGATCTCCATCCGCGCCTCATGCCCGTCGGGCCCGGCGTCCGGGATGTCGAGCAAGCGGTGCGCCGCGGCGTAGAACAGCTCCAGGTCCGCCTCGGTGGCGAAGCCGCCCGCCCTGAGGGCGATCCGCTTCCCGTCCGGGCCCGGCGTGACTTCGGACTTGCCGTACCACGACCCATGGTTCGGGTTCCAGGAGTTGTCCTTACGCCGCAGCCGCGGGCACTTGGCGCCCAGCTCGCGTCCGTCCTCGCGGCACTTGCACCGCTTGCCCGTCATCATGGCCGCACACCTCCGGAGATCAGCCGCCGACGCACACCTTCGGCAGCAGCTTCACGTCCACGTTCACGAGTCCATCACAGCCACCGCCGATGCCGACGGGGTTCTTGAGAGTGTCCTTCACGGCATCGCCGAGTTCGGACGGCCTGAGCGGCACGTCCACGTCGACGTCTGCCACGTCCGTATCCACCTTTACGCTGACGCCCGGCTTTGGCGAGCTCGCGATCGGGCGCGGCGACGGCTCCGGCTCCGGCTCGGGCGCCGGGCTGGTCGGTTCGGACGTGGGGGCCGACGCCTGCGGGGCGTCCGGTTCGCGGGTGCTGGGACGTGACGCTGGCCGCGCGCCGCGGGTCCTACCTGACGTCGCGGCGGCACCCGTCTTCGCCGGCTCGGCGGCGGGCTGCTCGGCCACGTCGCCGGCATCGTGGCCGCGTTGAGTCGCCGACGCTCGCGGCTCGCGGCCCTCCGCCGGCGGGTCGCCCGTCGGCCGTGCCTGGCCCTCTGCAGGCGGCTCGGCGGCAGCCGCCTGCAGAAGACGTCTTGTGGACCGCGCTACGCCAGGAGACGGCGACGGGTAGACGTCCGCGACGGTCGCGGACGCAGCCGGCTCGGATCCGGGCGTCCGCATCGCCGTCGGACCCTGCGCCGCGTACCCAGGCGGACGCTGGGGGCGGTCGTCCAGCAGGCCCGGGCCCGACCCGGCGACCATCGTCATCGCGAGGGCGCTACCTGCGACCGCAGTGGCAGGCATCCGCCAGCCGTCACCGAGCTCCCGTAAGCGCTGACCCCACTCGCCGAGCGCGCCCAGATGCAGGAGCACCGCGCGCCGCCGCTCACGCAGCATCCGCTTCCCGGCATCCAGCGCCTTGGCACGCTCCACTCGGGATAACGCCGCGTTGACGATGATGACCGGGTGCCCGCTCTCCTCCCGGATCATGACCGGGATGTCGTCTGGCAGATCCTCCGAAAATTCGATCACCGGACCCACTTACTCCCCCTCCATCTGCTCCTTCAGTTCGTCCACGCGCCTGTCGGCGCGGGTGTAGGCGCGCTTGATGCGCTGCCAGTCCTCGAACTCCTTGACCGGGTTCGGGACGCGCGGCTGGCCGTCCACGACGAGCAGCCATTGCACGCCGTCCGCCTCGACGGCCACCGAGATGTAGTCGTCGGACGCGGTGTGCCAGGCCAGGACGAGCTGCGGTGGCGGCGCCTGCGCAGGGTCCAGCCCGAGCGCGCACTGGTAGGCCTGGATCAGGTGCTGTTGCGCGGCCAGCTCGGCGCGCAGCCGGTCGTTCTCCGCCGCCTGCTCCTGCTCGCGGCGGAACGCCTGCTCCTGCCATGCCTGCAGGGAGGTGAGCCGCCGGACGCGTCCCCGTACGCGCGCGAGAGCCAAGCTCGCTGGAATCTCATCAGGGTGAAGTGCGGACATTTTGAGGCAACACCGCCACGTCAGCGCAGTTTGTTAGACCGTCCCCCCACGCGACGCTCTCTTTTACAGCACGCTCACTCATGCCCCGATACCACGAGTTTGGTGCATCCGTTACCGGACTGTTAGTTCTGTCATATTCCGTGACCGTGTGTCAACCCGCGTGACGGTTTCCGCCGCTATTCGACTGGCCGTCCTGCTGTGCACCCGGGTTCGCCATCCCCCGCAGGGCCTTCAGCAGGGTGACCATGTGGACGCGCTCCCCCTCGGTGAGCTCCGCGATCGCGCGGAGCCCGTCGGCGATCGCGCGCAGGTCCGGGTCGTCGCCTACCAGGGCGGCCAGCGCGTCCGACTTCTTGGCGACCGGGCTGGCGGGCGGTTCGACGAGTTCAGGGTCCCGGTCGGCGAGGATCGCGTCGAACGCGCCGGGCCGCCACCCTAGGGCGTCCTCGACGGCCGCGATGGAGGCGTCTCCGACCTTGCGCCGGGCCCGTTCGATGTCTCCGAGGGTGCGAACACTGAGCCCGCTCGCGGCCGCGAACGCTTCGCGGGTCTTCCATCCGAGCTCCACGCGCCGGCGCACGACGTACTTCGCCAGCCGGGCCAGATCCTCGCCAACCATGACCGCCATGCTGACAGGAATACATAGGAACAATCAAGCAGGCTGACACGACGGCGTAACTCCCGTAACCCCCTCACGCACCTGGCCTAGCAGGTGGATCAGTTACAGGCCGATAACGGATTGCCTGATCTTGCCTATTCTCTCTTGACTTGTATTCCGCAGTATTCCTAGTCTCGCGACATGCGAGAAGGCGAGAACAGGCAAGCTCCGGCGAGACGCACCAAGCAGAACGGGTCCGCCATCAAGGACTTCCGGCTCAAGACCGGCATGAAGCGGCGCGACCTCGCCGAGCGGGCCCGCATCTCGCCCCCGCACATGGCAAACATCGAAAACGAGCACAAGGACGTCTCCTACGAGGTGCTCTACCGGCTGGCCGCCGCCCTGGTGGTGGACATCCGCAGCGTCCTACGCGACCCGCCCTCCTCCCCGCAGGTGCTCGACGACCTCATGTACGAGGAAGCACGGGAGCAGGCGTCATGACCGCGACCGCCGACACCAGCACCCGCAGGAACCGGCGAACCCGGCCGCTCACCACCGAGGAAGTGCTGGCCCTGCCCGTCTCTGTGGACCTGGTCACCGCCGGGCGCGCGTACGGCATCGGCCGCACCAAGAGCCACGAGCTCGCTCGCAAGGGCGAGTTCCCGTGCCGGGTGATCCGCGTCGGCAACGCCTACCGCGTCCCCAAGTCCGCGCTGCTGGAAAGCCTCGGACTCGCCACCCAGCCCTGACCGTTTCGCGGACCCACCCGACGCAACCGGGTGGGCCCGCCCGACCCGCCGTCCCTACACAGCAAGGGAAGCAGACCGTGACCACCATCCTGGCACCTACCCGGACCGACCGGCACCAGGCCGGCCTCCCGCTCACCGACTTCGACGTGCTCGACATCGCCGAGGCCATCCGCAACGCCGTTCGCCACGACTGCACCAGCCTCAACCCGCGCGACCGGCAGGCGATCGCCCTGCTCACCTACGCGCCCGGCTTGCGCGGCATCACCCGCATGCTGCTGGCCAAGCTCGCCAACGGCACCGCCATGCTGCCCATGCCGGACATGCTCGCTGTCCACCTGATGGGCATCTGGGGCGACCACGACCTGCTGCCCGTGCAGCCCGAGGACGTACAAGAGGCGTGGCTGGCCGCGCGTGACGCCGCCGCCCTGCGCCGCGTCGCCGACGGCCGCGCGTGGCCCGAGGACATGTGGATCGTCAGCAGCTTCGCCTCGACGTACAACACGCACGGCCTCTCCGAGGTCGAGCAGACGGCCTGCCAGGACGTGGCCTGGGACGGCACGCTCAACCGCTGCCAGGTCGCGGTGCTGCGGCATCTCGCCGACAGGCTGATCGCGGAGGCGCCCAAGATCACGCCGCCGTGCCAGCACACGGACGAGCGTCCCGACCTCGCGGACGTGCCCCACAGCATCACCGTCGAGCCGATCACGCCCGAGCTGAGGCGCGGCACCGAACTGCCCGACGACGCCACGCTCGTGGTCGTCGAGCGGCACCACGGCCGCCTCGCCAAGATCTGCAACACCACCGACGACCACGCCGCCGCGTACCGCGAGTGGGGCTACGACGTCACCATCGAGGACCTCGCGCGCGGCATCGCGCAGATGTACGGCGCCGTCTACGTCGAGGCTCCGGCGGTGGCCCGGTGACGACCACCACCGACACCGCCAGCGAGTTCCGCGCCACCATCGAGACGTTCGGCGACGAGGTGATCGACGCGCTCACCGCCGCCGGACACCCCATGCGCAACCAGTGGGGCGACGGCTACCGGGTCCACGCCCTCACCGAAGAGGCGGCCCCCGGCCTGCCGGTGCACGTCATCATCGAGGACGTCCGCGAGGGCGCCCTGTACGGCATGGGCGGCTGGCGGCAGATGAACGCCCAGCGGCTCGCCCCGTACGCGGACGCTCTCACCGAGGCCGGGTTCGCCACCACCGAGCTGCGCGAATCTGAGCCGCCCCACGCGCCGCTGGCGCTCGTGGTCGCCCGGGACGACGACACCGCGCAGGCCGCTCTCGCCGTCGCGGTGGAGTCGATGACGCAAGCCCAGGACGGTGGCCGATGATGCAGGACTTGCCTACCGTCCCCGTGGACGCCACCGCGATCCGGCGAGACCACCTCACCCCCCACAACGGCCAGATCGTCAAGGTCAAGGGCTCCTACAAGGCCGGCCCCGGCCGGATCGTGCTCATCTGGGCAGCCACAGACAGCTCGCTCACCATCGGCACCATCGAGGTCGCCGCCACCGACACCGTGCAGTGCGTGCGCGTCGCCGACTGGCTGGCCGCCGTGCGAGAGGCGGCCAGCGCATGAGCAGCCTGCGCCTGAACACCGACGGGCCGCGCAGCGGCGACTACACGGTCAAGGTCGCACACGGGCTCGCCGAGTGCGTGCGTGTGCTCAACCACCACACCATGGACGCCGACGCCCTTCCGCACCCGAGCACCATCCACGACGTCCTCGGTGCGGTGCGCACCGCCGCCTCCGGCCTGGACCAGCTTCTGCGCCAGCTCGACGCACGACTGGGGGCGATGGACCGGACCGGGAACCTGGTCGACGCCAGCGACGACGACCGCGACGCCGTGGCTCTCACCCGGACGTGGACGCACGAGTCGCGGGAGGTGGCGAACCACCTCGCGTACACACTCGACCGGGCGTTCAACGCCTCGTCCAGCCTCTACCTGCGGGACGGAGGCGAGGAATGATGGCTACGCGCACGCCGGACATCGACGTCCACGCCATCCGGCACGGCTACAACATCGCCGACATCGACCAGTTCGCCCGCATGGCCGTGCGCCGCGGCGCACGCTCCGGGGTTGTCCCCGCCAGCGAGCGCTACCACGCGGCATGGTCCGCAGTTGCCGAACACCTCTACACGGCCGACGAGCCGCCGCGCCCCTTCGACCTGATCAACGCCGGGATGCGCGCCATCGCTGACGCTGTCTGGGCCGGGGAACGCTGCCACGGCTGGGACCGGGACGCGCGGGACATCCGTCCCTCATTCGCCACCTTCTGGCTCGGAGTCGGGATACCCAGCCCCAGCCCTGAAGGCCGGATCGTCGATGAGACGGCGCTGTGGCAGATCTGGCCCGAACTGACCGAGGCGCAGCGTGAAGCACTCCTCGCGCTAGCCACGCTCGGCGACTACCAGGCCGGCGCCGCGTCCCTCGGGTTGTCGTACAAGGCGTTCCACTGGCGGGTGCGTGCCGCACGCGAGGCCTTCCTCAGGCTGTGGCACGAGCACGAGGCGCCGTCGCGAATCTGGTCCGCTGACCGCCGCAGGTGGCGGGATGGGCGGCGCGTACAACGACGGCGGCTGGTCGACCACGCGTCGATCAAGCAGGCGCACGCACGAGGTGCCGCGTGAACGCCACCACCGCGCCCGGCCGCAGGGTCACGCCCACCGCCCGGCTCGTACTGCCCGCCACCGCCGACCGCGACGTGTGGCTCGCCGCACGCCGCCACGGCATCGGCAGCTCCGACGTCGCCGACATCCTCGAAGTCGGGTACAAGACCCCGTCCCACGTCTACTACGACAAGATCGGACAGCTCCCGCCCGACGACGACCCCGGCGAGCCCGCGCGGTGGGGCACCCTCCACGAAGAGACGATCGCCCGCGAGTGGGCCAGGCGTAACCGGAGCGTCGTCCGGCGCGTCGGGCTGATCGCCAACGTGGACCGGCCGTGGATGATGTGCACCCTCGACCGGCAGATAGCCGAATGCCCGCTCGCCCGCCACACCAGCCAGCGGTGCGCGTTGGAGGTGAAACACCGCTCGGCATGGGTGGCCAAGAGGTGGCGGCGCGCCGTCCCCGACGACGTGTTCGCGCAGACGCTCCACCAGATCGCCGTCAGCGGCTACGACCACATCCACACCGCCGTACTCATCGGCGGCAACGACTACCGCCAGCACGTCATCAGGCGGCAAGGCAACGAGCAACTCATCGCCGACATCGTCACCGTCGCCGGCCAGATGTGGCAGCGCATCCAAGACCGCACCCCGCCGCCCGCGTCCGGCGACCCCGAACAACTCCTCGACCTGTGGGACCGGCTCCACCCGGACCGGGACGGCACCACCGACCTCGACGGCACCGACGCCCCCGAACTGCTGCTCGCCTACGAGGACGCCCGGCTGCGCGCGTCCGCCGCCGAGAAGGAGAAGAAGGCCCACAAGGCGGCGATGGTCGCGGCGCTCGGGCCGCACCGCATCGGCCGGATCGGCAACGAGTACCTGTACGGCCTCGAAGAGGTCGGCGTCGCGCCCGACGTCGATCTGGAACTGCTGGCCGAGAAGTACCCGGCCGCGTACGCCGAGTGCGTCACCGAGCGCACCACCCTCAAGCTCCACATCCCGAAGGCGAACCGACTCACGGAGCCGCTGTCATGAGCCTCGCCGACAAGGCCGCCGCCCTGGCCCGGCCTGACCAGGCCGGGCAGCCCACCGAGGAAACCGCCGAACGCCCGGCCCCGGCCGCGCCGCCGGAGGAACTGCCCGACGTCGAAGTCGAGGAGCGGGAAGGCGGACCCGAACAGGTGCCCGTCCACGTCGCCTGGACCCGCGTCATGGCCGACGTGCGGAAGATCTCGAAGCGGGACAAGTACGACGGCCGCGACACCAAGTACTGGTTCCGAGGCGTAGACCGCACCGTCAACACGTTCGGGCCCGTCGTGCGCGCCCACGGCGTACTCGTGCTGCCTGTCCACGTCGAAGCCGCACACCGCGACACCAAGACCGCGAAGGGCACCCCCATGCGGGAGTGCACCGTCACCGTCACGTGGATGGTCGTCGGCCCGATGGGCGACACCCTGCCGTCCACGCTCCAGTCGGCCGGCGAGGCGCTCGACACCTCCGACAAGGGCACCGCGAAAGCGCAGAGCGTGGCCCTGCGCGTGCTTCTGCTGACGGCGGCGATGGTGCCGACCGGCGACCCGGACCCGGACGCGGTGCACGTCGAGCGCGGCGAAGCGCCGGTGCGCAAGGCCGCCGACTACGTGGAGGAGATCCACGACCCGCGCACCAGCATCCCGCGCCTCAAGCAGATCAAGTACGAGATCACGCAGTCCCGCCAGGGCGGCGTGCTGGTCACCAACGAGGTCGGAGAAGACGAGCCGATCCTCAACATGATCAACCGCATTGGTCGCGAGCGCGAAGCCGCATCCGGTAGCGCGCCGCTCCCTTCCCAGACGACTTCTCCCCGCGGAGACAACCATGACCACTGACACGATCAACCTGACGCTCACCCCGGCTGCGGTGGCGCTGGCCGCCGCCGACCTGATCGAGGCGCAGGGCAAGGCGGACGACGACTACTACGACGAGACGTTCGGACTGCCGCCCCGCGAGGCGCCGGTGGACGTGCTCGGCGCCATCGCCATCGTGTGCGGCTTCGACCCGCACGCCTGGGAGGACGACCGCGACGCGACCGGCCACTGGCGGCTGGTGCTCGACACCGCCGACATGCTGATCGACTTCCTGGCCCTGTCGCGCGACGACGCGTACGTGGACTCGCTCGGCGCCTGGTCGGACGAGCGCGACGCGGCCACGGTGGTGCGCGAGCTGCGCAACGCCGCGCTGGAGGTGCTGGGCTGATGCGCCAGGACATCGCCGAGCGGTTCGCCCGCGAGACCCGCCTCCACAAGCTGACCGTGCTGCACGACGACGGCCTGTACCGCCACCTCCGCTGTATGGGCAGGCGCGGCCTCTACTGGTTCGACGTCGTCACATGGCCGGGCAGCCTGGCCATCCGGGGCGACCTCAACGCCGCGTACGTGTTCTCGCGTACGACCGACATGTTCGAGTTCTTCCGTGCACGAAGGTCCGACGAGATCAACCCGGACTACTGGGCGGAGAAGCTGCCCGAAGGCCGCCGCTCCGTCCAGACGTACTCCGAGGACCTGCTGCTCGCCGGCATCCGGCAGGCGCTGCGGGACGAGTACGAGGCCTTCCTGCATGACCGGCTCACCGAGCGGGCCAAGCAGCTCGGCCTGCCCGACTTCGACCTCCTGGGCCCGGAGCTGGCCAAGCCGTGCCACCGGCAGACCCGCGACTACATGCGCAGCCTGCGCAAGGCGGTTCACGAGCACTTCTTCGACACCTGGTGGGGCTGCGGCACCTACGACGAGGAGACCGCGCTGCGTGGTCTCGACGAGTTCACCTTCACCTCCGACGACGGCCACAAGTTCGCGTTCACCGACTGGCAGGAGTGGGAGCTGCGCGACTGGGACTGGTCGTTCCTGTGGGCCTGCCACGCGATCGTGTGGGGCATCGCCAAGTACGACCGGGCGAAGGTCGCCTCACGGCAGGCGGTGGCCGCCAATGCGTGAGAACGGGACCTACCTCGTCTGGTCGAACGAGCACCACGCCTACTGGGGCCCCAACAAGTCCGGCTACACCACCAACTGGCTCCAGGCCGGCCGATACAGCGCGGAGGACGCGGCCGACTGCTGCCGCACCCGCACATGGGAGCCGCGCAAGCCGCCGCCTGAGGTGATGATCCTCGCGCCGGACAGCGAGCGGGACACATTCCACATCGCCGAACTGGTCGCCATCCCCGGCCAGCTCCAGGATGCGATCCGGAAGGCGACTCGTGCCGCCATCCGCGAGCGCAGGACCCGGGAGGCGGTGGCCGCGAATGGCTGAGTTCATCCCGCCCAACCTGGAATGCATCAAGCAGCGTCTGTGGACCTTGCGCTGGCTCGCCGGCGCAGGCGCGAACCTCCCCGGCGACCAGGTGTGCGTGCGCGGACAGGACCGGCGCACCCTCGCCTGGCTGATCGGCACCGACCTGCCAGACCTGATCAGCGAGGTGGAACGGCTGCGCTACCGCACCGAAACGGCGGAGGCAAGGGTCGCCGAGGCCGAGCAGGAGCGTGACGCGCTCCGCCAGTCGATCGCCGTACGCACCCCCCAACGCAGCCACCCCGTGCCGGAAGCCGCGAGCGAGCAACCCTCCGGCAACTGCTGGATCCTCACCCGCGCCAACGGCGGCACCTACGCCAGAAACTGGCCCGCCACCACCCACTTCCGGACCGAGGACGAAGCGCTCGCACGGGTCGGCACCGACACCGGCTGGCAGCCGAGCCAGCTCGACCACCCCTGCGTGACCATCACCTGCGGCGGCTGCAACGACACCTTCGACGGCGACGGCACCGCGCACTTCGAAGACCTCGAAGAGGCCCACGTCGCGATCGGCGAGAGCGCCGACTGGAACCGGTGGACGATCCTGCCCGACGGCAACTACCTGTGCCCCACCTGCAACCCCGAAGTGCGTCCCGCGATCGTCGAGGCGGTGGCCAGCAATGTTTGACCTGTCCTCGTTCGCCGCGTTCATCGTCCTCATCGTCGGCAGCAACCTGCTCACCTGGGCGATCACGCGCGGCTACTACCAGAGCTTCTACGGCGTCTTCCAGGCCGCGCTCCGGCGGCTCGTCGAAGCCGCCGGCGACGACGACTGCCGCGACCTCGACCACGCGCTGGCGTACGCCGACGACGTGCTCGACCGGAGGCCGACATGAAGGTCACCCCCGAGTTCGTGATCGCCGTGTCATGCCTCACCGCGATCCTCGCCGTCAACGCCGCCTACGAGATCCGGCGCCGCCGGAAGGCCCGCAAGCAAGCCCGGCTCGAAGCGCTGGAAGTCGCGCTCACCAGGCAGGTGTGGGCCGCCGAGTTCGAGCACGTCCGCCTCACCGTCGAGGGCCAGTTCGCGACGCTCGGCAGCGACGCCGTATGGGCCGGGTTCCTCACCCTCCACCCCGAGCTGAAAGCGGGTGCCCGGTGACCCGCTGCGCCGCCGCCGTCGTGCCCGCACTTCCCTCGGGCACGACGGCGAGCACCACCACCATCTACCCGCGCGCGTGGGCGTGCTGGGCCGCCGGCGTCCTCGGCAGCTTCGCCGCCATCGAGCTCGCCGCCCTGCGCAACGCCCCCGGCCACGGCACCCTCACCGCGCAGCTCCGGCGCAACCGAAGGCTCAGCGCCGCCGCGATCGCCGCGTTCGCCATCTGGGCTGTGGATCACGTCGCCAGGCAAGGAGCCGAGATCAAGGAGGCCGCCTCGTGCTGACCCTCATGGACTGGTTTTGTGGCGCAGGCGGCTCCAGCCAGGGCGCGCACGCCGTGCCCGGAGTCGAAGTCACCCGCGCCGCCAACCACTGGCAGCGCGCCATCGAGAGCCACGCCGCCAACTTCCCCAACACCGACCACTGGCGCGGCGACATCCGCGAAGCCCCCGTCGAGCGGTGGCCCGTCTGCGACATCTTCTGGGCCTCCCCGGAGTGCCCGCAATGGTCGCAGGCCAACGGCAAGCGGCGCGACTTCCACGTCTCCCTGCAGGACTCCCTGTTCGGCGAACAACGAGACGAAGAAGCGGAACGGTCCCGCGCCCTCATGGAGGAAGTCCCCATGTACCTGCGCGGCGTCCAAGAGCGCGGCGGGCTCGTCCTGGCCGGTGTCGTCGAGAACGTGGTCGACGTGGACGCGTGGGACCAGATGCCCCGCTGGCGGCGCGAGATCCGCAAGCTCGGCTACCACGACCGGAAGATCGCCAAGAACAGCATGCACGCCCAGCCGAACGCCACCGGCTGGGCACCGCAGTCGCGCGACCGCTGGTACTACGCCTACTGGCACGAGAGCCTCGGCCGGCACCCCGACTGGGACAAGTGGTTGCGCCCGCTCGCGTACTGCCCCACCTGCGGCGAGTGGGTGAAGGCGATGCAGGTGTTCAAGACCCCCGGCCGGGACATGGGCCGCTACCGGCAGCAGTACGTCTACCGGTGCCCGCGCGCGTCCTGCCGCAACACGGTCGTCGAGCCGTTCGCGCTGCCCGCCATGTACGCCATCGACTGGACGCTGCCCGGCCAGCGGATCGGCGACCGGGACAAGCCGCTCGCCGACAAGACCCTCGCGCGGATCAAGGCGGGCCTGAAGAAGTACGCCCGGCCCATCACGATCGAGGCGGCAGGCAATACGTTCGAGCGCCGTCCCGGCGTGCGCACGTGGCCCGTCGATGAGCCGCTGACCACGCAGACGACCACGGCCACCAAGGCGGTCGCCGTCCCGCCGATGATCGTCCCGGCGGGCGGGACCTGGCGCGACGGCGCGACATCGGTCGACGAGCCGATGCCCACCCGGACCACCCGCGAAAACGACGGCATCGCCGTGCCCCCGTTCATCACCGTCCACCGCGGCGGTGAAGGCGACGTCCGCACCAGCGGCGTCGACGAGACGCTCACCACGGTCACCGCGTCCGGAAACCACCTCGGCGTAGCGGTGCCGCCCTTCCTGGTACCGCTCCGCTCGGGACGTAACCGCAGCCTGCGCGCCGACACCGACCCGCTCGCCACGATCGTCGCCGATGGCGGCAACCACGGCCTGGTCGTGCCGCCTCTGCTTGTGCCCGTCGAAGGCCGGGAAGGCAAGGAAGCCTCACCCGCCGACACGCCCCTGCGCACCCAGACCGCGCGCAACGAGACGGGCCTGGCGTGGCTGCCGTTCGTCGCCGAACTGCGCGGCGGCTCCTCCGACGCCCGCTCTGTCATGCAGGCGCTGGCCACCGTAACCGCGTCCGGAAACCACCACGGGCTCTGCGTCCCGCCCGGGTTCGTCATGCGCAACAACACCCCGCGCGGCGACGCCAGCCAGATGTGCACGCCCTTCAACGAGCCGTTGCGCACCCTCACCACAGCCGGCCACCAGTCGCTCGTCACCTGGGAGACGCTGCTCGTGCCGTACTTCGGCAAGGGCAACGCCCGCCCGGTCGGAGAGCCGATCGGGACGCTCACCACCCGCGACAAGTACGCCGTCGTCAACGGGCTCGACGACATCGACATCGACGACGTGCTGTTCCGGATGCTCGAACCGCACGAGATCGGCCGGGCGATGGCGTTCGCCCCCGACTACGTGGTGCTCGGCAACAAGCGGGAGCGCGTCCGCCAGTACGGCAACGCCGTCACCCCGCCCGTCGCCGAACTCATCGTGAGCGCGCTGGTCGAGGCGATCACCGGCGAGGCACTGGAGCGTGCCGCATGAGCGAGACCCGCTACAGCACCCGCGACCACGACGCCGAATGGGTCCTCCAGCAGGAGCGCTGCAAGAACGACGCCATCGTCCGCAAGCAGAAGCGCACCGGCAAGAAGCGGCGCAGCACCGCCGTCACATCCCCCCGGCGTCTCGCCGTCACCACTCCCGACCAGCGGGCCGCCGCCGCCCAGCGCATGCAGGAAGCGGCCGAACGGCTCGGCGCCCCCGCCGCCGACCTCCAGCTCGTGCTCGACATGCTCGGGCTCGCCAGCGACGACCTCACCACCACCTACACCGCGTCCGGCGAACGCAGACGGTTCGTCGCCGCATGCCCCGCATGCGGGCGGCCCACCATCCAGCTCAAGACGGACCGCACCTTCATCTCCCACCCGCGGGAGAGCAAGCAGCCGCTCAATGACACCACCCGGTGCGCCGGCAGCGGCACGCTCGCGGCCAACCCCACCCCCGCCGCGGCGCCCCCGCCCAAGCGCACCCGAGTAATCCGCTTCTCCAAGAGCGGTAGGCAGCGTGAGGACCCGCTACCGAAGCGCACGGCCTGCCAGGACGCCGACTCCGAGCTGTTCTTTCCGGAGAGCTACGGCGACAAGCACGCCCGGCAGATCGCGAAGGCGAAAGGCGTGTGCGGGCGCTGCGACCTCGCGAAGGCGTGCTTGCGGTACGCGCTCGACCTGGGCCCCGACCTCGATGGCATCTGGGGCGGCACCACACCCAAGGAACGCGACGACCTCCTCCTCATCAGGAAGGCAGCAGCATGACCACGACCACCACCGACCTGTGGGAGCACGTCACCGCCGCCGTCGACTGGCTGAACGCCGCCAACGGCCGCAGCGAGCAGCAGACTGCCCTGCAGATCCTGAAAATCACCGAGGAAGCCGGGGAGGCCGCCGCCGCCTACATCGGGCTGACCGGCCAGAACCCGCGCAAGGGCGTCACCCACACCGTGGAGGACGTCGCTGGCGAGCTGTGCGACATCGTCATCACCGCGCTGGTCGCCCTCGCCGCCGTCACCGGGGACGTGACTGCCGCGCAGGTCGCCGTCGACCGACACCTGGCCAAGCGCGGGCCCCGGCTGGCCGCCGCCATCATCGCCCAGCACGAGAGGGCGTCCGCATGACCATGACATCCAAGATTGAGCTGTCCAGCGACCCCACCTACTGGCTGCGGCCCTGGTATCCGGCCGGTGTCGTGGTGCACACCGGTCAGATCCTCGGCCACCTCGACGCCGAGTGTCCCGAACTCCTGCGCGTCGAGCCCAACCCGCGCGAGGGGGCCGGCTGGCTGGACCCGCGCACTGGCGACGTCTGCCTGCCCTGCCTTCGCGAGAAGGCTCCTGACCTGTACGACGCGCTGTTCTCCGACGAGGAAGACGAGGACGAGGAATGAAGATCACCCTGCCCGCCGACGTGTTCGCCGACGCCGTCGCGTGGACCGCCCGCACCCTGCCCCAGCGGCCCGTCGTACCCATCCTCGCCGGACTCCACCTGAAAGCGGACGCTGACCAGCTCACCGTGTCCGCGTTCGACTACGACATCTCCGCCACCAACACCGTGTCCGCCGACGTCGCCGAGCCCGGCCAGGTCGTCGTCAGCGGGCGCCTCCTGGCCGAAGTCGCCAAGAGCCTGCCCGACCGGCCCGTCGAGCTGGTCCTGTCCGGCAGCGAAGTCGAGATCCGGTGCGGGACCGCCGAGTTCGGGCTCGTCACAATGCCCGTCGAGGACTTCCCCGCGCTACCGGAGCCGCCCGCCGCGCTCGGCCAGGTCGACGCCGCGGCACTGCGCACCGCCCTCGCGCAGGTCGTACCCGCCGCCTCCCCGGATGAGACGCTCATCATGCTCACCGGCGTCCGCATCGACATCGACGACGGCGGCCTCGAACTCGCCGCCACCGACCGGTACCGGATCGCCGCCGCGAAACTGCCGTGGCAGCCCACCGTCGAAGGCGTCTCCGCCGGGATGCTCGTGCCCGCCAAGACGCTCAAGGACGCCGGTAAGGGATTCGCCGACGGGCCCGTCGAGATCGGCGCCGACGACTCCCAATTCGCCCTCACCTCCGGCGGGCGGCAGACCGTCACCCGGCTGCTCGACGCCGAGTACATCGACTACAGGGCCGCCTTCGACGGCGTGGACGTCCCGGTGACGGCCAAGGTGGACGCCGGCCCGCTCGCGGAGGCGATCAAGCGGGTGTCGCTGGTCGCCGAACGGCTGAGCGCCGTCCGGCTCGCCTTCACCCGCGATCAGGTCGAGGTGTCGGCCGGGGGCGGGGACCTCGGCCGCGGCAGCGAGGCCGTGCCGTGCACGCTCGACGGCGCCGATGAGGTGAAGGTGTCGTTCCTGCCCCAGTTCATCGTGGACGGCCTGCACGGAGTCCCGGGCGACGTGGCCACCATCTCGATGCTGGAAGCGCACAAGCCGGTCCTGATCACCGGCGACGACCCGTCCTACCGGTACCTAGCCATGTCGCTGAGGCAGGCATGAGCACGGTCAGCTACGCCGACTTCCTCGCCCGCCGCACCCAACTCGGAGGCGAGCACGGGTTCGCCCCCGAGAGCCTGCCCGACTTCCTGTTCCCGTTCCAGCACGACCTCGTCACCTGGGCACTCCGGCAGGGCCGGGCCGCGCTGTTCGCCGACTGCGGGCTCGGCAAGACGCCGATGCAGCTCGTGTGGGCCGACAGCGTCCGCCAGCACACCAGGCGGCCAGTGCTGGTCGTCACCCCGCTCGCGGTCGCCTACCAGTCCGAGGGCGAAGCGCAGAAGTTCGGCATCGACGCCGCCGTCAGCCGCGACGGCCGCGTGACCGCACCCATCACCATCACCAACTACGACCGGCTGGAGAAGTTCGACCGGGACGACTTCGACGGTGTCGTGTGCGACGAATCGTCGGCGATCAAGGCGTTCGACGGAGCCAGGCGGAAGCTCGTCACCGACTTCATGCGCAAGAAGCCGCACCGGCTGCTGGCCACCGCCACGGCCGCGCCCAACGACTACATCGAGCTCGGCACCAGCTCCGAGGCGCTCGGCCATCTCGGGCACATGGACATGCTCAACCGCTTCTTCGTCAACGACCGGAACACCAGCGCCACCAACCGCTACCGGGGCGAGGCGGCGAAGTGGCGGTTCAAGGGGCACGCCGAGACGCCGTTCTGGCGCTGGGTGTCGTCGTGGGCGCGGGCGCTACGCCGGCCGTCCGACTACGGGTTTGCCGACGACGGGTTCGCCCTGCCCGACCTGGTGCAGCGCGAGCACGTCGTCAAGGCCCGCCGCCCCGCGGAGGGCACCCTGTTCGAGGTGCCGGCCGTCGGCGTGCGGGAGGAGCGCGAGGAGGCGCGGCGCACCATCGGCGAGCGCTGCGAGGCCGCCGCTGCACTGCTGTCCGGCCCGGAGCACGGGATCGCGTGGTGCCAGCTCAACCGCGAGGGTGATCTGCTCACCCGCCTCATCGACGGGGCCGTGCAGATCAAGGGCTCCGACCCGATCGAGGCGAAGGAGGAGGCGCTGGCCGCGTTCTCCCGCGGCGACATCCGCGTCCTGGTCACCAAACCGTCCATCGCCGGATGGGGGCTGAACTGGCAGCACTGCCACCGCATGACGTTCTTCCCCAGCCACTCCTACGAGCAGTACTACCAGGCCGTGCGCCGCTGCTGGCGGTTCGGCCAGACCCAGCCGGTGACCGTGGACATCGTCACCACCGAGGGCGGCGCCCGCGCACTGGCCAACCTGCAGCGCAAGGCCCGAGCGGCCGACGCGATGTTCGACGCGCTCGTGGCGCACATGCGCGACGCCACCACGATCCGCCGCACCACCGACTACCCGCACCCCGTGGAGGTCCCCCAGTGGGCGTCATAGACCAGCAGATCACCGACCGGTACGCGCTCTACCTGGGCGACTGCATGGAGGTCATGCCCGCCTACCCGGACGCGTCCATCCACCTTTCGGCGTACTCGCCGCCGTTCGCCGGGCTGTACACCTACAGCAGCAGCGAGCGCGACCTGTCCAACTGCCTCGACTACGAGGAGTTCTTCCAGCAGTACGAGTTCATCGTCCGCGAGATCGCCCGGCTCACCATGCCCGGCCGGATCAGCGCCGTCCACTGCATGGACATCCCCAAGTCCAACCACGGCCGCGGCGACGCACTCATGGACTTCCCCGGCGACATCATCCGGCTGCACGAGCGGTGCGGCTTCTCCTACGCCGCCCGGTACAGCGTCTGGAAGGAGCCGCTGACCGTCAGGAACAGGACGCTGATGAAGGCCCTCGCCCACCGCACCATCGTGGACGACTCCTCACGCTGCAGCGTCGCCAGCGCGGACTACCTGCTCATCTTCCGCCGCCACGGCGACAACCCCGTCCCCATCGCCCACCCGGTCGGCCTCACCGAGTACGCCGGCGAGCGCCAGCCGCCCGCCGAGCTGCTGCGGTACCGCGGCTGGGAGGGCAAGCAGACCGAGAACCGGTATAGCCACTGGATCTGGCGCCAGTACGCCAGCGCGTTCTGGGACGACGTCCGGCTGGACCGGGTGCTGCCGTTCCGGGAGGCCCGCGATGAAGAGGACGAGAAGCACGTCCACCCGCTCCAGCTCGACGTCATCGACCGCTGCCTGGCCCTGTGGTCCAACCCGGGCGAACGCGTCCTCACCCCGTTCGCCGGGGTCGGGTCGGAGGTGTACTCTGCGGTCCGCGCTGGCCGGTACGGCATCGGGGTCGAGCTGAAGCCGTCCTACTACCGGCAGGCCATCAAGAACCTCGCGGCCGCCGAGCAGGAACGTGCGGACGAGATGCCGATGCTCGACCTCGGTGAGCTGCCGTCATGAGGTGTCACGAGGGAGGCAGCCGAAGTTTCCCGTCGGCGTACGCCTGCAAGAGTTCGCGGATTACGGCGACCAGTGGGCGGCCGTCGGCGTCGGCTCGCGCCTTCGCCGCCGTCCACAGGTCCTTGTGGAGCGGGATGCCCCGCGTCTGCATGCCGTCGGCGCGCTGTCCCGGCACGTCACGCCTCGATGAGATTGCCGTCGCACCAGTGGGCGCAGTCGAGGCAGCACGGGCCGACCTGGTCGCCGATCTGAGCCTGCTGGGTGTTGTCGGTGGGGTTGTCGCAGATGACGCAGGTGCCGGTCATGGCGCCCTCCTCAGTAGGTGTAGCTACACCGTAGGCGGGTGTAGCTACACCGTCAAGAGGGCGGGGCAGATCCGATGAACACGAGACGCCCGATGACCCTCAACGAGGTGCGCAAGCGCGGCCTGTCCTACCGCCGGCTCGACTTCTGGGCCACCAGGGGGTGGATTCGCCCAACGCACGCGGGTGGCTCCGGAAACACCCGCGTCTGGCCGGAGGCGGAACTGCGGATCGCCGATCTCATGCGGCGCCTCACCGCGGCCGGGCTGGCGGCCGACGTCGCCGCGCGGGCCGCCCGGGCGTGCGTGGAGGGCGACCGGCTGCTCGTCACCATCGGCCCCGGCGTGGTGCTCGCGATCGACACCGACCTCTTGGCGGAGGAGGCGCGGCAGCCGTGACGCGCACCGAAACCAAAGGGCGGAAGTGCGACGGCAAGCGCCGCCACAACAGCAAGGCGCGAGCACTCGCCGCCGTCGCCTGGCACGTCGCCCGCGGCGCCGCCCCCGGCGCCCTCACCGCGTACGCCTGCGAGTTCTGCGACGGCTGGCACGTCGGCCACCGGCCCACCAAGGGGCGGAGGCGCAGGACGTGAGCATCCACCAGAAGCCAGCCGCTGAAGATTATCGGCCACCGCCGCATTTCAAAAATATTGCGCCGCGAAATGTCGCCAACAAATGCCGGGACGTCCTTGACAGCTCCGGAGGCTGTGAGCAGGAGCAGCCCCGCCGAAGACCGGGCCCGCTCCAAGCCAGCACCACCCACTAGACCCCTGGAGCAGAGACCGTGGCATGGGCACGCATCGACGACGCATTCGACGACCACCCGAAGGTGCTCGCCCTCCTCGACATGGACGGCGCGGCGGCCGCCATCGGGCTGTGGACGCTGTGCCTCACGTACGCGCACCGCAACACGCGCAGAGCGGGCAAGGTTCCGGGACTGATCCCACCAACGCTGCCGCGCCGGTTCTTCGGCCCGGACGGCAGGGCCATGGCCGCACTGCTCGTAGAGGTCGGGCTGTGGGAAGAAGTCGACGACGGATGGATGATCCACGACTTCGCGGAGTACCTCCCCGGCAAGGAGGTGAGCGCCGCCCGGTCGGCCGCAGGAAAGAAGGGGGCTGCCAAACGGTGGGGTGACAAGAAGCCACCGCCGGATGGCAACCGCATGGCACCGCCAAAGCAAGACGATGGCAACGCCATAGCAAGCGCAAAGCAACCCGATGGCACTTTGCCATCCACTGATGGCACCGAGATAACAAATAGCCACGACCCCATGGCAAACGATGGCTCGCGCGCGGGCGCGCGCCGGGATCGGGTTGATGTACGTACTACGGTGCTCTCTCCCGTACCCAGTCCCGAACCCGTTCCGCCTTCGGCGGGCGCTACCGCGCCGGGCGGCGACACTCCGCCCCGCGACTCCCCGCCCAACGCCGGTGACGTCGTCGCCGCATGGATCGAAGGCGCCCAAGCCGCCAGTGGCGAACGCCCCGCCACCCGACTCATCAGCCAGGTCGGGCGGCAGGCCCGAGAACTCCTCGACGAAGGCAAGAACCCCGCCCGGCTGCTCGAAGCCGCCACTGCAGCGGGCCGGAAGGGGTTCGCCGACCTCGGCCGCGAACTGCTGCGCATGGGCACCACCCCCGGCCAAGACGCGGGCACCGGCGGCCGGTTCGCGGCCGGCAGCGGCTCCCGAGCACCCGTCCCCACCGCCGACGACATCAGAAACGGGCAGGTCATCCTATGAGCACCCCATACGAGCAGTGGCACACCGAGCAAACCCAGCACCGGCTGGCCCGGCTGCGTGCCGCCAGGCCCGCCGCCTACAACGCGCCCGGTCTGCTCCACCCCGACATCGCCGCTTGGGCCGACAAGACGGCCGTCGGCGAGTACGGCAACCTCGTCATCGTCGGCAACATCGGCGTCGGCAAGAGCTGGAGCGTGTGGACACTCGCCGACCGCATGGTCGCCGCCGGATATCGCGGTCGCGTCGAGATCGTTCCCGCCAGGCGGCTGCAGCGGCTCATCACCCCGCCCGTCGACTGGACCGCCCTCGACCGGCTGGCCAAGGCTGGGATGCTCGCCATCGACGACGTCGGCTCGGTGCGGATCGGCGACTGGGACTCCGACCAGATCGGCGCCCTGCTCGACCCGCGGTGGGAGGAGCACCGGCCCACCATCCTCACCAGCAACCAGCTCGACCTGCGGTCCATGGTGGGCGAGCGGGTCGCCTCCCGGATGTCCCACCGCGTCACCATCGTGCAGATGGCGGGCGCCGACCGCCGGAGGACCGCATGACCGCCGACGTGAACGAGCTCGCGGCCGACGGCTGGGCGCCGACGCCGGGCATCGTGGCCGCCGAGATGGCCGTCGTGGGGGCGGCCATCCAGACGCGGGAAACCCTGTGGCTGGGCGCCCTCGACGACATCGCCGAGATCGTCACGCCGGAGGACTTCTACAGCCCGGCCGGGCTCGTCTACGCCGCAGCGCAGGCCCTCGCCGACGACGCCAAGCCGGTGGACCCGGCCGCCGTGTTCGACGCGCTCGCGGTCCGCGGCGACCTGACCCGGCTGGAGCGGCTCGGCGGCGGCGCCTACCTGCACACGCTGATGCAGCACGCCGCGATGGGCGGGGCGTGGACGTACCACGCCCGCCGGGTGGCCGCCGACGCCCGCCGGCGGCGGATCCACCTGGCATGCATGCGCGGCCAGCAGGTGTCCGCGAACGAGGCGTGGGACGACGAAGCCGACCCCGACCTGATCCGCAAGCTGATCGACGAGGCGGCGGTGCGGCCCGGCGACCGGATCGAGTTCGACGTGTCCGGCGAGATGTCGGCGCTGCTGGACGAGCTGGAGAACCCGCCGCCCGCGCCGTCCGGTGTCGTCCCGCCGTTCATCGACCTCGCCCACCTGCTGACTGCGCTCCAGCCCGGGCAGCTCATCGTGGTGGGTGCCCGGCCGTCCGTCGGCAAGAGCACGCTGGCCGTGGATTTCGTACGCAAGGCGGCCATCCGGGACGGTCAGCTCAGCGTGCTGTTCACGCTGGAGATGCGCCGCCGCGAGGTGCTGCAGCGCATGGCATCGGCGGAGTCGGGGGTGGGGTTGCACGCGATCCGCGCCAACCAGGTCGACGACGGGCAACTGGAGCGGCTCGTGGAGGCTGGCACTCGCATCTCCGGCGCGCCGCTCATCGTTGACGACCGCTCGGGCTGCAGTCTGGAGCACGTCCGGGCGACGCTGCGCAGCCTGTCCCGCCAGGGCGGGGCGAAACTGGTGGTGATCGACTACCTGCAGCTGATGAACGCGGCGAAGGCGCAGAACCGCGAGCAGGAGATCGCCCTGCTGAGCCGTGGCTTGAAGCTGCTGGCGGGCGAGTTCGAGGTGCCGATCGTGCTGCTCAGCCAGTTGAACCGGGAAGCGGAGAAGCGCAGCGACAAGCGTCCGCAGCCGTCGGATCTGCGCGAGAGCGGCGCCGTGGAGCAGGACGCGGACGTGATCATCCTGCTGCATCGGGAGGACGCCTACGACGACGAGTCGCCCCGGGCGGGCGAAGCCGACTTGATCGTGGCGAAGAACCGGAACGGCCCCACCGCGAACGTGATCGTCGCGCACCAGCTCCACTACGCCCGGTTCGTGGACATGGCGTGGTCGCCAACGAAGGGGCTGTCATGATCCGAAGCGCTGAGAGTGATTCTGAGGCCCATTCGGAGGGTCGGGCGGTCCCGAGACACCCGGAAGGCCCCGAAAACCCGCCAGCGGCCCGCACGGGCGCGTCTGCGACCATCTCTCCTGAACTTGCCGGACCGATCGGGAGCGAAACGGCGCGCAACGGCGAGACGTCCATTGCCCAGACAAGGCGCGCGGTCGCCCGGCAGATCGCCGACGCCATCCTCGCCGACGTGGATTCCCTGTTCGCGTCGCGCACCCATGCCGACCTGTGGGAGGCCGCGTACCGGGCCGCCCGCATCGCCCTCCAGATCGGAGCCGATCATGCCTGACGCCGCACTCAAAGTGATCGACAGGTTCAGCGGTGAGTGGGAGCCGCTGTCCAACTTCGCCCGCGTCCCCGTCACCATCTACTCCAGCCTGGAAGATCGCGAGATCATGTATCCCACTGCCGAGCACGCCTTCAACGCGGCCAAGACCCTCGACCCGGCAGAGCGGGCGGCGATCCTGGCCGCGTCCACCCCAGGCGAGGCGAAACGGCTCGGCCGCAAGGCGACGCTCCGGCCTGGCTGGGCCACGCACGTCCGATACACGGCGATGCGCATGGTGATCGAGGCCAAGTTCGGGCTCGGCTCCCCGGCCGCCGCCGTGCTGCTCGCCACCGGCACCGCCACGTTGATCGAGGGCAATCGGTGGCATGACCAGCACTGGGGTGACTGCCGCTGCGGCGGCCGGGAGTGCGTAGCGCCTGGGGCGAACTGGCTCGGCCGAATGCTGATGGCGCAGCGCACCGTGCTGCGCGGGGAGGCCCTGTGACGAACGTGTCTGACCCAAACGCAGCCGAGGAACTCCGCGAAGTCATCCGCGAGGCGCACGGCCTGCTCAAGGACCTGCGAGCCGAGCGGCGAGCCATCGAGCAACTGCTCGACGGGATCCCCGCCAAGGTGGACGACCGCATCACGACCGCGCTGGAGGCGGGCCTGAAGGACCTCACCGAGGCGACCGGCAAGGCGATCGACAAGGCCACCGCAAATGTGTTCCACAGGTTCGAGACGCTGGAGGCCATCCTCACCGGCACCGACCGGGCCTCGCAGCGAGCGGGCAGGCCACCGCTGGAGGACCTGCTGCGCAACCACCCCCACGCCAAGGGGCCCGGCCGTGCCTGATCTTGAGCCGTCCGAGGAGATGACCGCCGACGAGTACGAGGCGTGGGTCATCGACCAGCAGAGCCCCGACTACCACGGATGATCCCCATGGCCAGAACCGTTCGCTGCGACCACGCCCAGGCTGTACCAGTCGAATCCGTCGTCACAGGCGAGATCCTCGCCGCGCTCTGCCCGGGCTGTGACCAGCAGCTCCCTGCCGAGTTCCTTGGCTGCCCGCACGACAACGCCATCGACATCACCAACCTCGCCGAGCTGCCCGGCCAGAGGATCTGCAACGACTGCGGCACCACCGGCTGGTACGGCCAGACCGAGAGAGCCGTCTTTCTGCCGCTCGTTGCCAACCCCGCCGCACCAACCCAGGCCGAGATCCTTCGCGGGATTCCTTTGTCCTGGCTGTAGGAGGTCCGAACATGGTCCGCCGCCGCATCGACCCCGCCATCTGCCTCGCCCAGCACAAGCACGACCCCGACCGGCCCCGGCACGCCGCCGATGGCCTCAACCTGTGCCCTGGCTGCCGTACAGGCTTGAGCCGGCATGTCGCCGACCTTCCCGAGCTTCACGCGGACGTACTCGCCCAACTCCCGGCCGGCTCCGACAGTGCGGGCCCGGCCGTCAGCGGCAGCCGCGAGACGCCGCTCCCGTTCAACCCGCGCGCCGGCGACTGGCTCTCCCAGACTCGGCACGACCTCGCCCGGATCACCTCCATCGTGGCCATCGAGCGAGGCCTCATCGGGCCGCCACCGAACGCGGCCGCGCAGTGCGCGTGGCTCGGGCCGCACCTCGACTGGCTCGCTGCCAACCGCGACGCCGGCGCATTCAAGGATGTGCTCGGCGAGCTGGTGGGCAGGGCGTACAGCGTGATCGATCCGGGCCGGTTGCCCGTGTACGTCGGCCCGTGCATTGAGATCCTGGACGACGGGCCATGCGCTGGCGTGCTGTGGGCCACGGTGCGGCTGGACGGCGACCCGCGGCCGAGCGAGATCTACTGCGACGTGTGCGCGCTGGCGTTGAACCCAGCGCAGTGGAACAGATTCGGCAGGCGGTACGCCAAAACGAGACCACGCCTGGCAGGCTGATCATTCCGAGACAACCGGACTGGCGCCTGAGCCGTCACACCCTGTGTGACACCGACCCCATCTCCATCGCCTGTACCGGGAGCCGACGATGTCAACTGGACCGATGTCGTCTCAGCCTTAAGCGATGCCGTCGTCGCCATCGGCACGCTCGGGACACTGCTTCTGATCGTGGTAACAGTGCGTCAGCAAGGTAGGGCTCTTGGCCTGCAAATCGAGCAGCTTCAACATGAGCGTGACGCGCGCGAGGCCGCGCAACGGCAAGCCGAGCAGGAGTCGCGCCAGCGCCAACTTGGCGAAGCTAGGCGAGTGCGAATTTCGACGTACGAGATCGAATACCGGGGCGGCACGATTCCTCTGGTGCACAGCCTGGACACCGCCACAGAGCTGATGCAGGACATCTGGCACAGGCAGGCGGGAAGCGGGGTGGCTGGTGCTGTTGAAGTCAAAAACGGCAGCGACATGGTGGTCAGGAACCTGAGCTTCCACGCCGATAGCCTCCAGCGTCCGCAATACATATACCGAGAGGGAGCAACCGTGCTGATGCAGGCATACGAGCTGGACCGACTGGCCCCGGAAGCAGAGGCCACCTTCATCTGGCCAGACATCAATGAGCAGGCCTTGCACGACGCTGGATTGAAGATGCATTTCTCCGACGAAGACGGGCGACGATGGGCTGTGGACCTTCACGCCCATACCATTCGAATCGATCATCTCGAATGAGTTTCCAACGCTGATGAGGATGCAGCAATCGTGAACGAACCCAGCGGCACTCGCATCACCACTTCGGACGCTGCCCGCATCTACCGCATCCCGGCCCGCACGCTGCAACGCTGGGTCAACGAAGGGCGCCTCACCAGCGAGCGCCGAGGCCGCGCCATCCTCCTGTCGTGCGACGAACTCGACCAGCTCGCCGCCCTGCGCGGCACCGCCCGCTTGCCAGCCACACCACGAATGGCGCATCATCTGGTGTAACTCACCAGACGTGTCTCCTCAGCCACGCACGGCGCTGACACGTCAGGCCACAAGCGGGAAACCAGCCCGGCCAAGCGCCGGGCTTCGTCGTATCCGGCCCACCGGAGGATCGACATGCTGGACGCCGTAATCCTCATCCTGCTCATCCTCGGGTTCGTGGCGTTCGCCCTCGCCACGTTCAACGTCAGCGCCCGGATCAATCTGATGGCGCTTGGCCTGGTGCTGTGGATCCTCACCGTGTTGATCCCCGCACTGGCCAGCCTGTGACTCTCGCGTGCCGGTCAAGCCGCGGTCCCGCTGCCCCGGATGTCAGCGGCTCCACCCTGGCACTGGCCGATGCGGCACCTGCACCACGCAGGACAAGCGGACACGTAGGCCGTACACCAACGCCGAGAAGGAACGCCGGGCCGCGGCCGTCGAGGCGTGGCAAGCCGAGCACGGCGACTGGTGTCCAGGCTGGGGCAGGCCAGGCCACCCGAGTTCGGACCTGACCGCAGACCACATCGAAGCAGTCGCGACAGGCGGGCGAGAAGATGGGCCGCTCGGCGTGCTGTGCAGACCATGCAACGCAGCCAAAGGGGCATCATCGCAGGTCAGCGCTTGATCCACCCCCCGGTACGTTTTCCCTGGTCAGAGAAGTGCTCACGACCCGCGCCCAGCAGGATTTTCGGCGTCTCAGAATCCGGATCTTTTCCCGGGAGGTGGTGGCGATGGCCGCGAACGCGGGTCGTAAGTCGGCGCCGGCCGGGCTGAAGCTGCTGCAAGGCCGCGGCGGTGGCCGGGATTCTGGCGGACGCGAGGTCAAGCCTTCTCCCGGCTTCCGGCGGCTACCTCCGACGAAGCCGGCCGAGCTGAGCCCGGACGCGGCGCTGGTGTGGGACGAGCTCGTGGCGGAGCTGCAGCGGCTGCAGTTGTTGAAGCCGATCGACGGGCTGGCGCTGCAGATGGCGTGTGAGGCGTACGTGCGCTGGCGGGATGCGTCCGAGCAGCTCGCGTCGGAGGGCATGGCCTACACCTCGGACACGGGCCTGCGGAAGCTGAACCCGCTGGTGGGCGTGGTGGAGCGGGCGGCGTCGGAGTTCCGGGCGTGGTGCGCCGAGTTCGGGATGACGCCGGCGGCGGAGAACAAGCTGGCTCCGCCTGAGGGCCACGGCGGTGAGGAGAATCCCTTCGCCGGCTCGGGGTGACCCGGTGGCCGCCCCGAGGCGGACGCGGAAGCCTCCGCAGCAGATGCCGGACGCCGCGGAGCTCGCGCGGCTGAAACTCTCCCCGGAGGTCGCCTGGTATCTGATCGACCGCGGGATCCCGCTCCCGGACTGTCCGCCGCTGTTCAAGACGCCCGAGCCGGGCGAGGTGCTGAAGTCGGCCCGGTTCGACCCGGAACGCGTGGACCGGGTGCTGGCGGCGTTCCGGCAGTTGCGGCACACGCAGGGAGAGTGGGCGGGCCGGCCGCTGAACCCGGACCCGTGGCAGGTGGCCTACATCCTGGCGCCGACGTTCGGCTGGGTGCGCAAGGTCCGCGGGCTCTACGTGCGGGTGGTGCGCACCCTGTACGTGGAGCTGCCTCGCAAGGGCGGGAAGACGACCCTGTGCGGCGGCATCGGCATCTACTTGACGGCCGCGGACGGTGAGGACGGCGCGCAGGTGCTGGCCGCGGCGACGACGAAGGACCAGGCCGGGTACGTCTTCAACCCGATCAAGCAGCTCGCGGAGCACAGCCCGGCGTTGAAGCCGTTCGTGAAGGCCCTCGCCGGGAAGATCATTCACCGGGCGACGAACTCGTACTTCGCGGTGGTCGCGTCGGTGGCGGAGGCGCTGCACGGCGCGAACGTGCACGGCGGCGTGATCGACGAACTGCACGTGCACAAGGACGGCGGCGCGCTGGTCGAGGCCATCATGACCGGGACGGGGTCGCGTCGGCAGCCGCTCATAGTGATCATTACCACGGCTGACGACGGGCGGCCGAACACGATCTACGCGCGGTGGCGGAAGCGCATCGAGGAACTGGCCCGCCGCGTCATCAAGCACGTGTCCACGTACGGCGTCATCTTCGCCGCGGCGGAGTCGGAGGAGCACCTCGCCGAGCTGGGGCTGACTCCGTTCGACGAGGAGACGTGGCGCCGGGCGAACCCGGGGTACGGCGTGTCCCCGTCGAAGGAGTACCTGGAGGACAAGGCGGAGGCGGCCCGCCTCGACCCTGCCGAACTCGCCTCGTTCCTGCGGCTGCACTGCGGGATCCGCACGAAGCAGGTCACCAAGTACATCGCCCTCGCAGACTGGGACTCCACCGCGGGCTTGGTAGACGAGGCGGCGCTGGCCGGCCGGAAGTGCTTCGCCGGGCTGGACCTCAGCAACGTCGAGGACATCACGGCGGTCGCCTACCTGTTCCCGGACGGTGCGGGCGGTTACGACGTGCTGTGGCGGTTCTGGCTGCCGGAGGACCGGCTTCCGGAGCTGAAGAAGCGCACGGCGGGCAACGCCGAAGTGTGGGTGCGGGAGGGCTGGCTGACGCTCACGCCGGGCAACGTGATCGACAACGACGCGGTGCTGCGCCAGCTCGACCTGGACGCCCACAAGTTCCGCGTCGCCACGCTCGGTTACGACCGGTGGGGCGCGACGGATGTGGTGGCCAAGGCCGCCGACCAGGGCCTGACGTGCGTGCCTATCAACCAGGGCGTCGCGTCGCTGAACCACCCGCTGAAGACGCTGCTGCGGCTGACGAAGTCGAAGGCGATCCGGCACGGCGGCAACCCGGTCATGCGCTGGATGATCGACAACCTGGCGACGACGTCGGACTCCGCCGGGAACATCAAGCCGGACAAGGCCAACAGCGGCGACAAGATCGACGGCGTGAGCGCGCTGCTGAACGCGCTGAAAGAAGCCATGGCCGTGCAGGAGGCCGAAGCGCCCCCGCCGGCGACCGCGCCCGCGCAGGCCGTGGGCGATGACCGGCAGTGGTGGCGGCCGACGAGCCGCCTGAACCTGTGAGGTGATCGTGGAACTCAGGATCAGGCTGCCCCGCTTCTCGGCGGGCGCCGTGTCGAACCTGGCCGGCGTGCTGGGCCTGGTAGCCATCGCTCTGGCGGTGGGCGGGCTGACCGGCGTGTGGTGGTGGTCGCTGCTGCTGGGCGGCGTGTTCGCGGTCGGCCTGGCGTACATGGCCGGGATGTCGGCAGAGACCTCCGAGCAGGAGGAGAAGGGGCGGCCTCTGCCGGTGAGGGCGGCTTGAGGTGGGCTCTCGCTGCGAGGAACAGGTGCGGGGGATGTCGCCGGACATTCTTCCGGCACGAGTATGACCTGCAGCGAGACTCGTGTTTCGCGTGCCTTGAGGTGATTCCTCGTCTGCGCCTGTACTTCGCGGGTCGGCTGCGCATCGGGAGATCGTGGTGAGGTCCTGGTTCGCGCCGCCGCGCCGTACGGCCCGCCGGTCGGTGGAGGCGTCCCCGCAGCAGTTGGTGGCCACGGGCGCGACGGGCGCGGGCTGGGATCCGGTCGATGGTGAGGCAGGCTGGCGCCGCGCGGATGGTACGGGCCGCGCCATGCCGGAGTGGACGCTGGAGCGCGCCAGGCAGTTCTCCATTGCCGGGTACAGAAGCAACCCGATGGCCAAAGCGATCATCGACACGTACATCAGCTTCTGCGTCGGCGACGCCGGTGTCAGCTTCCAGGTGACGAACCCGCAGGTCCGGGTGGTCGTCGAGGAGTTCTGGAACGACCCGCGCAACCTGATCGGGCAGGGCCAGGAGCTGGGCCTGCGGTCTTGCCTGCTGCACGGGGAGACGCTGCGCGAGCTGATGGTGGGCCCACGCTCGGGCGTGGTCAGGTATTCACCGCTGGACCCGTCAGCGATCAACGAGGTGCAGCTGTACCGGGGCAACCCGCTGTGGCCGGAGACGGTGGTGATCGGCTCGGGTGACAGCCAGCGGCGGCTGCGGGTCGCGTCGGTGGACGACGCGACAGGCTTGCGGGACGCGCCGCTCGGCGCGGGCGGCGGGGCGGCCACGTCGGGCTGCCTGTTCTGGACGCCGTTCAAGACCGTCGAGACCGACGTCCGGTCGATGCCGTTCCTGACGCCGGTGCTCGACTGGCTGGACAACTACGACACCGTGCTCAGCAACCTGATCGACCGGACGGCGCTCGCCCGGTACCTGGTGTGGGACGTGACCGTCGAGGGCGGCGACGACGCCGTCAACAACTTCATCGCCCAGCGCGGCGGCACGCATGTGCCCCGCTCCGGCACGGTCGAGGTGCACAACCAGTCCGTGAAGTGGGAGGCCAAGACCGCTGAGACGGGCGCTGAAGAGGACAGCGTGGCCGCTCGCAGTGTCCTCACCCTCGTGGCCGGCGGTTCGGGCCTGGCCCGCACGTGGCTGGCCGACCCGGAAGACGCCAACCGCGCGACCAGCCTCACCATGGCGGAGCCGGTGCGCCGGCGCGTGCAGGGCGTGCAGAAGGTGTGGCTCGGCTACCAGACCGAGTTCACGCGGTTCGCGGTCGACCGGGCGGTGGCCGCGGCACGCCTGCCGCGCATGGTGGATGCGACGGACCCGCGCACTGGCCAGAGCTACGAGATCCCGGCCGCGCAGTCCGTGCTGGTGACGGGCCCGGAGATCGCGGCGGCCGACGCGCAGATCACCGCGCAGGTGCTGCTCAACCTGAGTACCGGTCTGGAGAAGCTGCGAGCGATCGGCGCCCTGTCGGCGGAGGCGAGCGCCGTGGCGGCGCGCAAGGCGTGGGAAGACTTCGTCGGCATCCCGTACAACGCCGACCTGGACAGCCCGGAAGCGAACGCCGACGACCTGGCGACGGCGATCGACGACTCGAAGGCCACGCCGTCCCCGCGGCTGGCCGTGGTGAACGGAGATGGGAAATGACGCGTGAAGAGGCGGCCCGGGTGCTCGGAGTGGCCGTGAACGAGGTGTCCGGGGTGCGGCAGACCGAGCACGGCACGGTGGCGTTGATGAGCACCGGCGGCGAGCGGCTGATCACCCCCTCGGACGGGGTGTTCGCGTTCGACGACCACCCGGGCGGCAAGCATCTGCGCCGCTGGCAGGACCCGGAGGAGCCGGAGCGGGACGACGCGACGCCGGATGCCTCGGCGTTGCCGGATCCGGCGCAGCGCGAGGTCCTCACAGCGCCGCCCGCTCCGGCGGTTCCGAGTCTCGCGAACCCGGAACCGGACGACGTCCACGACGAGGTCCCGGACGGGACCGTCGACGATGTGCTCGGCTGGGTGGGCGACGACCCGGACCGCGCTCGCGCCGCGCTGGAGGCGGAGGAGGCGCGGGACAAGCCGCGCAGCACGCTGGTGGCGCGGTTGCGGGAGAAGGCTGGGAGCACGCCGTGACGGGTCCTCACCCGGAAGCGTGCGGCGGTCCCGGCCGGTGCCCGGAATGTTCCCAGGACGCCGCTTCCGGCGCGTTCTACGCCGCGGCGGGGCCGCCGGACGGAACCATGCCGGAGGTCGCCCAGTTGACCTGTCCGAACTGCGGGCACACGTTCGACCCGGGCAGCCTGGGAGTGCGCACCACTGAGTCCGGCGAGGACACGGCAGGGCCCAGCTCCGAGGCGATGATCGACGGTGAGCGCTCCTACGACGACACCCGCGAGCTCGTGCGCAAGGCGCTGCAGGCGCGCGCCAGGGCGGCCTCCGGCATGTCGTACGCGTGGGTGTACATCTCCGACCTGACCAGCTCGCAGGTGGTGTACGCGTCCGGCGATGACGAGCTGTTCCAGTGCTCGTACGAGGTGAACGCCGCCGGCGAGGTGACGCTGGGCGATCCGACCAAGGTGGTGCGCACGTACGCCCCGCTACCGTCCGGTTCGGCTGGTGAGCCTGCCGGTGCCGACCCGGCCCCGGCGGTGGAGTCGGCCGGTGAGGTCGAGCAGCACGATCAGATCGTGGGCCGGGTCATCGAGAACCTGGGCACAGACGCGGGAGGCGTCCGCAAGTTCCGGGTGCGGGTCATCGCCTACGGAGACTCGAAGAACCGCCGTCGCTACCCGGAGAGCGTGTTGCGCGTCGCGGCACCCATGTACGAGGGCGCCAAGTGCTACGACGGCCACCGGGACGAGAAGGAGCTGAAGACCTCCACCACGCGTGGCCTGGTCGGCTACTACCGAGATGTCACCGCCGAGAGCGACGGCCTGTATGCGGACCTGCATTTGTTGCCGTCGGCGGCCCGGTCGGCGGAGGCGCTCGACGCGACGCTCTCTCTGCAGGAGCAGGGGCTGGAGCCGCTGATCGGCGTATCGCACGACGTGTACGCCATGTACAAGCAGATCACGGTCGGCGGGAAGCGCATGCACGAGGCGACCGCGATCACCCGTGTCAACAGCGCCGACCTGGTCGCTGACCCGGCGGCGGGTGGCCGGGCCACGCGCATGGTCGCCGCCGGGGACGAGGGCGGCGAGCCGGGATCACAAGAGTCGGGCACGGAGCCCGCAACCCAGGAGGAGAAGGAGGACGCCGTGCCACCGACGAAGGAGGAGATCCTCGCCGCGCTGCGTGAGGCGAGCAGCGAGGATCTGGCCGCGGTGGGCCTGGCCAAGGCCGCCCCGGCGCAGGAGAACGAGGGCGCCAAGCCGCCGGAGGAGCCGGCCGGGCCGGACCCGGAGCCGGTGAAGACGGTCGAGGCGTCCGGGGAGCCGAAGGGCGGGTTCCTCGGCCGTCTGCTGATCAAGGCGAAGGTGGACGACGCAGGCCTGCCGACGAGTGTGGTCGAGTCGCTGGCGGAAGGGCTGCCGGACCGTATCACCGAGGCGGACGTGGACGCCGCGGTGGCGTCGCTGAAGTCCGCGATGGCCATCATCGAGCGGGCCGACCTGGCGCCGAAGACCGCGACGGTGCAGGTGACGCGCGAGTCCGTCGAGAAGAAGGTCGCCGCGCTGGATGCGTTCTTCGAGAAGCGGTACAGCGAGGGCTACCACAGCTTCAAGCAGGCATACATCGACTTCACCGGCTACCAGCCGCGCGGGTGGGGCGACGACATCAACCGCAAGATCATGCGGGAGTGCATCGGCGACCTGTACGACTCGGGGCACCGGTCGGAGGAGTCGCTGAACACCGCCTCGTGGGCGCAGGTGCTGGGTGACAGCATCACCCGGCGGATGATGGCGATCTACCAGCAGCCGAACCTGCAGTCGTGGCGGCGCATCGTGTCCAGCATCGTGCCGGTGAATGACTTCCGGACGCAGCGGGTGGGCAGGGTCGGCGGTTACGGCCTGCTGCCGATCGTCAACGAGGGCTCCCCGTACCCGCCGCTGGCGTCGCCGCCGGACGAAGAGGCGACCTACGCGATCAACAAGAAGGGCGGGACGGAGGATCTGACCTTCGAGATGATCGCGAATGACGACGTGCGGGCGATCTCCAACATCCCGGCCAAGCTGGGTCGCGCCGCCGCGCAGACCCTGTACCGGTTCGTGTGGGACTTCATCCGGACGAACCCGGTCACCACCTACGACGGCATCCCGCTGTTCCACGCCTCGCACGGCAACACCAGCGCCAGCGCCCTGTCGGAGACGTCGCTGGACGCGGCGCGGGTGGCGATGGCGGAGCAGACGGAGTACGGCAACACCACCGAGCTGCTGGACCTGACGCCGCGCATCCTGGTGGTGCCGCCCGCGCTGGAGTCGGTCGGCTGGAAGCTCGTCACCAGCGCGGTGTCGGTGGGCGGCGCGACGAACGACGCCGAGCAGTCGCGCACGGCGCCGAACATGCATCAGGACATGGAACTCGTCAAGATCCCGTACTTCACGGTGGACGACAACAACTGGTACGCGTTCGCGTCCCCGGACGAGGTGCCGACGATCGAGGTGGGCTTCTACCAGGGTCGGCAGGACCCCGAGCTCTGGACCCAGACGGACCCGAACCAGGGCAGCGTCTTCAACGCCGACAAGATGACCATCAAGATCAGGCACGTCTACAGCGGCACGATCCTGGACCACCGCGGCATGTACGCCGGCCTGCCCGCGTAGCTCCCGCAGCCCGGCCCCGTCCCGGCCGTCACCTCCAGGGCCGGGCCGGGGCCGCTCCACATCGACCACGAGAAGGAAGATCAGATGAAGGTTTCGGAGCTGCGCGGCGATCACGTGTTCAGCATCCCGGTCGCCGGCCAGGCGACCGGGGGCACGGCGGACGAGTTCGTCGCCCTGGTCGCCCCGTTCAACATGACCATCACTGCGGTGAAGTGGGTGCCGACTGCGGCGATCACCGCGAACGGCACCAACTACTTCACGCTGACGCTCAGGAACCGCGGCCAGGCCGGTGCCGGTACGGCGCTGGCGGCGCAGCGGTCGTACGCGTCCGGCAACAGCAGCGCGTTCGTCGGCGAGAACATGGCCCTGTCCGCCACGGCGGCCGACCTGAACGCGGCGGCTGGGGACGTGCTCACCGTCGAGAAGCTCACCACCGGCACCGGCCTGGCCATGCCGGACGGCACCGTGCAGATCTTCGCCCGGGGCAACTGACGTGGGCGGTCTGGCCCACGCGATCCCGCTGACGGGGTCGGATCAGATCGTCGCCGCCGGCGCGGCGGTGCTGGTCGGCTACACGGTCAGAGAGACTGCCGGGGCGGCCGCGGTGGTGCGCATCTACGACCACGAGGCTGCGGCGTCGGGCACGATCCTGGCCGCGGTCGCGCTGGCGGCGAACGAGTCGGTGGACGTGATGTACCCGCGCCCCGCCAGGGCCGTTCGCGGCGTCTTCGTGGACGTCGTGTCCGGTGCCGTCGAGGGCAGCGTGCGGATCGGGTGAGGTGCACATGAGCGACGTGACGCTGGGCCTGGTCATCACGGCGGAGGCCGAAGTGGTCAAGGCCGGGCCGCCTGCCGACGCGGGCGAGCTCGACGAGCATGTCGAGGACGTCGAGCGGCAGGACGGTGAGGAGTAGTGGCCGTCGGACTGCACGCCGCCAACCTGGCCAACGGCTGGCTCAACCTGCTGCGCAACGTCGCATTCACGGCGAAGACGAACGTGTTCGTCAAGCTGCACACCGGCGACCCGGGCAGCGCGGGCACCGCGAACGCGAGCTCGGTGATGTCCCGGCCGGAGGTGACGTTCGCGGCGGCGTCGGGCGGGTCGATGGCGTCGAGTAACACGCCGTCGTGGTCGAACTGGGCAGGCGTGAACGGCGAGGTCGTCAGCCACATCTCCGTGTGGGATTCGGCCACAACCGGGAATTTCCTGTTCTCGGTGGCGCTGGCCTCCTCCAAGACGGTCAACACGGGCGACACCTTGAATTTGACCTCGCTGACGGTGGCGTTGACCCCGATCGCGGCATGACGTAGGGGCTGGCCGTGGCCCTGCCGTCGTTCGTTGCCGCAGGCGCCTATCTGGAGGGCTCGGCGGCCAACGCGCCGGTCGCGATCCCGTCCGGCACGGCGGCGGGCAGGGTCGCGGTCGTGAGCATGTTCATCGACGGGGCGGCCGTCACGGTAACGCCAGCGCCGGGGTTCCAGGCGGCGGAGGGGTCGCCGTCGCAGATCGCGGCGGGTTCGGGCGCTCACAGCCTGCACGTCTTCTGGAAGCGTCTGAGCGGCTCCGAGGCGGGCACGTGGACGTTCTCGTGGGGGACGTCCCGCTACCGTGAGGCGATCGCTTGCCTGTACGACGACGTGGTGGCGTCGGGCGTCCCGTTCGACAGCCCGACGGACACGGCTCAGGATCTGGGTAACTCGACGGCCACGCCGCCGGTCGACGTCACCACGGCGGGCGCGGACAGGCGGCTGGTCTGGGCGGCCACGAACTGGGGCGGCGGCACGTGGACGATCCCGCCGTCCCCGGCCGGGTTCGTCAAGCGCGCTCAGGGCGGAGCCGGAGTCTTCACCGTTTGCGACGCACCGTTCGCGGCGGCCGGGTCCACTGGCGACGTGATCGGCACTTGCACTGGCAACGACAAGCGCTGCGTCTGGCTGGGCGCGCTGATCGGCACCACGTCCGCCGGGGCCACGCACGAGGCGCAGGCGGCCTCGTCCACCACCGCCACCCTGGCGGGCACGGCGGCGGCGACGAAGCCGTCACCGGCGGACGCCGCGGTCACGACTTCGACGTCGGCCGGGACGGCGGCGACCAAGCCCGTCTCAGCCTCCGCGGCGGCGTCCGCCACACTCGCCGCCGTGGCGTCCGTGACGAAGCCCGCGACCGGCGCAGGATCGTTCACAGCGGCGCTGGCCGCGGACTCGGTTGCGTCCAAGCCTGTCGCGGCCTCGCTGCAGATCGCGGCGAGCCTGGCCGCGGACCTGGCGGCGTCGAGCCTGCAAGAGGCACAGGCCACGGCGATCGCCACGGCCGCGCTGGCAGCGGCCGGCCACGTCGACCACCTGGGCGCGGCTGCGATGGCCGCGACCGCCGCGCTATCCGGCGCAGGCGAGGCCGTACGCCCGGCCAGCGCGGCCGTCCTGACGTCGGCGGCCCTCTCGGCGGAGGCGGCGCTCGTCAAGCCGGTGCACGGGCTGCTGGCGGCGGCCATGACCGCGTCGGCGCAGAGCGCGGGCCCGGGCGACGAGCAGATCGGCGGGATGTTCGGCACGGGCGCGGGCCTGCTGCCGGGAGTGGAGTCGTCGGCCCGAGCACAGGTCGGCGTGGACGCATCGATGACGGTGCGGTCAGGTCCGGACTGGTGAGGAGGTGCGTGGGGTGACGACGACGCGGGTGCTGCGCAGCGCCCCGGCCACGCTGGAGCGGAGGTTCTACCTGGGTGAGGAGCCGCAGGAATCGTCCACCACCGTGACGGTGACAGTGACGGACGCGAACGGCGCCGACGTCGCGTCCGGCGACGCCACGCCAGCGGGGACGGGCTACACGTTCGTGCTGCCCGGCCAGGCGCAGCTCGGCTCGTTGACCGCGACCTGGTCCGCCACGATCGCCGGGACCGCGGTGGAGGTGGCCGACTTGGTGGAGGTGGCGGGCGGCTTCTACTTCACCCTCGCCGACGGCCGAGCCTCCGACCCGAGCCTGAAGGACACCGTCAAGTACCCGACTGCACGCCTGGCCGCGGTGCGGCAGGAGGTGGAGGAGGAGTGTGAGGGGATCACGCAGCGGGCGTGGGTGCCCCGCTACCGGCGGGTGCTGCTGGACGGCACGGGAACGCCCGACATGGTGCTGCCGGACGGCGGCGACGAGTGGCGGGCTGGGATCCGGCTGCGCGGTGTGCGTGCTGTCCGCTCGGCGAGCGTGGCCCCGCGCACGGGGCAGCCGCCGGTGGCGTTGTCGGCGGGAGAGCTGGCCGCGCTGGCGGTGATGCGGGACGGCACGCTGCGACGCACCGACGGCCGGGTGTGGACGGAAGGTGTCGGCAACGTCGTTCTGGAGTACGAGTACGGCTCTGACGCTCCGCCCGCGGACCTGCGGAGTGCGGCGCTGCTGCGGTTCCGGTGGCTGGCCACGAAGCCGCACAGTGGCATCCCGGACCGGGCGACGTCGTTCTCGGCCGCTGAGGGTGGCGTGTACGAGCTAGCCACGGCGGGCGCGGACCGGACGGGAATCCCCGAGGTGGACGCCGCGTACCTGCGTTACGGCCGTGGCGGCGGGTCGGGAGGCGGGGACGGCGCCGACGGTGACCGGCCGACGCCGGCGTCCCGGCCGCTGAACTTCGACCCGTCCTGGAACAGCCTCTTCCACGGCGGGCCACGATGATCGCGCGGCAGACGCGCGCCGCGGCGGTGAAGCAGGCGCTGCTGGCCCGGCTCGCCGAGGCCCTCGCTGGGCTGCCCGCGACCGCCCAGGTGCAGGCGTCGTACGCGTTCCCGGGCGACGTCGAGCGGGAGTCCGTCTACCTCGGGTCGTCGCGGTTCGCCCGGCAGCGGCTGGGGCCAGGCTTCGACGAGGAGACGCTCACCGTCAACGTGCACGTCTACGTGCGGCACCCGGGCGGCGCCGTGGAGGAGACCGACGCCCGCGCGGCGGAGATCGGCGGCGTGCTGGAGGGGGCGCTCGCCGCCGACCGGGAGCTGCGCGGCGTGGACGGCGTCATGTTCTCCAGCGTCGAGTCGGGTGAGCTCGACGGCGGGTTCGAGGACGACGCCGCCGTCTCGCTGCTCGACTACGCGCTCACGTTTCGGGCGGCGGTCCGCTGATGGCCCGCACCTCCACGGACGAGCTGCGGCGGCTGATCCGCGACCTGAACGGCCTGCCCGCCGACATGCGGCGGGAACTCCGCCCGGCGATGCGGAAGGCGGGCGAACACGGCCTCGTGCGGGCGCGGGCCAAGGCCGCCTACTCCCAGCGCATCCCGCCCGCGATCCGGCTGTCCACCTCCTTCAGCGCACGCCGTCCAGGCGTAACGCTCGTCGGCGACCTGCGCAAGGCGCCGCACATCCGGGCGCTGGAGAACCTTGGCCAGCCGGGCACGTTCCGCCACCCGGTGCCGCGCGCGCGGCGGTGGGTGAACCAGCGGGCCCGGCCGTCCATGTGGCCGGCGGCGCAGGAGGCGATGGCGCAGATCGACGCGGACATCGGGGCGGCCGTCGAGGTGGCGGCCCGCAAGCACGGCTTCAAATGATCGGAAGGGACCGATGGCATTCAGCTTGCAGGGGTATCTGGAGCTCGCCGCCGAGCTCACGTCACCGCTCGACCTGTCCACCCCGTCGTCGCAGCTGCGCCTGTCGCAGCAGATGAACTTCGCGCAGGGCGCGGGCGCGAACCAGGCCGACATGATCTGGCATGACAAGCGCACCATCGCCGCGTCCGCGACCGACTCGCTGGACCTGGCGGGCGGGTTGGCCGGCCCGTTCGCTGGCGCCAACCTGACGTTCGCCCGGATCAAGTTCCTGTTCGTCCGCGCGGCAGCCGCCAACACCAACAACGTCAACGTCACCCGGCCAGCGTCCAACGGAGTGCCGTGGGCGCTGGCGGCTGGCGACGGCTTCCCGGTCAAGCCGGGCGGCGCCTTCTTCTGGTACGACCCGACCGCGGCCGGGGTGGCGGTCACCGGCGGCACCGGCGACCTGATCGACATGGTGAACAGCGCCGCCGGCACGCCCGTCACGTACGACGTGGTCATCGTCGGCGCGGCCTCGTAGGAAGGGTGGACGCGATGGCTGATCTGGACATGGTGGAGATGACCCACCCGGACGTCGAGGGCACCGTGTCGGTGCCGCGTTCGGCGTTCGAGCACCATCACGTGCGCGCGGGCTGGCGTCTGGCCGACCCTCCCGACAGGCGGGAGGAGGTCCGGCAGGTTCTCCTGGCGGCCGGCGTGGAGCGCGCGGAGGCGGACCGGGTGGTGGCCGCGGCGTACCCGCCTGAGGATCCTCCGACGGACGAGAAGTCCTCCGACGGGGCCCCGGCCGACGCCGGGGCTTCGTCGTCACCGGACACCGACGACCAGCCGCCGCGGCGTCGGCGGGCCAGCAGCAAGGAGGAGGGCGAGTAGATGCCTGCCACGCCGATCGCGACGTTCACGCCGTACTACACCCGCGAGAACATCAAGTGGATCGTGGTGGCCACCGTCGGCAACAAGGCGGCGGTCACCCGGGCTGAGATCAACTCGGGCACGGACATCACGGAGATTGTCAACGACTGGGACGGCTGGGAGACCTCCAGCAACTTCGTGGACATCCCGAACCCGAACCGCCGCTTCACGCCGAAGATCCCCGGTAGCAAGGAGGCGGCCGACTCCAGCCTGACCACCTACCTGAACCGGGCCGGGGTGGACGCCCGGCAGCTTCTGCCGGAGCTGGCCACGGGCTTCATGCTGCGCATGGACGCGCAGGACGTGGCCGGGCGGCTGATGGACGTGTTCCCGTACACCGTCGCCAGTCACAGCAAGCCGTTCGACATGGACGGTGCGGCGATGGTCGTCATCAGCTTCGCAATCACGGACGAGCCCGCGCAGAACGTCGTCATCCCGGCATAGCGCGCATCCCAGTAAGGAGCACCCGTGGATCTGATCTCGAAGGACGCCCTGTGGCAGGTGCGCTGCCCGGAGGAGGATGTGGAGCTGCGCCACCCGGACGGGAGCCTGCTCGGCAGGATGCGGCTGCGCGGCCTGACCGGTGAGCAGGTGAACGAGTGGCAGGACCAGGTGATCGAACAGCGCGGCAACCGGCGCACCCAGTCCAAGCACACCATGGCCCTGCTCATCGTCCGCTCCGCGATCACGGAGGAGGGCCTGCCGTACTTCGAGCCGCGCGACGTGCTGCGCGTCTCCCAGATGCCCGCCTACATCCTCACCCAGCTCACCCCGGTCGCGATGCGCCTGTCCGGCCTGGCGGAGGAGGACGTGAAGGAGCTGGTCGAGGATTTCGGCGACGACCCGAGCGCCAACGGTACTTCCGGCTAGCGCTCGCGTTCGGCATGCCGGTCGAGCAGATGCTGCGCCGGATCAGCGCCCGCGAACTCGCCGAGTGGGAGGCGTACGAGCACCTGTACGGCCCGGTCAGCGTTGAGGCGCGTGTGGACCGGGCCGCTGCGGTGATCGCGGCCCAGCTCGCGAACACGTTCCGCGGCAAGGACACCCGGCCGTTCGAGGTGAAGCACTTCATGCCGCGCTGGGATGTGCGGCCGCTCGACGGAGAGGAGGCTGCGGGTGGCGCTGCTCCGTAACCTGCGGATCGTCCTCGGGATCGACCTCAACGAGTCCGGGCTGAAGAAGGCCGATCGGGCGCTGCGCGACATCGACAAGCGGCTCGGCTCGGTCGGCCGGAAGGCCGCGATGGGCGCCGGCCTGACGGCGCTGGCCGGGTCCGCCACCGCGCTGACCGCCGCCCTGCTGCCCGCGGCCGGCGCGGTGGCGGCGATGCCGGGGGCGCTGGCCGCCGGCCAGGCCGCGGCGGCCACCTTCAAGGTTGGTGTGCTCGGCATGGGCGAGGCCATGACTGCGGTGGCGGAGGGCGACGCCGCGGCGCTGGAGGAGTCGCTGGCCAAGCTGTCCCCAAGCGCGCGGGCGTTCGTCAAGTCGGCGGCCGGGCTGAAGGGCGCCTTCGACCCGATCCAGCGGGCGGTGCAGCAGCGCATGTTCGCCGGGCTGGACCGCGAGATGACGCCGGTGGCCAACAACCTGCTCCCCGAGATCAAGACGGGCATGCTCGGTGTGGCGTCCGGCTTCAACCTGGGCGCCCGGGAGGCGCTGGCGTTCGGGAAGACGCCGATGGCGCGGGGCGCGGCCAACAAGGTGTTCGCCAGCAGTTCCCGCATCATGACGCAGCTCGGCGGCGCCGTACGGCCGGCGCTGGCCGGTGTCACGTCCCTGACGGTGGCGAGCCTGCCGCTCGCCGAGCGGATGGCGTCGTGGGCTGTCAACGGAGTGAAGGCCGCGAGCGCCTTCCTGACGTCCGAGCGCGGCGCGGCCATGCTCGACCGCACGGTGGACCGTGCCGGGGACACGCTTGCCCAGCTTGGCCGGATCGGCCTCAACATCGGGCGGGTCGTGGTGTCCGCGTTCGGGCAGATGGACTCCTCCGGTGACGGGGTGCTCGACACGGTCGAGCGGCTGACCGCGCAGGCGGCCAAGTGGGCCGGCTCCGTCGAGGGGCAGCGCAAGATGGCCGAGATGTTCGCCCTGCTCCGGGATGTGGCCGCCGATGTGGGGGCTGTTCTGCCGCTCGTGGCTGGCCCGCTCGGACTGGTAGCCGACCTTCTCACGTCTCTGCCTGGCCCGATCCGGGACGTGGTGACACAGGGGCTGGCGCTGGCGCTCATCATCGGCCCGCTGGCGGGCAAGCTCGGTGGCGTCGCGTCCGCCGGTCTGCATGTCGCCTCGGGTGTGCAGCGGATGCGGGAGTCGGTGGCGGCGGCGGGCGGCCCGATGGCGGTGCTCGGCACGGCGGCGACCAAGACGCGGACCGCGCTCGGCGCCGCGGCGGGTCTGCTGACCGGCCCGTGGGGGCTCGCCCTGGCCGCGGGCGCGACCGCGCTCGGGTTCTTCGCCACCCGCAACAACCAGGCCGAAGCCCAGGTGGAGGAGCTGACGCGGGCGCTCCAGGAGAACAAGGGCGTGCTCGACGAGCGGGCCATCGCCACGGTGAAGGACGCGCTGCAGACGTCGGGCGCATACAAGGCGGCGGAACGGCTCGGCATCGCGGTGCGGGACGTGACCGACGCGGCCCTCGGGTACGCCCCGGCGCAGGAGCGGGTGAACGCCGTCGTCCAGCGCAACATCCTCGACACGAACACGGCCGGCGACGCCGCCATGGCCATGTCGGTCATCTCGGACGAGAACTCGAACGCGGCCCGGAAGCTGCGGGACGCCCTGTCGGGGCAGAACGAGGTGCTGGGCGACTCGCGGGAGCGGTACCGGCAGATGACGGCCGCGTCGGGCGGCGTGGTGGAGTCGTCGGCGCGGGTGGCCTCCGGCATGGACGGGGTGGGCCGGTCGGCGGACAAGGCGTCGGCCGAGGTGGGTGAGCTGAATGTGCGGCTGGGCCGCTTCCGGTCGCTGACGGCGGACGCGGACACGGCCGCGCTCGACTTCCGCGACAAGATCGACGACCTGACGGGGTCGTTCAAGCGGAACGGCGCCGCGCTGGACAGCCGCACCGGCAAGTTCAACGTGAACACGAAGGCGGGCCGCGACAACCAGCGCGCTGTCATCGACCTCATCAGGGCGGCCGTGGACCACGCCGACAAGCTGGTGAAGGAAGGCCGTTCGGCTGATACGGCGAATCGGGCGCTGCAGCGGCACATCGACAAGCTGCGTAGCGTGCTCCGCCAGTCGGGCCTGTCCCGGGCGGAGATCGACAGGCTGATCCGCCGCTACGTGACCATGCCGGGCGAGATCAACGCGGCGACCGGCCGGATCAAGAACAAGACGGTGACGATCAGGGTCAACGCCGACGGCACCGTGAGCCTGCCGGGCGGCGTCAAGGCGTCCCTGTGGGCCACCGGCGGCGTGCTGCCCGGCTTCACCCCGGGCAGGGACGTGCACACCTTCGTCAGCCCGACCGGCGGCGTCCTGGGCCTGTCCGGCGGTGAGGCCGTGATGCGGCCGGAGTGGACGCGGGCGGTCGGCTCCCGGACGGTCGAGGAGATGAACGCCGCTGCCCGCCGCGGCGGCGTCCCGGCGGTCAAGCGGATGCTCGCGGGTGGTGTCGGCCCGCAGAGGATGGGCGGCGAGGGCGCGTTCTTCGCCGACGGCGGCATCATCTCCAAGCACTCGTTCCACGACTTCGGCAAGATCCCGGGCGCGATGGCCCGCTACAACCGCAAGGTGGGCGAGGTCGCGTGGGCGGCAGCCCAGAAGATCACGAAGAAGCTGAACGAGGTGAGCCTGGGCGGGCCCGGCGTGCAGAAGGCGGCGAAGTGGGCGCGGGCGCAGGCAGGCAAGCCGTACATCTGGGGCGGCGTCGGCCCGCGCGGCTACGACTGCTCGGGCGCCTGGTCTGCGCTGACGAACGTGATCCAAGGCCGGTACCCGCACCGACGCCTGTTCACCACGCACAGCTTCGGCTCCCGCTCCGGGCCCGGCGGCTACGTCCGCAACCGCAAGTCGGCGGTGCGGGTCGGCGTGACGGACGCGGGTGTCGGGCACATGGCGGGCACGATCGGCCGGCTCAACTTCGAGTCGCGCGGCTCCCGCGGCGTCGTCATCGGCGGCGCCGCGCGGGGCGCCGACAACGGCCTGTTCAGCAGGCGGTACGGCCTGGCCAAGTTCGACAACGGCGGCGTGTGGGAGCCCGGCACGTTCGGGTTCAACGGGCTGCGCGAGCCGGAGTACGTGTTCACCAAGCAGCAGATGCAGCAAGGATCCCGGCTCGCGGAGGTGCACATCCACGCCACGATCAACGTGCCGACCTCCTACCACAAGGGCGCGGTCGCGCGGGAGCTGCACGAGCTGCTGACCGACTACCAGCGCGGCTCCGGCGCGAGGTTCCCGAAGTAGATGGCCGAGCCGCTCTACCCGCAGATCGTCGTCGAGTGCATGTTCACCGATCCGACGTGGACGGACATCTCGCCGTGGCTGCGCGGGGTGAGCGTGCAGCGCGGCGCCCGCCGCGCCGATTCGCCGCTGGTCCGCTACGACCCCGGCACCGCAGAGATCATCCTGGACAACCGGGACCGGCGCTTCGACCCGACGCACCTGTCCGGCCCGTACGTCGAAGGGGCGTCCTCCGATTCCGGTGTTCTGCAGTTCACCTGCCAGGTCTCCCAGGACTTCGGCCAGGGCTGGACGATCGACATCAAGAGCGCCACCGGCCAGCAGGCGGAGATCGTCAACGTCAGCTCGAAGGCGACCGGCACCACTGGCTCGTCCACCATCGCCAAACCGGCCGGCACGCTGTCAGGCCACCGCCTGCTGCTCATCCACTTCGCCGACATCGGAGCGGTCGCCGACATCGGCAACCCGACCGGCGGGGCGTCCTGGGGTAGCCCGATCGCGAGCCGATCGGAGGGTGACGGCACCTTGTCGGCGAAGGTGTGGGCCAAGACGGCGGGCGGCTCCGAACCGGCCACGTACGGGATCAGCCAGAACTCCGGCGCCGACGGTGTCGCGTTCGTCGTGGCCGTGCGCAACTGGGACACGTCCTCCTTCGAGATCGTCGCCTCGCAGTCGAACCCGGGCGCGAAGGTGATGAACACCCCGGCGACGACGCCGCACGCCGCCAACGACCTGGAAATCCGGGTCGCGGCCGGGGCGTGGGGCGACGCGTCCGGCGCGACGTGGACGCCGCCGCAGGTGGAGGGCTGGCAGGAGCGCGCCGACACCCAGTCGGGCGGCTTCACGACGGCCAGCCTGGCGGCCAAGCAGTTGACCAGTGTGGGCGGCGGCTCAGCGACCCGGGTCAAGCCGATGCGGCCGATCCGCGTGCGGGCGTCGCTGCCGTTCACGCCGACCACGAACCTGGTCCAGAATCCCAGCTTCGAGCAGGGTCTGACCGGGTGGGCAGGCGCGGCCACCACCGCCGTCGCGCGAGTCCCCGACGTGTCCCGGTTCGGCGGCTACGCGCTCGAACTGCGCCGCCTTGCCGGGAACCCACCGTTCAACCTCTACTCGGCGACGGCGTCCGGCGTGGCCGGTGGGGCGACGACCGGCGAGACCGTCACGATCAGCGCCTACGTCTACATCCCGGCCGCGTCGTTCCCGAAGATCGAAGGCGTGGTGATCGGCGCGGACGGCGTCAGCTTCGAGTTCGTTCCCACGATCGGCCTGGCCGCGGAGAGCTGGTTCCGGGTGTCCCGCACCGCCACGCTCACGGCACCGCTGGACAACATCCAAATCCAGGTGTGGACGGACGACACGCACTCCGACGGGCAGGTGGTCGCCTACGTCGACGCCGTGCAGGCGGAGGAGCGCAGCACGGCCAGCCCGTACTGCGACGGCTCTCAGCCGGCCTGCTCGTGGACGGGCACCCCGCACAACTCCTCTTCCACCCGGCCGTCCAGCTTCACGTTCCCGCTGTTTCAGGGCTTTGTGGACGACTGGCTGGTGGACTTCAAGGGCAACTACGACTCCGAGGTGACGGTGCCGTGCACGGACGGCCTGTCGGTGCTGGCCGACAATGACCGTACGGCGGTGGCCGCGGTCGGCGCCGGCGAGGACTCCGGCGCCCGGGTGGAGCGCATCCTCGACTCCATCGACTGGCCGGCTGCCGACCGGGACATCGCGGTCGGCAACTCCACCCTGCAGGCCACCACGCTGGAGGGCAACGGCCTCGCGGAGTTGCAGCTCGTGGCCGACACGGAGATCGGCGAGCTGTACCAGGACGCGGGCGGCAAGGTGGTGTTCCGCAACCGGCAGGCCCTGCTCACGGAGGACCGCAGCATCACGCCGCAGGCCCGGTTCGGCTCCGGCGGCGCCGCGGCCGGGCGGCTGCCCTACCACCACGTCGACATCGCCTACACCCGCCAGCAGATGGCGAACGTGGTGCGCGCCACCCGGGCCGGCGGGGTCGAGCAGACGGCCAGTGACCAGGACAGCATCGACGAGTATCGGACCCGCACGTTCGAGCCGGGCAGCGAGTTGCTCATGCAGACCGACGCAGAAGCGCAGTCGTGGGCGTCGTGGCTGCTGTACCTGGCCAAGGAGCCGGAGCTGCGGTTCAACGAGATGCTCATCATCTCCGAGGACGACCCGGAGACGCTGTTCCCACAGATCCTCGCCCGCGAGATCGGCGACCGCATCATCGGGGAGCGGCGGCCCGTCGGCGCGACCGAGGACATCGTGCGGGAGGTGTTCATCCGCGGCATCGAGCACACCATGCGCGGCGACCCGAAGAACCAGCCGCGCTGGGAGACCAAGTGGGTGCTGCAGTCGGCTGACAAGGTGGGCAGCTTCCTGACGCTCGGCCACCCCGTCCTGGGCGTGATCGGCGAGAACGGGCTAGCGTACTGATGTCGTTCCGCCAGTTCACCGATGGTGAGGTGCTGTTCGCGGCCGACGTGATGAAGTACTTCGTGCAGCAGGTGCACGCCCGCAAGCTGGCTGACGAGACGGTCACCAACTCCAACGTCTTCAACAGCGACGACCACCTGTTCGTGCCGGTGCTCGCCTCGACGAGGTACTGGGTCGAATTCTTCCTCATCTACGACGCGCCGCAGGCCGCGGACATCAAGATGCAGTGGCTGGTCCCGGCCGGCTCGACGTTCCGGTGGACGCACGGCGGCCTCCACACCGACGCCACCACCACGATCGACCGGGTGTCGCGCTTCTACCGCGACCAGACCCTCGTGGGCACCGCGGCGGGTGGCTCGGCGGGCGGCGGCACCAACACGATCGTCCCGGGCGAGGGCTGGCTGGACGTCGCCGGCACCGCCGGGAACCTGCAGTTGCAGTGGTCGCAGGTGAACGCGAACGCGACCGGCACGATCGTGCGCACCAACTCGCTGCTGATCGCACAGAGGCTGACGGAGTAGCGATGCCCGTCAAGGTGTTCTCCGACGGTGACCGGCCGACCGCGGCCGACTTTAACCGGCATTTCATGCAGCAGGTGCACGCGCTGAAGACGGCGGACGAGTCGGTCGTGTCGTCCACCACCATGCAGGACGATGACCACCTGTTCGTGCCGGTGGACGCGAACACTGTCTACTGGGTGACCGCGCTGATCCTCTACTCGGCTTCGACGGCGGGCGACCTGAAAATCGGCTGGTCCGGGCCGGGCGGCACATCGTTCGAGTGGGTGAGCGACGGGTTCGGCAGCGCATCCTCGGCCTCCGGCGTGGACACGGTGTCGCGCTCCTATCAGACGCTCGGCAACACGCCGGCGCCGGGCGGGAACGGCACCGGCGTGATCGTGTCCTGCATCCCGCGCGGTGTGCTCATCACCGGCGGCAGCGCGGGCACGTTCCGGTTCCGGTTCGCGCAGCTGGCCTCCGACCCGGGCGCGACCACGGTGCGCGCCGAATCCATCCTGATTCTGAGGCGGTTGACCGACTGATGCCGATCAAAACGTTCGGCTCCGGAGAGGTGCCGGACGCGGCCGACCTGAACCGGTACCCGCTGCAGCAGGCGTTCCGGCTGAAAACCGCCGACGAGTCCGTGGCGTCGAGCACGACCTTGCAGGACGACAACCACCTGTTCCTGTCGGTGGCCGCGAACACCGAGTACTGGGTGCAGGCCCACCTCATCTACGAGGGCGCCGCGAACCCGTCCGGCGACCTGCAGCTGGGCTGGTCCTTCCCGTCCGGATCGACGTGGACGTGGGTGTCGGACGCGCTCGGCTCCGGCGTGACCGGCTCGACGGACATCATCTCCCGCACCCGGCAGGTCGGCTCCGGTTCGAGCTCGCCGGGCACCGTCGGCGCCGGCATCCTCGTCATCGCGGTCCCGAAGGGCGTGCTGCGGGTCGGCTCGAACAGCGGCTTCCTGCGGCTGAGGTGGGCCCAGCTCGCCAGCACGGCCACGCCGACGATCGTCAAGACCGGGTCGCTGCTGACGATCCGGCGTCTCACCACGTAGGAGGCCGCACCGTGCCCGACAAGCTGGCCCTGCCCGGCCGGAGGTCCGCCCGCCCCGGCACACCGGATGAGGTGGTCGCGAACGTGCTGCGAGTCGGCGGCCAGGCCAGTGCCCGCCCGCGTCGGCTGTTTCGGCGGGGCCGCCCGGTGGACGTCGGCAGGCAGGCCGACGTGGAGGCGCTGGCCGACGCGCTCGCCGCGGAGAAGGCGGTGCTGGGCCACATCTACAAGCACGGCTTCCCGGCGGCCACGCCGTACGAGGAGGCGATGGACACCGCGCTGGAGGCGGCCCGCGGCCTGGGGCGGCCGCTCAGCGCCGAGATCGTGCAGACGCCGGAGCATGAGGCGGCGGGCGAGTTCCTGGTGAAGGTGCTGCTGGTGACGGACGGCGTGGAACCGGGAGGGCCCCGTCAGTGATCGTGCCGCCCGCGCGGGTCTGCTCCGCCCTGGGAGCGCGGGCGGCACCCGTTCCCACAACGGCGAGGGGGCGATGTGGCCGATGAACCGACCCTTGGCGAGCTGTGGCGCCGCCTGGACGGGGTGATGGCGATGCTCGCCCAGCTCGTGCAACGCACCGAGTACCTGGCGGATCAGCGATTGTCTGAGCGGCGCTTCGCCGAGTTGGAGCGGGATGTGGAGGAGGTGCGCCGCGCCCTCGACAACGCGGTCATCCGGCTGGAGGCCGCCGACGAGAAGCGCGAGGAGAAGCGCGGCAGCAACCTCCGCCAGATCATCTACTCGGGGCTGCTGCCCACCGTGTTCATCCTGCTCACGATCGCCGTACAGGTGTGGCTCGCGCCCAGGGGCGGCTCATGATGGGCACCCACGTGCGCGCGGTGCGCCGGAACTGGCCGCTGTTCGTCGGCGTGGCCGTCGTGGTCTTGCTCGGCGTCTGGGTGTCCGCCCAGATCAGCGGTTTGGGAGAGCGGGTGCGGCAGGCGGAGGAGGACCGGCAGGTCCTTGTCGAGCAGGTCGAGCGGCTGGGCGGCACCCCGCTGGTTTCGCCCTCGCCTGGCCCGCCCGGGGAGCGCGGCCAGCAGGGCATCCCCGGCCCGCCAGGACCTCAAGGGCAGGCCGGGCCGCAGGGCCGCCCGGGACGTGACGGCGCTCAGGGACTGCCGGGCCCGTCAGGTCCGGCAGGCCCAGTTGGTGCGCCCGGCCCGTCGGGGCCCGCCGGCCCGAGCGGGCCACCCGGTGAACGCGGACCTCAAGGAGAGCAAGGCGAGCGGGGCGAGCAAGGACCGCGGGGCGAGCCTGGCCCGCTACCGGAGTCGTGGACGTTTACCTCGCTCGGCGTCGAGTACGTGTGCCGTCCGGTCGAGAACGGCTCGGCCGACTACCGATGTGAACCGACCTGAGGGAACGATCGATGGGCGACTACGTGTGCAGTCTGCTGGCCAACACGCAGACCATCCCCGCCACCGGCGCTGACTACTACCTGGTGCGCTTCCCGTACGGGACTGAGTCGTACGACCCGCACGGCATGCACAACCCGGCCCAGCCGGACGGCGTGACCTCCGCCTACCCCGACCCGCGGTCCGGCCTGATCTGGCCGGCGCACGACGCCTGGGCTGACCTGTACGCCCTCCTGTACTGGGAGGCCGACGACTACACCGAGCTGCGCGACCGCTTCGTCCGCGACCCGCTGTCGTTGTCCACTGGCTACGACTCGACGTGCACGGAGGACCGGGCGATCACGCCGGGCGGCCAGTACATCGCCAAGAGCTGGGCGATCTGGGTGCACCCGGGAACGCCGATCGGGCTGATGGTGAAGCACAACGCGCCCGCCGGCGTGAAGCTCACCCTCGCCGAGTTCAAGCTCGCCTACCGCAGGGAGACACCTTGACCATCATCGAGTCTCGCGCGTCCTGGGACGCCGCCCGGCCGCGCTCGACGACCTACCTCGGCTCGGCCAAGGGCGTGAAAGCCCACTACACGGGCGGCCGGGCGGATCCGCGCACCCTCGACGACCACGACGCCTGCAGGGCGGCCGTGAAGGGCATCCAGCGCGGCCACATGACCGGCAACGGCTGGTCCGACATCGGCTACAGCATGGTCGTCTGCAACCACGACCGGGCGATGATCGGGCGCGGCCCGCACGTGCTCCCGGCCGCGAACGGGCCCGGCCTGAACTCCGGCCACTACGCGATCCTGCTGCTGGTCGGCACCTCAGGCGTGATCGAACCCACCGACGCGATGAAGCGCGCGTTCCACGCCGCCCGTACGTACCTGCGTGAGCACGGCGGCGCGGGCTCCGAGATCAAGGGGCACAGGGACGGCTACGCCACCTCCTGCCCCGGCGGGGCCACCTACGCGTGGGTGCGCGCCGGCGCCCCGCTGCCATCCGCGCCACCGCCCCCGACCCCCGAAGAACCGGAGGAGAGCATGCCCGAGATCGTGAGCCTGGGCCTGGAGGACGAGGTCGTCGTCCCGCCCGGCGCCGACTTCCAGCCGTGGTGGACCGCCGAGTGGAAGGACTCCGCGGGCTCGCACCCGTCCGGCGGACAGAGCATCGCCCCCAACACCGCCACGTGGGTCGACATCGTGGCGTACGTGGCGCTGCGCGGCCTGGCCCCGGACGAGCCGGTCGAGGTGGCCATCACCCGGCACGCCGCCGACGGCACGCTGCAGAACGTCGCGTGGCCGATCGAACGACCCGCGCTGCTGCGCGCCGACGTCGACGGACGTGTCGAGGTCAACCTGGCCGCCCAGTTCGGCCTCGGGCCGGCCAACCGCGCCCGGGTCAACATCCGGCACGCATCGGCCGGTCAGGTGGTGCTGGAGACCGCGTCGGCGTTCAAGGCGCTGCTGCACCGCTCGTAAGCAACCCTCTCTCGCGTGCCCGGCCTGGTGCCGGGCTTTTTCATGCCGTGCGCGACGGCACCCCCACCCTGAGGAGCACCTCATGCGAACCAGACTGCTCGGCGTCCTGGCCGGGCTCGCCCTCCTGCTCGGAGGGCTTGTGACGCCGGCCGACGCCACGCCCACGACCGCCGCGGTGGTCGTCGCCGGCGAGCTGGAGATCCGGAAGGTCGGCTACAACGCGAACGGCACCGACGTGCCGTCGAACGCGTGGAAGGAGTACATCGACCTCACCAACGTGAGCGGCCACGCGGTCAACGTCGAGGGCTGGTCCACGCAGGACACGTGGGCCGACCGGGAGCACGGCGACAACCCGGAGGCGGTCGACTGCAACACGGCGGTGTTCGCGACCGGGTCGGGCGCCAGCCGGTTCCAGCACCTGACGGCGGACAACCCGGACACCACCGAGGTGGAGACCGACGGCGTGTGGCTCCCCGCGGGTGAGCACATCCGCGTCTACACCGGCGGCTCGGTGGACCGCACTGACAACGCCTGGCACACGATCGCGCTCAACAAGAGCGCGTGCGGCTACAAGAGCCACTACCTCGGCAACGTCGAGGACGCCGTGATCCTGAAGGACGCGAGCGGCGCCACGGTGGCCACGAAGTCCTGGTCGTTCGAGAACGGCTACTACCTGAACTAGGGAGCACCTCATGGCCAACCACGTCACAACCACTCGGACCAGCGAGCTGAGCGGCGAGCCTGCACTGGTCGCCGCCACCGTCGCGGCGGGCCTCCAGCTCGTCACCGCATTCTGGATTCCGTTGCCTGAGGCGGCGGTCGCGGGCATCAACGCCGTCGTGCTGGCCGCGGCGGGCGTGTGGATGGCGGTCGCGACCCGCGCCACAGACAACGGCGGCAGCATCAAAGCGGCCGTACTGGGCCTGCTGCAGGCGGGGGTGTCGCTGGCGGTCACGTTCGGTTGGGACGCGTCTCCGTCGCAGACCGCGACGCTGATGACGTTCGTCGGCCTGCTGCTCGGCTTGTTCGTGCGGCAGACGTCGATCCCGGCGTCGGCGGCGGAGCCGAAGCCGGGCCGCGGCGTGCACGCCGGCAGGGATTTCGACAGCCTGTAAGGCACGCTCAAACCCGAACAACCCCCGCCCACCCAGTTCGGGTGGGCGGGGGTTTTCGCCATGTTCAGGAGGGCCTTGGTGGCCGTATGGTGGTGATCGACGCCTGGGGCGCACCGCACCCCTACCCGAATGCCCGGGTAGGGGTGTTGCCCCGATTACACCTGATCTCGGGGCAGGTCGTACAGGGCTCGCGCCCGCTCGCTCACCTCGTCCGGTACGGGCTCGGTGTCCTCGATGTGGCCCACCAGGGCGGCCCGGAGCCGCGCCCCCGCCACGATCTCGTCACCCTCTTGCTGGTCCATCCGCCCATCCTGCCGGTCGGCGACGGTCGTGCGCAGGGGGTTGCCGCAGGTCAAGATGCGAACACGTGAACGAGAGCGCGTATCCTGGACACCATGACGCCCGGCCGTGGGGAAGCGGCCGGGCGTCGTCGTTCAGCGGGTCACGGGATGATTCCGAACTGCTCGAAGCGTACGAGCGCGTCGTGCGCCTCGTCCTCGTCCATGGCCCCCGTCTCCACGGCGTTGTTGATGTCGTCGTAGATCTGGTTGGTGCAGTCTTCGCACCCCCAGCAGGTGGCCGGGTCCTCGTATCCGTCGATCACCTCGGCCGTGCACGGTTCGGCATGGTTCGGGGTTGTGGTCATCGGCCGTTTTCCTCCTTCAAGCGTCGTCTCGCTGCTATAGGGCTGTGGTCATGGGGCCGTCGGTGCGGAGGCCGAACGTGGTGTCGGCCCACAGCTTGAGCCGCGTCTGCCGTGCCACCTCCTCGGGGGACACGCCGGCGGTGCGGTGGGAGCGGCGCAGGATCTTCTCCACGGTCTCCTCCCACCAGAACGAGTGCAACAGGTAGGCGATGATGCCTTCCAGCCCGGTGGTGACCGCGATGTCGGCTTCGGCGCGGTACTCGGCGTGCCAGTCGCGGCTGCGGGAGAGCTGGTTGTGGTCCTCGTACCAGAGCAAGCCTTCGGCCTTCTCTGCCGCGATCTGATGCGGCATGTGGGCGACGTCGGCCTCGGTGAGCCCCAGCTCGGTGGCCAGGGCCGTCATGCGGTCGAGGGCACGGTCCCGATCGTCATTTCTGTGTGTCCGCTCCAGGCATTGGATGTTCAGCGCTTTCTGAGTTAGTGCCATGAATACACCTCGATCATGTGAGTTGTTTGGGGTGGGTGCCCCGACCGTCGTCCTCCTGACGGCCGGGGCTGATATGTGGGCACCCTCGTGGGGTGTGGGCCGGGCGTGGTCGGCCGCGCCGCACAACCAACGCCCGGAGCTCAGTCGTAGCCGGGGCAGTCGCCAGCCTGCTCGCATGCGGTCTCGCATCGGCCGCATCCGTCGCACAGGCTGGCCTGGCACGACTCCAGGTGTGAACCGCAGGTGGGGCACATCACGCACGAGCCGTACGGGACATCTTCGGCGCAGTCGCACCACAGGGTGACCTCGCCGGCCGGGGAGCATTCGGCGTAGGCGGGGCCGACGAAGGCGCCGATGAACCCGCCCTCGTGCTGGTCGAAGCGGAGGGAGTCGAAGTCCTCGCCGAACTGGGCGCACGTGACGGACAGCGCCTCCACCTGCTCCGGGGTCATGCGGAGCTCCGGAGCTTGCTGCGCCGCGCGTCGTCACGCACTCTGGAGCCATGGCGGCATGGCTGGTCACCGAAGATCCGGACCAATTCGTGCGAGTGGACACCATCGCGCACGTGAACCCTCTGGCCGTGTTCCCCGAGGGCGATCCGAGGCAGTGGGAGACCCCGCCGAAGTCCCGGTTCCGCGCCGCTGACCACGCCCAGATCATCGTGTCCACGGTCGGCGGCCAGCAGTTCTGCGCGTTGTCCTGCCCCGGCTACGCAGCTTGGGACGCCGTCACCCAACTGCTGTACGTGCTGGCCGATCTGTGCGGGAAGCATGATCTCGCCTCCGGTCCGGTGTTCGTTTATGGCCCCCGCGGGTCGAGGGCGCGCTGGTCTGGCGATCTGTGGCAGGTGTCGAAGCAGTTGCCGAAGGCCGACTACCCGCCGTCCTGGTGATCCGTTAGGCGTTGTTGAGTTCGTGGATGCGCGCGATCGCGTCATCCATCTGGGTCCAGGTGCACTCCTCGCCGGCCACGTCCTCGTCGGGCTTCCACACCTGGTCGGTGACGGTGAGCACGAGATCGGTGTCGGCGTACGACACGATGAAACCGTCGCCCGGCCACGTGCTGACCGGCGTGAAGTGGTACTGCTCGCCATCGATGGTCATGGTGGTGGGCTGGGAGAGGTGCGCCATTTCGATCATCTCCTGTCCGGGTCGGGTGGGTTGTGTTGGTGTTGCTACGTCGCGTTGAGTTCGTGGATGCGCGCGATCGCCGCGGCCCGGTCCGTCCAGACGCAGTCGTCTTCATCGACGGCGTAGCCGTCCATCCACACCCGGTCGGTGGCGGTGAGGATCACGCTCTCCGACGCGTCCATGACCATGAACTCGCCGTCCGGGTCGTCGCTGAGTGGCGTGAAGACGTACTCCTCGCCGTCGGTGATCACGGTGTCGTCCATGTGGATCTCCTTTCGTCTCCTCATGCACCTCCGCTCTGGGCGGTCCATGCGGGGGTCCTTGTTGCCCACTCGCGGGGCGGAGGTCGAAGGCGGAACTAGGGCGGAAGTGAGGCGGAACTAACTACCTGAACCGACTGAGAGAAAGCGAAGGTTGTCAGGCGGCGGTTCGGGGCCATCCGGAACACCGTCTTGGATCTTCTTCAAGAGATCCCTGCCGTACCGTTCCGTCAGCCCCAGCGCCCGGCCGAGCTCCGCGCCAGTCATCTCCGGGTTCTGTGCAAGCAAGATCCTGGCGCGATCCTCGCTGCTCAGCCCATCCTCGGTATCGCGGCGGGCCGACGGCGCGCTGGCCCTCCGTTGGCCAGACTGCTTGGCCTGCTCGGCGATCTCGCGGCGCACACGCGCCTCCGCCGCGACCTCCGCTCGCTGGACCGCAACCGCCTTTTCAGCCTCCGCACGGGTGCGGAACTCCGCCGCGGCGGCACTGAGACGGGCGGAAATCCGCGTCTCTAGTTCCGCTTCGACTTCCGCTCTCTCTTCCGCCCTGGCGGCCGTGAGTTCCGCCTGGCGGTTCCGCTCGACTTCCGCCTCCAGTTCCGCCTTACGCTGGCTGAGTTCCGCTCCGAGTTCCGCCCGCACTTCGGCCTCCACGAGGGGGCGGAGTCCCGTCTTCGCGGCTTCCGTCTCCGCCGCAGAGGCGGCCGCCTCTGCGGCCTTCCGGGCGAGACTCGCCGCCGTGGTGATCACGTGCAGTGCGATGATCTGGGAGGCGTCGAGGACGAGCGGGATGGCCCACTCCGCCCAGTAGCCGCCGCCGTACGGGCGCATGACGGCCGCCTGGGAGGCGATCGACGTGGCCATGCTGACCCCGAACAGCGTGAGGATCGCCCGCTTGATCCATTCGCCGACCAGCGGGCTGATCAGTCCGTGGGAGAGAAGCGCCGCGAACACGGGCGGCACGATGGCGAAGATGATGCCCAGCACCGGATGGATGCCCACCACCTTCGCGGCGAGCTGCGTTGCCCGCTCGCACAGCACGTCAGAGACCTGGCACGCGTCCCTGACGAGCGCCTGGTCGGCCTTCATCGTCAGGGCGTGCCAAAGGTTCAACGTGATGGACACGGTGGTGCTGAGCAGCAGGATCGACCACCACAGGCGCAGCCCGTGGGGCCTGACCGTTGTCGTCGAGGTGGTCACGTTGATCTCCTTAGCGTCTGAGCAGTTCAGGCGACGATCTCGCCGCTGATGAACCTGCCGCGGTACGGCAGCTTCCGGCCGGCACGGACGTGCCGATAGCACACGGCGTACGTCTCGGTGAGCTCCTCCGGCGCGGCGATCACCCTGTTGAGGGCGCCGATGACGCGGTCCCGGGCCGGACGCAGGAGGTCGAGGGAGGCGTACAAGGCATCGATGTGTTCGACCCGCGTGTTCTCGTTGATCAGCGAGATGCCGACCATGACGGTGTTGGTCAGCTCGTTGATCTGCTTGAGCTTGGTGTGCAGGTCGCATTCCAGGTCGATCAGAGCGCTCACGAACTCGTGGTCGTTCCGCCATGCAGGCCCGCGAGAAGACACCGCCTCTCCCAGCCGGACCATGGCACCGATCACGCACCGGTAGCTGGCCACGTCCATGCCGGACGCGTCACAGCGCGACTTGATGAACAAGGCGTGGGCGGCCTGCTGTTCGGTGTCGGCGGTGGCGATCGCAGTCTTCAAGAGCGACATCAGGGCCTCCTAGTTGTCACGGTCAGTAGTTGTCAGGGAGGCGGCGTATCCCTTCACGGCCGCCCCGGATATCCCTTCATCAGGGCCATGAAGGGGTCGGTATAGGGGCCACACCATGAAGGGGTTGAAGGGATTGAAGGGATAGCGCCACTCCCCAGCAAATCGGCTACGCAACGTCATCACCCCGCCGAACCCAGCGAGTTGCCGGCCCGGTGCCGCGGGACTCCACAACCCCCTCCGACCGGAGCTGGTTCATGTACCGCCACGCGGTCGCCGACGACACCCCGAGCGCCGTCTCAACGTCGCGGGTGGCGATCCCGTCGCCCTCAAGCAGCGTGATCAGCTTGTCTCGGACACCAGCCGGGAGCGGCGAAGCTGCAGGCTGATCTTCCCGCGCTCCCTGACGCTCGCTGCCCGCCTGGCGCATCTGTCGGGCCCGCTCCTGCCCCTCCGGGGTGAGCGGCGGCACGACGAACAGGTGCCGCTGGCGGATCTCGTCGATGGTCTGCGAGCGCTCCGCCGACGACGTCGCCTCCGGCGGGGTGTCGAGCGACTGATCCTCGCCTGCCGCCAGGTCTTCGGCTACCTCGCGCTCCAGATCTTCGGTGACCGCCGCGGACGGCATCTGGCCCGCCTTCAGCGAGGCGTACATCTCGCCAAGGTGCGCGATCGCGCCGCCCTCCAGCGAGTTCGGCAGCCGGCTCGCCACGATGCGGTCGATCTGCTGCAGCCCCGTCTCGGCCGTCTTCCCGGCCGCGAGCGCGAACGTGCGGCCGAGCCGGGCACGGTCCTCGCTCTTGAGCACAGTGGCCGCGACGCCGGCGTGCTGGCCGCCGTACTCGCCCATGTCCGGGACGGCGACACCGATGCGGGTCAGGTCTCCGCTACTGACACCCTTCAAGACGACGTAGTTCGTGATCTGCGTCGAGATGTTGGTGGAGCCGATAGCGCCCTGCGTGTTGCGCTGGTCAGCGATCAGGAGCACGACCGCCTCCGACCGGCCCTTGCTTGCCACGTAGACGAGATCCTCGACGATGCTCATGTCGATGACGCCGTCGTCGGTCTTCGCCAGCGCGCTCAGCTCGTCGATGACGAGCACGAGCATCGGCTGCCGTTCGGTCGGGATGACGTTCGCCGAGTCGCGGTGCTGCGCGCCACGCCAGACGATGAGCTTGCGCGCCATCCGCAGCATCACGCGTGCTCGCTTGCGCTGGTCCCGGCCGCACGCCGACAGGTCAAGGGCGGGTGCCCACCGGCGCATCTCCTGCGCCTTGGACACGTTGATGCCCCACACCACCGTGTTGAACGCGGCGGTGAGCCGCTCCAAGATGTCGTTCAGGGTGACGGACTTGCCGCCGCCGTTGACGGCGACGATGAACGTCTGCTTGCCACCGTCGTCGTCCCACAGTGTGATCGTGAGCGGCTCGCCGGTCTCCGGGTCCATGCCGATCGGCTGCGGCTCCCGGATGTCGGCGACTTCAGGGAGCACGATCTCGCTGTTCGGGTCGAACAGCGGGTGAGGGACGATGGTGGCCCACGGGTCGATCAACTGCACCGAGACGAGGATCTGCCCGGCTGGCAGCCCGGCCGTGCTGATGCGGACGCGCGCCGGCTGCACGTCGAAGTCTTCCGCGACGCGCTCCTCAAGCGCCTTGGTGCCGAACGTGGACGCCCTCTTGCCGGTGCCCTTCGTGTTGATGAGGGCCCGCTCGCCGAGCCGGGTCGGCTCCGACGCGATGACCGCAGCGCCCTCCATACCCCAGCCTGCGAAGTAGCCCTCCCAGGCGATGCGCGGCGACTCCGGCGACACCGTCTCGGGCTGAGGCTCGGCGACGGGCCGCCCGTTGCGCTTCCTGGCCCGGTGGCGGGCCCAGCGGTAGAGGCCGTAGCCAGCACCGAACATGCCGACGTAGACCCAGTTGAGCAGGCGGCCGGCGCCGAGCTCGGCGACGGTGGCCAGCCACGAGCCGCAGGTGAGCGCGGCCAGGGTGACGCCGATCGTGGACGGCATCGACAGACGGTTTACGCCGGCCGCGTACGCGATGATCCCGGCCGGGATGGTGGGCCCTCCGATCGCCCACCATGGCACGTCGAAGCCGTGTAGCAGCAGTCCGCCCGCGTACACGGCGGGACCGCCGAGCAGCGGCAGCCGGTCGGCGGGCGCGTTCTTGAAGTAGTTGAAGCCGCCGACGCACGCCGCCTTCAGCAGTTCGGCGACCCGGTCCCGCTCCTCCTCGTTGGGAACGTCGAGCAGGTCGTCGCCCGGGCCGGCCGTCACGGCGTGCATCTCGTGCGGCTCGTCGGGGCACCGCTTGACGCTGTGGCGGCCGACCATGGCGATCCTCCTTCCTCGATTGCGGGGTGGGGCGGTTAGACGGTGACGTCTCCGGAGAAGAACCTGCCGTTGTGCGGCATCACGGTCCCGTCGGCCACCATCTGCATGACCTCGTGGTAGATGGCGACGAACTGGGCGTGCGCCCGCGCCATCTCGCCGGTCACCTCGACGATGCGCTGCCCGAACGCGTTGAGCCCGGCGACCGAGCGCGGGTCGAGGCCCAGGCTCGACAGGCACGTCTCGTGCAGCGTCTCGTAAGCGTCGGAGTAGCCGCACATGCCGGAGATCTCCTCCGCCATGAAGTTGATCAGGTCGGCATCGCTCTCCGGGTTGAACTCGGCGACCCGGGCGGCGCTGGCCGCCCACGGGCCGGGCGGCGGGACGGCGGGCGAACCGGGCGGGAGCGGCCCGGCTCCCGCACCGACGATGACCCGGTCCTCGGGGCGCGGCCTGCCGTTGGCGGTGGTGGGTACGGTCACGGTGTCCTCCTGTGGGTTGGTGCAGTGTGGGCAGGGAATCTTGTTGACGTCTTCGGGAGTGACCTGCACGTAGGTGCCGTTACCGGTGCACTTGATCGACGTGCAGTAGCCGTCCTCGGCGGCGACCAGCGTCTTGAACGCGACCCAGGCCTCCGGGTCGGTGACCGGCGGGGCGATGCCTTTCAGGTCGCGGAAGATGATGAGCCGGGTCTTGCAGCCGCAGAGGACCTCGCCTGCGTTCTCACCCTCCGGGATGGTCACGGTGTGCTCGGTGCCGCAGCGCCGGCACGTGGTGTCGTGGGTCAGCTCCGGTTCGGCGCTCCCGATCGGGGCGGTCCCGCTGCTGCCGCGGTCGCGCCACCACCTGAAGCGGCGCAGCAGCCGCCACCTCCTCCTGGGCGCAACCGGTGAATCGGGAGCGGTGCTCGCGTCGACATCCCCCTGGGTGACGTTGGCGGGGCCAGGGCCAGGGGTGGGCTCAGCAGAGTCGTCGCGCGCCTGCCGGTCGATGAGCGGCCGGTCGCCCTCACGCTGACCCCAGCGGCGCTCCATCGCCTCGACGACGGCCTGCCCGCGTTGTGCTGCCACGCCGCGGACTCTCTCGCCGACTTCCGCGATCCGCTCGCCGCGGGCCTCTCGCCTTTCCGCCCGTCTCGCTTGGCCGCGCCCCCAGCGCTCCGCCACCACGTCGCGCACCTTGCTCGCGCCGGCGACGGCCCCGCGCCCGACCAGTTCACCGGTCGCCGGCAGCAGTCGGGTCGATTCCACGTTGGCGCCGAGAGCGTTGAGAGCCCTCACCGGCAGCGACGGCTTCGCCTTCTCCGCATCGGTGCGGCTGACGTGCCGCATGAACGTGATCAGGCAGATGACGATGATGATGCCGACGACGACGTGTTCGATCCGCATCAGATCGCCCCCGTCATCCACGACCACGCCTGCGCGCTGAGAGCCTTCGGCCAGGACAGCGATCCGCCGGCGGTGGCCCACATCATCGGGAACATGACGAGCATCCCGTACGTGGTCGGCTTGAGCCCGTTGCCGTCGAACACGTCGATCAGCAGGGCGAAGAACATCAGCACCGCCACGATCGTGATGACCGCCGCGGAGGACACCTCACCGATGCTGAAGTTCCAGGTGCGCAGCCAGTCACCGATGAACGTGGATGCCAGGCCGACGCCGCCGAAGAACATCAGACCGGAGATGATCCGGTACAGCACCGGCGCGGGGATGCCGAGCTTGCGTGCTCGGGTGGTCGTGCCCGCACCGCCCGCCTTGGCCGCGGCGGCAGCGCTCAGGGCAGCTGCACCGCCGCCTCCCTTGATGAGCTTGGCGCGCTTCTTGTAGAGCATGATGCCGAGCGCCAGGCAGAACAGCCCGAACGCGATGGCAGGGGCATCGGTCATCAGATTCCTCCATAGGCGTCGGGGAGCAACGCGGTGCCGAAGAGCTCAGCACCGCCGATCCCGTCGTTCACCCAGACCAGGCCGTACACGTCGTCGGGGTTGGCGACGATGCCAGCCCGTTCGCACAGCTCGGGAAGCATTCCCTCCGCCACACCACCGGCGGCCTCGGAGTCGGCCTCGAAGTACTCGATCACGAACGGCTCGTCAGGGTTGTCGATGTCGTGCAGGTCAACGCGGAAGGCCTCCATCAGGCACCCGCCGCGATGATCAGGGACGTGACGAACAGCCATCCCACGTGCCAGGACTGATCGAGCGCGTAAGCGCCGGTGCCGCACGGCGAGGCCTTCGGGTCACCGAGCTCGTAGAAGTCGGCCTTGCCGAGCTTCGCCGCGAGGTTCCGCAGCGTGTAGCGGCGGTCCGCGTAGTAGTGCGAGAGGGCGTCCACCGACATGCCGACGAACAAGGGCCAAAATGTGATCGGCAGGCCGGTAACGAAGACGAGCCCGTACAGGGCCGCGAACTTGGTCAGCGTCAGCGTCAGCACGTGCCACGCGCACGCGCGCTGGCCGGCCCTGCTGTGCTCGCCCTTCGAGCACGCCTGCCGGTGGGTCTGCACCCAGTGGTCTCCCACCTGGTGGGCGGCGTACAGGGTGACGAACACCGACGAGAACACGACCATCGCGACCGGGCTGAACCCCGACCGGATCGCCTCCATGAGGGTCATCGGAACCCTCCCTCGGATGCCTCGACGACGTGGGCGCCGGGCTCGCTCGCCACAGCGGCGACTCGCAGGCGGCGGTTGAACCATCGGCGCCGCCACTGCCACCACCGCACCCGGTCGATCACCCCAGCGACGTTGCCCAGCGCGTCGTTGACCGTCTCGGCGTGCTCGCGGACGGCGGTCACACCGTTGCCCACGACGTTCGTGTGCGAGCGAACCTCCTCGACCAGGTCACCCATCCAGGTGTCGACCGTCTCCTGGAAGTTGGCCACCTGGAAGGCCACGTTCTGAACCGCCGTCGGGGTGGCGGCCAGCGTTCGCAGCGATGCGGCGATGTCCGCAAGCTCGTCCCGGGCGGCCAGCATGGCGTAGCCCTGGCCGACGATCGCGTCCCGGATCGCCTGCACACCGTTCTCGTAGTCGAGCTGGCTGGAGTTCCCAGTCCACATGGACAGGTGCTCGGGCGTCATCGCCAGCGCGAAGAAGTCGTGTGCCTGCTTGGCCAGGCCCTCGCGGGCGGCCTCGGCCGGCGTGGTGGACGGGTCGATGGTCGTCACCACGCCCCCTCGGGGTCGCAGGTCGACACCGCGGCCTGCTGGCGCAGCTCGCGGCGGAGCCGGAACTGCCACCAGCGGGGGCGCTGCTGGAGCGCGTCAACGATCAAGCCCAGGTCGTGGTCGAGGGTTCCCTCGACCTCGGTGAGCGCGGTCGTCAGCTTGTCCACCTCCCAGTGGAGGGTGGCCACCTGCCGCACCTCGACGCGCAGCGCCGTCAGGTTGGCGTTGATGGCCAGCATGGCGAACACCTTGGCCATCTCCACGTCCCGCATCGCGCTCTCGCGAATGTAAGCACGCGACCCCGGCTCGGGCTTGAGGTCGGCCTTGAGCAGCTTGTCGTCCGCCCTGCCCACCAGTTCCTTCGCCGTGGCGGCGTGGTTGGCGGAGATGACGGCGGCGCCGTCGCTTTCGGCCGGGTACGCGAACGGATCGGTCGTCGTCATCAGTGGAGGCCCTTCTGCTGGGCGAGGTGGTCGGGGGTGAGCCAGTGGGTGTGATCGGGGTCATCCCGCCAGCGGACGGCGGTCATGCCGAGCTCGAAGCTGTGGCCGACGACCTTGTACGGACGGAGTCGCCGGTAGACGGCGACCGCGACCGCGACGTTGATGGCCAGCCAGCCCATGGCGACGACGATCGTCAGCAGCACATCGAGGGGGATCATGCGGCCACCCCCGCCAGCCAGCGCTCCAGGTCGGCCTGCGCGATCGGCCGCTGCTCGGGGAGCGGCACCATCCGGCAGGTGGCGTCCCGGAACGACTCCAGCGGGACACGCTCGGCGTACAGCTCGCGCAGCCCATTCCTGAGCGGCAGCGTGAGCGTCACGTACTCCTGCACGGCGTGAGGCTCGACGTACGCGAACCCCAGCTCGCCGGTCGGCTCCATCAGGCCGTCGATGAGCAGCGCCCGGGCGATGACGACCTCGTGCATCTTGTTGGTGTCGTGGTCGGGGATGAGGATGGTGACCGCGTACGGGTCGTCGCGGCGGAAGATGATGGACGCCGTGTACGGCTGGTCGTCGTGCCGGGAGGGGTCCCACAGGATGAGCGGGCGACGCAGGATGGTCTTCACCGGGTCACCACCTCGGCCGACGGGACCACGTCGCAGCGCGCGAGCGCGACCTGGGCGAGCCCGACCAGGCAGAGCTGCTCGAACTCGTCCGGGGTCAGCTCGGCGTCCGGGTCGTGGGTGAGCGTGAGCAGCGTGCCGCCGGTGGGGCCGTGGCTCATGCTGATGTGGCCGAAGCCGCTCCACTGGCCGCCCGGCGTGGCGACGTCGGCGGCGGTGCAGACGCCCTCGACGTGGTCGTGGGTGACGCACCACGGCTGGCAGGCCGTGCGCTGCGCGGGGACGAGCACCGCCGTGCTGGGGGTGCGGGTGTCGGTGGGGGGTGGCATCATGGACCACGTCCTCTTCACTTGACCGGTCAGGAGGACACGCAGGCGGCCCAGAGTCTTGGCGGACGGGGCCGCCTTTCGCGTGTCAATGGAGATCGCCGACATCAGGCGGCCACCTGCGGGCCGGCCTTGGCGATCCAAGCGGCGGCAAAGTCCTCGAAGCACACCGTCGAACCAGCGTCCACTTCGGCGATGAACCCGGTCACGAACGCGCGGGGCATCTCCCACGCTCGCCCGAACTGCGCCCCGGGGAAACGCCGCTCACGCAGGCCCGCGTACAGGTACTCACGGGACCGGCCGAGAAGGTCGGCGGCTTCACGAACGCTGATGAACGGCTTCCGCTCGCAAGCGCATGCCTCGGCGGTCGCGATGCTCTCTACGGCCTGTGCTGACGCCATACGCTCATCATGGGCGCAAGATTCGCATCAAACAAGCATCAGAGCTAGAAATGCGCATCGCAGTAAGTAGGATGTGGCTGCCAGGTTCTGCATCGCAGTAGCGAGGCCCTTCCCTCCGCATCGGAAGGGCCTCGTTGCATCAGCAGACGCATCTTGCGAGCATGAGACCAGCGATGCATAACCCCTAGGAGGGCGAAGTGATGCACTTCGACGAGCTCAACTTCAAGTTCAAGGACAGCGACTCGGTGGGCGGGTCCTGCCCCGCCTTCTACGAGGTGCCGGGCGGCGCCGTGTTCCAGGGCAAGACCCTCGACGCCTCCACCAAGGCCAAGCTGCGCGACCTCGCCTCCGACGAGGACGCCGTCTTCGTCCCCCAGAACATCATCGACCGCATCCGGAACGGCGCATGACCACTGGACGTCGTGAGATCACCTCGGCGGAGTTCGCCGAGGTGATCCATGAGTTCCAGCACACGGCCTTTCGCCTGGAGCAACAGCCTGCCTACGTCGTCAAGGAGGAGGCCGACATCCTTGCCGCCTTCTTGCGCGGTGAGCCTCGCCCGGCAGGCACCGTTCCTGTCCTCCGTCAGTGGTTCGACCAGATCGCCGATCATGTACGGCAGGGCAAGCGCATCGAGCGAGTCCGTATCCAGCGCACCCCGCCGACCGACTACCAGCGCTTCGAACGCGCAATGGACCCTGAGAACATCGCGGCCGGCGAAGTGCTGCACTACCTCACGTGGGAGCGGGCACACGAGATCGACCTGCTGCCCGCGGCGGGACCTGACGACTGGTGGCTGCTGGACTCCTCCAAGCTCGTCATCATGCATTTCGATGGGCACGGCAACCGTGTCGGCGACGAACTAGTGACAGACCCCACGGCAGTCGCGCAGGCGTGCGAGTGGCGGGACCTGGCAGTCCACCACAGCGTCCTGGCAGAGACCTCGACGCGACCGTCTACGTAAGGAAAGACCGTGGAATTCTCTGACTGGCTGACCCGGCCAGAAGGACTCGCGACCCGCCTGAGCCTGCTGAGGGCGAGGGCGGGTCTATCAGGTAGAGACCTTGCTGACGCTCGCGGCTGGCAGCAGTCGAAGGTGTCCCGGATCGAAACTGGGAAGCAGACGCCGAGCCCAGGTGACATCCAGGCGTGGGCCGAAACATGCGGAGCCACCCCAGACGAACTCAACGACCTGCTGCGTCTGCAAAACGAAGCTCGCATCATGCACGCCACGTTCCGGGCCAGGATGCGCGGCGGGCAAGCGAAGGTGCAGTCCACCTACGAAGAGATCGAGCGTAAAGCCGATCTCATCCGATTCTTCGAACTCACGGCGGTTCCCGGCCTGCTACAGGTGCCCGCCTACACGAGGCGCTTGCTGACGGAGATGGTTACCCTCCATGAGCTTGAGATCGACGACGTGGACGCTGCGGTGGCCACGCGAATGCGACGCCAGCAGGCGCTGTACGACACGACCAAGCGATTCGAGTTCCTACTCGCCGAACCGGTGCTTCGCTGGTTGCTCGTCCCGCCGGCCGTTATGCGTACCCAGCTCGACAGGCTCCAGAGCGTGATCGGTTTGGATCACATCCGGTTCGGTGTCCTGCCGTTGGGCCGGGAGCTGGCCGTGACGCCCCAGAACTCTTTCCAGGTGCATGTGGGCGAGGAGACGATCGTCTCGGTCGAGACCTTCGTCGGGGAGTCGTTCTATCGGGGCGATGACGCGCGGAAGTATGCGGACGTCTTGGATCACATGTGGGGTGAGGCCGTCGTTGGCGATGAGGCGCGCGAGCTCATCTTCGCAGCCCAGAAGGCACTCCCCCGATAGCTGAACAAGTGATCACGAGCCCTCGGCGCGGTGTCGCGTCGAGGGATCTTCTTTCCAGGCCGGGTTCACGGGACGGTACCCTGGCAAGAGGCGATCACGTACGCGCCATCCGACTCGTTCCGGCTGATCACCTTGCCGTCCACGGCGATCTCGCACGTGATGCTGCCCGTCTCGCCTTTGCTCTGCGCCGACACGTACACGAACTCACCTGAGTGCATCAGCCACGTCTCCTCGGCCGGCAGCTCGACGTCGGCCACCTGCCTGGTGCCGGACGGCGTCTCCATGGTGAGGTCGGCCAGATACGCGTCACCGTACGCGCGGTAGACGACCGTCTCTGGGTAGACCGTGGCGGGCGTCGGGGTCGGCTCGGGGGTGGCCGGTGCCGTCGTGGCCGGCGCGCATCCGGACATGAGGGCCGTCACTGCGGCGATCGCGAGCAGCGTTCGGGGAGTCGTGGTCACGTCCCTCATACCAGCCGAACGACGGCCCGGGTGTCCATGGGTCGCCCACAGTCCGGGGAGACCGTAGGGAGACCGGCAGTCTTGGACGGTCATGGTCCGGTGCGGTAAACGCGACACGATCTCATGATGCGCCGTGCCACCGACCAGCCATAACGCGATTCGGTGACATCGCCCGACACCCGCCGACACGGAAAACCACGGACTCATAATCCGTGGGTCGTGGGTTCAAGTCCCACCCGCCCTACTCACCAATACCGCGTTCGACCTGGGGTTTCTCGGTTTTCGCCGGCCTCAGATCTCGTTGTTGATCATGGCTGGTTGCTCGGTGGTTGCTCTTGTGTACGGATCGTGTTTCGCGGTAGATCATTTAGACCGCCGTCGTCAGTTCAGACCCTAGAGATGATCACCAGAACATCAAGCCGGAAGATCTGCGCAGCGTCGCTGGTCAACGGGGATTGATGTCCGGTCAAGTCTCGTCCAAGTCGGCCCCTCTCCCCCGTCCGGCCTTTCATGACCAGCAGATATAAGATCCGCTGCTTCTCGCAGGTGATCCTCTTGGCCCGCTTGCCGGGTGGGCTAGGGTTTGATCGGCTGCATCACTTGCAGGCGCTGAGGACAAAACGCAGGTCGCCGAAGAGTCGGCGGGCCTGCTGAGTTCGGTGGTTCAGGTGGCGTCGCCGGTGTAGTTCGGCAGGGTGATCAGCCGGGCGGTCTGGGCGCCTGCGGCTGCGGTCTTGACGAGGGCGGCGGTGGATTCCGCGGCGGCGCGGGCCACTTCCGGGTAGACGTTGGTGTAGGTGTCGCGGGTGAGGGTGGAGGAAACATCCCAAGGGTCTCCTGCGCGACCTGCAGATCGACCCCGGCTACCAGCATCAGGGTGGCCTCGCCGTGGCGGAGATCGTGAAGCCGCACCGGCGGCAACCCCCTTGCAGGGCCAGCTGGTAGAAGTGGTCGATGACCTACTGCGGATGCAGCTAACGGCCGCCCTCGTCGGTGAAGACGAACCCGCTGTCGGTCCAGGGCCTCGCCCGCGGCCAGCCGTTCGGCGGCTTGGCGCTTGCCGTGCGCGCGTAGCGCGGTGACGGTGTCGTCATCCAGCGCGACGGTACGGTCGCTGGCCTCGGTCTCCGGTCTGCCATGCACCGCATCGCAAGCTCGGGATCCACAGATTCCCAGTATGACAGAGTCCTTCCTCCTCAAACGAGCCTTCGTCGCCCTCGCCGCCAACAGCGCCTCGCACCCGAGCGCCTACTCAGCAACGTGCTACAGGACGAGTTCGTCTGCAGCCCGCCGGACATGGTCGAGGTCGACCCCGAGCTTGACCAGCACCTGGGCCGCCGCACTCGCACTATCCTGGACAAGCCCCAGCATGAGATGCTCGGTGCCGATGTAGTCGAGACCGCGCTGCAAGGACTCCTGATTCGACGACTGGAGGGCGTCGCAGGCCGACGGGGTGAACGGAAAGAGTCCCGAAACGGGCTGGCATCGGCCCTGGATCTTCTCAACCTGCCACCGCACGTCTTCAAGGCTGAGGCCTAGATCCCTGAGGACCGTGGCGCCCACGCCCTCACCTTCACGAATCAATCCGAGAAGAAGATGCTCGGTGCCGACGTAGTCGTGGTTCAGCATTCTGGCCTCGTCCCGGGACAGAATGACGACACGCCGCGCCCTGCTGGTCAACTTCTGTAACATGCTGGCACTCCTTGTCGCAAGCAGTTGGGTCAACCGGTGACAGCGGTTCTATTTCTGATATGCCAGGGAGTATCTGACACGTGATCAACGTTTCCGGTTGATCGAAGTTGTAGCGTTCGAAGATGCGAAACGCGCCGCACTTCATCGCTGGGGTGGGAAGGCACCGGCGACGCAAGCTTCCACAAAGTTGCCCTTCGCATGCTCCCTCCATATGTCGGAGGTACTGCCGTCCGGATTGTCGGCGGGCAGGTCGTCGCCGGCTCCGCTGCTGTGATAGGCCTGCCCGCAGCGCGCGGCGTCGATGCGTATGTCACGGGCGCGGAGCTGCTGGTGAGCGTCGGCGCCACGGCGTCCGACCGTTCGCAGGTGGCTCAGGCGTTCTTCCATGGTCATGCCGTAACCATCCGTGGTGATGCCGCAGGCGGCGACGGCCATGGCGATGACGGCCGTGACCGCCGCAACGCTGTCACCTGCACGCCCTGCCGTCGGCCCGTCGGCGCGTTCATGCGAGCCGCCTCGGCGCCGAGAGCGTTCGTCTCGACTTGTCTTCATCCGTTCCCTCGCCGCCACACCAGCGCCATGACAAGCCAATTCTGGAACGTCAGTCTTTCGCGTGTCATCAGCGCAGAACGCAGGACCGGTTGGCGAGGTGCGCAGATCTCAGATGGCAGGTCAGGCTACGAGCTGAGACAGCGGGGACGGGAACGGTGTCGGCGCCCGGTCGACCAGCGCTCCGCGCGGTCGTCCCCGAGCCTGATCGGCCGGAGCTCAACGATCGGCGAGTTCGTGATAGGTATCCCTGACGACCAGCAGACGATCTCGGCGGAAGCGGGGTGGCTCGGCCTCGCGTACCTCCCGGCCCCGTGCCGACCAGAAGGCTTCGGCCGGCACATCGTCCTGCCCCTCCGGGATGAACTTGAGGACTTCCTCCACAGCCGCGCGTGCCATGGACAGCACCCGGCGGGCACTCTCCGGGTCTTCTGGCACGTTGCCGGCGGTGAAGTCGGCGAGCCACAGCCACTCCCCCGCGTCGAGCAGCTGGGACGGCTCCGGGCCGCCGAAGGTCGGCCAGCCACTCGGCATCACCTCGCGCCGGGGCAGCGAGAACAAGTACTCCCGGTCAGAACCGCAACCTTCGCAGACCCCGGAGTAGCACTTGACCAGCGCACCTCCGATGCTCACGACGCCGCTGTCCCATTCGGTCTCCACTGAGCCACACTCGCACGGGTTCAGATCGAGGTACACGAGAGCCTCGTCGCGGGTGCGGGCAACCGGCCAATCCGTCACACGCGCAACCTACAGGCGTTGCGCACCAACCCACTACTGTGCCGCCATGCGGACACCGACGCCGTTCGAGAAGCGGCTTCATCAGGCACAGGGCCGAGGCGACCTGACCGCATGCCTCACACTCCTGCGGTTCGCGGACTTCGCATGCCCGGTCAGTGAGGCCGCGGCCAGGGGCGAGGAGCAGGTCGCCTGGCCGACGGTGACGGGGGCGGACCGGGTCTGGGTGGCGGTGTACACCTCCGCGGAGGCAATGCGCGAGGCCACTGGCGAGGCCATCGGGCATTTCCGGGTTCTCTCGCTGGTCGAGCTCGCGGCCGGCTGGCCTGATCCGGGCTGGGGGCTGGCGATCAATCCAGGGCTGGAACCTTCGTTCCTGCTTGAACCGGGCACGCTCGCTCGGCTTGCGGTGCCCACGCTGGAGCAGGACCTCGCGGCCGAGCCGGACAGTGGCCTCCCGATCGTGCAGAAGCTGCTCACGGTGGCCCAGATCCAGGAACTGCTGGACAGTGAGCGCCCTCGGGTATCGGGTTACTGCCATCACGCGCTGGACGTCGCGCACATCGCCACGCCCGCCGTGCTCGCCGAAGCGCTGCTGCAGGAGGATGCGCTCACCACGGAGGGTACGGTCAACCTGGTGCGCTGGCCGGCGATCGGGTTGGGACTCTATCGAACGCCCTACGGCGGCACCGACGAGAAAGGCCGGGCGGCGGTCGCCGGCTGGGTGATCGAGGAGCCGCCGTTCGTCGGGATGGGCCTTGTGCCGAACGCGGGCCCGGCCATCAGGGAGTACAAGATCGACGGTATCGGACTTCCGCACGGCGCCGAGATCGTGGAGCTGGCGGATGACGGGCAGGAGCGGGTGCGCGCGAGGTATGACGCCGACCATGGCCGCTGGCTGCTGGTGGAGGCGGGGTGAACCGGCAACCGTATCGTGCTCGGTGGGCCGGTGTGGACTTCGAGGCGTCGCCGGACCTCGTCGGCGGCCGTCTGTGGATGCGTCTGTACGGGTCAGCGCCCGCGGACGGCTTCGAGGAGGTGGCGCCCGGGCGGTTCGTGCGCGTGGTACCGGCGACGGAGTGCTCGGCGATCTGGCTGGTGGCAACCGTCTGTGAGTGGCGTGGCGCTCCCTTCCTGGTGATCACCACCCGAGAGACGGAGCTGCTCCTCGAGTACACCGGCGGGGACGCGCACCGGGCCGTGGCGCTCGGCCTGGAGCGGATCGAGCGCGGCGTGTACCGAGCCTGGGTGAAGCGCGGCGAGGCGGAGGCCCTGGGTGAGAAGGCCGTACGGCTCGATCACCACTGAACCGCGCTGGCGATCGTGTTGGACGTGCGTAACATAGGCCGCCATGCAGACCCGAAAGGATCTCTACCAGGCGCACAAGCTGATGACCCAGCGCCTGGGACTGGCGCTGCTCCAGGGCGAGCCGGATCTACCCGAGTCCCCGATGCGGCGGTACAACGTGGCGACGTTCGCAGGCATCCTGGTCATGGTGCTGATCATGGCCGGGTTCGGGATCTGGGGCATGCTCAGCCCTGGAGGAGCCACCAAGCTCAAGGAGCCCGGCCAGCTGCTCATCGAGAAGGAGACCGGCGCCTCCTACGTCTACAACCAGAGCGACGGCAAGCTGCAGCCGGTGGCGAATTACGTCTCTGCGAGACTCCTGCTGGACAACCAGGACATCCAGGTACGCACCGTGTCGGCCGAGTCGCTGGCCGGTTTCGCCCGTGGCCAGAAGGTCGGCATCGCGGGCGCGCCCGACTCACTGCCCAAGCCGGAAAAGATGATCAAAGCGCCGTGGACGGCATGCGTGGTCGAGCAGACGGACGCCGCGGGAGTACGCCGGCCGTACGTCACGCTGCTGGGCGGGATCGACGTCGGCGGCACTCCGGTGGGCGGCGACGCGCTCGTCGTCAACGACGGGCAGCAGAACTGGGTGCTGTGGAACAACTACCGCATGCTCATCGAGAACCTGGGCCGGCTCACCGACCAGACGCCCCGCAAGGTGCCGATTTCCTGGGTCAACGCCATTCCCGCCGGACCGGACCTTGTCGCGCCCGACATCCCGCAGCGCGGCAAACGAGTCGAGGGTCCCGGCGGCTCGCCCGCGCGAGTCGGCCAGGTCTTCACCCTGGCCGCCATCCCAGGAACGCCGGGCCGCTGGTACGTCCTGCTCGCCGACGGCCTGGCGCCCATCAGCCAGACGCAGGCGACGCTCCTGTTGCAGGACCCAGAAACCAAGATCGCCTACGGCACCCGGCGGGTCCATCAGATCGCCGTCGACGCGGCCACGGTCAACGCCACCAAGGCCTCGTCCCAGCGCCTGCTGGGCGGCGGGCTACCGCTCACGATGCCGCGCTTCCGCACCCCGGACGCCTCCACCCCGCTGTGCGCGAAGTACGCCGACACGCTCAAGGGCTCAACCCGGGCACAACTGACGACCGGCGCGACGCTATCCATCCCCAGACCCACCGGCAGCGGCGGCCCCGACCGCGTCGACCAGGTCCTCCTCCCCCCAGGCGGAGCGGCGCTCGCCGGACAGCTCCCCGGAGAAGGGCAAGCCGGCGCGATCAACGAATACTCGCTTATCACCGACGAGGGCAGACGCTACCGGCTGGCCTCCGCCGACGTCGTCGGCATGCTCGGCTACGACGCCGCTCACATGGCGCCGCTGCCCGCACATCTGCTCCGTCTCATCCCGGAAGGACCTCTCCTCGACCCCGCCGCCTCGCGCAAGCCCGTCACCGAGACCCCTTCCGGCCTGTCCTGAACCCATCACGCTTACCGCTCGGCGCAGCAGTTGTTGGCAGGCGACGCAGATGTGTCGTCACCCCTGCCACGTCATCTGACGTTCACGTTACAGTCACCCCCAGCGAGGAGGTGGAAGCCTTGTTGGAGGACGGTGACGTGGCAGGGCTCCAGGCCTATGCCGACGAGCTACGCGAGACCTTCATGCGCATGCAACGCGAGGCGTCCGACCTCAACGCGCGGGCCCAGTCCATCCGGATCACCGAGAAATCCGCCGACGGCCTCGTCTCGGCCACCGTGGGAGTCCGCGGGGAGCTGATCAGGCTGGACCTCGACCCTCGGGTGTTCCGCCGTCCCGACGCCAGAGGGCTGGCGGACGCGATCACCGGAACTGTCCAGCGCGCCGCGGCCAAGGCTCTGGATGAACTGGTCGAGCTGTTCGCGCCGGTGGTGCCGCCCGAACAGCTGCGCGCACATCTGAACGGTGACCTGGAGACAGTGCTCGACCAGCTCTCCAGCGGCATGTCAGGAGAAACGCATCACCGATGACCGCCGATGAGCGCGCGGACCTGCACATCCGCGGACCGATCAACTCCAGTCTCAACCAGTGGGACGCCATGGCGACCGATCTGAGCGCCGCCTGGCCCGGCATCGCGGCACGGATCCGCGCGCTGAACGCCGTTCATCCTCAGGGCGACGGGGCCGACGGCGCCTCCTTCGACAGGCGCTACCTGGCCGGTGGCGGGCCGGAAAGGTTCCTGCGTGACACCGAGGACCTGATCAAGGAGATCTCCGGTTCCGGTCCGCTGCTGCGCGCGACCGTGACCAACACGCTCACCACAGAGCAGGCGATCGAACTCGGCCTCACGAACTTGCCCCGGCAGGCATGACGGCGAGCTGAACCAGTCTCAACCCTCAGGCGGTGCGGCTGCCGTCAAGGTCAGGGCGGGACCGCCGATCCGCCGCCAGGTAGCCGTGTCACGGGACCACTGGACGATCTCCGAGCGGTCGGCTGTGAGGACGTACACCTCCCGCCGGCCGACTAGTACCTCCGCACCCGCCGCACCAATGTCTCGCCAGCCCTGAACGGTAGCCTCATCCCCCGACTCTCCCGAGAAGACCCGTAGCCTGTCGCCTGACGGGTCGGTGGAGTAGAGGCCCGCGGCGCCGCCGTACAACTCGCCGGCCGGGCCTGCCGCGTAGACCCAGGGCAGCACCGGTGTCGGTTGCTGGCCGGGCAGCCACTGGTTGACGACCGTGCGTTCGGGGTTGAGGCCGTAGAGGTCGGTGCCGGTCAGCGCGAACGAGGATCCGGCCGTGCCGACGAATTCCCAATGGCCGGGCTGGCCCAGGTAACGGAAGATCCGGCCGTCGTTCGGATCGGTCGCAAACAGGCCAGGCTCACCTCCGTACAGACGCGCGGCGGGGCCGCCGATCTGTGTCCAGGACGTACCGTGCCCGTCCCACACCCGCACGGCTCTGCGGTCCGTGTCCAGACGGTAGACGCCGGAACCGCTGACCGCGACCTCGCGTCCTGCCTCGCCGATCTCCGACCAGAGGCCGGGACGGCCCTCGTACCTGCGGAGCCGGTTGTCCGTGCCCGCGGCGAACAGGCCGGCGGGGCCGGACCAGAGGCGGGTGGCTCCCTCTCCCACCTTGGTCCACCCGGTCGCGTCCCTGCCGTCCCATCGGAAGACGCCTCCTCCTCCCGGGCCGACGGCGAACACGGTCCCTGCAGGGGCCGCGGCGGTGCCAGGAGAGAGGGGCACACTTGCCGGACCCCGCCCCATAAGCGGTACGAGCAGCGCAAGGACGACGAGGACGGCTCCACCACCGGCGAGCAGTAGCGGCCGGGGACGCCGGCGTCCCGCTGGGGACGCTTCGCCTGCTTGCGCGTCCGTCGCGGCCCGCGCGGCGCGGGAGGATTCAGAAACCTTCGGCTTCTCCGGCGCCGGTGAGGTCGCCGCCGCGGGGGTCGCCGTCGGCGCAGGTGCGCCGAGCGCGGCCGCGTGCAGCCGTGCGGCGGACTCCAGCCGTGCCTGGCGTGTGCGTTCGTCCGCTGTGTGGTCCTCCACCAGCCGGGTGAGCAGCTCGAGCGGGATGATCTTCTGGCCGGAGCGGTACTGACCCCACTGCGTCTTGCCCACGGGGTAGCGGCCGGCGAGCTCACGGACGGTCATGCCGCTGGTGAGCGCCAGCAGGAACTCCGCCAGCGCGTTCGCCTGCTCGGTCCCGCCCCTCGCACGGCCCTGAGGCCTTCCCACTCTGCCGGCCACCACAGTCGCCTCTCTTGTCGCTCTGAAACCGCTGAACAGTGCAGCAGAACGGTTGTCCGCGGACAACGCATTGTCCGCACTTCACCAGCGATTTCATACCGAACTGTTACGGACAACGGCCGCGCCTGCCAGCCTGACAACCACTCGGCCGATCATCGGACGGCACACCGGTGATGACGGCCTGCCCACCCTTGCAGAGGCAGAGGAACGAAAGGCCCCTACCTTGTCAGAACAGGTTCTTGACGATGTACGGGATGGACGACCGACCCCTCGGCCGAAGCCGGTCGGCGGCTCTGGCGCCGCCGGTCGCGCGGCCACGTCCGAGGAGGTCGAGGTGGTGTGCGATCACCCGTACGGGATCTCCTGGATCCACCGGACGGCGGGACGCGGACCTGTGGCCTCCGTGTCCACCGACCTGGTGGCGAAGAAGGATCGTCTCGCGTGGTGGGCGCACATGTCCGCGCACGAGATCGTCCCCACGTCGCTGTCCACCGGGCACGCCCACGATTTTCACGGACGGGCGTACTCGATGGATCTGACGGCGGTGCGGGTGGCCGAGTTCACGATGTCACCACTCAAGGGCCGCCGCACACCGGCCCACATCAGGCGCCACGATCCCGACGGCTACCAGCTCGTGCTGATCCACGACGGCCCGCTCCGGCTGGAGCAGCGGCGTAACGACTCTGTGCTGGATTTCGGCGACATCGCGCTGATCGACACCTCCCAGCCCTTCGTCACCGACTTCGCCGATGTCGGCAAGCTGTCCCGGCTGACACTCATGTACCTGCCCCGGCAGGCACTGCCCCTTCCCCGGGGCAAGGTCGAAGAGCTGCTGGCGCGCAAGCTCCCCGCCCGGACCGGCACGGGAGCCATGCTGGCCCGCTTCCTCACCGGTCTGCGCGAGCATGCCGCCGGATGCCATGCGGCAGAGCTGCCCCGGCTGGGCGCGATCGGAATCGACCTGGTCTCGGCATTCCTCGCCACCCATCTCGCTACAAAGAGCCACCTACCGGCCGAGAGCCATCGCCGCCTCCTGGCCGCACGGATCGACGCCTTCATCGACCAACACCTCGGTGACCCCGAGCTGGGCCCGGCAGCCATCGCCGCGCACCACCACATCTCCGTTCGTTCCCTGCATGTGCTGTTCGAACAGCAGCCGCACACCGTGAGCGCCACCATCCGGCGGCGCCGGCTCGAACGCTGCCACGCCGACCTCGCCGACCCGAGGCTGAGCGACCTGCCCATCGGCGAGATCGCCGTTCGCTGGGGCTTCAGGACCACCGCCGAATTCAGCCGGGCCTTCCGCACGGCCTACGCCATGAGCCCACGCGACCACCGTCGTCAATCGCTGACCGAGAACGGGGCCGTCCTCGCCCTCCACCTGGCCTCCCGCGCCGGTGGACATTGATGGCACTCAGCGCTGAAACAGCGGTAAATGTTGGCACCTGGCGCAGGACGTGTTCGTGTCCCTTCCGGCCAGGTGACGTCGTCGCTATGTTCACCCGCCAGGTGGCGATGGTTCGTTGAAGGACGGTGACGTGGCAAGGCTCCAGGCTTGGGCGCAATCCATCCGGGCGACCGTGTCCGGCGCCCTCACCACCGAGCAGGTGATCGAGCCCGGTACCACGAACCCGCGTCGCCGCCCGTGATGGCGGGCAGAACAGACGTCAACGACGCGCGCAAACCTGCAGGAAGCGCCCACGCCTTCGACGGCGGGATCGCCACCGAGGACGTCGAACCCGTCTGGCAGACCGAGGCGTTGCCCGGATGGGTGGTCCACCATCTGATTCCGCTCCTCACAGCGGGCCAGAGCTGGCCGAAGGGCAGCGAAAGCAAGCTCTGGGAGTTGCGCGTCGAGTACGTCAAGCTGATGAATCTCCTCATCGGGACTCTCGACCCGACCGCGGCGACGGTGCAGACCCTGAACGGCAGCCTCCAGTCACCCGCCAAGCCGGCCATCTTCAAGCGGCTCGCCACGCTGTCCGACGACAAGGTCGGCGTGGTCGCCAAGGCCCAGGAGTCCTTCTCCTACGCGAAGATGGTCGACAACTTCGCTCGGGAGACGCAGTACTCCAAGCTTTCGGTCAACGTCGCGTTCTGGGTCGCGGTGATCGCCGCTTTCATCGCGCTGATCGCCGCCGGCTTCGTCCCGCTCGCCAGCCTGCTGCTGCGCAGCGTTGGAGCGGCCGGGGCGAGCAGGATCGCCCTGATCATGCAGCGCCTGGCGCTGGCGGCGTCGAGGTCGGGCACGGTGGCCAAGAGCGGCCAGATCACCAAGCTCGCTGGAACCGGCGCAGGCGCGGGCAACAAGTTCTTCAACGCGGCGCTGGCCGCTGAGCTGTTCGAGGAGATCTCGGAAGAGGTCTTCATCGACGCCTTCGCCCAGTACCAGCAGATCAAGATGGGCACCCGCGACAGCTGGGACTGGAAGAAGATCAAGGCGGCGGCGATCGGCGCGGGCGCCGGCGCGGTCGCCGGCACCAAGCTCGGCGGGCCGATGTCGCGGTACACCAACAACCTGCCCGGCATCTCCAGGCTGAACAGGATCGCGGGCGACAACCGTGGCGTCCGCAACGCGTTCCTGCGCTTTCCCGGACGCGCGCTGAACACCGGCCTGAACAACATGATCGCCTCACCCGTCGGCAGCGTCGTCGCCAACTACGTCGTCTACGACCAGTTCTCTCTGCCGGGCGAGGAAGGCATGTACGGCGGCTTCCTCGGCGGCGCCGGCCGTACGAACACCATCAGCCCGTTCAACCCCAGCGTCGCGGGCGCGATCGTCAACCCCATGACCTCGCTGAGCGGCGTGCTCGATGACGCGTTGGCGGCACAACAGGGTGGTCCTGGCACTGCGGGGACGCCCGGAGCAGGCCTTGCCGACGGCGGCTCCCCTGTACCGGCCGGCCCTCGACCCGAGCTGGCCGAGGGTACCGCTGCAGCCAACGTGCCTCCACAGCGTCCGGCCTTCGACCTCAGCGGTCCGTCGGCCGGGACGGCCAGGCGGGACAACGCCGCCGCGATCGCCGATCCCGTGGGGTCACAGCCTGAGAAGAGGACTCAGGCCGCGCCGGCGCCGGACCTCACCACACCCAACCCGAACCAGACCAGCCGACCGGCTCCGCAGCAGGAGGAAAAGCCGGACACCCAGAACCAGGCCGAGGACCAGGACACCGCGGACCAGGCGGGGCAGGCGTCCCGGCCTTCCCGGCAGGAAGCCCCGCCCACCGACCAGCAGTCCGCTACCACCGCGGATCGGGCTCCTGGCGACTCCGCGAACAGCAGCCCCGCCGCCCAACAGACGGCCGACACGCCCGAACAGACCGCCGCCCGGGAGCCTGCCGGCACGCAAGAGGCGCCGAACGCCCCACAGCCGACCAGGACCGCAGACCCGGCCAACGCCTCAGAGCCAGCCACTCCTCCCGAACCGCCCGCCACCGCAGAGCCGACGGCTTCCCCGGAGCCGGCCGGAGCGCCGAAAAGCGCCGACGTTCCGCAACCGACCGGGGCGCCGGTCAACCGGGAAGAGGCTCATCAGAACGCGAGCACTCCCGACATCCTCGTCCCGTCCGAGGCGGTCACCACCACCACCGGCACGACCGCACCAGCGGAGCCGCAGTCCACCGCCTCACCCGCGCCCGGCCAGGAGCGGCCGGGCGGCGACCCCGCGCCCGGCCTCGTCACGCGACTCATCCGAACGGCCCGCCAGAGCAGCAGGGGCGTCCATGCCCTCGTGGCCGGCCGCCCCATCAGGAACACCAGGTTCGTCGCCAACGGCCGGGCCCGCGACGTGCCCCCGCTCACCGTGGCAGAGGCCAGAGCGGCGTTCGAGGTCGAGGTGCTCGCCTCCGACCTCGGTGACACGGTCACCGGCCTGCGCTGGACCGGGGCGGGCACGCTGGTGGTCGAGCTCGACGGCCTGCCTGACCAGACGTTCGTCTTCGAGGTGGGCCCGGTCCGCCGGGGGCGGCTCGGCCGCACCGTGCTGCGTGACGGCGGCCTCAACGAGGTACGACTGGCTCCCCGCGTGACCCCCGACCAGGTTGCCAGACTGGTTCTGCACGAGATCGCCGACACGCTCCACGCCAGGAACCATCCTCAGCAGAGCCTGCTCCGCAGGCTGAGCATCCTGCCAGGCACCCAGGACGAGTGCCTGGCGGCCCGCCGGCGCGAGGAGGCGTTCCTGACCCGCAGGATGACCGAGGTGAGCGCTGCCGAACGGGACGTACTCAAGTCGGAGCGCGAGGCGGTACGCAGGATCCTGGACAAGCATGGTCTGCCGTACGCACAGGCCGACGCCCCTCCCGCGAGCCCGTCGCCTGTCCCGCCGTCAGTGGCCGACCAACTCACCCGGTTGCGCGGGCACGAGCAGGCGATCGGCTCTGCCGTGCAGGATCTCGGCCAGGCTCTGGCCGGGCAAATCGACCGGCTCCTGCGGATCGAGATGGACCTCCAGCTGCGAGCCATGTCGACGGCCGGTACCGGCACGGCGCCGTTGCTGCTCGCGGTCTCCCAGGCCAGGGCCGCCTACGAGGCCGCCCAGCAGCTCCTGCACACGGCGACCGGCTCCTCCACACCGGTCACCGCGTTCGCCCGGGCACTGCACACGGCTCACCAGCTGTATCTGCGTTTTGAGGAGCAGTCGCACCAGGTGGGGGCACTTCCCCGGCTGCCGGACTCACCGCCGGGACCGGATCTGCTCCGCCAGCACATCGCCGCGTTACGCGCCGCCGCCGACGATCTCACCAGCGCGGCGCAAACCTCCCCAGGCACCATCGCGGACCAGCACGCGGCGGCGGCCTCGGCCATCAGCGCCGCCAACGTCTACGAGCTGCTGCTCGATCGGATGACCCAGGCGGGGTTCGCCCCGCCGAGCGTGCTCGTCTCGCAACTGCTCCGGCTGGGCGGCACCTACGAGCAGCACTTCCGGCAGGCCACAGCACAGGAGCAGGTGGCGAGTGACCATGGCGCCCAGAACATCAACAAGCTGCACGCTGCACTCCTCGGGCACGTATCCGCACGTCAGGGCACGGTTGCGATGCTGCGCTCCACCATCGAGCAGTTCGATGCGGTTGTCGACGCGCAGCGTCGTGCGGTGCGCGCCTACAACGAGTCGGCGGGTCAGGCGTACGCGCTGGCAGCGGAGGCCATGGCCGACGGCGAACTGGACAGGTCCGACATGTGGCGGACCCTCGCGGCGGATCTAGGTCGCATCGGCGCACGGCAGGAGGTGGCCGAACAGCTGGCGGTCGCCGCCCGCGACGCTCACCAGCAGCTCGCCAATCTGCTGGAACACGCGGTCGACCCCGTCCAGCTCAACGCCCAAGCGGACGCGGCCACCACGGCCCTGCTCGCGTACCAGGAGGAGATCGCCCGGCTCCCGCCGGCAACGCCGCCGAATTTGCTGCCCTCCCCCGCACCGCACTCTGGCACCGCACTGTCGCTGCTCAGGCAGGAGATCGACGACTGGGCGGAGGATCTGCGGACCGCCTGGCGGCACAATGCCGACCTCGGTCTCCAGCACCGGCAGGACGCCATGAAGGCGCGGGCGGACGCGGTCGACGCGTGGAAACTGGCGACCGAGCACGCTGCGGTGCAGGACAGCAGCGCGGCGGAGCGAGTCCGCAAGGCGGAGGCGGAGGCCGAGCTGAAGGCGTCCACCGCGGCAGGCCACACCCAACTGGCCGAGCTGTACCAAGCCGCCGCCGAGGCCGCCAAGCACGCCTTACAAGCCGCCGAGCAGACGCTGGACGCCCTGGACGAGGTGAACACGCCGGACAGCCCGATGACCTCGCAGGTCGAAAGCGCCTTGAACGAGCTGGGAACCCGGGCGGAGGCGTTCGCCACGGCGGACCGGGCGACGCTGCCATCCATGAAGGCGCTGACGGGAGCCCATGTGGCGGGCCCGATCGCCAACCTCGACGCGTTGACCGCGATGGTCAACGACATGCTCGAACAGCAGGGCGTGGCCGCTCTCTTCACCGAGCAGGAGTTGCGGTACGCCATCCGCCAGGCGTTCCGCACCGCGGTCTCGCCGGACGGCATGATCCTGCGCCTGAATACGGCCACAGGCGCGGAGCTGCGGATCCGGCTGAAGCTGGACGACCTCCGAGAAGTCGCACGCCCGAACAGCACGCACTCCGAAACCATGATCGGTCAACTACCTCAGGGCGGCGGCCAGACGTCCACGACCGCCAAGTTCTCACGCGGCTTTTCGTTCGACAAGAACATGATGCCCGTCCTCGGGTGGATGCTGCACGCCTCAGGGGTCCCGGTCCCCGAGGCACTGCTGCGGTTCACCGTACTGAACCTCAAGGCCGCCTGGTCCGACAGCCGCTCCGCCTCCACTTCGGCGCTGGACAACTGGCTGAGGGGCAACGTCGAGGACAACCGCGGCACCGCCACCATGTTCAGCGCCCGGGCGAGCTGGGAGGTGGAACTGCGCACGACGTCCGGCAATCCGGTGACGCGTGTGCTGCCCCCGGCCGGTAACGCCCGCCAGGGCCTGTGGATCTCGCACGCCTACCTGACCGGCCCGCCGGAGAGCCTCATCCAGCTTCCTGAGGCGGAACGGCAGCGCCGTTCCTTCCCCGGGCACGTCGTCACTGGTCTGACCGGCCTGGCGAGGCTGGCGGACCAGGTGATGGAGCAGCTTGAGGGTGTTGGGCTCAGCCCTGTCGCACGCGGCCAGATCATCACCACTCTCACCGAGGATCTGCCGAGTCACCTCGGTGAGGCCGTCAACGATCCTTTGGGCCTGCGCCGGGCCATCACCGTGAACGGCCGGGTCCGAGCCGTGATGACGGTGCGCACCAGGGTGCTGGCCGGAGGTGAGCCCGTTGGTGTCCCCAGCAACAAGCACCACCAGGAGCGACTGCGCAACGGGACCTCCAACCCGGGCCAGAGCCAGTCCGGCAGCCACAACAAGAACGCCGGAGTGGAGGCAGGCGTCAATCTGAACCCCCGCGGCGGGCCCCGGACCGAGATCGGCGCGGACCTGGCGCCGAAGGCCACCACGGGAGTCGAGTCCGGGCGGTCGGCCACCGTGTCCACCAGCGTGAACGGGGTGGCCATTCACCCGAGCGTGCAGCGATGGGCCGGTCACACCCAGGGCTACGAGCTCACCGTGGAGCACACGGTGACGATTCAGGTGCTGGGCAAGGGGTCGAAGACGGTGACCCTCACCTCCGAACCGGGCACCGGCCTGTTCCGCATTCCCGAATCGGACGCCTACCGCTACGGCCTGCCGGTCGACGCCGCCGCGGAGGTCGGGCTCAACCCTGACGGAACGCTTCTGCTCAGGGGCGATCCCGTCCGCCGGAACCCGCCCGGCAGGGTCGGCGCGTTGCCTGTCTGGCTCGGCAGCGATCCAGGACAGACCCGGGGCGCGGGCCCGGCTCTGGTTCAGCAGGTTACCGGCATGGCCTCCGTCCGAGCCCAGGTGGAGGAGTTCCTCCGCGCCCAGGGGGTACTGCCCGAGCTCAAGAACGGAGTGCCCTCCTACTCCAAGTTCCCGCTGGTCAGAGCCAGCCAGATCGCCAACGAGCAATTGGTCGCCGAGCAGTTCTCTGCGGAACGCCTGGAGGCCGGCTACGACCAGGCAGCCCAGGAGGGCCTGTTCATCAACCTGGTCCAGCACCAGGTTGGCCGCGGAGCCCAGCACTACACCCTGCGGATCAAACTCGAGCAGCACTTCGACCAGGTGGCCTACGAAGGCGTGACCGATGCCGAACCGGTGGTGAACCTGGATATCGGCTCCGACACCTACTCATCAACCGTGAATCGCGGTAAGTCATGGAAGGCGCCTGGAACGTTCAGCCCCGAAAGCTCGGATCTCTCCGGGGTCACGGCCTTGAACGCCAAGGGCGGCTACGGCAGGGGCCACCAGCACGCGCACACTACGAGCAGCACCGTCAACCAGGTGAAGCTCGTGGAGGGCAGTGGGCTGACCGCTGTCTTCCGCGTACCGCACACCATCCGGGTCGATCTGCTGACCGGCTCCAACGTCGAGAAGCCGGTGGTGGAGGAGGAGCTGGGTGACGCACGGGTCCTGCTCCCCGCCGACCTGCTGCCTCTCGCGCCGGCGGCGGACGGCCAGCCCCGGCCGGAGAGCCCGCGCCACCCCACCTCGGAACGGGCCATGCGGCTGGCCACCATCGCCCACCTCGACGTCGGCGACATCGCGGCCGCCGCCGCGAATCTGCTCGCCAATCCGCCCGGCCGCGATTCTCCACAGTTCCAGCACCTGTCCGCGTTCTTCAATGTACGAAGCCTGATCAGTCATCCCGAGGTGTTCTCCTCCGGGCACCGCGCCGCGGTGCACACCACGGCTGCACTCCGAGCAGCCCGGCACCAGCCGGTCTCCCTCACCTTGACGCCGGGTGAGTCCCGTTTCCTGTCCGCCGTCGATCTGGTGGTGGGCGACATCAACCTCACGCTCGGTGCTCACGGCAGCTCGGCTCAGGGATCCAGGTCCGTGGGATTCGGGGCTGGAACCGGAGTGCCGCTGCCGGTGCCGGGAGAGCCGGGCTCCGACGAGGGCCTGGCGGGCTCCGGGGCGACGACGACCACGCGGGAGCAGAAGGTCATCGCCGGGCCCGAGCGGCTGGCCATCGACACGGGCAAGCAGTACGCCTTCGCGATGGGCGTCACACCGAACCTGACCGTGGGCTCCGGTGCCGGCGCCAGGACGATCACGCAGGACGACGGCACCGTCGTCTACTTGCTCGCCGAACGGGATGCGCTCGACCTATACGCGAGCGGTGAAGTGGAGCTACCCCTGCACCAGGTGGCCGACGCGGCCGAACGGCTGATGAACGGCAACCTCGACCTGGGCCGCCGGGTGGCGATCAGGTTCATGGACCGTTACCTCCACGATCTGGCCCAGGCGAGAGCGGAGAACGGAAGCTGGCCCACGGTGCCCGGTGTCCCGCTCACCTCGGGGCACGACACGCACCGGGCCCTCGCCCGGCTCCTCGAACTGTTCCCCGACGCCAGGCTGACCGAACTGATGCACCCGGACGTTCCTCCCGGGCAACCGGGAGAGGAGGTAGCCGAGACGCGCGACCGGATGCTGAGCAGTCCCGACTTCTACCAGCGGGTGTGGGACGGCCTGCGAGCCGACGCCCAGCGGCTGGAGAACGGAGATGTTCCGGCCCAGCTGGCGCCCACCTACAGCGACTCCATCGGCATGAGCACGGTCAAGCAGGTCGACCTCCACCCGGCCGACGACCCTGGCGCCGAGGTGGATCTGCTGGAGGAGGTCATGGCGGCTGTCGACGATGTGGCGCCGGGCGCGCTCGACCGCGACCCCGAGCTGCTGCGTGCGCTGACCACCGACTTCTCCCGGCAGACGTGGCTCGGGAAGATCGACAATATGCTCGACCCCGACTGGCCCGGCAGTGCTTACACGGTCAGAGTCCCCGGGAGCGAGGAGACACTTCAGATCACCGTACGGGCCGAGCTCACCGACGATGTGGCGTATCGGGGCGACGTCCACGACTACGGCCAGATCTTCCAGATGTACACGATGCTCGAAGAGAACGCCTCCGAGTCGGCGAGCACGACCGTCACCCCGGACTTCAAGGCGACGGAAACCGCTGAGTCGGCCGCCGCGACCATCGACCGTGGCGGGACTCACGCGGGCGCGAGCAATATGCAGCACACCCGGGTACAGCGCGTCGCGGCCATGGACGGCGCCAAGGCGGAGGTACGCCAGGGCATCAGGCTCTCCATCGAGGTAAGCAGGAGCACGGACTACTGGGTGGCGCCGGGCCTGCCATTGGTTGTCTCCGACCAGGAGGCCGCAGCCCGTTCCGGCTTGCCGCAGAGCGTCATCCGGCACGTAGCCGGCACCATCGACCGGATCATTCCAGCCGGCATGGTCTCGCGCCCGGGCACGGTCCCCGCCCCCGTGCCCGCCGTACCCGACCCCCGGCCCATCCCCGCACCCGAGAACTTCACGGTCGAGACCACACGCGTGACAGGTCTGGCCAAGGCCGTCGAACAGCGGCTGAAGGACACGCTCGATGTCGAGCTCGGCCCCGAGGACTCCCAGGCACTCGCCCGGCTGCTGTCGGGCAACTTCCGCAACGCCCTCTTCGAACGGATGACCGCCAAGGACGGGCACATGGTGATCCAGGTGCCGAAGGGCGACGGAAAGGTGGTGCGCATCCGACTGGGCGCCGTGCTGTCCGAACCGATCGTCATGTCCGCCGGTCGTGAGAACACGGAGATCGGCCAGGTCGACCGCCGGCAGTGGACGACCAGGGCGAGCGCCGACGGCCCCCGGTGGCTCCCGGTAAGCGCGTCCGTCGGGAGCAACGAGGACAACTCCTGGTTCCCGCTCAACTCCCCGTTCGGCATGGCGTTCGGCTACCTTGACCAGACCACCGACGGCTTGACGGTCAGCGGCGGCAACCGCGACGAGACCAGTGTCTTCGAAAAGGCCGACGGCAGCTCGGTCCGGTTCCGGGTCGACTACCACGTCGGCTTCGAGGTCTGGTCGGATCCCGACACCGACCAGACACCCGAGCGCACCGTCGCGGCGCAGCGCATCGCGACGGGCAACGCCGACGTGATCCTCTTCGATGGGGTCATGCAGGCGGTCGAGAAGCAGGCCGAAAGCTTGCCGGCGGTCGCCTCCCCTCACGAGCAGCCGGTGCAGAGCACTCTCGCACGCCCTCGATCGCTGGCCGGACTCCTCGCCGCTGACCATCACGAACTGGCCGCGACCCTCTCCAGCGAGCCGGACAGGATCAACCTCGACGCCGACCTGCCCGGCGCACCGTACGGGCAGCTCAGGCAGGCGCAGCTGGCCTCCCGCGAACTCGGCAGGGACGTGCAGGTCACTGTGCGCCTTCCATCCCGCCGGCCCCTGACCTACATCGCCACGCCCGACGGCCGGCTGCATCCACAAACGCAGGACGGTGACTTCGGGCAACGCTTCGCCGGCCTGCCAACGCTTCTGATCACGATGGCCGAGCAACACCACATCGACCTGCACGCGTTGCACCAGCGGACCAGCGCGGACGCGGAGACGAGCCTGGCCGAGCAGCTACGGCGGGAGCTGAACAGGCGCGCCGTCCTACTACCCGCGGCAACGCCAGGCTGGCCGGTCAACACCACACCCGATGACCGGCCGCCAGGCGGCACGAACGAGGGCAGCGTCACCCACGGCTCTCCGGACCCGGACTCGAATTTCATCCCGGACGGCCGCACCAGCCCCGAGGACCTCACCGAGGCCGAAGCCAGAAGTCTCAGCGAACCGGAACTGATCCCGCAAGACCTCGGCGACGCCGTCACCGCCATCACCTGGCTGTCGGACACCCAGCTGATCGTCCAGCACCAGACCCTTGGCGAACTCCACTTCACCGTGCAAGTCGGCCCTGTCAAAGGCGGCTATCTCGGCGAGACCAGGGTCAGACACACCGCCCAAGACGGCAGCCGTTTCTTCGAGATGACCCTCGCCCCCCGAGTCCATGAAGACCAGGTCGCACGACTCGTCCTCCACGAGATCAGCGACGTCATCCAGCACCAGCTCGAAAAAGCGCACACCCACACACCGGGACGAGCCACCCTCGACGCATGCGTCACCGCCCGCCGCAACGAACTCCGCTTCCTGCAACGCCGGCACCAAGCCGCCCAGGAAGCAGGCAACACCGCACTCGCCGACAGGCTCGCCCAAGAGATCGCGGCAGTCGAACGCGACCTCGCCAAACGCACCGGATCCTCGCAACTAGCGGACAGCATCGACCATCTGATCAATTTCGGGCCGCCAGGCGAGGCCGAGACGCCCGGGAACGCCGGTGACGAGGCGACCCACCCAGCAGAGCTCGCCCACGCCACACGTACGCCCCAGCTCAACATGAACCCGGCCACCTGGCCAGGAGAACAGCTTGCCAACAGCTACGATCCGCGCAAGGTGCCATGGGCTCCCCATTGGGAGCACCTGCGAGACTCAGCCGCGCCCATACCGGTGACTCCCCCGAGCGGGGCAGCCCACCTCGAGGTCCGCAGGTTGCTTGTGCCTTGGCAGGGCTCGATGCGCCCCGTCACCGAATTCACGCTCCAGGTGCTCTATCGCGCCGATCCCGGTGTCGGCCCTGACGAGATCGCCACTGCCCATGCCAGCCTGCTCAACGGCATCGACCTCTACTACAACTATCAGCACGAGCTGCCCGACGGATCCCAGCTACACGTGCGGGTGGAGTTCGTCCCAGCCCCAGATTCGGCCCCGCCAGACAACCTCGTCCTTCTCTGGCCGGGAACCGGTGACCGCGCTGTGGACTTCGCCGACAGACAGCGCTGGTACGGCAATGACGAGGTGATCAGCACACCACTGGAACAGCTCAGGAACTATGCCGAGCGCCCCATGATCCACTACCTGAGCTGGTACGCGCAGCAGGAGCCGATCGTCTTCGCACACGAGGTGATGCATCTGCTCGGCATGTCCGACGAATACGTGAGCAGGTGGGCAGGCGACGATCGGAACCGGCTGGGCGCCAGCGGCGTCCATGCCGACGCCACTCTGCTGGGGTCGGCCCTCCTCTTCTGGTCGGAGCATGATCCGATACTCGACCGGGATGGCCGTGCCGTTGCCGGGATCAGCAGCCTGCGTGATCGCCATGTGGAGCACATCTATGGCCTCGTCCCTGACAGCGCCGTCCAGCCGAAGGTGCCGCTGCACCGCCCGGCCGCCCCGGCGGACGGCGCCGAGTGGACGCATCCTGAGTATCTTCCCAGTGCTTTCCTTCCCCGCGACGTGCGCAGCCTGCTCGACGCGTTCCCGCCAGGAGATCGTCCGCTGCTGGCTCACCTCAGACTCCTCGAACGCATGGCCGGGATCTTCCCCCTCGTGTCACCACTGCTAGCAAAGCATCTCGAGTACACCGACACCCTTGTCAGGACGGCGCAGCAGCTCTACAACGCGGGCCCGGAGTACTCCTTCAGCCTCTCCGACCTTGTCCAGCTGAAGAACTTGTTCGACCTGCTCGGGCCGTTCGAGGTGCCGGATCTTCACCTGCTGCATCAGGAGATCAACTCCTTGCTCCGGCGCCCCGCCTCGACGCCTGTCGGGAACCGCCTCGTCCAGGACCTCGTCACGTTCGCCGCGTCCGTGGAGCCGCAGAGCCGAGAGGCAACCGCTGCGACTCTCCACACGGCCGCCATCAAGGAGCTTCGCCGCTTGGGCAGCGCCTTGCACGAAGCGCTGGATCGGGGCGACGCCGAGGCGGCGAGCGACCTGACACGCGCCATAGAGGCAGCCGCGGAACTGGCACACGTGATAGAGGCCGTGCTGAAGTCCACCGGAGTGAGCTTCGACCAGGAGCACATTCCGTACGCGCATCTGTCCGACACCGTACGCGGCCTGCTCGAGGACTTCCCCCCCGGAAGCCGCCCGCTACTGGATCACGTCAGGCGGCTGCACCGCATGGCCGCGCTGTACCAGGACGTGCCGCAGCTGACCCAGCAGCATCTGGAGCGTACAGACACGTTCGTCCTGATGGCACAGGAGCTCTACAACGCCTCCCACGAGGAACGCTTGGGCACCTACGAGATCGGCAATGTGAAGGTTCTGTCAGACGTGCTGCTGGGGGACGTCATGCCGGACGGTGGCCTGTTGCGCGAGCAGCTCAACCCACTGCTGGGACGCCATCCCTCCGCACCTGCCGATCGTCAGGCGATCGAGAAGCTCGCCTGGTACGCGGGATACGTGGCTCCCCGAACCGGCGAGACAGGGCCCGCGAGGCTACTTGAAGGCATCGCGATCGAGGTTGCGGAGCTGGAGGATGAACTGCTCGATGCGCAGCAGAGCGGCGACACGGCCGAGGCGGAGTCGCTGACGCATCGGATCGAAGCCGCCAGGAACTGGGCACGTGTGATCGAGGCCGCGGCAGAAACCATCACCGGCGAGCCATCAGGAAATGCCGGGGACGAGAGCGGATTCACTCATGGCGCGCCGATCCCCGACTCCGAGTTCGTCGCCGACGGCCGGACCACCTCAAGCGAGCTCACCGAGGCCGAAGCCAGAAGATCCTTCGAAGCGGAGGTGATCTCTGGAGACCTTGGCGACGCTGTCACCGGCATCACCTGGGTATCGGACACCAAGCTGGTCGTCCAGCACACGACACTGGGCGAGCTGCACTTCACCGTTGAGGTCGGCCCGGTCGAAGGCGGCTATCTCGGCAGGACCACCGTCGAAGGAGTCGCCGGGGACGCCGACAACCCGCACGTGATGACCCTCGCCCCGCGGGTCCACGAAGACCAGGTCGCACGACTCGTCCTCCACGAGATCAGCGACGTCATCCAGTACCGGCTCGCAACAGCACACCCGCACCAGCACAAACCGGGAGAGGCCACCCTCGACGAATGCGTCACCGGCCGCCGCAACGAACTCCGCTTCCTGCAACGTAAGCACCAAGCCGCCCTAGCCGCGGGCAACACCACACTTGCCAAGAGACTCGCCGATGAGATCACCGCAGTCGAGCGCGATCTCGCCGAACGCACCCGTCCGGCACAGTCCATCGATGACGTGATCAACGGGATGGACGCCGCGGAACCTGCGCCCCCCGAGGTCCAGGCCGAACCAGAACCGATCGGCGCAAACCTCTCCAAGGTGACCTTGAACGACGACTCCCCCGCCCTGCTCCTGGAACACTCGACCCGCCGGGAACGAGACCTGCACCTGCTGATGGCTCAGCTGGCCGGCCGCCTCGGGCTGATTGCGAACGCCAGAGCATCTGGCGACCGGAACATCTTGATCGACTGGGCACCCACCAGCGACTCTTCGGGCTTCCTTGGCACCCGCGAGGCGGTCTTGACCGGATACCTGGTCGCCGTGGCCGACGCCACGCCGTTCGTCACAGAACCGGCCTTCCACCTGCTCCCGAGCAGCACTCCCATCCTGGAGCTGTTCCTGCGCGAAGACGCCTCCGGCGAACGCACGTGGCTGAGCAACCCACTGTCCCCGCTGGACGTCCAGACGCTGAGGACCATGCTGGAGGACCTGCGCCCGGAGTTCGCCGAGCTGGGCCTGCTGCCCGAGTTCGACCGGATCATGGCACGGCACGAATCCCTGGCCGGAGGTCTGCTCGCCCCGAACGCGGCCGGCGGGCAGAGCGTGGTAACCGCCGCGCCGGGTCAACTCCTGCACCTCGGTCACCTGGACCGGCTCAGGGTCATGGACGAACACCCGCCATCCGCATTGGATATCTGGCCGGCTCCCCAGGGCGAGATCATCAACGCTGCCCACCGTCTCCGCAACAACATCCGGCACGGGGTTCTGGAGAAGCGGGACACGGCACTGGGCCGGGTGCTCACCTTCGCCGACGGGTCACAGGCTCTCCAGATCCCCCTCGCCATGACCGCACAGGTACTCGTCCGCGCACTCGTCAGGCAGGCGCTCGGTCTCGAAGGCCCGGCGGTCCACATCGACGAGGAAACCGGAGGCGTGTGGCGCACTTACGGCAGCAACGACCTGCGGGTGAGCCTGGCCACCGGCATCGCCCAGGTGATCGGCACGTCCGGCCGCGCCACCGAGGTGGTCTTCGTCGACGGCCGGCGGGCGCTGCGCCACGAGTTTCTCAGCCGCGAGGCAGCGGACGATTACGAAGCCAGGCTGGAAGAGGCCCGAGAGGTCGCTGATGGCATGCCAGGCTCCTATCGGTCCACTCCGTTCGTCCTCTTCGAGGAGATCGTGGCCGCTCCGGAGCCCACCGCCGAGGCGCAGGCCCGCCTGGCCACCCGAGCCCTGTACGCCCTGCTGAGCCACGACCGGCCGCTGGACCGCGCGACACTGCGACGGCTGCTCGACGCCAACCCCCTGCTGGTCCAGTTCGGCGAAGCCTTCGACTACGACTTCCGAGCCGGCGCGCCGGTGCTGGCAGCCCGTGACGTCGCCGACCTCACCGCCCGGTTCGAAGCGCTTCGCGGCGTCTTCGACCGGCTGGGCCTCCGTGACCACTACGAACGGATGCTGAACACCCTGAGCAGGTTCACCGGCACCGACGACACCCGGCTGATCCCACTTGCACTCTCCGAGACCCTCGCCACCACCGCGGAGTATCGCGTCCCCGCGTGGCGGCCGCCGTCCGGCCCGGTCCTGCGTGGCCTGCTGCAGAACGACCACCTGGCGCAGGTGCACAGCCGCCTGGTACAGGCAAGAGCACTGCACTGGGCCGACGACACCCGGGAACTGATGGATGTGATCTCCCGTGCCGATGCCGAGCTCGCGGAACTGCCGAGCGCCGGAGGATATGTGTATGCCATCCGGGTACCCCGTCAGCTGATCCGCCACGACATCCGGCCCGGCGAAGGGTTCGCCGCGGACACCCTGCTCGACGGCGTCGACGACGTCGCCCTGCTGGCCGAGACCTCCCACAGCGTCAGAGTGACCATCCTGGCCTCCGGCTACGTGCCGGTCGGCGACCTGTCGGGCAAGTCACATCACGCCGCGTTCAGAGCAGGCACCCTCTTCACCGTGACGGCGATGCTGCACACCGACGACGGCGAGACGCACTACTTCCTCACCCAGAACACGGCTCATCGCGGCACGCAACCCGTGGTCACACCGACGACCGCGCTCACCCCCGACATGGCAGACGCCCTGGCGCCCACTCTGCACGACGCGGTCAGTGACACGCGGGCGGGGGTACACGTCGACAGCGGCCTGGACCACGACACACGCCTCGATCCACGTCCTGCAGGCGGCGCCTTCGTGGTCGAGGGCCGCTACTCCGAGCAGGGAATGATGGTCGGCGGCCGTCCTGTTTCGGCAGAGGTGATCGCGGCGATGCTGCTGAACTCTCCCAGACTGCCGCCCGACGCCGCGATCCTGCTCACCGGCCCTCACGACGGAACCACGACCTTCGCCCAGGACCTCGCCCGGTACACCAACCGGATCGTGCTGGCAGCCGGCGCCCCGTTCGAGACCACTCCGCTGGGCAATCTCTACGTGAGCAATGCCGGCCCGGCACCCGGAGACCTGCAGATGTTCCCGCCGGCCGACACCTCGGCCGCCGCCGCGCAGCAGCTCCGGGCCTGGCTCGCTCCCGCGCTGCCGGCGGCAGGCATGCACCCATCCATTCGTGCTCTGGCCGGCGAGGCGAGCAACAATCATCTGCTGCTCTCCGAGTTGCGTCCTCGCGGATTGGGTTTGCTTCCATGGCATCGGCAGTTGACGGAGACCGAAGAAGAGCTGATGCAGGACGCCTACCGTAGGATCAGCCGGATCCTCGAGGAGGCCGGTGGGCGGGCGCTCCGTCTCGACGAGGTTCGGAGCCTGCTGCCGTACATCAACCCCCTCGACCGCAAGGACAACTGCGCCGAAGTGGCCCTTGCGGTCGACGATATTCTGAGCGGCCGACCCGCCGTGGCTGGACTGATAGGAAACTTGAGTATCCGAACCGCAGGGGTGTACAGCAGTCGCGCCATCCAGCAGATAGGTTCACTCACGGCCACCACGCTTCATGAGGTGGAGGAGCTCATCCGCCGGAACCCGGGATCGCGTGGATTGGTGTCGGTCAGCCGGGCCTTCGGCGCCGGGCACGCCTACAACATTGTCAACATAGACGGCCGGCTATTCTATTTGGACGGTCAATCCAGAAAGCTGGAGTCGGCCAATATGCATGTCATAGGATGCACTGAATATACTGTCTATCGGACGGCGTAGCAGGGCAGGGCTGAAATGATCCACAAAGACGAGGCCGAACGAATCGCCCGCGAGTTCGTCGGCGAACTGCTGCCCGGCGACGGGGAGGAGGCGATCGTCATTAATACCGCCGGAACGATCGAGAAGCCGTACGGATGGCTGTTCGTCTTCACCACGCCCGCATATCTACGCACCGGTGACGCGGCAGACGTTCTGATGGGGGTCGGCCCGCTGTTGGTTCTACGGGAAAGCGGCCGTACCATCGATTTCGCCTCTTATCATTCGCGGGAATCCGCGCTGGAGGCATACGAGAAGGAGTTCTTCGACGAAGACGGATGAGCCGAGTACACGCCTGCGCGCGCCGTAGCGCGGATGCCGGACCCGCCCAGCAGATCTCTGATGCAGGCGCACTCACGGAGCAACCGCGGTGCGCCGCAAAGGCGCGCCCAGCCACAGCGGTTCGGCGCCCTTCTCCGATCAACCGATCTTGTCGGAGACGGCACCATCCGTGTCGGCGCCCCAGACGTCGTCATCCTCGTGGAGCCAGGTGCTGTTCTCCTTGTCCTTCGGCTCGTTCGCGCCCGCTCCTGCTCCGGCTCCGGCCATCGGCAGGAACGGCATGCCGGCGGCAGAGGCAGACCTGGCGTTGCGCCCAAGGCCGGCCGGGCCGGCCATGAGGTTGCCGCCCATGCCCGTCCCCGGCCCGGTACCGACACCCGTGTGAGAGTTGGGCAAGCTGCCGTTCGGCAATGAGGTGACAGCATTCGGATCCCAGGTCACCGGGCGTTGGTAGTCCTGCAAATTGGTGCGCGAGTCCGAAGGGTCTTGGCCTGCCATATCTGGAATTCGGGGGTTTTCAACAGCTAAATTCGGATTGGCGACATTAGGGCCCGCAGAGACCGACTTGCTGCCGTTCGTTCCATCGTTGTTCAGGGGGGCACCAACGGGGTACGTGCCGTCAGGATAGCGGCCGTCAGCGCCAACGCCGCCGTCCACGCCGCCGTCCTCGGAGCCGCGATCGGGGAACGCGCCATCAGGGTCGAACGCGCCAGGTGCATCGATGCCGCCATCGGGAGGGCCGGCAGGCCCGCCGTCGATCGTCGGAGTCACGCCGCCGACGTCGATTCCCGGGCCCTTCAGTTCGCCACCCGGCGGACGGAGGACCGCTGGGTCGACGTGGTACTCGTGGGGATCATCATCCAGCTCGATCTTGGGTGGCGCGTATTGCGGGTCCTTGATATCGGGAAGCGCTTTGTAGACGTAGGTCGGGAACTGCTCATAGGTTTTGGCGAGATCGTTGTTCAGCAGGCGAAGATGCTGACCCGCCAGTTCGTCCTGAGAGCCGTACTCCCACCCCTTGTCCATGGTCTTGTACCATCCGGGGATGCTGTCGTTGTAAGTGTAGGAGTTATTACTCCATGCCGACGAGTTGCTCTGGACGAACTCCTGATGATCGAGCAACCGCTCGCCCAGAGGTATGAGCGGGGTGCCGAACGCCCGGGCCTTCTGCGCGAGCTCACGAATGGTGGCGTGCAAGGTGCGAAGCGCCTGCTGCGCAGTGACCGATGCCGGCCCCTCCCACACCTTCGCCATCTCTACAGCGGCGGACCGCACCACTTCGTTGAACTTCTCGAGTTTTGTGGCGGCGTCCACGTAGGCGGCGCCGGCCTTGCTGACACTCGCTGGGTCGATTCGCAGCAGGAACCTGTCCTTGACCTCGGCGACGCTTCTGCCGTCGTCGTCCACGGAGAACGCGACCGGCCCGTAGGGGCGGATGATGTGCGGCTTGTTCAGTTCCTCAGCCATCGTGTCAGCCCTCGTTCACCATGTTCGTGACCGTGTAGGTGCCCGCGCCTTCTAAGATCAGCTTCAGCGCGACCTCAAGCTTGCCGTTGACCTGCGCGTAAACATCGAGGATCTCGGTGTGCCCCGCCTTGAGCGCCTCAGCGAACGCCCTGCCGCCTGGCCAGTTCTCCACCTGCACAAGCTCCTTGATGAACATCGAAAGATCGGTATGGATCTGGAGGTCGATTAGCGAACCGTGTGGCGCGGCGCTGATACTCCTTGTTCCGCTCGGGCTGAAGCCTGTCAGCTCCGACATTGCTTCCTCCAGGTCCGCGGCAATCTTCCGCAGCGTGTCACCGCTGTACGTCACGGCGTCTCGCTCGGCTACGAGCCCCGGCCAGTTCGGGTCCAGCTGCCAGCCACTGTCCAACTGCGCCACAACTTCCTCCAAGCTTGCAGTGGATCGATGATCGAGGGGACACACGCGCCTGCCGTCCAGAAGCTCGGCCAGTCGCTGCCGTCATCTCGCGGTTCGGAGCACCCGTCTCAGAGCTGGTCGAGGCCGCCGTTCAGCGCCGCATCATCCGCTAGCGGAATGAAGCCGGCCTGCTGGTCGTACTTGAGCCCCGCGCCGGTGAATTCCGGCAGGCCGCCAGATTTCAAGGAGCTGAGTTCGGTCGGGATGGCCGACACCCGGGGGAACAGCTTCCCGGTGGTCTCGGACCTTTGGATGGCCAGGTGCATGAGGTAGCCGAGGGCGGCGACTGTGACACCTTGTTTGAGCAGTATCTGCCTTCCCGCGTTGACCGTGGTCCTCCCGACTTTATGATCGACCACGGAGGCGAGCGGGAAGTAGCGGTTGATGGCGAGCATGGCCAGCGCGAACGTCAGCATCCCTCCGGCAATGACCATGAATGCTTTCGCCCCCATGTAGTACAGTCTCGCACTCTGATCGACCGCCTCCCCCGTAGCGTTTCGTGTGGATTCGAGCGATTTGACAGATTCCATGAATGTGTCGTAGGCCTCATCGAATTTCGCGCGGGCCGCACCTTCCCACTTGCCCTGCTTCTCGAGCTCAGCCTTCAACATGGCAAGGTCATCTTGAAGTTGGTGGAGTTCATGCGTCGATCCGCCGGCATCAAGAGTGCGCCAGGTGTGACCGGACGAGGACATCCCGCCCGGGTTAGAGGTCATGACACCGATCATCAAGACCACATAGTTAGCCCATGGCCTTTTGATGATGAGCGCGGCGCTACCTGCGGTGGCCGCTGCGGCCCCGTAAAGCCATTTGCCGTTCTCGTAGGTGAACAGAGAACTGACAGCTCCCTTGGCCTTGTCGTAGCCGCCTGTAACCGCTGAGCCGACCGCTGCCGCTGGATGCGCACTCAAGGGATCGGCGCCCGCGTGGCCCATATCTCACTCCTTGCCGATGACTTCGGGGGCGATGTCCTCGTCGTCGTCCCACACGCCTTCTTCCTCCGACAACAACGCGGCTTGCTCCCGGTCGCGCTCGTCGGCTCCGTTTCCCGCACCGCTCATGGGCATCATGGGCATCATCGGCATTCCGCTGCCCATGCCGCCAGGAAGGGCGGGACCAGGCGCTCTTACACCGCTGGTCGAGACCACACCGTTGCCCGTCGGCGAACCGAGAGGGACGCCCGTTCGGGTACTCACGTCTGGCGAGTCAGCGCTCGGCACCCCGTTGAGTTGTGGGGTATTGGGGTTGAACGAGGAAAGGTCGGTGGTGTTCCGATTCGGGTTGAGAACGGAATCGATGTCGGGGACCTTCATATCGGGGTTGGCAACGCCGGGCAGGTTGTTTCCGGGCATGTCTGTCTTCGGCAGGTCGACATGAGGTGGGTCCGTGCCCGGCATGTCCGTCTTCGGCAGATCGGTCCCCATCGGATCCGTGTCGGGCAGCTGGGCCTCCGGCAGGGTCGTCTTCGGCACACCGGGCTGGTCCACACTCGCAGGGCCGCCAGTACCCGGACCTTCAATGCCTGGACCTTCAATGCCCGGACCAGTGATGCCCGGACCAGTGATGCCCGGACCGGTGATGCCCGGACCGGTGATGCCCGGACCGGTGATGCCCGGACCGGTGATGCCCGGACCGGTGATGCCCGGACCGGTGATGCCCGGACCGTCAGTGGGGGGGTCCTCAGCCGCCTTGTAGTTGGCGGCGGCATCCTTAAGTGCGCTCTTCCAGCTTTCCAGCGCTTCTCGGCCTCGTGCCAGGGCTGAGGACTGGGCTTCGATCGCCTTGTCATGGGCTGTGGCGACTCCCATGCCGATCACGCCGAAGCTCGGGAACGGGACACCCATCTCACTGGCCTTGCCTTGCAAGCTGCCAAAGAGCCCGGTCGAGCCGTCGATCCGACCACTGACCGCCTCGAGTCCACCCTCCTTGAATGACAGACCGGAGGAAGGGGGCGAGATCTGGGGGGTTACCGGCATGTTGCTGTAGACCGGAAAAACCTGCTGACCTGCAGCCATCGCCTGCTGCTGGCCAGTGCCCGCGGCCTGCTGCTGGCCAGTGGCTGCCCCCGGCTGCTGACTGGGCTGTTGATCGCTCATCCGATGACCGGCTCCGTCACCTCATGGCCGCTGTTCCAGGCCGACCTGTCCTCCGCCAGGTAGGTGTTGCGATCCAGATCGCCGCCCGAGTCTCCCGCCGCGGCGCCGCCTCCCATCATCGGCAGGAACGGCATGCTGGACGCGCCCACCGTGCTCCCCGCACGAACCGTCACGGGGCCCGCGCCGGATACGGGCGAGGCGTTCGGAGACCCGATCACCGATGGGACACCGGGGGGTGCCACCGTCGGGGGTGGAGTCGCGGTTGGGGGAACCGCATGCCCGGGAGTGCCGCCGATGGTGGCCGGAGCCGTGGGCGTCACGGGCTGGTAGGCCGAGGCTTCCGTCCGGGCCGGGTCCGTCTGAGGTGCGGCGTCGCCGAGCTTGGTCGTGGCCTGGGCACCGATCACCGGTGGCGCGGCCTCGGTGTCCGCGCGCTCGCCGGTCGCCTGCCCCGGACTACCAGGCTGTTCCTGATCGCCGGATTGCTCCTGGCCACTGGAACGGTCTTGACCGCCGGACTGTCGGTGTTCACCCGAATCGTCCTCATGGACGGGCCGGTCCTGGCTGGGTGCGCCTCCCGCTTGAGTCACCGGCGTGATGTTGCCTTCGTGACCCGGCCGGTCATCGTCCTGCTCGCCGCCGATGACGCCCTTGCCCGTCCCAGGCGAGTTGCCGACGCTTGCGCTGCCGGTCTCGTCCTGGCCGACATCACCGATGCCGGAGGCGGAGCCTGCGGTGCCGCTTCGACTCCGGTATTCGACTGTCATCGATGCACCTGCCGCCGCCGGGATCGTCACAGCCGGCAGTTCGTAGGTGATGTCGAAGGGGACGGAGACGAGGTGGAGGTCGCGGATCTTCTCGTTGAGCCTTTTCAGTGCCTCCTGCGCCTTGCCGTTCTCCACCTCGGCGATGGCGATCGACTCGATGCCGACCAGATCGACCCGGTAGAAGCGCATGTGGTGGTTGACGATCTCTTGGACTTTCGCGTCGTTCTTGTCCACCGTGATGCCGTCGACCTCAGCGATGGCCACGGGGATGTAACTCGCGTAGGTCTCCAGGCTGCGACCCATCTGCGCGAGTTTCTGCCCGAGCTCGCGGCCTGTGGCGTACATGAGCTCGAGCGCGACGCGGGCCTTGTCGGCGTCCGGGCCTTGCCAGATGGTGAGGATCTTGCCGGCGTGATCCTCGATTCCGACGACTGCGTTGATGACCGCCTCCGCCGCGCCGATGTAGGCGGATCCCGCCCCTTTGATGAGTTCCTGCTGAGACGTCCCCAGCAGCCGGCGTATCTCCGCTTTCGGATGGTTCTCCGTCTGGCCTGTGGGTGCCTGGTCACCCCAGATGGTGAGCGTCTCGCGTTTCGTACCGCTGTCAGCCATGATCAAGCGCTCTCGTTTCGCGCATCCGCCTCGGCGTGGTTGCCGGCACTGGCTTCGATGGCTGCGATGACGTTCTTGTATGCCTTGACGAACTCGGCGTGGACTCGTCCAAGCTTCTGTCCTGCGCTGTCCTTGCCTGCGGTCGCGCCGAAGATCTTGGCGTCCGTCCACTCGCCGAACTGTGTGGAGCCGATCTGGACCTCGGCCAAGGTGGGTCCGGGGATGCCTGTCCTCTCCAAGGACTGCAGATTCTGCGACAGTGCCGTGGCGATCGATCGCATGGTCGAGGGTTCGTGAACCCTCTCGTCGCTCTTGAACTTCTCGGCCGTGTGCGGATCTAGGTGGAGAGGATCGATGTTCGCATCACGATCCGGGTTGCCCATCACTCATCCCTGTAGAAGCGTCGTCTCGGTCACCGCGTCACCGCGGTGACCGAGGAGAAAGTAGCGAACGACGGTGGTCAATCCGTCCAGATGGCGATGTTGCGCCGCTCTGCGGCCTCGTAGTTGCCTCGAGCGACGTCAACGGATCTGGCCGCCTCGAACAGTTGTCTGCCCATCGCCTGCTCATGCGCATTCCACTGGTCCTTCTTGGCGTTAAAGAACTGCTCCGCCGCCCCTTCCCAGCTGGCGCCGAGTTCCCTCTTGATGTCGGCGAACAGATCGTCTGTGGCTTTGTCGAGTTCGCCCACGACCTGCTTGAGGGCGTCGTAGGCCTGCGCCATGCTGCCGAACTTGACGTATGTGTGATCATCGGGAACGGTCACTGCGATCTCCGTTGCGTCGGTCGGCTATTTGTTGTTGATCACTGCGTCGATCCGGCCAGCCCCGTCCCTGGTCAAGGACCCGGACAGTTCCATGTTCTGGTCGGCGGCGTTCCGGTAGACGCCGGCGCCGATGTTGAGCCGGTCATGGATGTCTTCGAGGATCTTGATCACGGCCTTGAACTCAAGATCCCACTGGTCGAGCGCCTTGCTGAACTTCTCGGCCGCGCCGCCCCGCCAGTCCTGGGTGGTCAGATCGCCTTTGATCCTCTGAACCCGTTGACGCATGCCTTCGATGTACTGCGCGGTGTCCTGGCAGTACCCCGCAGCGTTGGTCAGCTGCGTCGGGCTTGCTCCGTACAGTGACACTGGACCTCCAAGCAGACATGGCTTGTTTCATGGGGCGGTCAACCGGTCGACGTGGATGGGTTGGGCTCCCCCGCGAAACAACATCAGTCGCATGTTATTCAGCCGATGCCTCGCTGATCACTGTTTCTGGATTGGCCCGGCATTTTCTGCACCGGTCGCCAACAGAGCCTGCGCTGTGCGCCAACTATCGAAATGGGAGCGCCCCGCGCCCGCTGAAAGGATCGTCGCAGTGAGAAATACCGACGAGCTCGAACTCAGAGCTGCAACTGCTGCCGGATGCGGTTGAGCTCGCCCATCACGTCCTCGTGTGTCCGGTTGTAGGCGGCCTCAGCGGCCTTGATCTGCTTCAGGGCCGCGTCCGGATCGTTGACGAACTTCATGGGGTTGTTCTCGGAGTCGCCGAAGGCCGCGCTCAGTCCCTCCTCCATCTGTTTCTGCAGGTCGCGGGCCGCCTCGTTCACGGCTGCCTTGATGAGCCCGGCGAGCTCCACAGAGGCCATGCGCATGGCCTTGGGGTGTAGGTGCAGCTCCTCGACTCCCAGCTGGCTGCACTCGACGACCACCAGCCCGTTCTCATCCTGTCCCCGGCCGACGTAGGAGTCCAGGTCCTTCTGCAGCTGTTCCATGCGTACGAGTTGTTCGCCGGCGTCCCTGAGCAGCTTGTCGATGTCGATGTTCGCGAAATCTCCGAATTCCTGCACAGCTCTCACTCCTCAGCCGAATCGGGCAAGCAACGTATCAACCCGAAAGCCCGCGCATCCAGGTGTAGATTTCGAGCACTCCGGCCGCGAGTGGGAACAATTCGACGATCAGCAATACGTCCAGGATGTCGCCGGCCCTGCCCCAGAACGGCGATGGATTGCCTGCGGCCAAACTTCTGCCGATGCCCACCATGAGCAGGGACGTCCACAGCACGCAGATCGCCACGGCGAGCACGCCGACAATCCCGCCCTTGGAACCGAAGGTGAACGCCAGCATCGCCAGCCCTGCCATGCCGGAGCCCGCCAGCCAGATCCGCTGGCCACGGCCGGAGAAGACGCGGGCGCGCATGACGAGCGTCAGCGAGAGCGTGCAGGCCATGATGTAAGCGATCAGCCCGTCGTGCAGCACCAGAAGCGCCTGAGCTGCGAGCGCGGCGAGCGCGACGGCGGCGATGAGTCCGGTGGCGTAGCGCTGCGCGATCACCGTGCGCTCCTGGATCGCCACCGCGTCGAGCCGCTGATTGTCGGCGCGCAACTCTTCGGCCGTGGTGGGCATGGCCGGCAGCGGCACCCCGGCCAGCCGGAACGACAGTGCCGGCACCAGCGGGGTGAGGGCCAGCAACACGGCGATGGCCGCGGCCGCCACCCCGGCCGGTGCGGCTCCTGTCACCATGACCACGGCCGCGCCGATCGCACCGCACGACGCGGCGATGGACATGCCGAGAAAGCCGGACAGTCCGTACGCAATCATCATCCCCGCGACGGCCGCGACGAGCGCCGTGCAAGCGAGCGCGGCGAGCAGATGAGGGGCGCCGATCCCGGCGAGGCTCCCGTTGCCTGCGGGAACGAACAGCCCCGCCAGGAAGCCGTACGGCAGGGCCGCATGGCCGAGCAGCGCGCCGGCGGTGGCGTCGCCCAGGGCGCGCGCCACCACGGTGCCCGCGATGACCAGCAGCAACGCGAGCACGGCGAAGACCGTCGTACCGATCAGCGGAGGCAGGCCCGCCATGGCAAGTCCGGCGGCGCCGAGGACGAGCACGCCTGCGGCGCCGGCCGCGGCGAGCGTGCTGGTGTGTGCCGGGGTCCACTTGCCCGTCCCCGCGCGTACACCTGTGGCGACGACGTCGGCAACGTCATCGAAGATCGCGGGCGGCAGGATCGACTCGCGCGGGCGGAGGTAGAGGACCTCGGCGTCGAGCACGCCGAGGGTGCTGAGGCTCTGTTCCAGGTCGAGCGGAGCACCGCCGAGCCGCTGCAGCACCCATCCCGGTGATGAAGCGGCGTCCCCGCCCACTTCACCCAGCATGCGCAGTAACCCTGGCAGGACATGCGGCAGCGGTATGTCGGCCGGCAGCGTCAGATCGACTTTTCGGCTGGGGCCCACGATCGTGACATTGCAGAGCACCGGCAGCGGGAGCGGCATCTGTGCGAGTGCGCCCTGCTGGATCGGCCCTGAGTGTGTCGGTGAGGAGTTCTTCAGGCCTTCTGCCGGAGGCAGAGGCGGCTGCTGAACCATCGATTCCACGGTCCACTCCGTCTCATGAAGATCACGGACAACCCGGAAGATAGCGGGTCACTTCTGATAAGAACGTCGCGTGAGCAAAGTGGTTGTCCGGCGCCCCGAGCGCCGTCCCGGCCCCACGCCACCTCGCGGAGAAGTGATGCTCGAGTCTCCGCCGGAGATTCCCGAGGTCCAGGGCCAAGGCTTCATGTTAGTACTGACGTACCTGCCCATGGTGGCGGGGGCTGCGGCGATGGCGCTCATGTTCACCACGGGCGGCAACTCCAACCCGATCATGTACGTGGCGAGCGGCCTATTCGCCGTCTCCATGGTCGGCATGACCATCAGCCAGATGGGCCGCCAGGCCGGCGAGCGCAAATACCGGCTGAACGGCGCTCGCCGCGACTACTTCCGCTATCTCGGTCAGGTCCGGAGAAGGGCCCAGCGCGCGGCCAAGCAGCAGCGTGAAGCCCTGGAATGGAGCGGCCCTGAGCCGGATTCGCTGTGGTGGATCGCGATGGGCCCCCGCTTGTGGGAGCGCCGTCCTCGCGACGAGGACTTCGGCACGATCCGGCTCGGCACCGGCGTGCAGAAGCTGGCGATCCAGCTTTTTCCTCCGGATTCCAAACCCGTGGAGGACCTGGACGCGCTGTCGGCCGGTGCGCTGCGGAGATTCATGCGGGCCCACTCGACCGTCTCCCGGCTTCCGGTGTCGGTCGCGCTCGCTTCCTTCGCCCGGATCCGGCTCACCGGCGACCTCATGGCGGTCCGCGATCTCGTACGTGCCATGATCGCCCAGCTCACCGTTTTCCACTCCCCCGACGACATGCGGATCATGATCTGTGCCAGCGAGGAACGCATGCCCCACTGGGAGTGGGCCAAATGGCTCCCCCACGCCCTGCACCCTGACGCCTTGGACGCGTCCGGGAACGTCCGCCTGATGGCCGACAATCTCGGCGAGCTGGACCAGCTCGTCGGCAGTGAGCTCAGGGAGCGGCCGAGGTTCCAGCCCGGCTCGCCCGCGGACTCGCTGCCGTACCATGTGGTGATCGTGGACGGCGGGCACATGCCGCACGACTCGCAGCTCGGCAGCGACGCCATTCAGGGCGTGACCGTCATCGATCTGACCGACACCACCGGCGCGGTGGAGGAGAGCAACACGCTGCGGCTGGACCTCCAGGAGGACGGCCTGTACATGGTCAAGCTCGACCACGCCGGCAAGGAGCGCAAGACCCGGCTCGGCACGCCGGACAAGCTCGCATTCGTCTGGATGGAAGGGCTGGCGAGGCAGTTGTCTCCGCTCCGGGCCTCTTCCACGAGCGGCGGCGACGGCGAGGACGTGTTGGCGATCAACACGACGCTCACCGACCTGCTGGGCATCAGCGACCCCCGCAGGGTGGACCCGAACGTTACCTGGCGGCCTCGGGCCGGCCGCAACAGGCTTCGCGTGCCCATCGGACTCGGCGCGGACGGCCGCATGGTCGAGCTCGACATCAAGGAGTCGGCGCAGGGCGGCATGGGTCCGCACGGCCTGCTGATCGGAGCCACCGGCTCCGGCAAGTCGGAGTTGCTTCGCACGCTGGTGCTCGGACTGGCCGTCACACACTCCTCGGAGATCCTCAACTTCGTCCTGGTCGACTTCAAGGGCGGTGCGACCTTCCTCGGCCTGGAGTCCCTTCCGCATGTCTCGGCTGTCATCACCAATCTGGAGGACGAGCTTCCGCTGGTCGACCGCATGCACGACGCGCTGCACGGCGAGATGGTGCGCAGGCAGGAGCTCCTGCGGTCGGCGGGCAACTACGCCTCGTTGCGCGACTACGAGCGTGCCCGGGAGCAGGGCGCCGACCTGCTGCCGCTGCCCACGCTTTTCGTCGTGCTGGACGAGTTCAGCGAGTTGCTGTCGAGCAAGCCCGAGTTCATCGACCTGTTCGTGATGATCGGCCGGCTCGGCCGTTCGCTCGGTGTGCATTTGTTGCTTGCCTCCCAGCGTCTCGACGAGAGCAGACTGCGGGGGCTCGACACGCATCTGTCGTACCGGATCGGCCTGCGTACGTTCTCGGCCATGGAGAGCCGGGCGGTGCTGGGCGTGGCAGACGCCTACGAGCTGCCCTCTACACCGGGCAACGGCTATCTCAAGTTCGAGACCACGAGCATGATCAGGTTCAAGGCGGCGTACGTCTCCGGCGCCTATCAGCCGGACGCCAGGCAGCTGGCGGACGATGGCCAGCCGGCAGCGCGGGAGATCGTCGTGTTCCGGCCGGACCCCACACCGTTGCCCGTTGCCGAGAAGCCCCAGCCGCAGGCGCCGGCAGAGGCGGAGGAGAGCGGGTCGCAGGCCAGCCTGCTCGACATCATGGTCAGCCGGTTGGAAGGACGCGGCCCGGCCGCGCACCGCATCTGGCTGCCGCCGTTGGGAGAGCCTCCTACCCTGGCGCACCTGCTGCCGCCGTTGACGTCGACCCCGGAGCTCGGGCTGTCGATACCGGGCTGGGACGGCAGAGGGCGGTTGCATGCCGTCATCGGCGTCGTCGACAAGCCCTTCGAGCAGCGCCGTGATCCGTACTGGGTCAACCTGTCCGGCGCGGCCGGCCATGTCGGCATCGCGGGCGGCACCCAGAGCGGGAAGAGCACCGTACTGCGCACGCTGATCACCAGCATGGCGCTCCTGCACACTCCCCAGGAGGTGCAGTTCTACTGCCTGGACTTCGGTGGCGGCACGCTGTCGGCGCTGGAGGGTCTTCCACACGTGGGCGGGGTGGCCAACCGGCAGAACGCCGAGAGGGTCCGCCGCACGATCGCCGAGATCTCGACGATCCTGCAGCAGCGGGAGCGGGACTTCGCCGGACGCGGCGTGGACTCGATCGCGACCTACCGCCGGCGGGTCGCGGACGGCAGCATCGAGGGCGACGGCTGGGGCGATGTGTTCTTGGTGGTGGACGGGTGGCTGACCATCCGGCAGGAGCACGAGAGCCTGGAACAGGTGATCACCGATCTGGCGGCGCGTGGGCTCGGCTACGGCATCCATGTCATGGCGGCCACGAACAAGTGGTCGGAGTTCCGGCCGGGCATCCGCGACCTGTTCGGCACCAGGATCGAGCTCAAGCTCGGCGACGCCTACGAGTCCGAGGTGAGTCGCAACGCGTCGCTGGCGGTACCCGAAAGCACGCCGGGACGCGGGCTCACCAGGGACGGCAAGCACTTCCTGTCGGCGCTGCCCCGCATCGACGGGCATCGCAAGGCCGACGATCTCGCCGACGGGCTCGGCTCGCTCGTGGAGGCTGTCAGAAGCTCGTGGCAGGGCCCGGTCGCTCCGCCTGTACGCCTCCTGCCGTCGCTGCTGCCCGCCGCCACCTTGCCGGGCCCCGAGCAGACCGGCAAGAACCGCATCTCGATCGGCATCGACGAGGCGACGCTCTCTCCGGTCGCGCTCGACTTCGAGACCGATCCGCACTTCATCGTCTTCGGCGACACCGGGTGCGGCAAGTCGAACGTGCTGAAGCTGATCATGGAGGGGATCGTCGCGCGCAAGACGCCTAAGGAAGCCAGGATGATCGTCCTGGACTACCGTCGGTCACTGCTGGACACCGCAGTGACCGACCACCGCATCGGCTACGCGGCATCGAGCACGGCTGCCGCCGAACTGGTGGAGGAGGTTCGTTTCGCCCTGCTCAAGCGCCTTCCGCCCGCCGACCTCACCCCTGAACAACTTCGTGCCCGCAGCTGGTGGACTGGCTCCGACCTCTATATCGTCGTGGACGACTACGACCTGGTGTCCACCACCTCCAACAGCCCCTTGCAGTCGCTGGCGGAGCTGCTGCCCCAGGCGCGTGACATCGGACTGCACCTGATCCTGGCCCGCCAGATGGGCGGCGCCAACCGGGCCATGTACGACCATGCGGTGCAGCGGCTCAAGGAGATGGCGAGTCCAGCACTGATCATGTCGGGTGACCGGGAGGAGGGCGTGCTGTTCGGCAAGGTCCGCCCGCAGCAGCTCCCGCCTGGCCGCGGGTTCTTCGTGGATCGGAAGACCGGAGACCGGCTGATCCAGACGGCATTCCTGGAACCGAGGGAAGGATAGTGCGATCTTGATGAGCACCGGAATCGTGGATGTCTCCTACAAGGCACTCGACGAGTGCAGAGTGCGGGTCCGCACGGCGGCCAACGAGTTCAAGCTCGACGACATCGTTGCTGACAGTAAGTCGAAGGTCCCTGACGAGCGGACGGACGCCACGCTCTTCGGCATGCTGAACAACGTCACCGAGCTAACCGGCAAGATGGACGCGGCCTGGGCCGCCATTCGTGCCGAGATCGATGCCGGACGGATCAAGCTGGAGAGCGTGGAGCGGGCGCTCAACGATGTGGAGACCAACCTCCGCACGGCCGCGACGGCTTCCGGCGCATGAACATCCTCACGCCAGTGGACATCTCCGACTTACCGCGGGGTGGGGAGCTGTCGGGCCTGCTCCAGAAGGTGACCGGTCGCCCCCAGGCCATCAGGGACATCGCTTCCGCCTGGCGAGCATGCTCGTTCCGCGCAGCGGACATCACCTCCGCCCTCATCAGGTACGTCAACGACGTGGACCTGAAGTGGGAGGGGGACTCCGCGGACGCCTTCGACCGGCACATACGCCTCTATCCCAAGGCGGGCGAAGAGTTCAACGCGGCAGTGCGTGCCTGCGCGCAGACACTCGACAACATCGCCAACACGATGGAGAGCGCTCATGCCAGCGTCGACGCGCTGTGCAAGGGGGCGATCACCAGCGCGACCGCGCACATCAAGGACTACATGGAGAAGAACGGCACCGACCAGACCACCGCGACGGTCGCGCTGGCGGGGAACGCCAGCATGACCAGCCTGATGAACACCAACATCGACCTGGCCAGAGGGCACGTCAAGACGGCAGAGGATGCGGTCGTGGCCGCCCGGGACACGCTGAGCCGGCATATCAAGGCAGGCGGATCCGGACAGAGCACCAGTTTCGGCTTCTTCACCGGCATTCCGGATCCCGGCGGAGCCGACTTCGATCCAGGCGACAAGAAGGTTATCTGGACCAGGACACCAGTCGACCAGACGCAAGTCGCGAGTGGTGGCGGCGCGGGCGCAGGTGGCGGGACCTCACCCGGTGCGGGCACGCCCGCGCCCAAGGCCGAGGTCGTCGAGTGGATCAAGCAGGCGCTCACCATCATCCGCTCACCCGAGATGGCGGACACCATGCGAGAGCGCGGCATCGACGTCAGCGACCTGGACGCGAACGATCCCAAGGACGTCGAGCGCATCTGGACGATCATTTACCACGAATCCGGCGGCAATCCCAACGCCATCAACAACTGGGACATCAACGCCAAGAACGGCGTGCCCTCCCAGGGGCTGATGCAGACCATCCCGCCGACCTTCAACGCGCATTCCCTGCCCGGCCACGGCAAGATCTTGGACCCGGTGGACAACATCATCGCGGGAGTCCTGTACACCTACAGCCGTTACGGCAACCTTGGCGGCCACCCCGGCATCGCGTCCCTTGAACGAGGTGGCGGCTACCGGCCGTACTAGGAATGTCCTGAAGATCTTGGTGGGCTGGCCAGGTGGGGTTTCGGGATTCAGACTCGGGTCATGATGGGTCGTCGGAGGGTTCCGGCTGGGC